>BJHF01000070.1 GCA_014191855.1 Deltaproteobacteria bacterium
GGGTCCTGCCGGGTCGGGTCGGCGCTCCGCTCGCTCGAAGACTCGCTCGGGAGCGCCGACCCGACCCGTCACCCGCCGCTTCACCTTGCTCGCCGGCGTTCCTGCCCAGGGAACGCCCGGGACTTGGTGGCTCGGCGGCGCTTTTTCGCTTGGTGCGGTGAGGGGAGAGAGCGGCGGCGGCGGGGTCCTGCCGGGGCGGGTCGGCGCTCCGCTCGCTCGAAGACTCGCTCGGGAGCGCCAACCCACCCCGTCACCCGCCCCCTCACCTTGCTCGCCGGCGTTCCTGCCCGGGGAACGCCCGGGACTTGGTGGTGCGGCAGGGGTATGCGCGTTGAAGCTACGCTTCTTGGCGTGCGCTACTTCGCTTCGGCGTGCTTCGCGCGCCCGGACTCGGGCCGATGGTCGTAGTTCGGGTGGAGCTTCCCGTCCGCGGTGTAGATGCCGATCTCGACGAGGAAGGCGGCCTGCTCAGCGAGCGTGAGGCCCGCCCACCACGCCCGCGTGCGAGCCTCGTGCTCGGCGTAGGGGTTCACGGCGTACGGGTTCGAGGGCTGGTCCATGTCAGGCTCCAAGGTCAGTATACCGCGACGGGCGGAAGTAGCCGACGATTACCGAGGGGTCGCGGACAGCCACCTGGGTGTGCGTTTTCGTGAAGATAGACCCGCCGGGGTACGCCGGCACCCCCTCGACGAAGACGCCGCGGACGGTCTGGTAGAACGTGCTGACACCACCTTCGGATCGGTCGGCAGCGCGGAGGTGGAAGTTCAGGACCGCGCAGTCGAGGTCGCGGAGCAGGAGGTCCGCCCCTCCGCCGACTCCGGAGCGGTTCGATGGAAGCGGGTTCCCCAGCGCGTCCGCGGCCGCACGCAGCCCGCCGTAGGCGTCCGTGAGCGCGGAGGTTGCGAGGCTTCGGGTCAGGTCGAAGCAGCGGCCGAGATGGATGAACGCGCCGATCACCGTCGGGTTCTTCACCTTGCCGCGCTCGCGTTGCTCCTCCGCGAACGCCCAGGCGCGTTCCGGGTTCTGCTCCCAGAAGTAGATACCTTCGCCGAGCCAATCCCACCGGTTGCTGCTGGGCTTCATCGGCTCGCCGGTGACCAGCACGCGGTCGGCCGTCGCCTGGTCGCAGCCGTGGAAGCCTACGATGACGCGGTGGTCGAGGAGCGCGAGGGCGGAGGGCATGACCACGTCCCGTAACGCTTACCTGAACGGATGTCCAACGAACAGGCCATTAGTCGAACAACCGTTTGTCGCCCCGGCAGGCCGCTGACCACGAACGGTCCCCTTCGTGGATGGAGTTCGAACCATCTGCTTGAGGCCGAGCGCGGAAACTCGGGTTCAGATGCAGGTTTTGACGGGTGGGGTATAGCTCTCCCCGAAGAAGGGTCGTCGGTGCCGGCGTCCGATTCCTGGCGCCGGAACGGTCCCCCACGAGCTTGATGAGCGCTTGGCGCAGGGTAGGCCGGCGTCGGCACCGCGGTCACCGCCGATCTGCCTCCGAGGCCCTGGCCGCTGGCGCCTCGTGCAACCCGGCGGGGCACGTCTCCACGAGCCTGCCGATGCGCTCGCTGGCCGCGTCATACGAAGCTGCCCTCGGCCGGATTGTAGATCACGACTCCGCTCGCTCGCTCGATCTCCTCAGCGATACGGACCAACGTATTGTATGCCTCGTAGGCCACCCGAGGGTGCCAAGTCAACTCATACCGGGCGTCGGCAGCGGCGATCATGTCGCGGTCGGAACGAGCGGAGCCCCGCATCGCAGCGATCTCGGCAGACTCGAGCTTGACGTAGGGCTCAATGTTGAGGCCAACGACGATTCGAGGCCTGCGGCCTGTCTTCCTGTCGTAGACCTCCACCGTGAGGTAGCGACGTTTGCAGTGAACCTCCACATCCGGCAGTGTCGCGAGCCGAACCGCGAGTTCGTCGAGAGGGAGCACACGTCCCGGCGGCACCAGCGCTAACCACAGCCCTGCGCTCATCGTCGCGCCGCCTTCCTCGCCTCGATGATGGTCTCCAGGTTCTTTTGGAGAAGTCCGGCAGGCTGTTGCGGAGTGACGCGGCGGACGGCGCTCAACGGGGCCCAATCGCCCGCGTGGAATTTGCCGAAATCGATATCGCGCGGACTTTCGCACACCGACCAGCCGCCCCGGCCCAAGCCCCTCAGGAACAGAGCGCCGATGTAGACGATGGCACGCGTATGCACGCGGCGGCGCGCTTCACGGGTTCGTTTTTGGATGATGAGCGTCTTGAGCGCTTCCTCGAGCGCGGCGAGCGCCGCGGGCGTCCCGTCGTCGAGCGGGCCGGGATCTGCGCCCGTCAGCGCCTCGATGTCCTCCCGAAGCGACCCAAGATTCGCGTCGGGGTCCGCCGTTGCGGCCGCCAGCTCTCGACGTCGCTGGGCGACGTCCCAGATGACAGTGAGGTCACGCACTGCACCCGGAATCCGCAAGCGTCTGAATTCGAGAATCGGGCCGAGCGCATCGAACCCCTCCTTACGAACGCGCGGGATCCGCGCGACGACGCGTTCATCACCCGCCCCTTCCCAGCACCCTCCCGCGTTCTTGATGAGCGTGTCGCCCAAGTAGCGTGCCATACGTGTGGCCAGCCCGTCGTCCGCGGTGACGGTCCCTCCGAGAACGAGCAGAAAGTAATCCTCGAGGCGATCGAGCGAGTCATAGGTCAAGTCGAGAGGAAGGAGGTTCGGATCCTCCACCCGAGCCACCTCGGCGCGCAGGACGTCCAGGCTTTCAGCTGGCATCTGCCAGTCCCATCGATTGCACCGGGGCATCCAGCAGCAATTCCGAGAAGACCTCCTTGCGGTTCCCGTCGTACTCCGTAGGCTCGGCGAATGTGCGAGCCAGGTTGAGCTCGTACACATCCCCGACGAACATGCGGGCCCCGGCGACGAATTCGGGGGTGTTAGGCATCCGAGAACTCCAGAGTGGGCTTCCTAACCGGCGACCACGGGGGCGTCTCGCGAAGTACCGTCGCCGGGTCTGTCTGCCGGCGCTCTGGCGAGCGCGTCTCAAATCCATATGCTTCTACGCCACCTCTGCGACAGCCTTATGCGCCGCGATCACACGGGTGCGGGGAGCTTAGGGTTCTGCGCCACCATCACGGGCAGGGTGGGCTGCGCGTGCTTCGCCGGAGTGGCGACGCACGCCGCGGCCTGCGCGCGTCCTCACCGACGTGGCGACGAGGTCGTGCGGCCCCCCGAGTCCTGGGCGACCTGGATCCTCGAAGGAACTGCCGGTGTGGACCAGGGCCTTGGGTGTCGGACCGCGGTCGGCGACATCGACGGGAAAGGGCGGACCGATCTTGTGGTCGGCTCGGGCGACATCGGCTGGGGTGGCTGGGCGGGCGCGGTGTACGTGGCCCCGCGCTGACGGCGGCCGTCGGCCTGCACCGCGAGGCTCCGCGACGGCGCCCGGCCAAGGGACCGGGCCGCGAGCCTCGCCCTGAGTGCCCTCCCCGTGCTTGTCCCCCGCGACGCCCCGGGATACCCGCGCCGACCTCCTGAGGTACGCGTGGCGAACCCGTACGTGCCGATCCTCGTATCCATCGCAATCGCGGTGATTTTTTCGCTGATCTTCGTGGCGGGAAGCCGGTTCATCGGGCCCTATCGCCCGAACGCAACCAAGAGCTCCCTCTACGAGTGCGGCATGCCCGCGCGCTTCGCCACGAGCCAGCGCTTCTCGGTGAAGTTCTACCTGGTCGCGGTGCTGTTCATCCTCTTCGACCTGGAGGCGGTGTTCCTCTTCCCGTGGTCGGTGGTGTTCCAGCGGCTGGTTGAGCAGGGGCAGGGGATGTTCCTGCTCGGCGAGATGTTCGTGTTTCTCGGCGTGCTTTTCCTCGGCTGGTTCTACTGTCTCAAGCGTGGAGCGTTCCAATGGGACTAGAGAACAACTTTGAGGGCATGCCCGTGATCGCCACCCGGCTGGACGAGGTGGTGAACTGGGGCCGGAAGTACGCGCTGTGGCCGATGCCGTTCGGCACCGCGTGCTGCGCCATCGAGTTCATGGGCGTCGTGTCCAGCCGGTTCGACGTGTCGCGATTCGGGGCGGAGCTCGTGCGTTTCTCGCCGAGGCAGGCCGACCTGCTGTTGATCATGGGTACGGTCACCCAGAAGATGGCGCCGGTGCTCAAGCAGATCTACGACCAGATGCCCGATCCGAAGTGGGTTGTTTCGATGGGCGCCTGTGCCTCCTCGGGCGGCTTCTACGACAACTACAGCGTGGTGCAAGGGGTCGACGAGCTGGTGCCCGTAGACGTGTACGTGGCCGGCTGTCCGCCGCGCCCCGAGAACGTGATCGGCGCCATCGTGAAGATCCAGGAGAAGATCAGTCGCGAGTCCGTGCGGGACTGGCGGTAGGGGGCCGGGATGACCGAACGTGAGATCATGGCGCGGGTCGAGGCCCAATTCGGCGCGAAGGTACTGCGCAGCTACGAGTTCCGCGGCCAGTGCGCGGTAACCGTGAAGCCCGAGGATCTACGGGCTGTACTTACCTTTCTGCGTGACGATGGGGAGACCGCCCTGGATGCGCTGATGGACGTCGGCGGCGTGGATTACCTGGGTTTCTCCCCGGTGGATGGCAGCGGCGACGACGACCGGGAGTGGCGCTACGAGGTGGCCTACCAGCTCTACTCGATGGGCCGCAACCACCGCTTCCGCGTGAAGGTGGCCGTGGGCGAGGAGAAGCCTGTTGTCCCGAGCGTGTGGGACCTCTGGGCCATCGCCAACTGGATGGAGCGGGAAGTGTGGGATCTCTTCGGGATCCACTTCGAGGGGCACCCGAACCTCCGACGAATCCTCTGTCACGACGAATTCCAGGGGCATGCGCTCCGGAAGGACTACCCGATCAACAAGCGGCAGAAGCTCTCGGCGCCCGCGGAGAACTTGCTGTGCGCGAAGGTGGAGTGGGCATGAGCGTCAGCGGCCACGACCACACGACCGTTCGGCCCCTGCCGTCGGATCTCCTCACCCTGAACATCGGTCCGGCGCACCCGGCTACGCACGGCACGCTGCGCATCCAGGTGCAGCTCGATGGCGAAACCATCGTGAACTCCGGTTGCGAGATCGGCTATTTGCACCGCGGTTTCGAGAAGCAATGCGAGACGGTCTACTACCAGTTCGTCATTCCGTACGCGGAACGACTGAACTACATGGGCCCGGTCAACAACAGCAATGCGTGGTGCTACGCGTGTGAGCAGTTGTTGGGGATCGAAGCGCCGGCACGGGCACAGGCCCTTCGGGTCATCACCAGCGAGATGGGCCGGATCATCGACCACGCGGTGTGCATCGGCACCAACCTCGTCGACATCGGGGCGCTCACGAACTTCTGGTACATGTACAACTACCGGGAGAAGATCTACGACCTCTACGAGGAGCTCTGCGGCGCCCGGATGATGGTCAACTACCCTCGAATTGGGGGCGTTTCTCAAGACGCACCGGACGGTTGGTTCGAGAAGCTGCTCCGCGTGATCGACGAGATGCAGGAAGCGGTGGGCGACGTTCGCAACCTGGTGGAGCGAAATCGCATCTTCATGGACCGTACCATCGGGTGCGGTGTGATCACGCGGGAAATGGCGTTGTCGCACGGCGTCACCGGACCGTGCCTTCGGGCCACGGGAGTTCCCTACGACATCCGCAAGGCGCAGCCCTACTGGGGCTACGAGAAGTACCAGTTCGAGGTGCCGACGGCGGAAGGGGGGGACACGTACGATCGCACGATTGTTCGGTTCCAGGAGATGTTCGAGTCCTGCAAGATCATCCGGCAGGCGGTGGCGAGCATTCCGGGTGGCCCGGTGATGGTGGACAACCACCTCGTGGCCCTGCCCGCGAAAGACAAGGTGTACAACACGATGGAAGGCCTGATCAACCACTTCAAGTTGGTGATGCACGGCATTCAACCTCCCGTCGGCGAGCTGTACAGCGCTACGGAGGGCGGCTGCGGCGAGCTGGGCTTCTACATTGTGTCCGACGGATCCTCGAAGCCGTGGCGCGTGCGCATCCGGCCGCCGTGCTTCGCAAACTACAGCACGTTCCCCAAGATCATCCAGGGAAAGATGGTGGCCGACGCCGTCGCCGCCCTGGGCTCCATCAACATCATCGCCGGCGAGTTGGACCGATGAGCCACGGCGCACCCACGGCGGCTTCGCGCGGCCCGCGCGAGTGGTCCCCCGAACAAGCGGCGGAGATCCAGACGATCCTCACACGCTACCCCACCAAGCAGTCGGCGGTGATGCCGCTGTTGTGGATGGCGCAGGATGCCTGGGAGTGGATCGATCTCGACGTGATGCGCCTCATCGCGCGCACGTTGGAGCTCTCTCCCAGCCACGTTCATTCGGTTGCCTCCTTCTACACCATGTTCAAGAAGGGGCCGACGAATCGGTACTTCATCCAGGTGTGCCACACGCTGTCGTGCGCGCTCGTGGGCGCGGAGGGGCTGATCGCCCACATCGAGAAGCGTCTGGACATCGATGCGCACGGCAACAGCAAGGATGGCCTCTTCACGCTGTTGCGGGTGGAGTGCCTGGCGAGCTGCGGTTCCGCGCCCATGGCCCAGATCAACGAACACTTCTACGAGCGCCTCACCCCCGAGATCATCGACCAGGTGATCGACGGGCTGCGCGCCGGAAAGAACCTCCCCGAGCCCCGCCCGGAGGCCGATCAATGGACTTTCCCCGTATCTTGAGCGGCAACTGGGAGACCCCCGACAGCCACCGGCTCACGGTGGCCCGGTCGCGGGGGGTCTACTCGCGGCTGCCAAAGGCGCTGGGCATGGCGCCGGCCGACATCACCGCGGTGGTGAAGGACAGCGGCTTGCGCGGCCGCGGCGGCGCCGGCTTTCCAACCGGCATGAAGTGGACCTTCGTGCCGGCGCTGGAGAAGCGGAAAGGCAAGCCCGTATACCTGCTGTGCAACGCCGACGAGTCCGAACCCGGCACGTTCAAGGACCGTTATTGCTTGTGGCTCGATCCGCACCTGCTGATCGAGGGCATGATCATCGCCGCGCGCGCGCTCGACGTGCGGGTCGGCTACATCTACATCCGCGGCGAGTTCCGGTACATCGCCCGTCGGCTCGATGAGGCGCTCGCGGAGGCCTATACGGCGGGGCTCCTGGGCAAGAACATCCTCGGCAGTGGCACAGACTTCGACCTGTACGTGCACGTGGGCGCCGGCGCCTACATCTGCGGCGAAGAAACTGCGCTGATCAGCTCGCTCGAAGGGGAGAAGGGGCAGCCGAAGCTGAAGCCGCCGTTCCCGGCCGTGGAAGGGGCCTGGCGCGCGCCGACGATCGTGAACAACGTGGAGACCTTGGCGGTTGTCCCTTGGATCATCGAGAACGGCGCCGCCGCCTACAAGGCGATCGGCACCGAGAAGAGCCCGGGAACGAAGCTGTTCAGCGTGTCGGGCCACGTGCGCAAACCGGGGGTTTACGAGATCCCGCTGGGCCTGCCGATGACGACGCTGATCAACGAGTACGCGGGCGGGTTGTTGCCGGGGCGGAAGCTCAAGGCCGTGATCCCGGGAGGCTCATCGGTGCCGGTGATGACGCCCGCGGAGGTTGAGCTCTGCAGCATGGACTACGAGTCCATCCAGACGAATGCCGGGAGTTACCTGGGCTCGGGCGGCATGATCGTGATGGACGACACGACGGATCTCGTCGCGGCCCTCACGAACCTGCTGCGCTTCTATGCCCACGAGAGCTGCGGGCAGTGCACGCCGTGTCGCGAAGGATGTGGCTGGATGTACCAGATTCTTTGCCGCGTGCGAGATGGGGATGCCACCGCGGCCGACCTAGTGACGCTCCGCGACCTCGCGGACAACATCCACAGCAAGACCATCTGTTTCTTCGGAGCGAGCGCGGCCATGCCCGTGCAGAGCTTCCTCACCAAGTTCCGCAGCGAGTTCCTGGATCGGGTCCAGGGCCGCGGCGCCGGAGCCGCCTGATGCCGAAGGTCAAGGTCAACGACGTCGAGCTCGAGGTCCCCGCTGGGACCAACATGATCGAGGCGGCCAAGCTCGCCGGCGTGGAGATCCCGCACTACTGCTACCACCCGCACCTGTCGGTGGCGGGGAATTGCCGGATGTGCATGTGCGAAACCGACACCCCGCGCGGGCCGATGCTGGAGATCGCCTGCAACATGCAGGCCCGCGACGGGCTCGTGATCCGCACCGAAACCGACAACGTGAAGGCGGTCCGCAAGTCGGTGATGGAGTTCCTCCTCGTCAACCACCCGCTCGACTGCCCGATCTGCGACCAGTCGGGCGAATGTCGCCTTCAAGACTACTATATGGACCACGGCAAGTACGACAGCCGTGGCAACGAAGCGAAGGTCGGCAAACACAAGCGCCAGGACATCGGCGAGCACATCATGCTCGACGCCGAGCGCTGCGTGCAGTGCAGCCGCTGCGTGCGGTTTGGCGACGAGATCACCCACACCGGGGATCTCGCGCTGATGAACCGGGGCGATCATACCGAGATCGGCATGTTCCCCGGGATGCGCCTGGAGCACGACTATCAGGGGAACCTCGCCGATATCTGCCCGGTGGGGGCGCTCACCAGCAAGGATTTCCGCTTCCAGCGCCGGGTGTGGTATCTGCGGGAGACGGCGAGCGTGTGCACGGGCTGCGCCACGGGCTGCAACATCCAGGTTTGCCACCAGGAAGGCGAGGTGTTCCGCTACACGCCGCGCCGCAATGACGACGTGAACCAGAGCTGGATGTGTGATCCGGGTCGCGACCGTCACGTCGCGATCGGAAGCCTGTCCCGCGTGCTGCGCGCAACGGTAGACGGCGCGCCGAGCGCCGACGCGATCCCCGAGCTTGCCCGCCGAATTCGTGCAGCGGGCGCGGGGAGGGTCGGCTTTGTGCTCGGCACGCAGGCGTCGCTGGAGGCCAACTGGGCGATGCTCCAGCTTGTGCGCGCCAACTGCCCGGACGCGAAGGTGTTCTGGGTCGCAGGCGCGGACGCGGATGCCATCGCCAAGAGCGACACGTTCCTCATGGATGCTGACAAAAACGCGAACACCGCGGGCGTGAAGCTCCTCGCGGAGTGGGCCGGAAACGTGGGGGACGCTGCTGCGCTCCGCGCGGCGGATCTGGCGTTGCTCGTCGTGTTGGAGGACGACGTGGTGTCGCGCGTCGGCGAGGTGCTGGCGCCGGCGTTGGCGTACCTCGGCACGCAGCACAACCCCACCACGGCGGCGGCCGCCATCGTCGTGCCGGTGGCGCACGTCGTCGAGATGGACGCGACCTACCTCAACCGCCAGGGCCGGGTGCAGCGTGCGCGTCGCGCCACGAACCCCCTCGGCGAAGCGGTGCCGGCGTACCAGGCGCTTGATGCCCTCGGCGCTGCGCTCGGTCGTGCGCCGGGCACCCGGATGCCCGTGGCGACGTTCCTGGCCATGGCGCGGGTGATCCCGCGGTTGGCCGGACTCGATTACCGAGGGCTGGGCACGAACGGCAAGCTGATCGCCCCGGCCACCCCGGCGGCGGCGGAGGCCAAATGAGCGAGCTCTGGACCGAGTGGGGCGACTGGGTCGTCATCCTGCTCCGTTGCGTATTCTCGGTGGCGTTCGTGATGCAGATCGTGCCGCTGCTCATCTGGGGCGAGCGTAAAGGTGCGGCGTACATCCAGGATCGCCCCGGCCCCAACCGCGCCCCGATCGACATTCCGAACCCGCTCGACATCCCGCGCCTGCTGGGCGACGTGCTCGCGGCGCGCCCGCTCGTGTTCAAGCCGATCGTGTCGCTCCGGGCGGCCGGGCTCATCCACACCCTCACGGACGTGGTGAAGCTCGCCTTCAAGGAGGACATCACTCCGGACCACGTGGAGAAGTTCTATTGGTTCATCGCGCCAGTCATCGCGATGAGCATCGCCCTCTGCACCTTCGCGGTGGTGCCGTTCGGGGACACGTTCCTCGGCCATCAGCTCAAGGTGAGCGACATGGACGGCGGCTTGTTGTTCGTGCTCGCGATGACGTCGCTCGGTGTGTACGGGATCATGCTCGCGGGCTGGTCGTCCAACAACAAGTTCTCGCTGTTGGGCGGCCTCCGGGCCAGCGCCCAGATGGTCTCGTACGAGCTGGCGATGGGACTCTCCGCCGTCGTCGTGTTCTTGAGCGCCGGCTCCGTGTCCCTTTCGCGGATCGCCGAGGTACAAGGCCAGCCCCTGAGCCTCTTCGGGGTCGTGGAGATCCCCGCGCTCAACTGGAACGTGTTCTCCCCGTTCGGCTTCCTCGCGTTCGTGCTGTTCTGGGTGGCCGCGTTCGCGGAGACCAACCGCACGCCGTTCGACTTGCCGGAGGGCGAGGCCGAGCTGGTCGGCGGCTACCACACCGAGTATTCCAGCTTCCGGTTCGCGCTGTTCTTCATGGCCGAGTACGCCAACATGATCGTGGCCTCCTCGGTAACGGCCACCCTGTTCTTCGGCGGCTACAACGTGCCGCTGCTCTCGCCCGCCACCATCCGTGAGCACGCCGATCTGCTGCTGGGGGTGCTCGGGCTCGGCGCGGTGCCGGCCTTCCTTACCTTCGCAGTGGTGGCCTGGAAGCGGCAGGGGCGCCCGTTCTACTCGGTGATCCCGAAGGATGATCCTCGGCAGAACGAGCCGAAATTCTTCACGGCGGTGTGGCTCGGCGCGGCCGGGGCCCACGGTGCGCTCGGTGTCGTCGGCTTCATGGGCGGCCTTGCGGCGCTCTCCGCGTGGGCGGAGATGCCGGAGCTCGGCGGCGATCTCATGGCGGTGATCCTCGGCATCACCGCGCTGGCGGTCAAGGTGCTGATCGGCTGCTGGATCATGATCTGGGTGCGCTGGACGGTGCCGCGCTTCCGCTACGACCAACTGATGAACCTGGGCTGGAAGGTCATGCTGCCCCTCGCCCTCGGCAACGTATTTGCAGCGGCCGGCTGGATCGTGCTTCGGCACGAGCTGTTCGGGCCCGCGGGAGGGAGCTGAGATGGCGCTTCCAAAGCCGAACAAGAAGCTCACGGGCTCCGAATCCTCCTACCTGGTCGAAGTGATCAAGGGGATGGTGATCACCCTCGGCCACGTGGTGAAGAACATCTTCGATCAGGACCGCTTCCGTACGATCGAGTATCCCGACGTGCGTAAGCCGATGACGCCCCGGTACCGCGGCGCCCACCGGCTGTTGTTGCGTCCCGACGGCGGCATCAAGTGTGTGGCCTGTATGTGCTGCCCTACGGTGTGTCCGGCTCGCTGCATCACCATCGTCGCCGGCGAAAACCCGAACGACCCCGCGGAGAAGTTTCCGGTCTCCTTCGACATCGACATGCTGCGCTGCATCTACTGCGGCTTCTGCGTGGAAGCGTGCCCGAAGGACGCCATCCGGATGGACACCAAGATCTACGAGATCAACGCCTACAATCGGCAGGACATGGTCCACAGCAAGCCGTACATGATCAACCTCATGGACCGGCTGAAACCGGAGGCGAGCGAGGCGTACCGGGCCGATCACACGACAGCTCCGGCGGGGCACACGCCCGACGAAGCGCCGGTCGCAGGAGGACACCTCGGATGACCGAATCGGTGCTGTTCTACCTCTTCAGCCTGCTGGCCGTGGTGTCGGGCGCAAGTGTGATCTTGCAGCGCAGCACCATCGCGAGCGCGTTGTCGCTTGTGGTTTGTTTCTTCGCGTTGGCAGCCGACTACGTGATGTTGGATGCCCACTTCGTGGCCGTCGTGCAGGTGCTGGTCTACGCCGGCGCCATCATGGTGCTCTTCATCTTCGTGATCATGCTCCTGAACATCCGCGAGCCGGGGGCCACCCCGGTCGGCACGCTCAGCAACCGCGGGATCATCGGGTTGATGGCCGCCGCGCTGCTCGGTGTCGCGCTGATCGCGGGGCTCGATGGGCTCGTTCACACCCCCGTCACCGCGATCAACGTAGACCTTCAGGGCGGCCAGCCGGCCTACGGCACCATCGCAGCGATGGGCGAGGAGCTGTTCCGCGGGAACTACCTGCTGCCTTTTGAAGCGGTGTCGCTGTTGTTGACCGTGAGCATGGTCGGCGCGGTCGTCCTCGCCAAGCGGGAGGTTTGATGGAAGCGGTCGGTCTCACCCCGGTGCTCGTCGTGAGCACCGCGCTGTTCACGCTCGGGGTGATCGGCGTCCTCACCCGCAAGAACGCGCTCATCGTGTTCATGAGCGTTGAGCTGATGCTCAACGGCGTGAACCTCGCGTTCGTCGGCTTCTCCCGGCAGACAGGCTCGATGGATGGCCACGTCTTCGCCATCTTCGTGATGGCGGTGGCCGCCGCCGAGGCCGCGGTCGGCCTCGCGTTGGTCATCTTGCTCTTCCGAAACCGGCTCACCGTGCAGCTCGACGACCTTGACCGGATGGGGGGCTGATGATCTCGCTCATCCCAGCGCTGCCGCTCCTCGGCGCGATTCTCAATGGCCTGGTGCTTCAAAAGCGCGCGTCCCGCGTCGTCGCCGGCGGCCTGGCATCGCTGATGGTCGGCCTCTCCGCAGCGCTCAGCTTCATGACGCTGTTTCAGCTCCTCGGCGGCGCCGCCCCGATCGACGTGCCGCTGTGGACCTGGATGTCGGCCGGCACGTTCTCGGCGGACATCGCCTTCCGCGTGGATCAGCTCACCGCCACGATGATGTGCGTCATCACCGGGATCGGGTTCCTCATCCACGTGTACTCGATCGGGTACATGGACGACGAGAAGGACAAGGACTCGGTGTGGCGATTCTTCGCCTACTTGAACCTGTTCATCTTCGCGATGCTGCTGCTCGTGATGGGCGACAACTTCCTGCTCATGTTCGTGGGCTGGGAGGGGGTGGGGCTGTGCTCGTACCTGCTGATCGGCTTCTGGTACGAGAACAACGACTACGCGAGCGCCGGCAAGAAGGCGTTCATCGTGAACCGCGTCGGCGACTTCAGCTTTGTCGTCGGCTTGTTCCTGCTCTATTGGAGCCTCGGTGAGCACGCGACGATGAACTTCCACCAGTTGGAGGAGGTGATCGCGTCGCACCCGGAGCTCGTTGGTGGCATCGGCGGCTGCGTCGTAACCTGCGTGTGTCTGCTGTTCTTCGGCGGCGCCACCGGCAAAAGCGCCCAAATCCCGCTGTTCATCTGGCTGCCCGACGCCATGGCGGGCCCGACTCCGGTGTCGGCGCTCATCCATGCCGCGACGATGGTCACCTCCGGCATCTACATGATCTGCCGGTTGAACTTCCTGTTTGTCATGTCTCCCGCCGCCATGGCCACTGTCGCGACTGTGGGCGCATTGACCGCGTTCCTGGCCGCCACGATCGCGATCACCCAGAACGACATCAAGAAGGTGCTCGCCTACTCCACCGTGTCGCAGCTCGGCTTCATGTTCCTCGGCGTGGGCGTCGGCGCCTTCACCGCTGGTTTCTTCCACGTGATGACGCACGCCTTCTTCAAGGCGCTGATGTTCCTCGGGTCGGGCTCCATCATCCACGCCCTGCACCACGAGCAGGACATGCGGAAGATGGGCGGGCTCGCCAAGTACATGAAGCTCACCTTCCTGACGTTCCTGATGGGGTATCTGGCCATCATCGGGTTCCCAGGTTTCTCCGGCTTCTTCTCGAAGGATGAGATCCTCTGGCTCACCTTCATCACCCCGATGTTCGAGAGCCTGCCGCTCGGTACGGTGATGCCAAAGGTGCTCTGGCTCCTGGCCACTTCGGCCGCGCTGATGACCGCGTTCTACATGAGTCGGCTGATGTTCATGACGTTTGCCGGGGTGTATCGCGGAGGCGCGCACGCCGAGCACGGTCATGATGCGCACGCCCACGCGGATCACGGGCATGGTCACGACGCACACGGCCACGGGCACACCCCGCACGAGTCGCCGATGGTCATCGTCGGGCCCCTTGTGGTGCTCGCGGCGCTCTCGCTGTTCGGGGGCCTGCTCAACCTGCCTCATTGGGCGGCGGAGCACGGCATGCTCCACCACTTCCTCGATCCAGTGTTCGAGCATGGAAAGGTGGAGTTCCCCGAGCACAATCCGCTCGAGTTCCCGCTCATGGGCCTCACCCTGCTCGGCATCGCCGCGAGCGTGGGCCTCGCGTACACGTTCTACGTCAAAAACCCTGAGAAACCGGCCTTGTTGGCGGCACGATTCCAGAGGCTCTATCAGGGCAGCTTGAACAAGTGGTACGTGGACGAGCTGTATCAGGCCACGATCCTCACGCCGCTCGTCACGTTCTCGCGGCAGGTGCTCTGGGCGATCGTCGATTCCCAGGTCATCGACGGGCTCGTGAACGGGGCCGCGAGCGTCGCGCAGAAGGCTGGCGCGCTGCACGGTCGTCTGGGAAGCGGGAAGCTCCAGACCTACGCAATCTCCATCGCGGCCGGCGCGGCGTTGTTCGCCTCCGCCTACGCACTCGGGTGAGCTGATGCCGCTCCTTTCGCTCGTCACCCTCCTGCCGATCGCCCTCGGAATCGTCGTCGCGGCGATGCCCCAGAGCGCCTCCCGGATGGGCGCACTCGTCGCCTCGATCGTGGTGTTTGTCGTCTCGATTCCGCTCTGGACCGGCTTCGATGCCGCCGGCGCCGAGTACCAATTCGTGGAGGACATGGACTGGATCGCCCAGTGGGGCGTGCGCTACCACCTCGGGATCGATGGTGTGAGCCTGTGTTTGATCCTGCTCACTACGGCGATGACGCCGCTCATCCTCTTGGCCGGCTTCTCGGGCGTCGAGAAGAACTTCCGCGGCTACGCAGCGCTGATGTTGGTGCTTGAAGGCGCCATGATCGGCACCTTCGTCGCGCTGGACACGTTCCTGTTCTACGTATTCTGGGAGCTCGTGCTCCTCCCGATGTACTTCCTCATCGGCATCTGGGGCGGCGAGCGCCGCATCTATGCGGCCGTGAAGCTGTTCATCTACACCGTCGCCGGCTCGTTGTTCATGCTGGTGGCGCTGATCGGCCTCTACTACCAGTTCCACGAGGCCACGGGCGCCTGGTCCACCGACCTCTCCGACCTGCTCACGTTGTCGCTCACCCCGGCCACCCAGAAGTGGATGTTCGCCTGCCTCGCGCTCGCGTTCGCCATCAAGGTGCCGATGTTCCCGGTGCACACCTGGTTGCCGGATGCGCACGTGGAAGCGCCGACCGGCGGCTCCGTGGTGCTCGCGAGCGTGATGCTCAAGATGGGTACCTACGGCTTCTACCGCTTCGCCATGCCGTTGTTCCCCGATGCGGTGACGGCGTACGGGCCGTTCCTCATCGCGCTCGCCGTCATCGGCATCGTGTACGGGGCCCTTGTTGCGATGGTGCAGGACGACGTCAAGAAGCTCGTCGCCTACAGCTCGGTGAGCCACCTCGGCTACGTGATGTTGGGGTTGTTCGCGCTGAACGCGCCGGGCGTCAGCGGCGGCATTTACCAGATGCTCAACCACGGCATCTCAACCGGGGCGCTGTTCCTCCTCGTGGGCGTGCTCTACGAGCGCCGGCACACGCGGAGGATCGTCGACTATGGCGGGATCACCAAGGTGATGCCGAAGTTCGCCTTGATCTTCATGATCATCACGTTCAGCTCCATCGGGCTGCCCGGGCTCAACGGTTTCGTCGGCGAGTTCATGATCCTCCTCGGCGGCTTCCAGTTCGCGCCGATCCCCACGATCATCGCTGCGAGCGGCGTGATCCTCGGCGCAACGTACATGCTCTGGTGTTTCCAGCGCATGATGTTCGGTCCCCTCCAGAACGAGGCGAACCGGAACCTCAAGGATCTCAACCCCCGCGAGCTGGCCTACTTGTTGCCGCTGGTGGTGCTGGCCTTCGTGATGGGGCTGTTCCCCAATGTGTTCCTCGATCGAATCAACCCCTCGGTGGAGCGCTTCGTGGAGCGGATGGAGGGGCACTTTGAGGCTTCGCCGTACGCTTGCGGGGATGCTTGCCTGCCGAGCTGGCTGGCCCAGGAGGCTGAGTGATGCCGCCCGTGATGGACTCGGTGGCGCTCGCCGCGCCGCTCGTGCTGCTCGCGCTCATGGGCGTCGTGCTGATGGTCGCGGCCGCAGTGTTCCGGCCGATGCCGAAAGGCGCGTTCTGGATGGCTTCCTGCGCCACCGTCGCCGGCGCGCTCGTGCTCGTGGCGCTCAGCTCGGGACAGCCCGCGAACGAGGCGTTCTCGGGCATGCTCCGGATGGACGCGTTCGGGAACTTCTTCGCGTGCGCCTCGCTGTTGGGCGGGTTGTTCGCGCTGTTGCTCACCGAGTCCTACATGGAGCGCATCGGTGTCCGGGTCGGCGAGCTCTACGCGCTCATGCTGTTCGCGTTGTGCGGCATGCTCGGCATGGCCTACAGCAACGACCTGATGATGGTGTTCATCTCGCTGGAGGTGATGAGCCTCGCGATCTATGCGATGTGCGCGATCAAGCGCTCCGACGAGCGCGCAGTGGAGTCGGGCTTCAAATACTTCATCCTCGGCGCGTTCTCGTCGGCGATCATGCTCTACGGGGTGGCGTTCGTGTTCGGCGCCACGGGGTCCACCTCGCTCACGACGATCGCGCATTCGCTGGCGTCGAGCGGCGGCGAGGCGGGAACCCTGCTCCTCGTCGGCGTGGCGTTGTTGTTCGTCGGCTTCGGCTTCAAGGTCGCAAGTGTGCCCTTCCACATGTGGGCGCCCGACGTGTACCAGGGCGCCCCGACAACAGTGACGGCGTTGATGGCTACGGGCGTAAAGGCAGCGAGCTTCGCGGCGTTTGGTCGCGTCGTGATCGGCGCGCTCGGGGAGGACGCGGGCCACTGGTCCGGGGCGCTCTGGGTCATGGCCGCCGCGACCATGCTCGTCGGAAATCTCGGGGCGCTGGTGCAGAACGACCTGAAGCGCATGTTCGCGTACAGCTCGATCGCGCACGCAGGGTACATGCTGATGGCGCTCTCATCGGTGTCGGAAGCCGGCGCTGTTGAGAACGACGGGATCGGGAGCCTCGCCTTCTACATGTTGGCGTACGTCTTCATGAATGCCGGCGCGTTCGCGGTGCTCTCGCTGATGACCGACGAGAAGGGTGACGACGCGACGGACATCGCCAAGCTCTCCGGCCTCGGCAAGTCGCACCCGTGGTTGGCGGCGGGTTTGTCCTTGTGCTTGATCTCCCTCGCCGGCTTGCCGCCCACGATGGGCTTCATCGGCAAGTTCTACCTGTTCGCCGCGGCGATCGGGGCGGGTCAGGTGGGCCTCGCGATGGTGGGTGCGCTGGGCGCGGCGGCAGGCGTCTACTACTACTTGCGCCCGATGGTGTACATGTACATGAAGGATGGGCACCCGGAGATCGCGCAGGATGGGCGTGCCAAGCTGGCGCTCGGGGTGTGCGGGGCGCTGCTCGTGGTGTTCGGTCTGATGCCCTCCGCGGTGCTGGCCTGGGCGGATGTGGCGGTACGCTCGGTCATCGGCTGAGCACTCCGTCGGCGTTTTGACCGTCTGATCGTCGCGGTGGGGACTTCGTGCAGGTATACTCGCACGGCCACCCGTCCGGAGCGCCCATGCGGTTTGTCTACGCCCTCCTCCCGATGCTCCTCGTCGCTTGCCCCGAGGGCGTGAAGGACACGTCTGAGCAGCTCGGCACCCAGGATCAGTCGTTGTCGTTCTGGCCGCCCGAGGCGGGCCGGGGAACGACGTTTGACGCCAAGATCACCTCCACGAACTCGGTGTTCGACTTCGACGGGAACGACCTCTCGCTCGGAGGCGGCGTCACCGTCAACAGCTTCACCGTGCTGGACGGGTGGACGGCCACCGCGAACGTGACGGTAGATCCGGCGGCAACGCTCGGCGCCCGCGATGCGGACGTGACGACGCGCGGCGGCGATTTTGAGATCGGCAGCGCGCTCACCATCGTGGACGACAGCTTCGCCCTCGCGCCTTCGCGCGCGAAGATCGGCGAACACATCCAGGTGGAGCTGATCGGCCAGAACACGGAATGGGTCTCCGGAAAGACGTGGACGGGCTTCGGCGAAGGCGTGGAGGTCAACGCGGTCGACGTGTTGAGCGAAACGTACATGCTCGCGGATGTGACCGTTTCCCCCGATGCGATCCCCGGATTGCGGGATGTGTACGTGGAGAACGGCAGCGATCTGACGACGGGCTACAACGCCTTCCAGGTCGATCGTGTCGGCATCTCCGCGAGCTTCGACCCTGCGGAGGTAACCCAGGGTCAAACGGTGTCGTTCACGATCGTCGGGAAGGACACCCACTTCTCCAAGAAGACCGACATCCGCTTCTTCCAGTACGGGGATGAGAAGGGCGACATCGTGATCGATAGCATTACGGTGCTCGACGGTGAGAACATGTACGGCCAGCTCACCGTCTCCAACGCGGCGGAGCTCGGCACCCGGGACATCCTCATCGCCACGGACGACGAAGGCGTGTTCGTTGAAGACGGCACCACGGTGCTCGACGCGGACATCGACATCGGCGATGTCGGGATCTCCCGCTGGTTCTACGTGGCGCGCAGCATCGACAACGCTTCGGGCGCGATCAGCGAATACGTCTCGGTCGGGGCCATCTTCTACCTGCCCCTTGATCCGCCCTGCCCGCCGAACCCGGAGTCGAACTGCACGGACAAGCTGGACAACGACAGCGACGACTACACGGACTGCAACGACAGCGACTGCTCGACCGACCCCGCCTGCGGCGGTGGCCCGCAGCCCTACGACAGCAACGGCGTATGGCAAACGTACACGACCGGCGGAAGCGCGGATTGCCCCGCCAATGAAACGGTGAGCGCCGGCGATCACGTTTGGCTGGAGTCGGACTGCAACATCGTGACCCTCGACAAGCACGTCGATGGCGCGTCGGGCATGATCTACTACAGCAAAGACGACGTCGCGCTGCCAGACTACTGCTTCGACCAGATGTATGCGCTGCACACCGAGGGAGATCCCGAGGGGATTCCTGAGGAGACCGTGGAGGATGCGCAGCCGACGGTCCCGGCCGACTACGAGATGTTGGTGCCGGGCTGGTGGGGCAACTACACCCACAGCCGCGCCGAGGATCTCACCTACACGTGGACCCCGGCTCAAACCTACCCGGACGCGTTCTTCGGCACACAGATCTCGGGCGCGCTGGTCGATCCGGAGGGTGCGCAGGGGTACGCCGGTTCGTTGCCTTGGGATGACGGCGAGCATACCTACACTCCCGATGAACTCGGGCAGTTGAAGGAAGGAAACGCCTCCTTTACCGCCTTCTCCTACATCGAAGGGCCGCCGGTGGGCTTCACGTTCAGCACGGTCACCACCAAAAGCAGCTCCACGGTGCAGGTGTCGGGGAGCCTCGTCCTGGAATGATCGTTCTTCTCACGGTCGGGCTCTTCGCCTGCACCCCCGACAACGACCTCGCGGCCATCGAGAAAGACGCGATCGCCGTGGTGAACGGCGACTTCGACGACATCCAGAGCACGCTCCTGCGCCACGAGATCGGGAGCTCGTCGTACAACGGGTACATCGCGCAGTCGACGACCTGGGTGGGGGATGGTGCCCCCCAGCGCGACGACCCCGGGCCGAACGTGGAGCAGCTCTTCACGCAGCCGGCCGGCGATCAGCAACACATGCAGATCGAGCTGTACAACGCCGTGTTCGTGAACAGCGGCACCCGCGGGCTCAACGCCTTCCAGTACAACTATTCGCTCTCGACCGACGACAGCCTGCTTCAGGACCCTGAAGCCATCCAGAACGTGTGTGACTACGTCGAAGCGAACGGCTCGTTGTTCGTCACCGACTGGGCCTACGATCTCGTGGAGGCCTGCTGGCCCGACAAGATCGAGTTCCTCAACGACGACGAGGTGGTAGACGACGCCCAGGTGGGCGTGGCGGGTGAGCTGCTCGCGGATGTGCCGGATGAGGCGCTGGCGACCACGCTGGAGTCCACCGTCGCGAACGTCACGTTCAACTACTCGGCGTTTACCGTGATGGACTCCGTAGCCGACGACGTCGAGGTGCTCCTCAGCGGCGATGTCACCTACGATCCCGGCGGTGGCGACGAGATGAAGGTCCAGAAAGGGGTGCCGCTCATGGTGCGATTCCCCGTCAGCAAGTCGGGGCAGGTCACCTTCTCCAGCTTCCACCTCTACCCGCAGAACCCTGCGCTGGCCGACGCCGTGTTGTTTCGAGGCATGGAAGGCCTCGAAGCGGGTGCCGGCGGCAAAAGCGACGAGGCCCTCCAATGAAGCGCTCCCTGCTCCTGCCCGCGGCACTGTGGTTGGCGGCCTGCACCCCGGACAATGGCTTCACGCAAGCCACCACGCTGGACGCCTTCCAGCAAAAGCAGAAGAACACCTTCGACCTGCTGCTGGTGGTGGACAACAGCTGCTCGATGTACGAGGAGCAGGCGAAGTTGGCATCGAACTTCGATAACTTCATCCATTATTTTGATGGCACGGACGTGGACTGGCAGCTCGGTGTGGTGACGACGGACGTAGAGGAGGAGTCCTCGCGTGGGCACCTGATCGGCGGCGACGACGAGATCGTGCTCGCGAACACCAGCGGCAACGAGCAGGATCGGGTGAGCTACGACCGCACCTGGGCGGGCGCCGAGGGGCAGGTCTGGGCGCTCGACCCTACCTGGTACACGGCGATCAGCAACGACAAAGCCGAACACTGGTGCGCGGTGGGCGCGGGGACCGCAGGCACCGAGAACGCCTCCTGCGCGCTCGAAACGGAGGGCGGCGGCGCGGATTCACGGTATGGCTCCGTGATCATCACCGAGGTGCTTGCCGATCCGGTCGGCGTGGCGGACGACCTGGGCGAGTGGGTGGAGCTGACGAACATCGACAGCGTGGATGTCGACCTGTCCGGCTGGCAATTGCGCGATGATGGCCGGAACGCCTACACCATCCCCGACGGCACCGTTCTAGCCGCCGGCGAGCAGTTGGTGCTCGCGCGGAGCGCGGACAGCGCGGCGAACGGCGGCATCACGGCCGATCTGGAGCTGGGCGCCGACTTCACGCTGAACAACAATGTGCTGTACCTGAGCGCGACAACCGAGGGTGCGTCGGAGATCTTCGCCGAGATGGTGGCCCAGGGCACCAGCGGTTCAGGCATGGAGCAGGGGCTCGAGGCGGCGCGACTCGCGGTAACTGAGCCGAACGCGACCAACTTCAACCCCGGCTTCATCCGCCCCGAAGCAAACTTGAACCTGATGATCTTCTCAGACGAGGCGGACGTTTCCCCCGATCCCGTGCCCACCTACCTGTCGGACTTCGCGGCGGTGAAGGGGGATGCGGCGTTCCGCGACCACAGCATCATGAACGTGTCGGCGGTCGTCGGCTCCGATCCTCCCGAGTTCGCCGGCGAGCCGAGCTGCTCCTCCGCGAACGGCGATGCGGTGTACGGAGCCCGGTACGTGGACGCGGTTTCTCAAACGGGCGGCCTCATCGACTCCATTTGCGACGAGGACTTCTCCCCGCTGGTTGAGCAGCTCGGGTTGACGCTCTCTGGCCTGCAGGCGGAGTTCGCGCTCAGCCGCTTCCCCGATCTCGACACGTTGAAGGTGGCGATCTACGACACGCCGGACACCGAGAGCAAGGTGCGGGACCTCACGCTGGACACCGACTACACCTACGTTGAAGAGCGCAACGCCATCCGCTTCGAGTACGAGCAGGTGCCCGAGAGCGAGCAGTACATCGTGGCTGAGTACAAGATCCGGAGCGGTGGATGATCGCCTTTTTGTTCCTGGTGCTGGCCTGCCAGACCAGCACCGTGGCCGAGTGCGCCGAGGACGACCCGTGCGAGTTCGGCCAGGAGTGCATCAGCGGCCGGTGCGTCGCCAAAACCTGCGCCACCTCCGATCAGTGCGGGATCGAAGAGTATTGTTCGGCGGACAACACCTGTACCGTCGGCTGCCAGGCCGACACGGATTGCATGTACGGGGACCAGTGCAACGTCGAGACGAACACCTGTGAGCTCGCCCAGTGCACCGACACGCACCTGGACTGCGGCTTCAACGAGTTCTGCTCCATCCAGGGCGACTGCTACGAGGCGGGAGGGTACTTCTGTCGCGACTGCGAGGATGAGGGCGACTGCGGCGGCAACGGCAACAAGTGCTTCAACGGCTACTGCGGCGTCGTGTGCCAGACCGACAGCGACTGTCCCGGCGGCTTTGCCTGCATTCAACCTTACGAAGATACCTTCGTCTGCTACGCCACCTGCTACCTCTACGAGGACAAGTAGTGTCGCCGCGCTTCCTTTGGCCGCTCGCGGTCATCCTGTGCGCGTGCCCCCCGGGCGAGGACAGCGCCGACGTTGAGCAGTACGCCGGCCCGAAGCTCGTTCATGAGGCGCCCGCCTCGCCGGTGGAGGGCGTCGCGATCTCCTTGTCGGCCACCGCCACGGACGCGCAGGGCGTGGGCCAGGTGGGCCTGTACTACCGCGTGGCCGGAAGCTCCGTGTGGTCGGCAGCGGCCATGTCGTCGGACGGCGACGTGTGGACCGGGTCCATCCCCGCCGAGGCCGTGGTTGCGCCTGCGCTCGAATACTACTTCAAAGCCGCCGATCTTGGGGATCCTCCCGCAACGAGCTACCTGCCCAAGGAGTCCACCTCGGGGCCGTTCTCGCTCCCCATCAGCGTCATCGGGGAAGGGTTCCCCTTCTATGCCGACTTCGAGCCGGTGAACCCCGAGCTGCCGTTGCTCTCCGATCTCGGCTGGGGCAGCGCAAACCTGACGTTCCACGGCTACGCCTGGGAGCTGAGCACCGCCCACGCCCACGGCGGCACCAGCTCCGCCTTCCACTCGCGCACGGCGGCCGACATCACGCCCGCGCCCGAAGACTGGCTGGTGTCCCCGCCCATTGACCTGAGCACCGCGCCGACCGCGCAGGTTGTCTGGTACGAATACGGGGTTTCCCCAAGCAAGGGCACGCACGCGCTGATGATCTCCACCGGCAGTAGTCAGCCCGACAGCGGCGATTGGGTCGCGGTGTCGGAGCTGCTCCCGACGGCGCCGGACGGCGAGTGGGGCCGAAGCAAGGCGTACGATTTGAGCGCCTACGTCGGGGGTGTGGTGTACCTCGCCTGGGCCTACAAAGGGGCCGATCTCGACGACTGGTCGATCGATGACATCGCGGTAACTGAGCTTCAGCCGGACTTTGCCGAGACCTTCAGCGTATCGCCAAGCCCGATCCAGGCCGGCGACAGCGGCACGCTCTCGGTAACGGTGACCAACACCTCGCCGGTGGATGCGGCCGACGTGGCCGTCACCGTCGCGTTCCCCGACGGCGGCGCCAGCGTGTCCACCGAGACGAGCAGCGTTGGCGTGCTGGCGGCGGGGGCGGTCACGACCTCGGACTTCCCGCTGCTCATCGACGCGGCGACCCCCCCGAACAGCTACCTCCCGGTGAGCGTCAGCGTCGTCAGCGGTGCGACAACGTTCACCGAAGAAGGTCGACTCCTCGTTGGTCAAGCCAGCACGGCCTCCGTGGAGTGGCTATCGTTGGACGATGGCGCGCTGCGCCTGGTCGTTGGCGTGGGCGATCCGGAAGCGCCCGACTGGTCTACGGAGCTGGTGAGCACCACCGTGCTGAGCGGCACCTCCGTCTACACCGCCGACATTACGGATGCCTGGGCCTGGCTCCCGGCGGGCCCCGGGGACTTGCGCTGGTTCGTCGAAGCGGACTCGGAGACGGGCGGCGCGGTCCTCGACTTTTCGATCACCTACGATGCGCTGACCGAAATCTCGACCATGACCCCGGTCGCGGTGGACATCGCCGGTTCAGAGCTCTGTTATCTGCCGCAGCCGCCGGAGCCGGCGCTCACGCGCACCGTCACGTCGCCAACCGAGCTCGACCCGGGCACGGCGGGCGCCACGGTCACGCTCACCTTGACGAACCAGGGCGCCGCGACGGCCGGTCCAGTGATCGCCACGCTCGCCTCCACCCACGCCGATCTCACGATCCTCGACGGCGGTCCCTACGAGATCGACGGCGATACGTTCAAGGACGGGGAAACGCTCACCCTTTCGAGCCTCTTCGTGTTCGACGTCGCGGCCACCCACACCGACTCCGGACCGGTCACCGCCGACCTCACGCTCACCGACGGGGTTGAGACGTGGACGCTCCCCGTGAGCCTCCCGGTGCCCTTCCCGGTGCTGCGCCTCACCGGCATCACCATCGACGACGATGGGCGCGATGGCATCCTTGATCCCGACGAATACGCCGATCTGGAGTTCCGGATCACCAACGTGGGCGATGAGGCGACGGTTGGCCTCGTCCGCGGGGTGCTCTCCGTGGAAGCGACATCCACGGCCACGGCGGTTGCGGAGGACAATTCCGAGAACGTCGGCAGCATGAGCTCCGGCAACACGTCGCTGGTGGACGACTTCAACGTCACGGTCACGGGTGGCGTGGCGGGGGACACCGTCGACTTCCTGATGACCATGACCGACACCGTGCGCACCTACGAGGCGCGCCAGCAGATTGTGCTGGGCGAAGCGCCATGGATCCCGATGAACGACCTCGGGGACGACGTGGGGGACGTGCTGGATAGCTACGACTTCGACGCGACGGCCGGCTGGTACCGCGTGGTCGACGGTGTGCTGCAGATGCGCCTCGTGAGCAACACGGTCTTCGATCCGAGCCGCCTCTTCCTCGAAGCGTGGGGCTCCTCCCCGGCCGCGGACTACGGGCTCTATCGTATCGTGGCCCAGTCGGGACTTGGCGCGCTCCAAGGCTACGACTTCTCCTCGGGTACGTTCTACGACCTCGAAGATCCCGTCGTGAGCTACCCCGACGCCTACACCGTCGAGCTCGACGTGCCCATCGACAACCTCGCGTTGTCGTTCGATGAGATCAGCCTCGGCTGGGGCATCGGCTGGTGCGGCGAGCCCGAGTACTACTGCGACCAGTACCCGGATGGCTGGGGCTACCCGTACACCGGCTACTCCAGCGCGGATTGGTACACGCTGGAGTGGTAGCTCGGCGGCCTACTTCCCTTCGGGGGGTACGGCGCGGACCTCGACGATCGTGACGCTCGCCTCGGTGGTCTCCTCGTCGCCGACGAGCACCTCCACGCCATCCAGCCAGCGCTCCTCGACCGTGGGATCGGTCACGATCAACTTCTCGAAGTCGCTGGTAAGCATGATGCGCGGCAGCGCGTCCTTCTCGGACTTCGCGGGCAGCAGCGTGCCCACCATGTCGCTGTGGTTGGGCGCCATCACGCCTTCGACGGTGATCTCCTTCTGGGTCACCACCTGGCCGCTCGTGTTCTTGAGCGCCGCGACAATCTTGATGTCGGTCATGCCGAACTTCGAGTCGTTCTGCAGGCTCGCGGACATGGTAGAGATGCCCTTCTTCGCTTTGTCGGCCGCCATCGTCCACGATGCGTTGCCGACGTACACGTACTTGTCGGGATTGTAGAGGGGATCGTAGTCGAGCTTCGCGCGGTCTTCCGCGAAGAAGTAGGCCGGCACGACCGAGTCCACCGGGGCGTAGCCTTCTTTCCCGTTGTAGCTCAGCTTGTACCAGGTGCCGCGCTTCGCCAACAGCGTGGCGGTTTCGTTCTTGGGCAGCGGGCCGACGTCGGCCGAGCCATTGCTCGCCTCGGCTTTGAGGTTCACGCCCTCCGCCGTAACGATGACCTGCTCGAAGCTCAGGCCGCTGGCGCCGCTCGCGTCCAGCAATTCAAGCGACTGGGTGGGGATCTTGTTCTTGAGCGAGAACGCGTACGCCCAGGTGCAGGCGGAGACGAGCACCAGCACGCCGGCGAACAGGCCCTTCACGACGGGCGAGAACCCGGTGGAGGTGTCCGGCAGATCCAGATCGTCGAGCGCGTCGGGGCGCAGGGAGGCCTTGAGCTCAGGAATCTCCACGGCGTAGAGCCACTCCGTGGCGCCTGGCGGCTGCACGATGTCCCCACCACCCAGCTCCCCCTTCTTCGCGAGCGCCTTCAATTCGTCCATGCTCCCGGCGGAGATGGACTGGCCGCGAACGTTCACCATCCAGCGAGACATACAGAACCTCGTTCGGGGCCGTGCATACCGCTTGCGTCAGTGTCGGGTCAAGGCGGTTGACCGACGATTGACCCGCGGGTAGGCTCGCCGCCCTGGTTTCAACGTGCCGTTCTCCCCCAAAAAGCTCCTCCTCACGTACGATGCCGCCGGCGGGGCGTGCAAGCGCGTGGTTCCCCGAATGCAACGCATGCTCGAAGATCGGGCGTTCGTCGTCACGGTTTCGGAGATCGCCGCTGCCCCGACCGACCTCTCGGCGTTCGATGGTGTGGTCATCGGCACGCCGGTGAGCCTCCGCGGGGAGGGCCCCACGGCCGCGGTCGTAGACTGGGTCAAAAAGGCCGAAGGTCTGGACGAAAAGCGGGTGGGTTTGTTCTCGGTGTTCTGGCTGCGGGAGGGGCCGGCGCTGGATCGTCTGCGCGCCCAGCTTGCCGAGGTGGGTGCGGAGGTCGTGATCGCCTATGCCTACTGGGCCGCGCGCCCGGCAGAGGGCGAGCACCTGCTCCCCGCCGAGTGCATGATCCGGATCCGTTAGGTCGATCGCGCCATTAGGGCCCGCCCGGTATGGCTGGCCGGGTGCGCCGCCACCTGCGTGGGTGAGCCAGCGACCAGGATTTGCCCCCCGGCGGCGCCGGCTTCCGGCCCCATGTCGATCACCCAGTCGGCGTGGCGGATGACGTCGACGTGGTGCTCGATCACCACCACCGTGTGGCCGTTATCGACGAGGCGGTCGAGCACGGCCACGAGCGTTTCGACGTCCGCCAGGTGCAGCCCGGTGGTGGGCTCGTCCAGCACGTAGACCCGGCCGCTATCGCCGGGTTTCTCCATCAAGCCGAGGGCCAGCTTGATGCGCTGCGCTTCACCGCCCGAGAGCGTCGTGGCCGCCTGGCCGAGGCGCAGGTAACCCAGGCCAACGTCCGCCAGCGCCCGCAGGCCGCGGGAGATCTTCCGCTGCGCCGCGAACAACTCAGCGGCGGCGTCGACCCGGAGCTCGAGCACATCGGCGATCGACAGGCCTTTCCAGCGAACGTCGAGCGTGGCGCGGTCGAAGCGCCGGCCCTGGCAGTGGTCGCACTTCACCCAAACATCGCTGAGGAAGTGCATCTCGATCTGCACGGAGCCGTGCCCGCCGCAGTGGGCGCACGCGCCGGCGCCGGCGTTGAAGGAGAAGCGGCCCCCCGCCCAGGCCCGCTCCTTTGCCAGGGTGGTGCTGGCGAACAGCTCCCGGATCGCGTCCCACGCGCCGACGTAGGTGGCCGGCGTGCTGCGCGGGCTGCGTCCGATCGGGGCCTGGTCGATCACCGTCAGTTCGATGCGGGCGGCGGTCGTGGTGCCAGGCGCGCGGCGCCGATCCGCTTTCGGCATCGCCTCCAGGGCCGGCACGAGCCCTTCCAGCACCAACGTACTTTTTCCGCTGCCGGAGACGCCGGTTACGACGGTGAGGCAGCCCGTTGGGAATCGGGCCACCAGGCCGCTGAGGTTGTGGCGCGTGAGCGGGCCAACCTCGAGCCAGGCCTTCGGCTCGCGGCGCCTCGACGGGACCGGGATGAAGCGCTCCCCGCGCAGGAACGCGCCGGTGAGCGAGCCGCCTCCGAGCGACATCGGCGGGCCAGCCGCGAGGATGTAGCCGCCCTCTTCCCCAGCGCCGGGGCCGAGATCGACGACGTGATCGGCTCGGCGGATGGTCTCCGGGTCGTGCTCCACCATGATGATCGTGTTCCCCAGCGCGCGCAGGGCCTCGATGGTGGTCAGCAGCCGGCCCGTGTCGCGAGGATGGAGGCCGATCGTCGGCTCGTCGAGCACGTACAGGCACCCCGTGAGCCCGCTGCCGATCTGCGACGCGAGGCGGATGCGCTGGGCCTCGCCGCCCGACAACGTGTCCCCCCGTCGGTCGAGGGTGAGGTATTCCAGGCCGACATTGAGCAGGAACGCGAGGCGCCCCCGCAGCTCGCGCAGCGGCGGCTCGGCGATGGCGATGTCGTTGCCTTCAAGCTGCAGCGTGCGGAAGAAGGCCTCGGCGTCGGCGACGCTGAGCGCGGCCACCGCGGCGATGCTCTGTCCGCTCACCTTTACCGCGAGCGACTCCGGCCGCAGCCGTGCCCCCTGGCACACGTAGCAGACCGCCCCCGGCGCGTGGTCGGCGAGCAGGCGCTGATCGTCATCTCCCTTCCACCACACGGCGCGCGTGCGCTTGCGGCCGATGCCTTCGCAGGCGGGGCAGGCGCCGAGGTAGTGGTTGAACGAGAAGTGGCGCGAGGTGAGGGGATCCGGCACCACGGCGCCGTGGGTGCTGCACGCCGCGCGCTCCGAAAATGTTCGTTCGCCGCCGCTATGGACGAACCGTGCTCGGCCGCTCCCGAGTCGGTACGCGAGCGCCACCGCCTCGATCACGCGGCTGCGCTCCACGGCGTCGGGATCGAAACGATCGAGGACCAGGGCCGAAACGGGCGTGTGGCCGAGCTCGTCCAGGTTCGCTTCGGCGCCGCCCACCCAGGCACGAGCATAGCCTTCCCCCCGAAGATCGCTCGCTTTCCGCGCCTTGGGGAGGTCGGCCACCAGGCGCCCGCGCCCCAGCCCCCCGAGCCGCTCCGGTGCCATTCCGGGCGCGCAGGCCCGGACCGCCTCGCCGCACTTGTGGCAGTGCGGCACGCCCACATGCGTCCACAACAGGCGCATGTGGTCCCAGATCTCGGTCACGGTTGCGACGGTGCTTCGGGGCGTCTGCGCGCTCACCTTCTGGTCGATGGCGATGGCGGGCGCGAGTCCCTCCACCGAGTCCACCGGAGCGCGGTCCAGCCGGCCGAGGAAGCGCCGCGCGTAGGTGCTCAGCGACTCGACGTAGCGACGCTGGCCCTCGGCGAAGATGGTATCGAACGCGAGTGAAGTCTTCCCTGAGCCGGAAACACCGGTGATCACCGTGGTTTTTCCGCGCGGGATCGAGACATCCACCCCCTTGAGGTTGTGGCAGCGCGCGCCGCGCACCACCAGCGCATCGGCGTGGCCGGCAACGAAACCCTTACGACGCCCTCCCGCAAAAACGCGTGGCGGGCCGCCCATGTCGGGGAGCGCCCCGAGCACGCGCCCGGTTGGCGTGTCCGACCCGACCATCGCCTCTGGGGTGCCGGCGAAGAGCAGCTTGCCGCCCGCGGCGCCGCCCTCCGGGCCCAGCTCGATCACGTGATCGGCCACCTTGATGAGGTCGGTGTTGTGCTCGATCACCACCACGGTGTTGCCCGCCTCTACCAGCGCCTGCAGGGAGGCGATCAGCAGGCGCACGTCCGAAAAATGGAGCCCCGTGGTGGGCTCGTCGAGCAGGTAAACCGTATTCCCCGTTGCGACGCGGTGCAGCTCCGTGGACAGCTTCACGCGCTGAGCTTCGCCGCCCGAAAGCGTGGACGCGGGCTGGCCGAGCGTCACGTACCCCAGACCTACCCGCACCATCGTGCTGAAGATGCGTGCCAGCTTCTTGTGATGCTCGAAGAACGCCGCGGCTTCGGTGATCGTCATCGCGAGCACATCCGCGATCGAGCGCTCGCGGTACAACACCTCCAGCGTTTCGGGGTTGAAGCGACGCCCCTCGCACCGCTCACACACCACCTGAACATCGGCCAGGAAGCTCATCTCTACCGTGCGCAGCCCTGCCCCCTCGCAGTCCTCGCACCGCCCGCCCGCCACGTTGAACGTGAAGCGCGACTTGCTCCAGCCCCGCGCCTTCGCCTCCGGAAGCTCGGCGAACAAGTCCCGGATCAGGTCGAACGCGCCGGTGTAGGTGGCCGGGTTGCTTCGTGGCGTGCGGCCGATCGGCGCCTGGTCGATCTCGATGACCTTGTCGATCGCATCCGCCCCCTCCAGGCCGGGGGTGTCGTATCCGCCGATCGCAAGGTCCAAGGCCGGCTTCAGGACATCGAACACCAGGGAGCTCTTCCCGGAGCCCGACACGCCCGTGAACACGGTGAGCGTGCCGAGCGGGATGTCGACGTTCACGGCGCGCAGGTTGTGCAGCGTTGCGCCGCGGATCCGCAGCGCCGCCCCCGAACCGAGGCGCCGGCTCGTCGGGAGCTCGATCCGCTCCGCATCCCGCAAAAAGCGCGCCGTCTCCGTGTTCAACTTCGAGAACGCCTTGGGCGTGCCCTCCGCGACGAGCCTTCCCCCGTTCACGCCGGCGCCCGGCCCGATGTCGATGATCCGGTCGGCGCGCTCCATCGTCTCCCGGTCGTGCTCCACGACAACGACGGTGCAGCCCGTGTCCCGCAACGCCGCCAACGCTTGGATCAACCGGGCATTATCGCGCGCGTGAAGCCCGATGCTCGGCTCGTCGAGCACGTAGGTAACCCCGACCAGGCCGCTGCCGACGCACGCCGCGAGCCGGATTCGCTGGGCCTCCCCACCGGAGAGCGTGTTTGAAGCGCGATCCAGCGACAGGTAGCCAAGCCCCACCTCGTCGAGGAAGCGCAGCCGCTCCCGCAGCTCCCGAACGATGCCAGCGCCGATCGCAGCTTCAGAGTCTCCAAGCTCAAGGCCGCCGAAGAAGCTGTGCGCCGCCTGCACCGACATCGCCACCACTTCGGCGATGTTCCGACCCCGAAAGCGCACAGCCAACGCAATGGGGTTGAGGCGGCGACCGGCGCACACGGGGCACACACGCTTTCGTGCCGGGTCGAGGTCGCTCGGGGCGGGGAGCAGGTTTCCTCGCGCATCGGCGAACACGTTCCCGATGCCCATGCAGGTGGAGCACGCGCCTTGGGGCGCGTTGAACGAGAACAATCTCGGCTCCATCTCGGGGATGCTGACGGCGTGATCGGGGCACGCGCGCTCCACCGCGTGCAGCGTCCACACCTCCCCCACCAAGGTGGCGCACACGCCCTCCGCGAGCGCCACCGCGCGCTCGATGCCCTCCACCAGCCGGGCCCGATCATCCCGCGACACGACCAGCCGATCGATCACCAACTCCAGGGTGTGCTTTTCGTAGCGTTCGAGCGGGATCTCCTCCTCGAGTGAGCGGAGTTCTCCGTTCACCCGGACGCGCAGCCACCCGTCGCGTCGCCACGTGTCGAGCTCCTTGCGGTACTCGCCCTTCCGGTCCCGCACCACCGGGGCCAGCAGGATCAGGCGTTGGCCCTCCAAGGTTTGCAACAGCGCGTCGGCGATGTCGGTGGGGCTCCGACGGGCGATCGCGCGATCGCAGATCGGGCAGTGCGGCGTGCCGAGCCTCGACCATAGCAGGCGAAGATGGTCGAAAATCTCGGTTACGGTGCCGACGGTGCTGCGCGGGTTGCGGTTCACCGTTTTCTGGTCGATACACAGGGTTGGCGACAGGCCCTCTACGCGGTCGACCTTGGGCTTCTCCATCTGGCCGAGGAACTGCCGCGCGTAGGGCGACAGCGACTCCATGAACCGGCGCTGGCCCTCCTGGTACAGCGTGTCGAACGCCAGGGATGACTTTCCGGAGCCGGAAACGCCCGTGATCACCGTGAGGGAGCCGTGCAGCACGTCGACGTCCACCCCCTTCAGGTTGTGTTCGTGCGCGCCGCGGATGCGGATGGCGTCGTTCATGGCGCGGCCCTGTTAACCTGATGGTGAACGGATGTACAGGTCTTCGCAGCGATCAGTTTTCGAGCGTGCACGTCTCGTCGATCGTCAGGGCGAAGCGGCTCACTTCGTCCACCATCCCGCCCTCGCCGCCCAGCCGGATCGGCACCCAGCCGGTCGTGCCGCCGCTGATCGCGAGGCTCAGCGCCGCCCCCAGGTCCGGCAAGCCGGGCACCCACAGCAGGCCCACCGCAATGCCCGCCTCGCACGCCGGCCACATCAGCGTGTCACCCTCGTTGTACGCCCCGGATGCGTCCGCGTCGGCGTACGAGACGGGCACCTCCAGCGCGCCTTCGACGCCCGCGAAGTCGAGGTAGGCAAGGTGGTCCGCCGGAGGTTTGTCGCCGACCCGGATCATCCAGTCGGTCGTGGCCGCCGCGTCGAAGAGCGGATCCACCTGCGTTCCTGCGGTGAGCGTGGGGTACGACAGCAGCGTGAGGCCAAAGCCTTCGGTCTGCCCTGCATACGTGCCCGCAACCGCGACGCCGGCCGATGCGCCCATGAGCGGGATGGCCAGCGGATCGGCGAACTCGGGATCGGCTTCGCCACCCGAAATGTCCAGGGCGTTCCAGCCTTCGTGGATGCCTGCCATCCCCAGCTCCGAGGGGATGGAGCCGGTTACGTACGCGGGCCAGGTCGTCCCGGCGCCGACAAAGAGCCCGTACTCGTTCACGAGGGCTGGGACATAGAACGCCAGCAGCAAACGCGGGTAATTGACTGGATCGATCTCGAAGAGCGCCGACGCCTCCGGAGCCGGCGGGTTGAGCCGCTGCGGAGTGCCGGTGATCGGGGTGGAGCTGAGCACCTCGCCAAACACCAGGGTGTCGCTGCCGAGCGAGGTCGGGTCGAGCCAGGTGAGCGTGAGCATCGTGCGATCGAACTCGCCGGAAAGTTCGAAGGAAAGATCGGGTTCCGGTGCCGTATCTTCGGTGTCGCCCGTGTCTCCGCTGTCGGCGGAATCGGCGGTATCAGCGCCCGCGCCCGTGTCTCCGCTGTCGGCCCCGTCGGTGCCGGTTTCGCCATTTCCCGATTCGCACGCCATCAGCGCCGCGCCTAACCACCAGAGTGTCCGCATCGCGGGTGCGTAACGCGCTCATGAGGGCGTCGTTCGATGCGCCCGCTGCCCAGGTTGAGTTACATTCCGCGGGATGCTGGCCGTCGTTCAGTTCAAACCGCGCCGCGGGGCGCGGAACGCCAACCTGGAGAAGCTCTCGCTCCTCACCACGCAGGCGCTCGCCGCCGGCGCGAAAATGGTGGTTCTCCCTGAGATGGCGGCCACCGGGTATCGGTTTCCGAACCCGGACGTGGTACGGCCGATGTCTGAGCTGCCGCGTGGTCCAACCTGGCGAATGTTCTCCCCCATCGCCAAGGAGTACGGCGCTCACATCGTGATCGGGTTTGTCGAGGACAACGAGGGCAAGCTCTACAACGCGGCGATGGTGATCGGGCCGGATGGCAAGATCGAAACCGTGTATCGCAAGCGGCTCTTGTACATCGACGATCACACCTGGGCGAACCCGGGAGATCTCCCCTACCCGGTCTTCGAAACGCGCTGGGGTACCACCACGCTCGGCATCTGCATGGACATCAACGATCCCCGCTTCCTCACGCACGTGCGCAAGGTGCGCCCCGACCTGCTGTTGTTCCCGACCAATTGGGTCGATGAGAGCGCCGACGTCCATCGTTACTGGATGCACCAGCTCCGCGGCTGGAACGGCACGCTGGTGGCGGCGGATCGTTGGGGAGATGAAGATGGCGTGTTCTTCGCCGGTCGCTCCGCGATCTTCAAGGGCGGCGTAGCCCTGGTCGAGGCGCCCGCGGAGGGGGATGGGTTCTACCTGGCGGATGTGCCGCCGAAGCCCCCGAAGCCGGCGCCGCTTGCGGAGCCCGAAACGTAGCGGCTGGCTAGAGACTGGAGACCGGGAGGGGGCCGCTCTGCGCGCCGCGGGCCGGGTCTCCCCTCCGGTCTCCGGTCTCCGGCCTAACGCCTGGAGTCGGCGCCGAATGAGCCCCTGCGGCGCATCACGGCCAGCGCACCGAGCACCCCAGCCAACAATCCCGCTTCCGGGCTGGTGGAGCAGAGCACCTCGGGCACCTTGATGGCGCCGTTTCCGGGGTTCACATCGTCGCCCACGTCGTCCCCGTCCCCGTCGCCGCTGCCGGCGGGGCGCGCGTCGGCGTCGTAGTCGTCGTCACAACCGCCCGAGAGGAATGCGCCGGTGGCGGGGAAGGTACCGCTTTCTCCTCCCTTTGTCGTCCACGAGACCCACCAGGGCGTGCACGCATCGCCGTCGATCGACTGATAGTACACGCCGTTGTCGTCATCGCCGTACTTGAGCACCATGTCGGTTGCGTTGCCATCGACGTAGAGCGACAGCTCGGCCGGCGCGCTGTCGTCACCCCAGTCTGCCCAGATCACCCCTCCTCGCTCGGCGGCCACGCGCACCGGAGGGTCGCCTTCGCGCAGCTCGCCCGCGGCGAAGTCCTGCGTCATGTAGTCGTGGTCGATGCCGCCGCCCATCTCGTTGAACGAGCCGCTCATGATGTTCGCGCGGTGTCCATCGTGGGAGCACATCCACATCGAGAGGACCGTGTACTTCGGGTCCGACGATCCGTAGGCGATGTTCTCGCCCAGACCCGAGTTTGCATCGTGGTAGTAGCGCCCCACACGGGTCCACGTGTCGGTGCCATCGCACGACTCGTGCTGGAAGCAACCATTGTCGTGCATGTCCGCCGAATGAACCCGGGCAACCTCGGTAAGATCGAGGTCGATGTACAGCGGAGCCTTGGCCTTCTTCTCGTCGGCGGAGAAGTCGGCGATCGAACAGCCACCCGCCGAGTACTCGGACTTGAACTCCTTGGGGGCCACGCGCGCCGCGTTCGTCCACAACACCAGCTCGCGCTCCTCGGCCGAGGGGAACCCCTCCACCGGATCGCCGTAGCCGGCGATCGCCGTGAGCAGCAGGAGCGCGCTGAGATCCATCAAGTCCCCTCGACGAAGCGGCGGATCACTGGCTCGGCCCGCGTGTAGCCGCGCTGCACGCGTTCGGCGATTCCACGCTCGATGGTGCTCCCGACCAGCGCGATCCGCACCTCGATGGAGCCACGAATCACCCGCTCGCAGCCGCCTTGCGCGCCGCGAACATGGGTATCCCCCTTGATGGTGATGCGGTCCTTCATCACGTCGGGCACGATCGACCAACGGGTAGTGAAGTTGGCGTCGATCGTCTCCACTTCTTGAATGTAGGTGAAGCGCTCCACGCCCATCGCCTTCTGCGCCACGGCCGTGAGCGGCTGCAGCAGGGTGACCCGACTGCGCTCGATCAACCGGGCGCCTTCCTGCCGGGGCGGAAGCGCCTCGACCAGCGCCTCCGCTTCCTTCGCCACGGCGGCCTCGAATTCCGGGCCGCGCGAGCGGTTCCAGTACGTTTCCGGGGAGCAGGCGAACCGTTGGACCACGCTGAATTCCATTGGCCCGAAGGGTAGACCCTCGCGCTCCGCGCCGCAACCGCCGGGGTGTCAAACGATGGTCGCGATCTCGGCCGGGGCCGGTTTCTTGATATGCGCGGGACCGAGGACGTGATCATGCTGCTTCTCCTCCTGCCCTTGGTGCACGCCGAGCTGCCGCTGCCCACGTTCCCCGAGTGCGGCGAGCCCGACCGGGATGACCTCTGCCCCTCCGGCCTGGAGCGGCGTTGGCGGCTGATCAGCTACAACCCCGAAGGCAGCCGCGACACGATCCGGCCGGCGGAGGCGAACCTCG
>BJHF01000071.1 GCA_014191855.1 Deltaproteobacteria bacterium
CCGTCGTTTCACAGCCGGCGAGGAGGAGGAGGCCAAGGAGCACGGAGCGAGGGCGATTCATGGGGAACCCCGGGGAACGCCGCCGCTTCACACGCCACGGGCGCCCGCGCTACCGGATAGGCGGCGCGGATGCCCGTCCCGATCACCCCCGCCGGCTACACGAAGATCGTGGACGAGTACAACTGGCTCATCATGCGGGAGCGCCCGCGGATCACGGCCGAGGTGGGGTGGGCCGCCTCGCTGGGGGATCGCAGCGAAAACAGCGAGTACATCTACGGAAAGCAGCGGCTGCGGGAGATCGACCGGCGGCTGCGCTTCCTCAAGGGGCGCCTCGACGTGGTGCAGCCGGTCGATCCGACCGAGTTCACCGGTGAAGTCGCGCTTTTCGGGGCCACCGTCGAGATCGAAGACGACGAGGGGATGAAGCAGACGTGGACGGTGCGGGGTGAGGACGAAGTGGACCTCGACGCGGGGGTCGTCTCCTGCGTGTCACCCATGGGCCGCGCGCTCCTCGGCAAGCGGCCGGGGGACGAAGTGACGTTCCAAACGCCGGGTGGAAAGCGCGAGATTACCATCGTCGCCGTGCGTTTTCCCCAAAAATGAGCTGGGAGGACGTTCGGGCGGCGCTCCTGCTCGTCGTGATCGCGGTGTACGGATTCGCGGCCGCGCCCCTCGCCCACTCGGCCAACCGCGAGAAGTTGAGCCTCCCCTTCGCCACCGACGAGCTCACCCGCCTCCAGTCGGCGCTCGCCCCCATGGGGCTACACCCCGAGGTCGAGGAGCTCGCAGACGTTGCCTACCGGGTATCCTCGTTCCAGGCCGATCTCCGCCGCACGGGCCTGGCCCCGTTCCAGGACTTCTTCCGCATCACCGGCACCGGGCAGGCCTGGGGGCTGTTCACCTACCCCGACCGCTTCCCGGCGCGGCTCGTGGTGGAGGGCCGGCAAGCGAGCGGCGGCTGGATCCGGCTGTACGCCTCCCTCGACCCTGACGCCACCTTCAACGAGGAGAAGTTGGTGTATCGGCGCATTCGCGGCGTGTACGACGCGAATAGCGAACGCGCCCGCGCGACCTGGGATCCGTTCGTTTCGTGGGTTGCCTCCGAGGTGTTCCGGGCTGAGCCGGGTGTGGACGCGGTTCGGGTTTCATTCCAGCAGATCCACACCTATGAACCTTGGGAACACGCGGAAGTGCTGGTCGAGGAGGGCGGATATTCCGCGCGCGAGCGCCACCGGCCATGAAGCGCCTGTGGTTCGCGTGGCGGGCGTTGTGGGCAGGCGACGAGCACCCGCGCGTGATGGCGACGGTGCGGATCGCGCTCTCCCTCGTCTTCCTCTACGATCTCCTCCAGGTCTGGCGATTTCACCTCGTCGTTCCGCTCTGGGGCCCTGCCGATGCCGGTGGGATGGGCCAGCCCGACCGCCAACGGCAGGTCGTAGAGCTCTATCAGTGGTTCGCAGCGGATGTTCACACGGCGCGGCTCGCCTTCGGGGTCCTCGTCGTTGCGGTGGTGTGCCTCGCTGTCGGCCTCTTCTCCCAGGTTGCCGCGCTCGTCGCCCTGCTCGTCTACGCCCAGCTCGCGCGGGTGCTACCCGAAGCCGACCGCGGCATCGACCTGCTGATCCGGAACGTGCTCTTCTTGTTCGTGTTCGTTCCATCGGGCCGCTTCGCAGGCTTGGACGCGCCGATCTTCGGTGGCCTGGAGCGAATCCCGGCATGGTCGCGGCGCCTGCTCATCCTCCAGATCGTCGTGATGTACTTCACGGCCGGGATCCAGAAAACGGCGGTCGCGTGGTGGCCGTGGGGCGGCTTCTCCGCGTTGTACATCGTGCTTCAGGACATGGCGGTCGCGCGGGTACCTTTCGCGTGGCTGCGGGCGTTGTACCCGGCAACCCAACTCCTCACCGCGGCAACGATGTTGTTCGAGTGGCTAGCGGTGTTCGTCCCGCTTGCCCACTGGTTCCGGTGGACGCGCAGCCGCGGGGGATGGCTTCGCGCCCAGTTCAACCGCCTGGACTTCGTGCGGTGGTGGCTCCCCCTGGGCGTGTTCATGCACCTCGGCATCGCAGCGACGATGCAGATCGGCATCTTCCCTTGGGTCATGTTGGCCTTGTATCCGGCGTTCTTTCACCCTGATGAGATCGCGCGGGCGTTCCGGCGGCGGTAGGGGCCGCCTCTACGGAAATACGGTTCGATCTATCGGCGCTTTGGCCAAACCGATCGACGAACCCACCCCATCCGTGCCCGTGTACCACATCCAGAGCTCCTCCCCGACGACCGCCAGCGGCGCGGACAGCGTGGCCCGGTGCTCCCAGTCGTTCCCTTGCGGCGCCAAGATCGGCTCCGGGGCCCGCTGCCAGTGCAAGCCATCGCGGCTCATCGCCCAGCCCACCTGGAAGGTCCCCATGCCCCCGCCGCTGTACGTCATCGCGTACCCGTCTGCCGTCTGAATGACCTCCGCCGCCTTCACCGTGCCGTTCTCCCAGGTGCTCCCGGTGTCGGGGATGAACACCGGGTTGTGGCAGTACCGCGACCACGCGCGCCCGTCGGTCGAATAGGCGTAGCCGATCTTCTGGAGCCCGGTGGAGTACCAGAGCTCCCAGAAGCCCTGATCGTTGATCACCACGCTGGGGTGGGCCACCGCTTGGCCGCCCCACGAGGACTCGCCCTCGGTCCAACGGAACACCGGGCTCTCCGACACGTCCGCAACCTCGGTCGGCGCCGCCCCCACCGCCAACCCGATGTTGATGTTTCCCGACTCCTCGGCCCGCCCGTCGTAGAACAGCGCCCATTCGTCTCCGTTTGGCACAATCATCGGCGAGTTCACGCTGTACCGCTTCCAATCCCCTTCCACCCCGCTGCCCGTCAACAGTGGCTTGTCCCCGATCCGCGTCCATTCGACGCCATCGGGCGATGTCGCAGCGCCGATGACATAATCGCCGCCATCCGAGCCGGCGTACCACATGGTGAAGCCGTCGTCGGTCGCGACGACGCTAGGCAGGGCCACCGCCACGCCGTCCCAGCCGCCCGCTTCCCCTGGTGAGAGCACAGGATTGCCGTCGAAGCGCGTGAAGCTCGGCGTCCAGGGTAGGGATTCCAGCGCCGTCTCATCGCGGAGCAGGCCGTCGGCGTAGCCGAAGGGATGGACGGTGACGGCGGCTGGCAACGAGTCGGTGGGTCCCTCGTTTTCCGTCTGTGCCCCCGCGAGTACCGTGTGCGCGCCAACCGCCAATCCGCCCCCGCACACCTCGGCGATCCCGTCCGCATCGGTGACGCCGGTGGCACCAAGGCTCGCGCCATCGACCGTCACCGCCACCTGTGCGCCGCCGGCGGGGGCACCGCCCTCCACAACCGTCACGGCTACACAAAGCTCCTCACACTCGTCAACGACCTCCGGCACGCTGAGCGTCACCCTCACATCGCCCGAAGGGCACGCCAGCAGCAACGCCAACATCACGCGCTCCGCCGTCGCCGCCGCCAAACCGCCGCCCAAACGACGGCGACCCCAGCCCCAGCGCCCCCCTCGCACCCGCAATCCGGCTCCGGCGTCGTCGCCGAGTCCTCGCTCCGGGCCACGACGTTCACGAGAACGTGGCGCTCGTCGGACTGGGGCCGACCGTCGTAAGCCGAAACGCTATCATCCTCGACGCGCAAGGTGAGCGAGGACGTACCCACCTTGCTCGGCTTGCCGGAGAGCACCCCCGCTTCCGAGAAGCTCAAGCCCGGCGGCAACGCACCGTTCTTTCTCGACCAGACATAGTTCCCCGAGCCGCCCGCCGCAGCGACGGCATGGCTGTACGGGGCGCCAACCTCCGCATCTGGAAGCAGCGTTTCGGTGATCGCGAGGCCCCGAAGCTCCGCGAGCCGTCCGGCCAGCTCGGCCACCACGGCGGCCTGCGCCGAGGCCACGCTCGAGGCCTCGGTCGGGTCGTTCACCAGGTCGTACAGCTCGATCTCGTCCGTGCCCGTCTCCACGTATTTCCACTGCGGCGTCACCAACCCAGCCCAGGCCGGCTCCCCGGCTGGCCAACCCTGGAGCGGTACCACGTCGCGGTGCGACTCCGAATCCCCGCACAGCACGTCACGAAAACTCTGCCCGTCGCCCCGCGCGGGAAGCCCAGCCAGGTCGGTAGCGGTGGCGGCCAGATCGAGGTTGGTGGCGACCAACGCATCGGTGTGGCGGGGGGCGAGGTCCCCACTCCAAACCAGCAGCGGCACGTGTACGGACTCTTCGTAGGGAACACCCTTGTTCAACAGCCGGTGCTCGCCCCATTGTTGGCCGTTGTCCGAGGTGATCACGATCACGGTCTGGTCGAGGCGACCCTCGGCCTCCAATCGATCAACCAGCCCGGCGATCACCCGGTCCACCGACAGCAACGATTCGAGTCGGCCGGCATTGCTCTGGTCGAGGCCGGTGATCTGGTCGTCGCTGAGCGGCGGCGTGGCTTGGACCCAGGCGGGCTTGTCCGACACGTCGGCTTCGTTGAACGCGCCGCCTCGATAGCTGAACCCAGCGAAGGCGCCCCTGTCCTCCGGGGCCGGCTCGTGCGGCTCGTGGGGGGCACGGAAGCTCACGTACAGAAACAACGGATCCTGCGGGTGATCCTCGACGAACGCCTCGGATAGCAGCCCCTGCCAATAGGTGACGTAGGTTGTCTCCTGCGTGTCCACACCCACGCCGGGGGCCTCGGGCGTGCTCGACCCGGAGGTGGCCGTGTAGTCGTCATACGGCCCGCTCTCGTCCACCGCCACGTACTCGGTCCATCCGGGGGGAACATAGGGCCCCAACGCCGAATACTCATTCAGATATTTTCCGAACATCGCGGTGGCGTAGCCGTCGGCCTGCAATCGCGTGGCGAGCGTGTCCGTGTCGTCGAACACGGTCGCCCCGCCGCGCGGCGCTTCGTTCGTGAGCACGCCGGTGGATTGGGGCAGGAACCCGCCGGACAAGAAGCTCGCCCGCTCCGGGCAACACATCGGGATCGTGACATACGCACGATCGAAGACCACCGCGTGCTCGGCCAGGCGCGCGTTGCTCATCGTGAGCAGCTCCAGTTGGTCGTAGCGCATGTCGTCCAGGAGCAACACGACGAGAGACAATCCAACTTCGCCGCTGCACATCATCGGCCGGCCCTATCCCGCCCGGAGGCCGACAAAGAGCAGAACGCCCGTGTCGAGCGTACCCTGGAACACGGCCGTGCCATCGATGCGCGCCGCCGCAAAACAGGCCAACTCGATCGCCCCGGCGAGATCGACCACCAGATCGGGCTCGACGAACGGGGCTTCGTCGCCTGCTGGACGATCCAACCACCACTCAAACCGCCGCTGCCCCGGATGCCAGGAACCCAGCGCGGTCGCCTGGAGTCGCCGCTCGCCGTCGTCGAGGCGGCCCTCAGTCAACGACCACTCCCCCCGAGCGATGGTGAACCGGCCTCGTACCTCGTCCACGCGGCCCGACCAGGCGGCAAGTGCCCTGAGGTAGGCCGGATCTTCGGTGGGGGCTGGGGTGCCCGTCGGCGTTGGCAGCTCGCTCACCTTGAGCGACTTCACGTCTTCATCAAAGCGGAAGTTCAGCTCCGGCCTGCCCTCTTCGTGCCGCACCACGCCCAGCGCAAACTCCGCGAACTCCACGCCGCGCGGGAGGCTCCGCCGCAGCTTCGTCAACGCCGTTTCCACGCCGCCAACCCCCGCAGCCCAGGCCGCAGGAGCCGGCGGCCCTCCCCCCTTCGGGAGCTGCGGCCCCTCCACGGCCGACACCCGCACACGGCCTTCCCGAACCTCCCCGCGCACGACGAATCGACGCAGGCCGATCGGCCCCGAAGCGGCGTTGATCGCGGCCTCCAGGCCCGACTCGTCCACCACCGTGGCCAGCTTTGCGTAGAACGCACGCGCGTCCTCCCCCGCATGTCGGTCGAACCAGGTCATCGCGCCGCGGGGAGCATGCCATCCTCTAGCGCGAAGCTCCACGTTGCGCCGGAGATCGCGACATGCACGAGGGTCGGCGCCGATCCCGGCACCCCGCCGTAGAGCACATCGCCATCCAGCGGGAGGCCCACGGAAGCGGCGTGCGCCCGGATCTGGTGGCGGACACCCGTGCGAATCTCCGCCTCCCACCAGCCTTCTCCGAGGCTCCTCAAACGCGTCCACGCCGGCAACCACGGCCCGCGGTGCCGCTCCTGGGGCCAGCGCTGCACCACCACCCGGTCGGCGCGGCGGGCATGGTTGGCGATGGGCGTCGTGAGCACCTGCGTTCCGAATGGGGGTTGGGCGCTGCACCGGAACCGGTAGAACTTACGAAGGGCCGGCCACTCTTCGCGCACCCGCTCCAGTGCCGCCGGCGAGCGCGCGACCACGAGGAACCCCGACGTCAGCGTGTCGAGCCGGTGGGCGATCCCGCCTTCGAAGCCGGGCGGGAAGGGCTGCGCCTGATCGGGGAACGTGCCCACGAGCCGCGCGAGCACGCAGTCGCCCGTCGGGTTTCCGTGCGGCGGGAAACAGGGGATCCCCGCCGGTTTGGCCACGAAGCGGAGGTCAGGAGTCTCGCCGAGGAGCACCGGGCTCCCCTAACCCGTCGGGCCGCGCGATAGACCGCGGCGGGATGACCGACGACCCGACCCTCGCGCCCAACGCGTTCGTGGACAGCGACCACCCAGCGGTGATCGCCTTCGCGATGGAGCGCGCCGCCGGCCTCGCGCCCCGCGAAGCCGCGGTCGCGTTGTTCTACGCGGTGCGGGAGCGGTTGCGCTACAACCCCTGGAGAGTCCGCTACTCGCCCGAGGATTATACAGCCAGCAGCGTTGTTTTACGCGACACAGCCGAGGGGGGCCACTGCATCGACAAGGCGCTGCTCCTCGCGGCAGCGGCTCGCGCCGTTGGGATCCCGAGCCGGCTCCACTTCGCGACGGTCCGCAACCATGTCGGCACCGCGAAGCTGGAGCAGAAGCTGGGCACCGACCTGCTCGTGTACCACGGCTACACCGAGCTGTTCCTCGATGGGCGCTGGGTCGCCGCCACACCCGCGTTCAACCGCGAGCTGTGCGAGAAGCTCGGCGTCGCCCCCCTCGAATTCGACGGCGTGAACGACGCCATCTTCCAGCCATACGACCGCATCGCCGGGCGCTTCATGGAGTATGTGGAGGATCACGGTTCGCACGTGGATGTGCCACTGGAGGCGATGTTCGCCGCCTGGAAGCTTCACTACGGGGTGCATGTCGGCGGAGGGAAGTGGCCGGAGCCTTGAGGGGCGATGGGCGCGGCCCGATCTCCTGCTTCATGCGCGCACTGCGGCCCATCGCGGGCGCCGTTGGTGACGAGGATGCCGCCCCCACCGCGACCATCCCCCCCTGGATGAAACCGAACTTTTTGCATCCCCGCGTGGATGAAACGTCGCCGCAGCAAGTCGCGGCCCCGCCGCGCCGGACCCCCGAATAGCGAGCCTATCTCCGTGGGGCCGGCGTTCGACACTCTGGCGTTCAGGACACCCGGTTTCATCTGGGTAGGGATGCGCCGGCGGCCGTTTCATCTGGGTGGGGATGCCCCCCCAAGCTCCGCCGCGATGAGCCGCAACCGAAACCCCGGCGAAGGAGATTGGGCCGCGCTCATCGCCCAACCGCTGCCTCCCCACTCAGGATAAGCCCCGCCGCCCCCCGAGCCCCCCCATGCCCGTAGACCCCCTCGTTCGCGCTCACTTCACCGCGCGCGCCGCGAAGTACAACCGCTCCAGCCACTGGGTCGATGATCCCGAGCTGGGCGCGTTCACCGTGGCGAAGCTGGCACCCAAGCCTTCGGACGTACTGCTCGACATCGCGTGCGGAACCGGCCTCGTAAGCAAACACTTCAAGGGCAAGGTCGCGCGGATCGTCGGCGTGGACATCACGACCGCCATGGCCGACCAGGCCCGCGCCTTCATCGACGAATTCGTGGAAGGACCGGCGGAAGCGCTCCCCTTCGCCGCCGCCAGCTTCGACCTCGTGGTGTGCCGCCAGGGCACGCAATTCATGCAAGACGAGGCGGCGGTTCGCGAGATGTTCCGCGTGCTGCGCCCAGGGGGCCGGGTGTGCCTCGTACACTTGTGCGCGTACGGACACGCAGACAAGGCCGAGTATTTTGAGATCCTCCGGCTTCGGAACGAGGCGCGACGGAACTTCTACATGCGCGAGGACTTGTCGCGACTGATGACGCAGGCTGGTGCGTCGAGTGTGGTCGTCCACGACTGGGTGAGCGTGGAGGACGTCGATGTTTGGTCGGATACGGGGGCCATCACCGAGGAGGCCCGCGAAGGCATCCGCGCCGTGTACCGCTCCGCCTCCCCCGAGTTCGCCAGCTTACACGCCGTTTCAGTGGGCGACCGGATCGTCGATCACATGTTGTTCGGCGTCGCCGTCGGGGTCAAGTAGCCAGCGCCGCCTCGAGCCGAACGAGCGCGGCGAACAGCGCCGCCGTGCTCACAGCGCCGACGGACATGCGAAACCAGCCCGTGTCTTCCATCAGGTCGAACGCCTGGAACGGCACGACTGCCACGCCCGCCTTCTCCAGCAGCCACTTGCGAATCGACTCGTTCGTTTGCATCGGCTGGCCATCCACGCCGGGCTTGCCGAACAGATCGAACCGCACCGAAAGGTACATCGCGCCCTGGGGCACGAGGTGCTGGATTCCAAGGCGAGTAAGCCCCTGATCCAGCAACGACAGCCGCTCGTGCAGCGCCGCCCGGAACCCCTCGCCGAAGGCCGCCATGGCCGCGTCGTCGTCGAGCAGGGCGGCGGTCGCGACTTGCTCAGGCTTAGGGGCCCAGGCACCGATGTGGCCGATCAGCGCCTTCATGCGCTCGGCCAGCGGCGGGGCGAGCACCGCCCAGCCCACGCGCAGGCCGGTGGCGGCGAAGGACTTGCTGATCGCATCCACCGTGACCACGTACGGCGCCACCTCGGGCACCAGCGCGCAGGGATGCGCGTGCTTCTCGGCGCCGAAGGTGAGCGTCCAATACACCTGGTCCCACATCCACATCAGCGGGCGCTCGCCCGTCTCCCGGCGCCGTTCGTTCTCCGCCACGACCAACCGCGCGATCTCGGCCAGGCGCTCCGGCTTGATCATCGTGCCGGTGGGGTTCTGCGGCGAGTTCAGCGTGAACAGGCGGGCCCCCTTCAGCGGCTCCGCGAGCTCCTCGGCGGTTGGCATGAAGTCGTTCTCCGCCTTCGTCGCCACCGTTACCTGTACGGCCTCCGTGAGCTGACCGTAGTACCCGTTGTTCCAGCTTGGAACGCAGTACACCAGCGTGTCGCCCCTCTCGAGGAACAGCCGGTACGTGGAGTACATCACCGGCCGCGCGCCGCTCGCCACGACCACCCAGTCTGGCGAGATCTCGATGCCAAAGCTCCGCTTGTACCACCCACACACCGACTTTCGCAGCTCGGCGATGCCCTCCGCCGGCGGGTAGTTCGTGTGCCCCGCCTCCAGCGCGGCGCGCACGCCGGCCGACAGCGATGCGGGCACGGGGAACTGCTTCGGGTCGAAGTCCCCCACGGTGAGGTTGCACAACGGGCGGCCGGCTGCGGCGAGCGCACGCACCTCCGCGCCAATGCCCAGGATGAGCGAACCCTGCATCTCGCGGGCGTTGGCGGTGAGCGCGCGCGCCGCGAAGGCGCGAGGATCGGAGGGCAGGTAAGCGTCGAGGTTCGGCACGGCGGCCGGCTAACCGGTTAGCCGTGGGGCATGCCGCCCGACGTGACTGAGTTGTTCGATTGGCTGGTGGACGGGGCCCCCGGCGCTTCCGGCCCCGCCGAGGTCGTGGGCCGCTTGTGCCCATGGTTGGTGGCCAGCGGCGTGCCCGTGTGGCGCATGGCGGCGTTTGTCCGCACACTCCATCCCCACATCATGGGTCGCAGCTTCGTATGGCAGCGGGGCGTGCCGCAGGTGGAGGTGCGTGAAGCATCGTATGCGGTGCTGCGCTCGGAGATGTACGCGCAGAGCCCGGTGGGGTGGGTATTCGCCAAGAGGCAGGAGCTGCGGGTGCGCCTCGACAGGCCTCTGGCATTCAACGCTGCCGAGCTGCGCGAGTGGTCCGCCGCAGGGCTCACCGACTACGTAGCGATGCCGATGGTATTTCTGGATGGGCAGGTACATGCCATCACGCTCGTTACCGACGAGCCGGGCGGGTTCCGAGAGGAGCATCTGGCGGCGATTCGAAAGATCCTCCGTCCGCTTTCCAGGCTCGCGGAGATCCTCGCGCTGCGTCGCACCGCCACCAACCTGCTCAGCGCCTACGTGGGCCGCGATGCCGGTGAGCGCATCCTGCAGGGGCACGTTCAGCGCGGCGATACCGAACACATCCGCTGCGTGGTGTGGATGAGCGACCTGCGGGGGTTCACCAGCCTGTCCGCGCGCCGGGAATCGGCCGACATCATCCTGCTGCTGAATCGCGTGTTCGATTGCCAGGTTCCCGCAGTGGACCGCGGCGGGGGCCAGGTGCTGAAGTTCATGGGGGACGGCATGCTGGCCATCTTCCCCATCGACGAAGGGGTGGATGCCTCGAAGGTGGCCGCAGCGGCGCTCGCCGCCGCCCAGGAGGCCTTCAGCAGCCTGGACGAAACGAACCTCGGCGCGGGGCCCCACGATCGGCTCGCGTTCGGCATCGCGCTGCACGTCGGGGAGGTCGCCTACGGCAACATCGGCGGGATCGGCCGGCTGGACTTCACGTGCATCGGCGCCGCAGTGAACCTCGCGGGCCGCATCGAAGGCCTGAGCTCGCAGCTTGGCAAGCGCCTGCTGATGAGCGAAGCCTTCGGGGCCCTCGTGCCCGAGTCGGTGCGCGAGGTCGGAACGTTCGCGCTCAAGGGCGTTGAGGAGCCGTGCGCGGTGTTCGAGCCGCGCTGACTACGGCGCGACCCGCGTGCACGCCCGGCCGGCAAGCTTCGCCTCGTATAACGCCCGGTCTGCACGACGCAGCGTAGCCTGGGTGTCTTCGTCGGCGTTCGCCGTCGCGACCCCTGCGGAAAACGTGTAGCGGGGGACTCCGGCCTCCACCTGGGCGAGGGCGAGGCGCACACGAAACCGCTCCACGGCGGCGAGCGCGCTGTCGGCATCCGCGTCGAGCATCACGACCAGGAACTCGTCTCCTCCCGGGCGACCGACGATGTCCCCCCTTCGAAAAAACCGGGTAGCCTCGTCTGCAAAGTGGCAGAGAACCGCATCGCCGGCGAGGTGCGCGCCCGAGTCGTTGATCCCCTTGAAGTCATCGAGGTCAATCGTCGCGAGCGCGAGCGGAGCGCCCCGCGCGAGCGCCGTCTCGGTCTGCGATTCCGCGAGCTCCAGGATCCAGCGTCGATTCGAGAGGCCGGTAAGGGCGTCGGTCCGTGATGCGTTCAGCGCCTCGTCGTGCGCAACCCGAAGGTCTGTTTCGAGGCGTTTGAGCGGCGTGATGTCCGTTCCGATCGAGACGAGCCAGCCCTCGGGAAGCAGCGTTTCGTGGATCCACAGCCACTCGCCCGTGACCAGATCCGTCGCAAAGGCCCGCTGAGAAACGGCGCGCCTGCGGGGCAGCACCTGCCGGAGGAACAGCTCGACGTCGCCACAGTCGATGCGCACGCCCCGCTGCTCGGCGAAGTTTCGCCGGAGCATGTCCGCGAAAGCGAGCGGTGGGGTGGAGGGAGGGCCGAAGACCGCCTGATGCGCGGGGTTCGACCACACGAGCCGGTCCTCCGCATCGTAAACGGCGACCTGCACGGACGCGACGCCCAGCGCCGAGAGCAGGGCGCTCACGGAGCAGGGGAGGCCAACCGCGTCCGGCGTCGTGGACATCGCCGCGAACGTACAGGCAACTCGGGCGCACAGCAAGCCTGCCGCGTTGGCATTACCCCGCCCTGACAACCAGCTGGTAGACAGGCCCGCCATAGTCCACCACGACCATCGAACCATCGCGCCCGCGCCCGAACGTGCTGGGGTGCAGACTGGTGCGGCCCAGCTTCACGAAGGTGCCGTCGGCCGCCGGCACCGTGTAGAAGGTGCCCATCACGAAGTCAGCATAGACATACTTACCGTCTAACGCCGGGATGCTCGGCCCCCGGTATACGAATCCACCCGTGACCGACTGCCCCTCGTCGTGGCCATACTCCGCCACGGGCGCGACGAACGGCCCAGTGCAGGGGCTGGACTCGTAGCAGTGGGTGCCTTCCACCCGGTTCCACCCGTAGTTGCCGCCCGCAACGCCGCGATCCACCTCTTCCCAGTCGTCCTGACCCACGTCGGCCCACCACAACGTTGGGCCGTCGAAGTGCATCCCCCACGGATTCCGTACCCCATAGGCCCAGATCTCGGGGCGGGCTCCGGGCACGGCAACGAAGGGGTTGTCCGTCGGCACCCGGTAGGGCGCCGTCGTAACATCCAGCCGAAGGATACTGCCCAGGAAGTCCGAGCGATCCTGACCCGTTCCCCGAGGATCGCCACCGCTCCCGCCGTCCCCCACCGCGGCGTACAGCATCCCGTCGGGGCCGAACTGGAGCGGGCCGCTGTTGTGGTTGCTCCATGGTTGATCGAACGCGAGGATCGTGACCTCGGAGGCGGGATCGAGCGTGGCGCCGCCGTCCGTGGAGCGGAAGCTCGCGATCCGCGTGCGAAGCTGACGGCTCTCCTTGTAGGTATAGTTCACGAATACCCTAGGATCCTCCGGCCACTTCGGCGCGAAGGCCAAACCAAGCAGCCCGGTTTCGCCGCCGCTGGACACGCGGGTGTGGATGTCGAGCACCACCCTCGGCGGGACGCTCGCCAAAGACAGGATCATCCCCGACTGTTGGGCAACCCAGAAGGCCGGCGTTCCCGCGGGCGTTGCGGCGATCGCCGTACCGCCCTCCACCCGACCGATCTCGATGAACCCGACGCCCGGCAGCGAGGGGCCCTGACCGGCATCCACCGTGGATGCGCCACAACCAGCTGCAAACGCCAAGAAACTGCTGAGCAGCGCTCGACTCACCCGCGCACCACCAGCGTGGCACCGGCGCCCAGGAGCAGGATTCCGACCGCGCGCGTCAGGGTGAGCGGGTGAACCTCGGCCCCCACCCAACCGTACTGGTCGATCGCGGCGCTGGCGATGAGCTGAATGGCCACGGTCACCGCGGTGAAGGAGGCGATCCCCATGACGGTAACGGCGCGCGTCGCCAAAACCACCATCCCGCAGCCAACCACGCCGCCCATCCAGGCCCACCAGGAAACGCTGGACACCGCGGCTGGCCACGCCCGGCCCGAGAACGGCAACAAGAGCGCCGCCCCAAACACCGCCCCCACTGCGTGCACCGCCCAGGCCCCGGGAAGATAGCCGATCGACCTCGACAAAGACTCGTTCATCCGCACCACGAACGGCAAACACACCCCGAAGATCAACGCGTAGAGCATGGAGCGACCCTATCGCGGGGCGCGCCGAAATCGGGCCAAAAACAAGGGCGCCGGCCCCGGGGGATCACCCCGGAACCGGCGAGGGCCGAGCCGCACAGGAGACGTGGCGGCGGCCCAGCAAGCAAGACTACAGCTGTCCCACGTCAGCCGCAGTCGCTCCCCCCATCCACGCACGGATCCTCGGGCGCTTCTTCGGGCTCCTCTTCGCCCTCTTCGACCGGCATCGGCTCAGGCTTCCCGCCTTCGTCCTCGAAGCCCCGCACGACCACCTGAGCCTCGATGCTGCAGCCGCGGGCTTCGTAGCTGAACACGCCCGACGCATCCCGGGTGCTGCTCACCTGCAGATCGAGGGACATGAACATCTCCTCAGGCCGGGAGCCGTGATCCACGTCTTCGTCCGGCTCGTCGCGGTCATCGCGATCGCCGCGGTCTTCGCGGTCCTCACCCTCGTCGCCCTCGCTCGCGGCGCCGCCCCTGGTGTCGTCGCCCTCCTCCGCCACGTCCTCGTACTCCTCGTCGGAGGAGCTCTCGACGATCGGCCCGGCGACCGACTCGAGGAGCAGGTTGCCGTGGGAGAACTCGCCCATCAGCTGGAAACCCGCGAGGTCGGCCACGTTGCTGGTGCCGTTCACGCGGAGCGACATCGGCAGCTTCATGCCCCAGAGATCTTGTTCGCGGAGCCCCTCGCACTCGGCGCGGCTCACGCCAACCACGAGCACGCCGTACTCACCGGAGGCCAGCTTCTCGGGCTTCACCGGCGCGGGCTTGGGCGGCATGGAGATGGTCTCGTCCGGGCAGCCGGCGAGGAAGAACAGAGGGGCGAGCAGGAGAAGAGAGAAGCGCATGATGAACTCGGGGGTTGCGCCGACCTATAAAGCACGAACCGTGCCAACCGATCCAAGTATCCGATATTACTGCGCTTCCCTTCTCCCCCGGCGCCGGCGACCGCGACACGCCGGCCCCATCGGGCGCGAGTCGCCCCCCGATCGTGATCGGCTGATCGCGGTGCATCCGGGAGAGCGAACGATACCCGCGACGCGAAATCCCGGTTAGCCCCCCGCTGGCCCCGGGATTTGGATGTCCGACGAAGAATTCGAAGGTGGTGGAGGCGGCAGCCGCGCAGGCGGGTGCCTCATGCAGATCGTCACCCACGGCGTAGCGCTGGTGCTAGGCGCGGTGATCGGCGTTCTCGGCGCACAAGCCGTGGAATACATGCGCGATCCCGACACGCTCGCCCGGCCCGAGGGCAGCATGTCGCGCGCCGAGCTGATCCGGAAGCTCGACGATGCCGAGCAGAAGTACGCGGCGTTGCTCGCGGAGAATGCGAAGCAGGACGAGGCGCAGCGCTCGGAGCTGGAGTCCGCCTCGGCGAAGGTGGCCGATCTCGAGGGGCAGGTGGGCAAAAAGGGCGACGAGGTGAAGGTCCTCGAGCTCAAGGTGAAGAAGGCCAAGGGCCAGTCGGCGGCGCTGAAGAAAGAGCTGGAGGCCAAGCAGGCCGAGCTCACCGAGCTTCAGGTGCAGCTCACCGAGGCGCAGGCGGAGCAGGAGCGCCTGCGGGAAGATCTGACGATCAGCAAGGAAGAAACCCGCAGCGCACGTGAAGAAACCCGTGTTTCGAAGGGTGAAACGGTCGATGCACAGTGGGTCGGCTTCAAGGCCGAGGTGGTGCTCTCCGTGTGCGAGAAGGGCAACCGCAAGCGGATGGAAACCTGCCGCGAAGAGGTGGGCGCCTCGCTCAGCAGCACCCGCGCCGCGCGCTTCAAGCAATGTGTCGGCAGCCGACAGGCGCAGCCCCGGCTGGTGCGGGTAGACGACAAGGAGAAGAACCCCGAGCTGCCCCGCTGGTCGGAGTGGCTCAACGAAGAGTCCAAGTTCACCGAGAAGAAGTGGTACGTCGTGTTCTGCGACCCCACGCTGCCCGAGTCGAACATGCAGGAGCCGGAAGACGAGGAGCTGTAGGGCCTACGGCCCCGGCTCCGCCGCGATCGTCGCTTGCAACAGCTTCGCCCGCCGCACCACCTCGTCCGCGAGGGTGTGCAGCTCCGCGAACCGTTGGGCGCGCCCCTCCTCGCCGACGGCGCCGGCGGTCTCCGCGAGGGCCTGCGCAGCGAGGGTGAGGTTGGCCGCCGCCGTATCGCCCCGCGCCACCCACGCCGCGAAGGTGGGCGCTTCCGCGCGCGACATGGTGAGCCACAGGAGCAGCACCCCGCTCCCGTAACCGACGGCCCCCGGGTTAGCCGGCGCCATGCTCCCTCCCGGCCTCACGCTCCGCCCCGTGCGCGAAGGCGACGACATCGCCGCTCACATCCGCACGATCTACGAGGAATTCAACCTTGAGTTCGACCTTGACTTCGAAGACGACCTGATCGACGTTCCGCGCAGCTTCGCGGGCGGCGCCTTCTGGATCATCGAGGATGCAGCAGGGATCGTCGCCACCGGCGGGGTGATGCCGAACGGGGCGGCGCGGGTGATCAAGCGCATGTATGTTGCGCCGCGGGGTCGGCGGCTCGGCCTCGCGCGGCACCTGCTCCAGGCCTGCCTGGGGTGGGGCGACTTCGTGTGGAGTGAGCTCTGGAGCGATGTCCGCTTTCGCAGTGCCCACCGCCTCTACATGAGCGAGGGTTTCCGGCCCGGCCCCGTTCGCGTGCTCACCGACCCCGATGCGTCGGTGGAGCGCTACTTTCGGCTAGGTTGAACGTCCGGGATCTCGATATCTGCCCAGCTTCCCGGGGTCACGCACGCGCCGGGCATCCCGTCGCCGTCCACGACGTATCGGAGGTGCCTGGCGTCGAGCGGCCAGATGCCTTCGGTGGACGTGGGGAGGGTCACGGGCAGGCGCTGCGGGGGGCTGTCGAGCCGGGAGAGAAACCAGAGGGTGTGGGGCGTGCTGGCATCGGCGGCGGGCCCCGCGATCACCAGATAGCCGTCACGAAACGGGATCATGTCGCGGATCCCGGCGCCGTCGAGCGGGATGCGCAGCACCTGTTCGATGCGCCCCGCCTCGGCGCCGCGGGCGACCAGGAGCACGAGCGCCTGCCCCCCGTCGAGCGGAGAGCGAAGGCCGAGCGCGAGCGCGTCGCCGACCAGCGCGGCGCCCTCGATGTTGACGCCGCCTTCGTTCGGGCCGAGCGGCTCGGCCGCCACGCAGACGGGGCATCCAGCCAGATCGACCGCGAAGCTGCCCCCGGCCTCGTCGATCACCACTTTGCGATTGGGCTTTTCCTTGCCACCGCGGTTGCGGCTGTGACTACCGACCACGATGAGATTGGTGCCGTCGACGACCAGCGCCTCCACGTCTTCCACGGCACGCGCGAGCGACCGGCTTGCGACCGGCCTCATCGCCCCGTCGTACGCGAACACGCGGTCCTCCGTCTCGTTGTCCCCGATGATCCAGGTGTCACCTATACGAACGAGCGCGGAGGGCTCGCAGGCATCGGTGAGGAGGCCGCCGACCGCGGCCGGCAGGGCGGGCGCAGCAGCAGGCGGTGGCGCCACGGGGGCCGTCGCCGGCGCGCTCGCGGGCGCGGAAACGCCCCGAGAGCACGCCCAGAGGGCTAGAACGAAGCGGACCATCCCACCATCCCGCCTCCCGGGGCGGGCGCGATGAACGGCGCACCGTCGCCATCCACGACCAACAGGAGCAGACCGGTCGCCGCGACCACGCCGCCTCCGATGAACGAACCAACCATCAAGTTGCCCTTGGGGGCGAACTCGTCCGTGTAGTAGGTATCGGCGATCTTCTGCTTGCGAACCTGCTCATCGCCGCTGGCGTCGTCGGCGTCCGACTGCTTGGCGAGGTAGTTGTCGTAGGCGCCGGCCGCCTCGGTGTAGAAGTAGATACCCGCCCCGCCGCCGGCCACCGCGCCGACGGCCAGGAGCACGCCGCCGGCCGCGTGCTGGCCCGCCTTGGGCTTCTTCTCGACCTTCGCCACCGAGTCGAGGTCGTCGTAAGCGGACTTCGACGCTTTTGAGGACTTCGCCACCGGCTCAGCCTTTTCCTCCTTCTTCGCCGCCTCCGAGTGCATCTCCGACCAACTCTTCACCGGGGCAAGGTCCGCATCCGGCTCCTGGGTGTCGTCGTTCGGGTCCTCGTCCTCGTCATCCGGATCGTCGAGCAGGTCGGGATCCGGGGCGTCTTTCAACGGTTTTGGCGTCGTCTTGCTCGTGCTCTTCGTGGTCGCCTTCACCACGGGCTCCGGCTCCTCCTCGTCCGGCTCCTCCGCATCGTCCGGCTCGCCCGCGCTCGTCGCGACGTTCGCTTTGCCCTTCGCCAGCGCCTCGCTCCCCGCCCCGCCCACGGCCTTCACGACGCTGTCGTCGTCGCCCCGCGCCAGCTCGATCTTGAACACCAGGTTGTCGCCCCCGCGCACCTGGATGGGCGCCTCGGCATCGTCATAACCCTTCAGCGTGGCGCCCAGCGTGTGCTGACCTTCGTAGACGCTCGGCAGAGAAGCCGCGTCCTTCCCCACCTCTTTGCCGTCGAAGAGGATCGAGGCCGTGCGCGGCTCCACCGAGATCTCCACCGTGCTCATCCCGAGCCGCTCAAGCTCAATGGGCAGCTCCAACTCCTGCCCGCCGATCAGCTCCAAGGTGTAAGCGGCCTGCGAATATCCCTTGAGCGAGGCCTTGATCTCGTAGGTGCCACACGGCAGGCCCACCGGGACGTTCGGGCTCAGCCGTACGGTGCCATTGTTCACGTCCACCACCGCCTGAGCCGGCTTCACGGCCACGGTCAACGTCGCGAGCTGCTCCTCCGCGCGGATATTCACGCTCGCGGTTCGACCGGATTCAACCTCCACCATCGCATCACCGGCGCGGCACGCATCCCCCACCACCACCGCTACCCGACCCGGGCTGAGCCCCGTTACGACGGCAGGGGTGCGCAGGCCGGTATCGGTGCCATCGACCACGATGCTCAACCCTTTGATGTTCGAGGACACCGAGAGGTCTTCGGCCAACGCAATCGAGAGGAGCGGGAGAAGATAGAGCATGGCGGGCGGGGACTACACCATTTCCCGCAATTCGGCCACTGCTCAACTCGACGAGGGCTTGCGGACGAAGTCGGTGCGCCCCGAGAACGTCGTCTCCTCCGCAGGATCGGCCTCCACCGCCAGCACGTCTACCACCACGGCCGTCGCGTCGTCCTGACCACCGCGCCGGTTCACCTCCGCGATGATCGAGGTCGCGGCGCGCTGGGTGGATCCGCCTCCGGTCCACCACGCGTCCAGCAGCTCGTCCGGCTTGATGACCTCGGTCACTCCGTCGCTTACCACCAGAAATAGATCGCCGACAAACAGGGGCTCCTGCCACACCTGCATGACGTCGGCGATCTGCGGCCCCATGCCCACGTACGCGCCGAGGCTGCGGCCGCCCCGGTGGTTCTCGGTGATTCGGGTACATTCGCCGTGGCGAACCCGGTAGAGCTGCGAGTCGCCCACGTGCACGACGTTCGCCATGCCATACGCCAACCAGAGCATCGAAACCGTGCAGGCTGCCTGCCCGTGGCCGAGCCCGCGCAGCTCCCAGTCCACCTCGTTCACGAGCTGCATCAGCGACTCGACGCGCGGGGCCTGGAAGCGATCGAAGAAGGTGTCGATCCGCGAACACATCAGCTCAGCCGCATATTTTCCGCGCTTGCTGGTGCTCACTCCGTCGGCCACGACGAAGAGCGCCCCTTTCCGGAACGCGGCCACGGCGAGATGGTTCACGTCGAGGATCCGGTATTGATCCTCGTTCGCGGTGTGCCGAGGGCCGGTGCGCGAGGCGGCCGATCCCGTGGCGTAGGGGAGGGTCGGCGTATGTCTCACGCGCGGCGGCGCCAGACGACGGCCAGCGCCGCGAGCGACAGCGCCATCGACGGCCAGCCGCCCCGGTTCGTGTCGCAACCACATTCCGACGTGGAGGCGACGATCGGATCGCCAACGTCCTGCCCCACATCGGTCTCCACTCCGGCCCCGGTGAGCGCCACCCGGATGTCGGGATAACCGGGGTCGTTGCTGGTCAACACCAGTTCAGCGGCGACGTCCCCCACCGCGGTGGGGGAGAACGTGACCACCAGCCCATCCTCGGTGCCAGGATTCGCGTTGAACTGGTTCGGGAAGACCGTAAACGCAGCATCCCCCTCGATCGCCGCAGCGCCGGTGAGCGCGAGGTTGCCGATGTTCTGGAGTGGGATGTTCACGGTCTTGATGAGCGAGACTTCCACCTCGCCGAAGTCCTCGGCCTCGGAGCCCGGCTGCAGAACGGGCATCGGGAAGGTGTAGGACGTAGGCCGGAAGTCCTGCTCGAAGGCGCTCGTGACCAGATCGATGGGAAAGTCGAAGCTGACGAGCGGGATGGTGCCGAGGAACGGCGCGGTGATCGCGACCTGCGGCGAGAACACCAGGGAGATCGTGCCGTCGTACCCGCCACGGAACACCGAGTCAACGATGAAGTCGGCCCCTTGATCGGGCGTGATCACGACAGGCGTGTACTCCTGGGTGATCACACCTTCGTTCGCAAGCCACTGCACACCCTCAAAACCGACCGTGATCGTAGGCGTCATGTCTGCGTAGAAGTCGAGGCTCACCCCAGCGAAGATCTCGTAGCTGTAGTTGATGAGCTGCGTGGAGTCGGTCGTGTCCACCACCTCGACGCGGGGGGTGTCGGCCCCCTCCAATGCGAACGGAGTGAACAACGCGCGCCCATCCATGAGCAGGCTGCGATGATCCAGCTCGAACGAGCCGGAAGGTCCACCGTAGCTGGAGAGGTCCACCACCACGGAGGTGATCGCGTCGAGCGAGGCGTCCAGCTCGAAGTATCCTTTGTCTTCCTCGCCTTCGGCCGCAAACGTCACGTCCTCTGGCCAGCTCAGGAAGGCCTCCCCCTCCATCCGCACGGTCGTTCCCCCGGAAGATCCGAGCGTGAACTCCACGCCCACCGGGCTGCCAGCCGGTAGAACACCCGTCGTAAAGCTGACATTATCGAAGACCGGGGCCTCGTCGACCAGCAACACGGGCTGGGACTCGGACTCATAGGCGAACGCGGGCAGGGCAAGCAAGGCGAGCATGGCCCCAGAGGATACCGGGTCTGGGCCGCGGGCGCTACCGGTCGGGGATCTTCCACACGGTGCCATGCTGCGCACGGACCGGCGCGCCGCAGAGCCGGGTCAGCAGCGCGTCCGTGCTGGGGTCGGCGCGCGTGTCGCGATGGGTGAGCAGCAGCCCGGCGAAGCCACGCTCCCGCAGTGCGGCGAGATCGAGAGACACGGCCTCCGGGCTTGGCATTTGCACGCCCGGCCGCGCAAGATTGCCTAGCGCCGAGATGGCCCGCGCGCGCAGCCACTGGTTCCCCTCTGGCGCCCACGCGTCGAGGCGCTCCAGCGGTACGCCCTGCGTCGCCCGGCCCGTCACGAGCTGCGCGGCGACGGCCAGCGTTCGCGACTCCTCGTTCGACTCCGCGGCGAGGCTCAGGTCGGCGAGCGGCCCGTCGATCCCGGCCCGGAGCAAAGCTTCGTCCTCAATTCCAGTCATGTCAGGCAGCGTCACGGTCAGGCGCGGCCACACCGCGAGGTCGTGCGCCGCCACGTCCACGAGGGCGAACGGCACGAACCACACCGCCCAGCGCCAGCGCGTGGCGAGCGCGCCGAGCACCGCGAGCGCCACGCTGGGCAACGCGAGGAACCGGGCCGGGAAGTTGATGGGCTCCGCGTGCTTCGTGAGCGCGTCGTTCAGCCAGGCCAGCGGGAGCTGCAGCGCGTGCCCACCCACTCGCACCTTCTCGTCCCCCCACCACAGCACGCTGCCAAGCGCCAACACCGTACCGACGATGCCCACCGCCACCCACGGGTACGCCCGCTTGGGGGAGGCAGCGAAACCGGCTGCCGCCAATACGAGGCTGAGAAGCCCGAGATACCGCCCGCCCGCGTACGCCCGTTCCTGTCGCGCCTCGGCCTCCGGCGCCGGGCTGCGCCACCGAACGAGATCGTCGAGATGAGCTGCTTCAACGCGGTAATCAAGCAGCACCTCGCCGTGCGTGCCGAACACCTCTTGCGGTCGCCCCTTGCCGAACGTGCTGGAGAAACCCTGAACGACCGGGATCACGAGCGCCAGCGAAAGGCCGGCCGCCAACGCGTAGCCCACCCACAGGCGCCACCAGGGGCGCAGGGTAACCAACGCGACGACCGCCACCGCCGTGGCCAGGAACAACCCGTGGTAGAAACAGCTCAACGTGCAGCCGGCCAGCGCCCCGGCGAGCGCAAGGAACCAGCGCCATTGCCGCGTTTCGTAGGCCCGGAGCAGGCAGCCCAGCCCCAGAGGCAGCCACCAAACCTCGCGAAGCTCGCCCACGCCGACATGCAGGGTGAACGCCACGAAGGCACTGCCCTGCAGCAGCGCCCCGGCCACGAGCGCACCGCGGTCGGTACCGGTCACCAACTTGCCGAGCCAGCCGGCGCACAGGCCCGTGAGGACAAGGTGCAGGAACGCCAGCAGGTTGGATGTCGTGACCGCCCCAAACGGGAGCAACAACGACAACAACCCGTTCAGCGCCTCGATCGGGTACAGCGACATCCCATCCGGGTAGTTCACCAGCGAGGTGTGCAGCCCACCCCCCGTGAACAGCTGTTGCTTCATCCACCACAAGGTCCACACGTGCTTGATCGTGTCGCTCTCGGGGCTCCCGATCGCCGCTTCGGAGGGGTATCGGAGCATCGGCCAGCTCACGACGATCGCCAGCATCAACGACTGCAGCAGGAGACGGACGCGCGGGCTCACCATGCGGAGCCTAACGGGGTATCCAGCGCCTCGTGCCCACCCTCCACCACCTCGCCCAGACCGCGCCCGGCGCCACGCCCACCCGATGGGCCTGGATGCTGCACGGCATCCTCGGCTCCGGCCAGAACCTGCGCGCCGTCGCGCGCCGTCTCTGCGCCGAACGCCCCGACTGGGGATTCATCCTGCCCGACCTGCGAAACCACGGGGATAGTCACGGTTTCCTGGCGCCGCACACGCTCGCATCCTGCGCGAACGACCTCGACGCGCTCACCGACTCCCTCGGACTCGCCCCCCGGATCGCGATCGGCCATTCCTTCGGCGGTAAGCTCGCGTTGGTCTGGGGAAGTGCCGCGGAGGCGCAGGGCCGTGCGGTGGAACGGATCTGGGCGCTCGACGTGCCTCCGGGGCTGCCCGATCACACGCTGGCTGCGAGCTCTGAAGTGGTGCGCGTCGTCACCACGCTCCGCTCCCTTCCCCTCCCCTTCCCCCGCCGCGAGAGCGTCGTGAGCGCGCTGACCGAGCGTGGCTTCTCACCGGCGATCGCCACCTGGATGACGACGAACGTTCGCCCCTGCGAAGGAGGGTTTGGGTGGCGCTTCGATTTGGAGGGGATCGAGGCCATGCTCCGCGCCTACGCTGATACCGATGCCTGGCCGTGGCTGGAGTCCCCGTCCCGGCGCGCCCGGGTGGATGTGGTGCGCGCAGGCCGCTCGGAGCGCTGGTCTCCAGAAGAAGTGGCGCGTTTCTCGTCGGAGAACCTGCACCTCCATGTGCTGGAGAACGCCGGCCATTGGCTGCACGTCGACGATCCGGATGGGCTCCATCGGCTCCTGGCGGCGGGGCTCACCCCAGCCGCGCCTTGATCTCCGCATCCTCAAGGTTCCACCCCACGATCACCGGCACCCCGTCCCGCTCGATCACCGGGCGCTTGATCAACATAGGATCGTCCGCGAACGCCGCGGTCCACTCTGCCTCCGACCACGTTTCTTTCTCCGGCCCGAGCGCGCGGTAACTGCCGCCCGAGGTGTTTCGCAGCGCGCGGGCGCCGAACTTCGCAACCCAGGCCTTCACCTGCCCCGCCGAGGGCGGCGTTTGCCGGAAGTCTGCGAACGTGTGGGGCCGTCGGGCTCCTTCAAGCCAGGAGCGTGCCTTTTTGACAGTGCCGCAGGAGGGGATGCCGTAGACGGTGAGGGACATGGCCACCCAGCTAACCGTGACCCCACCCCTGCGTTACTCTCACGCGACCTCGGGATCGCCCATGCGCCAGCTCGCCACGCCCAGCCTCGTTCTCCTCGCGCTCGCCGGCTGCGAGATCGATGGTGGCCTCACCAAGCACAACGCCGAGCCGACGGCCACCATCGTCGATCCGCTGGATGGCGCTGCGATCCTCGAAGGCACAACGGTGTCGCTGGCGGGCGTGGTGGGGGATGGCGACAGCGAAGCCGTCGACCTCGAGGTTTCCTGGCGTATCTCCGGGTCCAGCGCCTGCCCGGAGGCGGCGCCGGACGCGGCGGGGAACACGTGGTGCGACTTCGTGATGACGGACGCCAACGCCGACATCACGCTCACGGTTGCCGATCCTTCCGGCGGCACCGCGAGTGACACGATCACGCTGCTCGCCATCGCCGATCAGTCACCGACGGTGAGCATCGAGAGCCCCACGACGGATGGGCACTATTACTCCGACCAGCTCATCACCTTCCGCGGCACGGTGGGCGACGTTGAGGACGCCCCGGAAACGCTCGCGGTGCGCTGGGTGTCCAGCCTCACCGGCGAGCTCCCCATCGGCGCGACCCCCACCTCCGCCGGTGTCGTCGAGTCCTTCGGAAACCTCAGCGAAGGCGAACAAGCGCTCCAACTGTTCGTCGTAGACAGCAACGGGAACGAGAGCTCGGCAAGCGTGATCGTGGACGTCGGTCCGCCGAACAGCGCGCCCTCCTGTGTGATCACGAACCCGCTGGACGGGGCCGCGGGCGCCGAAGGGAGCACCGTCAATTTCGAGGGGTTGGTCGGGGATGTCGACGTGGCGCCGAGCTGGCTCGCCGTCACCTGGGAGAGCGACAAGGACGGAGTGCTCGGCGCGAGCACCCCCGACAGCGACGGCACCATTGCATTTGGCTGGTCGGGGCTCTCTGCAGGGCCGCACGCCGTAACCCTACGTGTGACCGACGATCTCGGCGCCGAATGCACGACCAGCATCCAATATACGGTCGGTACGCCGCCAGACATCAGCATCGAGTCGCCCGCGCCGGGCGAGGTGGTCAACGAAGGCGAGTCCTTGGCGTTCACTGCGCTCGTCAGCGACGTCGAAGACCCTTCGGACGCCTTGAGCGTGGCCTGGGAGTCCGACCTCGACGGCGCGTTGCACACGGCCTACGCCGATTCCAGCGGAGTGGCGGCGTTCTCGGAGGCCGCGCTTACCCGCGGCGAACACACGCTAACCGCCACGGTCACGGACACCTCGGGCCTGAGCAGCCGCGCCACCACCACGTTTGTCGTGAACGGCCTGCCCACGGCGCCCTCCGTCTCCATCACGCCGGGGAGCCCGAACACGGACGATGCCCTCGTCGTGAGCATCGATTCGCCCGCCGTCGACCCCGAGGGGGATCCGCTGACCTACCTCTACCAGTGGACGCGCGACGGCGTGGCCGACAGCACCGGCACCACCATCGGGGCCGCGTCGACTACCCGGGGTGAAACCTGGGAAGTCTCCGTGTGGGCCTACGATGGTTATGGCGACGGCCTGGTGGGCACCGCCTCCGTCGTGATCGGAAACAGCGCGCCTTCGCTGTCGAGCGTGGACATCACGCCTGATCCCGCCTCGCGAAACGACACGCTCACCTGCATCGCAACCGGCTACGCCGACGCCGATGGCGACGCGGATTCGTCTACCTACACCTGGACGATCAACGGCACCGGCGCCGGCACTGGCGCCACGCTCGCGGGCCCCTTCACCGTCGGCGACGTCGTCACCTGTACCGTCACCCCCTTCGATGGCACCGACGCGGGCACGCCCGTAAGCGACTCCATCACGATCTCCAACGGTGCGCCCGTCGTCACCAGCCTCACGCTCTCCCCGACGGACGTGTACACGAACGACACCGTTACCGCTTCCGTGTCCGCGACGGACCCCGACGGCGAGGCGCTCACGACGACGTACGCGTGGACGATCAACAGCGTGGCCGCGGCGTCTACCAGCAACACCCTGGACGGTTCGCTGGCCGGCTCGTTCAACCGCGACGACGTAGTCGAGGTCACGGTGAGCGTGACGGACGGGGTGGACACGACCACGAGCACGGCCTCCGTCACCATCCAAAACACACCCCCGACCGCCCCCACCCTGGCGTTCGACCCGTCCTTGCCCGAAGAGGCGGAAGTGCTGCAGTGCGCGATTGACGTCGCGAGCACCGACGACGACGGGGACGCGGTCAGCTACAGCTTCAGTTGGCTGCAGGACACCTCGGCGTTCACCGCGCTCGACACGACGGACTACACCGACGACACCGTGCCTGCCGGCACCACGTCCGCCGGCGAAACCTGGACCTGTACGGTCGTTCCCGACGATGGCACCGACAACGGCCCCTCCAGCGCGATCAGCACCACCATCGACGGCGGCTCGTGCACCTCGCTCACGGCCGCATGGGTGACCGGGTGGGGGTCCACCTACACCAGCAGCAGCCTGAATTGGGTAGGGCTGGCGGCGCGTTCCGCCAGCTACGGTTCCTGCACCGTTTCGATCGTGGGCGTTGGCCGCGGATGGACGGCGGCTTCGCTGGTCGCGACCGGCGCCGAGGTCGTGATCGTTGGAGACCCCGCGGGCGGCAACGTGCAGTACACGGCTGCCGAGATTTCGGCGATTCAAACCTACACCAGCGCGGGATCGGGCGGCATCGTCGTCACCTTCCTGCTCGGGTACAACAGCTACGACGAACGGGTGCTCGCCAACCTGGTGGGGATCAATTCCACCTACGTGACCACGGCGCAGGACACCCTGAGCTCCAACTCCACCATCGTGCTCGACACCACGCATCCGCTCGCCTCGGGCCTTCCGGGCACCTTCACCCTGACGCAGTATGCCTACGAACAGGAGCTCACGACGTCGTGGTCCGGGGCACTCCTGAGCGGCGCCTCGGTCGTGATGGCGAATTCCTCCAGCGAGAACGTGGTGATCGCGTACGAGGGCTCCGCGTGGAACGGCGTATGGTTCAGCAGCATGCCCGAGTACAGCACCACCAGCGCCGACCGCGAACGTGTGCTCTACAACGCGCTGGTTTGGGGCGCGGGGTACACGCCGTAGGCGGCCGCCATGCTTGTGCTCATCGCCCCCGGCGACGACTGGTGCTCGGCTGCGAACGATGCGGCCCCCGGCGACGAGATCGTGCTTCAGGCTGGCGAACATGCCGGCCCGTGCACGCTCAACGCCGGTGGCGCCGAGGGCCTGCCCCTCGTGATCCGCGCGGAGGACCCGGCGAATCCACCCCAGATCGTCTACGAGCGCGCCAGCTCCAACGTGATCGACGTGCAAGCCGACTACATCACGATTCGGGGCCTCGCGTTCGGCCCCACGCAGGCGGATATCGACGCGGTGAAGCTCAAGTCGGGCTCGCATCTCACGGTCGAGGACAGCTTTTTCTCCTTCGTCGGCGGGATCTCGGTGTCCGCCAACTCCGCCGACAGCGCGGGGATCACCATCCGGAACAACACGTTCACGGACCTCAACGCGACCGCGATCTACCTCGGCTGTCACGACGGGGAATCCGCCTGCACCGCCGCGGATGTGCTCGTCGAGGGCAACCTGATCGACGACGTGAGCTCCACGGGCGTTGGCTACGGCATGGAGCTGAAAAAGGACTCCTGGGGCACGATCCGCGACAACGTGGTGAACGACACCCAGGGACCGGGGATCGAGGTGTTCGGATCTGAGGACGCTGCGCGCGCGACGCTCGTTGACGGCAATTTCGTTGTTCGCTCGCGGAACAACGCGAGCATCGAGGTGGGCGGGCCGAACGTGACGGTGACGAACAACATCGTCGTAGGCGGCGCCGACGGCGGGATCTACGTGTACGCCTACTGGGAGAGCGTGCACGATGTGGTGGTGGCGGGGAACACGGTGATCGGGGAGTCCGGTACGGCGGTGCGCGTGGCGGGCGAGATTACGGACGCGCGCTTGGTGGACAACGTCGCTTGGCAGAGCGATGGAACCTTGCCTTTTCCGCAAACAATCGAGGGGCTTACCGCGGAAGCGAACATCACGTGCCAATCGCAGGCCGCATGCTGGATCAACGGCGTGGATTGGGATTTTCGCCCCACGCCGGGGAGCCGACTGAGGGACGAGGGCGAGGCAGAGGCCGCGCTCACAACGGACTTCTGCGCCCATGAACGAGGCGCGCAGCCCGCTGTCGGGGCGATCGAAACCGAGGTAACGTCGGGGGCATGGACGCTCTCCATCGCCGCGAAGTCGACGTTTGGCTGCGAGGCGCTGGGGGGCGCGGACGATCCCGAGGACCAGCACACCGGTGAGGCCCAGGAATTCGGGCCGAACAGTGGCGAACCCGAACGGTCAAGTTGCGGGTGTGGGAGCGCCGAAGGACCGGGCGTCGGCGTCACGATCGTGGGAGGGGGAGCGGTGATTTGGCGCCGCCGCCGCCGCCCCCCGCCTCACCACATCCCCACGAAGCCGTAAACGATCGGCGACACCCAACCGGGGGCTTCGACAACGATCGTGGACTGCGATCGGGCGCCAGCAGAAAAGAGTCTTCCCCTCACTCCGCCTCGGGCAACAACGCGAATTCCACCGGTTCGGGCGCGGGACCTCGGCACAGCAACTCCTCGAGCTCGCCGCGTAGATCCCCCGCCATCGCTGCGCTTACGCCCGCCCAAACCGCCGCGGTCGGGGAAAACAGCGCGACGATGCCGTTTCCGTTCACGGCGCGACGCGCGCCCCGCCAACGCTCGAACAGGTCCGCGGCAGGATCGCCGTAGGCGGCACGGAGCCATTGTGCAGTTCGCCCCCGCGCTACATCGCCGCGGACGTCGTCCGCATCGTCACCGACGCGGATGGAGGTCATCGTAACCTCGACTTCGCGACCCAACGGGTCAAGGCAGGTTGCGGAGGCGGGGGAGGCGAGGGTGAGCAGCAGGGTGAGGATCATGCACAGCCTTCATGCAATTCCCGTGCCGGGGTCGGGCGCCGCTTCACCGTCCGCCGCCCCTACCTGATCCCCGGCAACACCCCCGCGGTGCACGCCTCCCACGTGTAGAGTTTCGGGTGAACGCTCGTTGATCCGTTCAAAAGCAGCAGCGAGGACGCTCCTGCCGGACAGGCCACCGCGATCTGGGCCGGGTCGCACTGCCACTGCCCAACGACGCACTTCGCGAGGTCTACCGCCAACTCTGACTCGCCGACACGAACCGTCTTCGCTCCCGCCGCTATCCCCGCTTTCGCGAGCAGCGGCACCGCGGCCTCGGATCGATACCGAATCAGGCGCCGGATCGTTGACTCTGTACCTTCCACCAGCGTAATCGGCGGCGACCACTGTGAGTCCGGGGGTGCCTCCCGCCGCCACGTCACGGCGTACGTCCCGCCAGACTTCGGCGTCACCCTGACCCGCATCGGGCCCCACGGTTCGTCGCCCTTCCGGGGCATCGCCACGTCGCCTACGAGATCGACGTGATCGCCCTCGGCCGCGAGCGAGACCAGCTCGGTCGGACCGCCGCAGCCGTGGAGGTAAGGCGCCCAGGAGAAGAACCCGACCTTGGTCCAGAGGTCGAACGGCGGAATGTGCGGGCAGAACGGCGCGGGATCGAGCGAGAGCTCGATCACGAAGTCCTCGCGCTTCGCGGCTTCGTTCGGGTCATACTCCGCACCGAACGAAACAAGCCTCGCCGGCGTGAGCAGGATCACCTCGGCGCCCCGTTGTTGCCACTTGGCGAGCAGCGCGGCCCCAGTAGGGGGCGCATCGCCAGCGAGCGCGGACGCCAGAAGCCAGATCATCTCCTCTTCGTAACCGGCTCCCCGCGCTAAACTCCCGCCCATGCTCGCCTCGCTGCTCCTCGCCTGTGCCACCGACCCCGCCCCCGCCGACACCTCGGCCAACGATTCCGCCACCGACACCGCCGACACTGCCGACTCCGGCGACACCGCGGACACCGGTTCAGCCCCCTCGATCTGCGACCAGCTCGCGCTCCCGGTCCGCGCCTGGGATCCTGCCGGCACTGAGGGCGCCTTCGACGGCCTCGCCCCCGACCTCACGCTCACCCAGCTCGACGGCTCCGTCTGGACCCTCTCCGACGCCTGGACCGGCTGCGAAGCCGTGATCTTCGTGGTGCTCCGCCCCGACTCGGCCTACCCCGACCTCGACAACAAGATCCTGGTGCGGGAGTGGATGGAGGGCGCGCCAGCCAATGTGCACTGGGTGTTCTTCTCCGACGAAGCCGGAAAATCCAAACGGGAGGCCGCGCTCGTCGCGCTCCAGGAAGACATCGAGGGGATCGCCGACGCCGACGCCGCCACGCTCGCCCAGTGGCAAGCACACACCCACTACGTGCCCGACGTGTGGGGCGGCACCGACACCTGGCTCGACACGGTGGTCGACAGCTACGGCAGCGGCGGCCTGCCGTTGAACCTCGGCATCGATCGCTTTCAGACCATCCGCGAGCTGGGCTACCTCTCCGACCCGGTCACCGGCTGGGAGTCCACCCCGCCCGCATTCCTGAACTACGAGGCGCAGTACTACAACGCCCAGGCCACGCTTCAGGATCGCCTCGACGTGGATGGCGCTACCGTGCTGCACCCCTTCGAGAACACCGCCGAACGCGCCGCCGTGGTGGACTTCGGCGCCGCCGCGGCCGTCGCGACGTATGACACGATGGAGTTGGACCTCTCGTTCATCTGCAACGGCCACCCCGACAGCGAGGGCTGCGGCGAGTGGGACTACCTCGCATATGTATACCTGTGCGACGTCGACGATCCCGAAACGACCGAGGTCGACGAGTCCGGGACCTGCACCGAGATCGGCCGGTTCATCACGGCGTATGCCCGACCCGGGCGGTGGGTCGTCGATGCGACGCCGTTCCTCGCGATGCTCCAGGATGGCGGCGAGCGCACGATCCGCGTAGACAGCGCCAACGCGCCGTACATCACCCTCGACTTGCGCCTCTCCAACCAGGGCAAAGGTGTGCGGCCCGTGCAGATGGACTACCTCTGGGCAGGGGGCTCCTTCAACCAGGACTACAACACCGGTCGCGAGCCAATCTCGTTCACCCCGCCAGAGGGCACCACCCAGATCAACGTTTGGACGCTCATCACCGGCCACGGCTACGGGCAAGACAAAGCGAACTGCGCCGAGTTCTGCAATCACCAGCACGAGTTCACCGTGAACGGCACCGAGAGCTGGGTGCAGGAATTCTCCATGGCCGGCACCAACTATGGCTGCGGCGACCAGGTGGATTCGGGCACGGTTCCCAACCAGTACGGCACCTGGGTGCTCGGTCGCGGGGGCTGGTGTCCGGGCCGGCAAGTAGACCCATGGAGCGCCGACATCACCGGCGCGGTGAACCTGGGCGGCGAAAACACCCTCGAATACCGCGGGCTGTACGAGGGCGACACCTACGTGCCGGAACCCTACAACTCTGGCAGCGGCTTCGGGGCGGGCATCGTGGCGAATACGTGGGTGGTGTACTACCGCTGACGGGGGAGCGCGTCGGACTTCCCCCTACGCCACAATCGGCATCCTGCCGACATGTCCGCCTTGAAGGCCAAGGCTATTCCGGATCCGGAGCCCACCCTCGATTGAGGGCGAGCCCCGAAAACCCAATCCGGAGTTATCAATGCTCACGATTGTCCACCGCGCGCGTGCTGCCATTACGGTCGTTGGCGGGAGCGGGCTCTTGGTGCTCGCCGCCTGTACCCAACCGCAGCGGTCTCCCACGGCCCGCGAGGACGGGATCACCCAAAACACCGGAGGAACCGACGACACGAGCGCAGACGCGATGGACGCCAGCGCCGATCCTGGCGACAGCGACACCGGCTCCGGCAGTGGCGTCGACTCCGCGATGGACACCGGCGACCCCCGCGATTCCGGCGCCGATACGGGGGAGACGGGCCCCGGCGCGGACACGGGCGACATCGAGGAAACCGCGGCCGTAGAAACCATCAAGACCGTCTTCGTTCTCGTGATGGAGAACCACAACTGGCACGACATCCTCGGGAATGCCGACGCGCCGTACATCAACGACACCCTGCTGCCCATGGCCAGTTCCACCGACAACTACTACGGAAACCCGTTGGCCATCCACCCGAGCCTGCCCAACTACATCTGGATGGAGTCGGGGGACAACCACGACATCTGGAGTGACGACGACCCCTCCGCGGACAACGTGATCAGCGCGGATCACCTCTCCGCGCAGCTGGAGGCCGCGGGCCTCTCGTGGCGCAGCTACCAGGAAGACATGCCCGAGGGGATTTGCCCGATCTACTCCTACGGCCTGTACGCACCCAAACACAACCCCTTTGTGTACTTCGAGGATGTGTCGGGCTCTCCCCCTTCAACCTCCGCAACACACTGCATCGACCACATGGCGCCATACACCCAACTGGAGGCCGACCTCGCTGCGGGTACGGTGGCCAGCTACAATTTCATCACCCCGAACCAGTGCAATGACATGCACAACGCGAGCGGTTGTGCCACGGACTCGCAAGTGAAGAACGGGGACGACTGGCTCGCCATCGCCGTGCCGCAGATCCTCGCGTCCGACGCCTGGGCGGATGGCGGTGTGCTGTTCATCACGTGGGACGAGAGCGAGGGTGGCGAGTACCCGATCGGCATGATCGTGCTTTCACCCCTCGCAAAGGGCGGCGGCTACGTCGGCACCACGCGCTACTACCACAGCTCGCTGCTGCGCACCGTCGAGGAGATCTTCGGGCTCCCGCTCCTCGGGGACGCCGCGGCGCAAGACAACCTTTCCGACCTGTTCACCACCTTCCCCTGATCGTGGCCGGGAAGGCGCGCCGTTCCCCGTTCATCGGTACCACTTCAACGAATCCCGCTCCCGAGGAAGAGCCTCGCCCAGCATCTCTTCCAGGGTGGTGAGCCACGCTTCGATGATCGTGGCGGCCCCTGCAAGCTCAGGCGCGCCGAGGCTCCGACGAAGGATAGAAACCATGTTCCCGCCCGCCGCGTTGGCGCGGAGCAGGCGTAGAACCTCCGCGTCTGCCGGCGCTGGCCAAGCGTGAATCGCCGCCACCTGCGCGGACACCCGAAGCGTGTCATGCGCCGGCACCCCCGCCAAGGCGGCCAAGGCAGCGCTCGTGTCACCAGCGACGACAGCGGCCCGGTGCGCGGACCAGTGCGGCGCCAATACAAGCTCCCTCGCGCACAATGGAACCCCCGTCACATAGCCTCGAACCTCCGTTTCGCTGACGACGGTCTCCGCGGAGTCACCGCCGTCCGTATCGGTCCGCATCCACCGTCCTTCGGGCGGGGGCTCCGGGTCGAATCGGTAGTCGGTGCTGTACCCCACGCCGCCACCCCCGACGGTTTCTCCGCCGCGAATGGCCGCGATCACCAGATCCAGCTCGGCGGGCGAGAGGGGAATCACCTACAAACCGGGCGCGAGGTTCGCGATCGCGATGCGACAGGATCGGGAGAGGGCGTCCATGTCGGTAGAGGGTAGCGCATGACCCCGCCCTTCGACCAGTGCTGGGGCGATGGCCGAATCCCGGTCCCCTTCGTCAGGCGGGCGTTTCTGGCCATCGCGCCGCCACCTACATCCCGCTTCCAAACACCGCATACACCACGCCACCCCCGAGGTCTGGGGCGCTGATCACCAGGTCGATCCAGCCGTCGCCGTCCACGTCGCCGCTGGTGAGCGCTGTTCCGAGCGAGTCGTTCAGCCCACCGCCGAGCTCAACGCCCACGTCCTCGACGTCGGCCACGACGAGCGTCGCGGCACCAGGCACCCACCACACCGCTCCGGCGTCCGGGGCGCTGACCAGGAGATCGCCGAAGCCGTCCTTATCCACGTCACCCGTGGCGTGAACGGCCGAACCCAGCACGTTCCGGCCCGTCAATCGGGCGTCGGCATACGCCAACTCGACGGAGGCGAGCGACGCGCTGCCGCGAACAATCCAAACGTTGGACCCGAACCCCGACCCGATCACCAGGTCCGCGTACCCATCGGCGTCCAGGTCACCGCCGGTCACAGCGAAGCCGGCGTAGTCGCGGCCCGCGCCCGCGTACATCGCATCCGCGTCGTCATCCGTCCGCTCGTCGAGCGATCCGCCGAGGAAAATGCGCGCGGCACCTGCGTAGTCGTCCTCGCCGTACGCGCCGATCAGCACGTCGGCCAGGCCATCGCCATCGACGTCGCCCGGGCTCGCCACGGCACGCCCGAAATACGCGGCCGACCGTGTGCCCCGAAACCACGGCTCTACCGTGTGGCCACCCGCCCCCACCCGCCACACCGCGCCGCGGCCGGGGTGGTTCCCCACCGCGATCTCGGCCTGCCCGTCCCCGTCAACATCGCCGACATCGGAGATCGCCACCCCGAACCAACCGTTCCCGTCCACCGAAAGGGTCCAGTCTGCCTCCCCCGAGCCGGGGCGTACGCGCACCTGGTCGTCGTCACCGCCGAGGATGTCGAGCAGCCCGTCGCCGTCTACATCCGCGCACGCCACGGCGTCCCCGCCCGCGCCGAGGCGCAGCTCCGTGATGGATTCCCACGGCGCGCTGGGCAACATCCAGGCATCGCCCTCCAGGCCGGCGCCGACGATCACCTCGTCCGCACCGTCGCGATCCAGGTCGCACGCCACCAGGGCCGTGCCGAGGCGATCGTAGTCCCCGCCGCTCTCGGCCCGCAGGCCCGCATCCGCTTCCAGGACTTGCTCCGCGATCCGGCAGCTCGAGCCTCCGTCGCAGCTCTGGTCCACGCCGTCGCGACAAATCGGCTCCGCGGCGGGGTTCACGGCCCCGTTCCGATCGTCGCAGTCGGTCCCGGCGTCCACGCCCACCGGCGGCGTCGCGTCGGCGTAGCCGTCATCGTCCTCGTCGCGACCGCAGGGCACGCCGTCCGTAGCGCCCGCGCCGGGAAAGGCTGATCCGTCGCCGTCATCACAGTCGCCGTCGAGCGCAGCGAGCCCTTCGCCGAGGCAGGCGCAGCGCTCGTCGCCGGCGCCGAAACCATCCCCGTCCCCGTCCAACCAGGCCGGCACGCAGTCGACCGCGCCGTCTTCGTCCTGCAGCGCGTCGCAGTCGTTGTCCGCCCAGTCGCCGCACAATTCCGCGCTGGCAGGGGACGCCTTTGCTTCGTGATCGTCGCAATCGCCGCCCACTTCGGCCGGAAACGCTGCCGACGCTTCGCACGCGCAGGTCGTCGCTGCATCGTCCCCGAAGCCGTCGCCGTCGGCGTCCGCGTACCAGGTCACGCAGGCTGCGCATTCGTTGGAGCCTCGTGCCTCTACGGGTGAATCTGCGGGCTCTGGGGCGGTGAGGCAGCCGAGGAGCAGGAACATCTGCGGATCGATCTAACGTTGCGGCCCGGCCCCGAAGCCGTGGCACTGACGGACGTC
>BJHF01000072.1 GCA_014191855.1 Deltaproteobacteria bacterium
CCGCGAAGGCCATGCCGACGAGACCCAAAAAACCGATGAGTTCGCTCACGAAGCACCCTGAGAGCGCGCCTTGTAACCCGATCGGCTACTTGAGGAGGGCGTCCATGCTCGCGAGCGTCTGATCGAACGGCACGGCTTCGTCCACGGCCTGTCCGAGCCACGTGTGGATGCGGTCGATCCTGGCGATGGCGGCGTCGACTTGGGGGCTCGAACCTGCCTTGTAGGCGCCGAGGCGCACCAACTCTTCGTTCTGTGCCCACGTGTTGAGGAGGGCCCGCACTTTGCGCGCCGACTCACGATGCGCCGGCTTGCTCACGGCGTCCATGACGCGCGAGATGCTCGGGAGTACGTCCACGGCCGGGAAACGTCCTTGACCAGCGATCTTTCGGCTCAGGACCACGTGCCCGTCCACGATGCCGCGCACCGCGTCGCCGACGGGATCCGCCTCGACGTCGTCGCCGTCTACGAGCACCGTGTACAGGCCCGTGATGCTGCCTTTCTGGTCGCCGGGGCCGGCGCGCTCCAGCAGGCGGGGGAGCAGCGAGAAGCAGCTCGGGGTGTAGCCGCGGGTCGTCGGGGGCTCGCCAACCGCGAGGCCGATTTGGCGCTGGGCCATCGCGAGCCGGGTGACGCTGTCCATCATCAGCATCACGTCGCGGCCCTGATCGCGGAAGTGCTCGGCGACCGCAGTGGCGAGGAACGCGCCGCGAAGCTGAAGCACCGGCGCACGATCGCTGGTCACGACAACCACCACCGAGCGCCGCAAGCCCTCGGGCCCGAGCACATCCTCGATGAACTCGCGCACTTCTCGGCCGCGTTCCCCGACCAGCGCGATGACGTTCACGTCGGCCGCGCTCCGTCGGGCGATCATGCCCATCAGCGTGCTTTTGCCGACGCCGGAGCCCGCCATGAGCCCGACGCGTTGTCCTCGTCCAAAGGTCAACAAGCCGTCGATGACGCGCACGCCGGTGGGCAACGCCTGACGCACCAGCGAGCGGCCCATCGCTTCGGGCGGCGCTGCGTGGAGCGGCCGCGCCATGATCCCGGGGATCGGCCCCTTCCCGTCGAGCGGATTCCCGAAGCCGTCGATCACGCGCCCGCGAAGCGCATCGGAGACGAGCGCCATCGGCATCTCGCCGGTGCAGGTGACCCCCGCTCCGTGCTTCACGCCGTCGATCGAGGTGAACGGCATGAGCAGGGCGCGGCGGTCCCGGAAGCCGACGGTCTCCGCAGCGCCCACGCCGTCGATGGTCGCGACCTCGCCGATGCGCGCGCCGGGCAGGTCCGCCGTCACCAGCGTTCCTTGCACCGCGACAACGCGCCCGCGCCGGAGCTGCGTCGGCGCCTCCGCCCAGCGCTGCTCCAGGGCCCCGAGCCCAAGGATCGGGGAGGCGCTCATGCTGTGCGTTTCCAAGCCTGAACCTCGGCGAGCAACGAGCCCGCCGCGACGTCTACCGTCGCCTCGATCGTGCCGTGCTCGCCCTGCGCGATACATCCCGCATGTATCGATGTATCACCGACCACCCGCACGTCGTCCCCCAGCACGCCAGTGAGGCGCTCCGCGTCCGCGGGGTTCACCCGCACCACGACGGCGCCGCCGCCAAGCCCGTCAACCGTGTGGCGGACGAGCGCTTCGAGCAGGCCCGGCTCGCCACGCAAGCTCTCGCCCGCGAGCCGCCGCGCGCCCAACAACAACATCGCGCCGACATGTTCGCGGACCTCGGCGACCATCGCCTCGCGCATCCGCACCAGCTCACCCGCGAGCTGGCCCAGGCGCTCATTGTTAGCCTTCGTCTTGGCCTTCTGCAGCTCAAGATCGGCGAGGATCTGCGCGTGTTCTTCGGCGCGGACCCGCTCCCGCTCCGCGAACGCGGCGATGGTGGCCTCGGCTTCCTGCATGGCAGCGTGAACCGCGAGTGGCTTCTCAGGTTGGGCCGTGGCCACTGGGGCTGGCGCCGCCTCCACCCTCGGCGCGATTTCCACCGCCGGTGCTCGCTCCACCTTCGGCGCCGCCTCTCGGGCCACCGGGGCCGGGAACGCCGCTGCCGCGCGCACGTTGAACCCCGCCGTGAACGTCGCCGCGCGGGCGGGGGACATCGGCGCGAAGGCGCGCTCCGGGGTGCCCAGCGGGCTGCTGGGCACGAAGGCGCCGCGGGGGTTGAGGGGGCGGAAGGCGGTCACGTCAACTCCTGCGTTCCCATCGGTCACGGAGCGCCGAGGTTGAGCTCAGTTTTCGTCTTCGCCTGAAGTCGCGAGCACCAGCTCGCCACCAGAAAACGGCAACGCAGTTGCCGATTTTGTATGAAAAACGGCAACAGCATTGCCGAAACTCGGGTACGCTGGGCCATGTTCTCGCGCACGCTTCGCCCGTTGGACCATAGCTTCTTCCTCTTTGGACCAAGGGGAACCGGAAAATCCACCTGGGTGGAGGCCGCGCTGCCCGGTGCGCTGCGCATCGATCTCCTCCGCGAGTCTACCTACCTTGAGCTGCTGGGCCACGCCGATCGTCTGGAGGCCATGGCCGATGGAGCCGGGGCGACCACCCTCGTGGTGGACGAGGTGCAGAGGCTGCCCTCGCTCTTGGACGAGGTCCACCGGCTCATCGAAGGTCGCGGTTTCCGCTTCGCGCTCACGGGCTCGAGCGCTCGGAAGCTGCGCCGCGCCGGGACGAATCTGCTCGCCGGTCGCGCTCGTACCCTCCAGATGCACCCGTTCACCCCAACCGAGCTCGGGGATGCGTTCCAGCTCCCGCATGCCGTCCGGTATGGGCTGCTCCCGACGGTCTGGACGGTGGAGGACCCGGAGCGTTACCTCGCGGCCTACGTCGGCACCTACCTGCGTGAGGAGCTGATGCAGGAGGCGCTCGTCCGGAACCTGGGTTCATTCAACCGGTTCCTGCAAACGGCCAGCTTGAGCCAGGGGCAGACGCTCAACGTGCAGGCGGTGGCAAGCGAGTGTGCAATTCCACGGAAAACGGCGGAGTCCCACTTCGGGTTGCTGGAGGATCTGTTGCTCGCGGTTCGCCTCCCCCAATTTCGTCGGCGTGCCGCCCGCGGGCTCACCGCGCACCCCAAGTTCTTTTACTTCGACGTTGGTGTTTTTCGCGCGCTTCGCCCTCGCGGGCCCCTGGACTCGGATGCCGAGATCGAAGGTGCGGCGCTCGAAACCCTGGTTTTCCAGGTGATGCGCGCTGAATGCGCCAACCGTGAGCTTGGCTATGAGCTGTTCTCCTGGCGCACGGCATCGGGAGCCGAAGTGGACCTGGTCGCGTACGGTCCCCGGGGGCTGCATGCTGTCGAGGTCAAGCGATCCTCCAGGTTCGCGGAGAAGGATCTGGCTTCGCTGCGCCTCTTCGCCGAGGACTACCCCGAGGGCCAGGGGCTGCTCCTCTATGGCGGAACCCAGCGCTACCGGTTCGGGAACATCGACGTGGTGCCGATGGCCGAGGGGCTGGTAGGCCTGGGGGACCGGCTCGCAGGGTTGCCCGCCGCGGGTTGAGCTCAGTTTTCGTCGTCGCCTGAAGTCGCGAGCACCAACACGCCCTCGTCGTGGAGGCGCTGCGCCGCGGCGGTGACGTTCTCCTGCGCGGTGCGGAGCTGCGACTTGCGCGGGGTGCCGAGCATGTCCATTTCGTCCGAGAGGTCGGCGGCGGCGCGACTGGAGAGGTTCTTGAGGAACCGGCCGCGAAGCTCGGGGTTCGCGCCGCGGAGGGCGAGTACAAGATCGCCGCGCTCTACCACCCTGAGCAGGGCCTGGATGCCGCGATCGTCGAGGCAGATCAGGTCGTCGAACACCACCATCAGGCGCTGCAGGCGATCGGAGAGCTCGTTGCCCTCGTCGCGCAGGCGCACCAGCACCGCCTGGTTCTTTTCCCGGGGCATGCGGCCGAGGATCCGCGCCGTGGTCTGGGCGCCGCCGATGGGCAGCGGATCGTCCTGATCTTCTAGGCTGCGGCGGATGGTGTCCTCCACGTCGTCCGCCAGCTCGCCGCTCACGCGCTCGGCGCGGGCCATGCGGATCGTCAGGTCGTACTGGGCTTCTTCACCAAGCGACTGCAACACGCGCGAGGCGTTCTCGGCGCCCATGCGGAGCAGGGCCACGGCCTGAACCTGCGGGTGCTCTTCGCGGAGCACCGCCGCCACTGCGGCGGGCGAGCGGGTCTTGACAAATTCCTCGAAGTCCCCGCCGACGCGGCGGCGGATCGCGCAGGCCACGACGTGCCGGCGGTCCTCGTCCACGAGCTCGGGCAGCACCGACTGGGCGAAGTCGCGGCCGGTGTAGGGCACTAGCGCCACGCTCTGCAACGACATGATGAAGTCGCCAACCACACCCTCGATCACCTGATCGGGCACGTGCTGAACGGCGGCGATGGCCATGCCGAGCTTCTTCACTTCGTCGTCGGAGAGCTTCCGCAGCACCTGACGGGCGGTGTCGCGCTCCAGGTACATCACCAGGATCGCCGCTTTTTCCAAACCGGAGAGCGCCGGCGCCACGGGTGTGGCCACGGGCGGGGCCTTCGACTCAACAACCTTCTTCATCGCGGTGGCGGCCATACAATCTCCCTTTAGCTGCGGATCCAGCGACGGAGGACTTCCGTGCTGTGGTCGGTTTCGCGGAGCACCAGCTCGCTTACGTCTTCGGCGCTCACGTGTTTGAAGCCTTCAACCTGGCGGCGGAGGCGGGAGGCGAGGTCGATCACCTTGCCGTCCTCGTTGGTCTCTGCGCCGGCGGCGTGGCTGGCGTAGGTCGCCGCGCCGCGCGCCGCACCCGCGTCGGTCAACGGTGCGGAGACGCCGTCTTCGTCGGCTTCGCCCGCGCCCGTCGCTCCGGTTGCGCCGCTGCCCTTGCCGCTCACCTTCTTCAGGAGCGGGCGAACCAGCATGAAGAAGGTGAGAAGCACGGCCACCAGGGCAACCGCGGAGGGGGCGAGGCGCTCCCAGGGGTAGCTGCTCACGGTGCCGGCGTCGCTCATCTGGGTCTCCGCGAAGGGCACGAAGCTCACGGTCACGCTGTCCCCGCGCGTGTCGTCCATGCCAAGGGCGGTCTTCGCGCTCTTCTCGAGCTCGGCCCGCAGCGCCGCCTCGTCCATCTTGGCGTTGGCGGCCATGGTCACGATGGTCGCGTTGTCAATGAACACCGCCGCGCTCACCCGCTTGATCGCGCCGGCGGGCTTCACCGTCGTCACCTGGGTGGTGGTGTACTGGTACTGGCTGTCGGTCTCTTCGCGCTTGCGGCTGGAGCCGCTGCTCGCAACGGTGCCGATGGCGGCCTGCGGCTGGTTGCTCGAAACCCCGGCTTCTCCACCGTTCGTCGCGGCGACCGGGGTCGCGTTCTGGTCGGTTTCGGAGCGCTCACGGAGCGGCGCCTGGCTGTCGGGGTCCACTTCGCTCGTGGTGGACTGCGAGGAGGTCGTATCGAGGTCCACGTGCACCGTGACGCGAACGTGCTCGGGCGAGCCGAGCACCGCAGCGAGGGCGGAGGTGACACTGGCGGCGAGGGCCTCGCTACGCTTGGTGGAGTCGTCGTTGCTCGAGGCGGTGTCGGCCGTGTGGTCGCCCGACCAGATCGCGCGGCCCGTGCCCTGGTCGAGCACCGTCACTTCCGCTTCCGTCATGCCGGCGACGGAGTGGGACACCAACTGGGCGATCGCCTTGCCGAGGTCGCGGGTGAGCGTCACGCCGGTGTCGGCCTTCACGGTCACCGAGGCGCTGGCCCGGGCGTCGTCGCCGATGAAGCCGGTGCCGGCCTTCAGGTTGAGCAGCACCCGGCTCGCGGCCACGCCGTCGATGCCGTTGATCTGCATCACGAGCTCTTCTTGAAGCATCTTCTGCTTCTGGAGCTGCTCTTGGAACGGGGTGATCCAGGGGTCGAGCTGGTCCACCCCGGAGAGGCCGACGAGGCCGTGCTGACCCGCGCCGGCCTTGCGGGCGGCCTGCTCTTCCGAGCTAAGTACCTCGATTGTCTGCCCGTCGGCGCCGAGGCGCCAGTGCACGCCGGATACGCTGAGGTTGTCGAGCACCGCGGTGCGGGTGTCGCCATCGCTGATGCGGGTCAGCGCCGTGTAGCTCGGCTGGCTCGCCCACCATCCCACGCTGCAGAGCACGATCACCGAGGCGGCCGTCGCGGCACCGAGCACTTTCCGACGCGAGCTGTCCAGCCCGTTCCAGAACTCGGTGACCTGAGTGCGAGCGTCCGACACCTGTGTTTCCTGCCTCAGGGGGTGCATCGGTCACCCCTGAGATTGCTTGAGTCGGTCGGACGATCTTTTTCCGCGATTCGCGACCGGCTATGGGGGGCGGATGATGTGGCTCCTCCCGCTCGCCTGCGACCCCGGCACCGACTCCGGAACGAAAACACCGGTTGACACGGCCGATACGGCGCCGGCGCCCGACCCGTGCGAGGTCCCTGAGTGCTGCCTGGAGCACGAGGGCTACGTCCAGGCCTGCGGCGAGGCGTTCAGCAACGAGGCGCGATCCGGGCACTTCACGACCTCGGAGTCCTATGCGGGCGGTGCGAAGTGGACCTTTGCGCGGGATGACGGCGGTGAATCGACCCTTCTCGTGTATGGGGAGGGCGCTCCTGAGGACTACCTGATCGATCTGGCCGCGTACGGCACGGTCACGGTTCTCGACGCGGGCGGCTGCGAATGGGATGGGGAAGGCGCACAATCGGGCGCCTTCTTCATCGTGGGGGCGAACAGCGACCCGCTGGTGGTCGTCGGCTCCGGGCCGGCCTCCGGGTACGGGTTGGAGGTGGACTGGGACGTTTCGGGGGAGGCCTGCCTCGCGCGGCCGGGAGAGGGCTGCGTGGACGCCGTACAGAACATGCCGTTGATCGCGAGTTATGGGGGTGAAACGGTGTCGCTCTGGCAGGGGCAGGCCAGCGCCCTGGGCGGCAAGATATTCCGGGTGGCGCTCGCGCAGCAGCCAGCGGCGGTCAGCGAATGTGACGACGCGACCGGCATCGGCATCAACTGGGTGTTCGGAACGGGCCTGTAGGTGGCGGAGGGGGAGCTGCTTCGGCCGGCGCGGCTCCCGCTGCGGGCGCGGGTGCTCGGCGGGATCGCGGTCGTGATCTGGATCGCGTCGGGCACGGCGTTGGTGCTCGATCTTATTGCCGGCCGTGCGCCCTGGGCCGCCGGCGGGTTCTTCTCGACGCTGAGCGTGAGCCTGGCGTGGGTGCTGGCCGACTCGCCGACGGGGTATCGCTTCGGCGGCGGGGTGCTGGAGGTTCGCACGCGCCTGCGAGTGATACATCGGCCGTGTATCAGCGTGGGTCACGTCGGTACCGTGGGCAAGGATCGCTTCGCGATCAACGGGGGTTTTGGCTGGTTCGGGTGGTTCAGCCTGGAGGGGAAGATCGTGCGGGCGTGGGTGACCGACCCGGCGAGGGCGGTGCGGGTGGAGACGGGCGGGCGGGCGGTTTTGATCTCGCCGGCCCCACCGTAGCGGCTCACAGTGGGCCAGCCGCCTCTGTGTCGGCCGGTCCCCCTGGCGACCGGTCACACGGTAGCGACCGGCGCCTCCAACTCCGCGAGCGCCTCTTCCAGGTATTGAATCTGATCCCGGGCGAAACTGCCTTCCGGCGAGCTCTCCCGAGCGGCCTCGATGCATGCGTCGAGCACGCGGCGGATGTTGGCGGGCGTGGATCCCTCGCAGTCCAGCACGACATCGACGGCGTAGCCGAGGTCGGCCGTGTCATCGAGGCCGCTCAAGATCCGATCGAGGGCGACGTCTCCGCGACCCAGCAGGAACAGCACGTCGTCGTGTGCTACCCGCAGTTGCAACTGCAAGTCCAAGTCCATCGACGTCGCGAGCACGCGCGTGATCGCCGTAGAGGCTCTGGCCAAGACCGACGCCGGGAGCGTCCTGGGTTCGGCCACCAGCCACAAGCGGGCGACGTCATCGAGCAGGTCGGCCCGCTCGAACCGGGACTCGCCGCCCTCGGCCGCAAGGAACACATCTGCCGCGAGGAGCGCCTCCACGGCATCGAGGCGCGTCGCCTCCGCGTGGACCGCCGCGTCGGCGAGGTCCAAGAGCGCCTCCACCTCGGGGTCGGCGATCCGCGGCTTCGGTGGCTTCGGCGGAAACGGCGTGGGCGTGTTCGCCTGCATGAAATGGTGGGAGGAGCCCGGGCGGGCGCTACTCTCCAACTTCCGCTTCCGCTTCTGCTCCTTCGCGTGTTTCTTCGCTGCCCGCTTCGCGTCGTGCTTTTTGGCCATGGTTGGGCTCCTTGGGGGGAGCTATCGCGGGCGTGGACGCTTGACCGGCACTCGGAAGCAGAGCATCCCGCTCCGGAAGGGAGGCGGCCACGCGGATGGGCGGCGCCGTGGAATGCGGCCAGCCGTGCGGTCGGCGCGTGGGTGTGGGGCGTTGGGGCGCTTGGGCGTTGGGGCGTTGGGGCGTTCTACATTCGTGATCGACCGCGTGACCTTGAGGTCCGTCTGGTGAATTTGCACTGGGGAACGTGCGAGGTTCGCCTCGCTGTGGTGGTGCGCGTGATGCGCATTCCCCTGGTGGGGGCTCTGATGTTGGCGGGTTGTTGGCTCCTGGCATGCGCGGGCGACGTGCAATCGGCCTGTCGCGAGAATGAAGCGGCATTCGTGAGCTGCCAGAACGAGAACATCGCGTCGTTCGGCGGTACCGATTTGATCGAGCCCGACTACCGGTTTTGCGACGGGTACGTAGGGCAGAACGACGAAGACTTGTTCGACAGTTACAATTGCCATGCCGCCGCTTGGTGGTGGGCGGACTGCGGCACCTCGGAGGGGATGGCGGAGGCAATCGCCACAGCGAGCGCTTGCCGGTGAAGTGTTGCCCGAAGGCCTCGGGCCGGGTGGAGAGAGTGCTGTCGTCCCGACGGCCTGACCGGGTGTATGCCGAATCCCGACGCGTTTCTGCATGTGGTGTCGGCAGCTCGAAGCGCGTTGAACGGCTGCCAGGTCGCTTCCCAACTTGCTTCGGTCGAGAACCGGGTGCCCGGCTCGGTCGAGAGGGTACTTGGAGGGCCTCACCGTGCCCGATAGTGGCCGCTGGCGAAAGCCAGATTTACAATACGCGATCCCGGTGGTCGGCGCGACGAGCTCCAGCACCGCCCAACCCGTGTGCCGAAGGCGTGCTCGGCCGGTGCACGACCGGTGTGAAAGCGGTACTGGCGGCAAGGGGAGCATGCGCCTCGCGTTGGGGGTGATCCCCCATGCGAAGCTCGCCAGCCCGGAGGTTGGGCGATCGCTGAGTCCGTGGGGGCACGAACGCGAAGCTAAACCGCCGTTCTTGGCGGGGCCACGCCCTGCTCGACCCACCCCGGTTTCCCGGGGCGAAGCTGGCAACCGAGCATCGTTGGTGCCAATTCACCGTTGCGGGGGCGCGTTTACCGCTGCCACCGGTACGCTCGCCAGTCGAGCCGCCGAGGCAGGTCGCCGTCGAGGAGCGGGCCGAACCGCGTATCGCCGACCACCCGCACGGAAGCGGCGAGCGCCCGATCGCGAATGGGGGTGTTTCGACTGGGTGTTCCCTCGATTGTACGGTAGACGTGCGTCGGGGAGAGGTTCACGGCCGCGGCCAACCCTGCGACGCCCAGGCCGCCGGGTTCAAGCAGGCGGTGGGCAGCGGCGGTGCGCACCAGGAGGGAGCGAACGATGCCCATCGGCGGCGGTGTGATCAGCGTGCGGGTGACCGCGCTCACGGCGTCCCGGATCGCGAGGAAGTCGAAGCGCTGGTATTGGATCTCTGGGAGCGGCGTGCCCGCGGGATCTACGCTCGGATCGCCGGATACGTAAGCGTGGAAGCGCTCGGGGTTCGGATGCAGGAGGGTGCCGGGGTTGGTGGAGAGGCCGACGAAATCGCGATGGGTAGACAGCGGCCACGCCAGTGGGTCGTTCACTAGTTCCTTCCGGCACGGATTGAGATGGACGTACCGGATGTTTCGCTGCTCCTTGTCCGGCTCCACGTGGTCCGGCGGCGGGACTTCCTGCCAGACTTGCATTCCCGTTTGTTTTCGGAGCCCGTTTCGGTATCGCGCGTAGCCGCTCATCACCGCACCGAGGCGACGCACGCCCTCGCCGTGGGGGAGCAGGATGTGGATGTGGTCGGGCATGATGCAGAGGGCGATCAACTCCCGGAACGCGACGCGCAACATCACGAACAGGCGGATCCCCTCCTCCCAGGTGCGAAACAGGAGGGTGCCCTTCCGGGCCCGGGCAACGTAGTGGTACATACCGGGCGCCATCGCAAGCCCCGTGCCAACGGACGAAGCTTAGGAATTCCGGTGCGGGGTGTCGGACGTCCGTCAGTGGGTGTCGGACGTCCGTCATTGCGTCCGACGGTAGGCGGTGGTGGAAGGTGGCGCGAGCGCTGCGCCGGCCCTGGTACCTCGGGCAGCACCCCCGCGAGCCGACCATCCCCCACTATGTGTGACAAACTGGCGACCATCCTACGCTGTACGTGAATCCCACCCCCGCCTCGACCCGCTGTTGCGTGGCCCTCCACGAGCGAAACAGTGTTTTTCGCAAGGTGCTCCGCACCACATCGCACGCGCGGGCCGCGCCCGGGGCTTCGATTCACATCCGCCGGGGGATGGTCGCCGCCGGGTCACATCCACAGGGGGATGGTCGCCTCGTGCCCTGCGAGCGCCCTACCGGCCACGCGCGAGGGGCACTCTCCCCCGGCGGCGCCGCCCTCCCGACCGGCACCCGCGATGCAGGGCAACGCCCGTTGTTCCCGAGATCGGGCCTGTTGCATCGCCCAGCTCCCCCAACTACCCCGCCACCAACCCTCGATACTTCCCCTTGAAGTACACCAGCGGCTCGCTGTCCTCCGCGCCGCACGCCTCCACCTGCCCCACGAACAACGTGTGATCTCCGGCGTCGTGTGCGGCGAAGGGTGAGCACGCCACCCACCCCACGGCGCCGACAATACGAGGTCCGCCGCCGGTATCGCGCGCCCACTCCACCTCGGCCTCGCCATAACCGGCGAAGCGGTTGGATAGCGCGGCTTGCTCAGCATTGAGCATGGAGGCTGTCCATGGCGCGCCGGCCAGCAGGTGCGCGTGCATCGTGGCCTTCTTCGCCACAGATACGAGCACGAGCGGCGGGATCAGCGACACCGACAGGAACGCGCTCGCCGTCATTCCATAGGTTTGACCATCAACATCGACAGCAACGACGGTAACGCCGCTGGCGAAGCGGCTGAGGGCCTGCTTGAAATCCGAGGGGGGTACGGGCATGGCGGTTATTGTAGCGCATGCTCCTCGCCTACGTGCTCAGCGCCCACGCTGTCGATGCGGAAGTCAACATCACGCTCCCCCAGGAAGCGATCGACGCGGGGATGAGCGAAGAGGAGCTTGAAACCGAGCTGAAGTCGGCCATCGGCGACGAACTCCATACGGTAGACCTCTCGGGGTACCTCGCCGAGATGGCCGACGCGAACGTGCTCTCCGCGAAGGGCATGGGCGTGGATTATGGCTCGGACATGCAGCGCTTCGCCTTCGGCGGTGCGTTCGGCACGGCCGTGAGCGGGGCTGGTGCTGCGCTCGATGGGGGCACGGCCACGGGCCTGCCCGAAACCGGCTTCGCGTTGCAGATCGGCGTCATGGCGGGGCTCAACCTCGGCGCGTTCTCCGAGAAGGAGAGCGCGCTCCGGCGCTTCAAGCTCTACGTGAACGGGATGAGCGCCGAGACCGATCGCGACCCCTTCTCCGCCACGTTCCTCAACTACGGCGCGCACGCGCAGATCAAGATGATCAAGGGCGGCGACAAGACGGATGGCATCCGTTGGGGCGGTCTCGACCTGACCACCGGCTACGAGTATTCGAGCTACACCCTTGCGCTTGAGCAATCGATGCCCGTGTCCACCAACGGGATGACCTGGGATGCGACCGGCACCTACACCATGTCCGCCGAGGCGGAGAGCCTGCCGGTGGAGCTCTCCACGAACCTGCACGTGTTCGTGGTCACCGTGTTCCTGGGCGGCGCCTTCGACTACAACCTCTCCGGCGGCGCCGACTCGAAGATCGCCGTGGGCGGCCCCATTTCGTTCAAGTACGGCAGCGTGGACGAGGATGTGGGCTCGGCGACGCTCAGCCTGAGCGAGAACGGCGATGTGTCCGAGTGGAAGGCGCGCGGGTTCGTGGGCGCGCAGGCCGATATCTTCTTCCTCAAGGTGTACGGGCAGCTCAACGTGACGACGGACAAGAGCCTCGGGGGGCACGTGGGGATCCGCGCGGTGCTGTGAGGGGGCTCCTCGCCAGCCTGTGCCTCCTCGCCGCTTGCGACGGACTCCCGCTCAACCCCGACGAGGACGGCGACGGCGTGCCGGTGCCTACCGATTGCGACGACGCGGATCCCGACGTTTTCCCGGCCGCCGGAGAGACCTGTGCCGACGGCGTGGACAACGACTGTGATGGCTACGCCGCGGAGTGCGGGCCGGCCGGGTGGGTGCCGCTGCAAACGGCGGATGCTCGCGTGACGCCGGCGCCGGGCACCGTGGACTTCGACAGCTTTGGGGCCGGCGCTGACGCCACGGGGGACGGGTACGACGACATCGTGGTGGGGAGCATCGGCACCGAGGGCGATGAAGTGCAGCTTCATTTGCTGAGCGGGCCGTTGGTGGCCGACGTATCGCTGAGCGACCTGGAACCGAATATCCGCTACTCTACCGAGGCTTATCGCGCGCCGACAGTGACGCTGTCGGACATGGACGGGGATGGGCTCGCGGAGCTGGTGGTGGCGAACAGCTTGGCGAAGATCGACGAAAACCGGTTCAGCGAGGTGTTGGTATTCGGCGCGCCGACACGAACGGGGCTGACCAGCGACGACGCCGAGGCGACGTTCCAGGTTTGGGATACCCAGTACGAGCCCACCCTCAAGCGGCTCGGCGACACCGACGGCGACGGCGTGGGCGGCTTTCTGCTCGCGGTGAACCATGTGGACTCCGGCGGCGTTGGCGGAGGGGCCTGGGTCGTGCAGGGGCCCGCGGCCGGCGCCACCGCGATATCAGATGTGGGTATCCAGTTGATCGGCGGGTACGGCACCACCGACGTCGCGAGCGGGGATATGAACGGCGACGGGCTCGATGACGTTCTCGTCAGCGCGGACGACGAGCAGGTCGTGTACCTGGCGCAGGCCCCGTTCTTCGGCGACCACTTCCTCGCCGACGCAGACGCGACCCTTTCGGGAGACGGCACAAGCGCCGAATTCGGCTCGTTGCTCGCGGCTGGCGACACCGACGCGGATGGCTACGCGGACACAGCCGTCGTTGGGTGGGCCAGCACGGTTGGCAGCTCAGATGGAAGCACCACCTACGTTTTTCGCGGACCCCTGGCCGGCACACTTTCCCTGGATGCGGCGAGCACGGTCATCGAAGCGAGCGGCGGGAACTGGCTTGAAAGCGCCGCGATCCCCGGCGACACCAACGGCGATGGGCGGGCCGATCTGCTCCTGGGCAGCCCGTATGGCTGCTGGAGCCGCGGCTGCGCCTATTTGTTCTACGGCGGCTTCAGCGGCACGGTCGCCCTCGACGAGGCGAACGCGGTGCTCGTCGGGGAAGAGCCGGGTGACTCCGCGGGGGAGCACGTCTTCGGGGCGGGAGATGTCGATGCGGACGGCATGACCGACGTGTTGGTGAGCGCACGGGGGCATCGCACCGAGGAAGGAGCTTACGGCGCGGCCTATCTGGTGTTTGGCGGACCTGGGTTCTGATTCCGGATGCGTCGGCGGCGGTACAGGAGCGCCAGTGTTGCCGCGATTCCCCCGAGCGGTCGGCTTCCCCCGCCGCCCGTGGCGCAGCCGGCGCCGGTCTCGCACAGCGTAGCGTCCGCTTCGGTCCCCGCGCAGAAGGTCACCGTCGTGGACTCTGCGTCGGGGTCGACGTGGGTCACGGACAGCCACACGCCGCCGGCGTCGAGGCTTGGAAAGGTGAACGCACGCTCCGAAGGCAGCGGGACCGCGCCGAATTCGGCGTGGCCCACCGGGCCATCGTTCGCCCCGTTCAGCACCGGATGTACGCTCACGCGCAGCGGGCTGCCGTCTCCGGAGAGGCCCAACCAGAGCTCGCCCCCAGCGTGTTCCACCCGGTAATAGCGGGCTGAGAGCGGCGCGAACGTACGTGTGTCGTGTATCGCCGCACCCTCGCCCGTGGCCGTTATCCCCGTCACGCTCGAGTTGTAGGCATAGCCGGATCCGTCTTCGGCCTGCCGCACGCCGGTGGCGAGGTTCTGGGCGGCAAAGAGGGGCCAGACGCGCGCAAGGGTATCGTTCTCCGCTCGCAGCCCGGCCTCCAGCGCCGCCACGCCGTCTACCGACGCGGTGGCCTCGATTGTGCGCAGCAGCACGTCCGGGCTGATCTGAGCTTCCAGGTCCAGGTACGCCCACAACAGCGACGTGGATGCGGCGACGTCGCCGCAGCGGCCCTCCGTCTCCGTCTCCGCGAGCCCACAATCCGTGGCGTCGAGGTAGGGCTGCGGATCGAGGGAACCGCTCATGAAGTCGGCGGTGCCTTCGCGCAGCCACGCCGGCTCGGTGGCGTCGTAGCTGTCCTGCACGAGGTGAAAAACCTGGTGCACGATGTCGCTCTCCAGCGAAGAGTCGTCGTCGCTCTGGAGGCGCAGGCTGTCGGAGCAGCGCCGCCCGACGCAGGCTTCCTGCACGGCCTCCACCCAGTCCTCGGTGGGGAAGTTGGCGAGGTACACGTCGAGCGCGGCGCTCCCGCCGGCGCCCTCGCGCCCCGCCTCGGCCTCCGAGAACGGTTCTGCAAACCCCAAGTATGCATACTGCGAGAGCGCCTGCTCCACCTCGTACACGCCCTCTAGCGCGCGATCGGGCACGCCGTCCTCATGGCGATCGGTTTGATCGATCGCGTTCGGACCCCGATCGCTATAGTGCACCCGCACCCGGCCGTCTTCTCCATCGAGGTACGTCACCTCGTCGGCCGCGCTGTACAACGACACCTCAACGGGGTCGGCGGACTCGGCGCAGGCCGTGGCGGCCAGCAGAAAGGCAACCGCGAGCGGGGAGGCGTGCGTCGCTGGCATTCCAGATCAGGTTAACCGCATTGAGAAGCCATGGAACACGAGCTCACGGCGCTGCGGTTGGGCATCCTGGCGGCGCTTGCGGGGTGCGCCGATCCCTCCGCCGACTGGCCGGTCTGCGGGAACGAGGAGGAGCTGTTCGCCGAGAGCTACGAGGGGTACGAGTCGTTCGATGCCGCAGGCGGAGACGTTCTGGTTTGTGGCGACCTCCCGGCCGATGGCAGCGATTGCCCCGACTACAGGGAGGTGAACGCCAACGAGTTCTTTGAGGCCAACGTCGGGTCGGTGACGAGCGAACGCGGCGACAGCGGCTATTTGCTGCGCGCCGACTGCGGCCCCGAAACCACCCGGGCCGACGCCTGCTGCTACGTGATCGAGCTCGAGGGTTTTTGGCAGGCCGGGCGCCCCCTCGTGGTGAACGGTCGCGACACGGTGGCGGCGGTGCTCGCCGCGCCGGGATGGGGCCCCGCTGCTGCGGGTCCGCTCGACCCTGAACGCGCCACCCGCTGGGCAGCTATCGCGCGCGCAGAGCACGCCTCGATCGCGGCGTTCGCATACTTCACCCTGGAGCTCCTCGCCCTCGGTGCGCCCGCGGAGCTGGTCGCGGAGTCGACGCGCGCCCAGGCCGACGAGGTGGACCACGCGCGCCGTGCATTCGCGCTGGCGTCGGCGTTCGCGGGAGAGAATCTGGCGCCGGGCCCGCTGAATGTGTCACGGTCCGTTGGGCACCCCGATCCGATGGCCGTCGCGTGTGCGTTGGCGCGGGAGGGCTGTGTGGCGGAAACGGCCTCCGCGGCCGAAACCGCGCTCGCGATCCCTCATGCGATCACCGAGGCGGAACGCGCTACCCTCATTCAGATCACGATCGATGAGCGTCGTCACGCCGCGTTCGCCTGGCGGGCGGCGCAGTGGTTGCTGGGCGCGTTCCCTGAGGCGAGAGCGCCGTTTGCGCATGCACTGGCGGAGGCGTCCGCGCGCGCAGAGTCCTCCGGCCCGTCCGGAGCTCGGATTGTTCGTGAGGTGGTGAACCCGTGCGGGGCCGCGCTGTTGGCGTGATCCGGCAGGCCCTCCCTGTGCTGCGCCGCCCATTACACTCCCCCCGAGGTGCACATTGCCCGGATTCGACCCCAACGATCCCTACGCCGAAGAAGACGCCGCCTACGAGGAGCGCAACCGCCTCCGGATCGAAGCGGCCCGCGCCCTGTGGGCCGCGCGAGAAGGGTTGGTCGCGCTCGACGACCGGCCGCAATCTATTGCCAACGACGCGCTGAAGCGCTCGCTACCCAGCCTTTCCGACGCGGACCGGGTGTTCACGCTTGTGGAGGCCTCGCTCGGTGATCGCGCCCTTCGCGACGTATGGAGCACACCTTCCGAGCGCTGCCTGCTGGTCACCGATCCGGAGCGTCCGGAGTGGGTGGTGCCGCAGCGCCTCATGTACCTGATCTCCGACTGGCGTCGGCCGGAGCCGATGCAGATGCACATGGAATTACCGCCGCGGATCGAACGAATCGTGGCGCGGCGCAAGGCGAAGGAGGAAGCTGAGGCCAAAGCGAACCCTCCGGAACCCGAGTCCGTCGTCACCCTCTCTCCCGGCGGGCGCCCCGGGAAGTTTGGCCTGTACCACCACACCGCGCAGTTGGAGATCACCTATGGAGAACGCGGAGAGGGCGTCGAGTGGATGGCGAGCCGCGGGGACTCCTGGGCGTCTTCGGTGCCCGATGAGAAACCGTTTACCATCGATACGCTCGCGCGCCCGCCCCAGGCCCTTCCGCACCCCGTGCTCTACAATCCTGGGCTGCTGGAAGGCGGCGTGTCGGTCGAGGTATTCGCGAAGTTGATCGCGGCTACCCGCCTGGACACGGCCATTGTTGGCCGGGTGCGCATGCCCGTGCCGCAGCCGGGTGGGGTGTGTGGGGCGTGGCAACGCGCGTTGAATTTCCTGAAAATCGCGGAGTGGGCGGGGCAGGTGGACCCTGGCGAGAATTGGGTGGTCATCGATGCGTGGAATGGCAGTGCAATGGTGTTCGACCCCGATCGGGACGAGGCCTTCCGTCGGTGGGCCGCGCTGGTTCAGCAGGTTCAACCTCTACCGCCGGTCGAGCGTGCCCCTGAGCCGCCGCGATCACCTGAGCCGGAGCCGGAGGCCGGGGAACCGGAGCCCGGGGCGGTGCACAAGCTGCCCGTCGTGCACGAGGATCGCGCGGTCGCGACGACGGGCATGATGCAGTTCGTCTTTGTGCCGCCCGTCATCATGGCCTGGCCAGAGGCGCTCCCGCAGAACGTTCCAGCGGTTACGATGCCGCTGCCGGCCGTTCCCCACGTTCCCCCCAAGCTAGCCGCGATGGGCTTTACCCGATCCATGCGCCTGTACGGCGATTACGGCGAGGTTGCGTTCGCCTTCATTCGCGAGGAGCCCGGCGGCTTTACGCTCGTGGGCGACGATGCCGTGGCCGCGATCGAGCCGGCCAACTTCGAGAGCGAGATCGCGCGGGTGAGCGCCGAGCAGCGGGCAGAGTGGGTGGATCACTTCAACCGCGGTGAACCCTGGAACAACCCTGAATACCCCGTGGCGATCGAGCACTACCGGGTGTGGGACGACATGGGGCGCGAGCCGGTGATCCGGCACGGCGGCTCGGGTTGGCAGGTCGAGCTCGGGGAGCGAGGGTGGAGCCTGGGGATGCGCCACGGCGTGATGCGGGTGCGCATCCGCGAGGAGGCGGCGAACCGGCCGGGCGGGCGGCGGTAGAAACCTGGGCGGTGCGCGATTCCCGGTAGCGTTGTCAGGCGCGGTCGCGGCGCACCGCGGCGCGGCCGGGGGGCCATTCCCCCCGCAGGTCACCACCGCCAAGGCGTGCCAAACTCTCGCGGCCACGTTGCGACGCGGCGCGGTCCTCCTTGGCCCCAGGGACCGGGCCTACCGCGTCGCCACCGTCGGTCGCCTTGGTGATCGCTCCCCGGCCTTCGGCCGACGCGAGCACAAGGGCGACCTATCCCCCCCTAAAAACCCGGATCCGAGCTCCACCTTCGTACGGGCGCAGCCTCCCGATCACGGCCGCCGCCAGCGCGCCCCGCGTCGTGAGCTCCTTCAGCACCCCCGCCAGCTTCGCCTCCGGCACCGCCAGGATCAGCCCGCCCGAAGTCTGCGGGTCGCCGAAAACCGACCGGGCCAACGGGTCCAGGTCCCCCGCCCACTCCGTGTGCGCCCCGTAATAGGCCAGGTTTCGCCCAGTCGCTCCGGGAATCACACCCGCCTCGATGCTCGCCCGCGCCCCTTCCATCAGCGGCAGGGGATCGAACCACAGGTCGGCCCCCAGCTTTGAGCCGGCGGCGATCTCGTGGGCGTGCCCGAGCACCCCGAAGCCCGTCACGTCCGTCGCGCACGTCAACCCGGCCTCTACCGCCACTTCACTCGGGATGCGGTTCAGGAAGGTCGCGACGCGGACGAGCTCCGCGTAGTGGGCCTCCGAGATCGTCTGCCGCTTCACGGCCGTTGCGAGCGAGCCGCTGCCGACCGGCTTGGTGAGCACGAGGAAGTCGCCCGCCTGGCCCCGGTCATTCCGGAGCAAACGATCGGGGTGGACGACGCCGGTGACCGAGAGCCCGAACTTCATCTCTTCGTCGTCGATGCTGTGGCCGCCGGCGATCGGAATTCCGGCTTCGGCGCACACTTCTGCGCCGCCTGCGATCACCTCGCCCATCACCTCGGGGGGCAGCTTCTTCAGCGGCAGCCCCACGATCGCGAGCGCGAGGATCGGGCGCCCACCCATCGCGTACACGTCGGAAATGCTGTTTGCAGCGGCGATTCGGCCGTAATCCCGGGGGTCGTCCACGACCGGCATGAAGAAGTCCAGCGTTTGCACGATCGCAAGATCGTCGCGCAAACGGTACACCGCGGCGTCATCGCTGGTCGCGAGGCCGACGAGGAGCTCGGGTGGAACCACCCGAGGGAGCTTGGTGAGCATGCGTTCCAGGTCCGCCGGACCCAGCTTGCAGCCTCACCCACCGCCATGGCTGTACTGGGTGAGTCGGATCCGATCGGGCATGGGCGGGGTTTAACCCACCGCGGTGCCGGCGCCGCCGGCGCCGAGGACATCGTGAATCGCCGCCTCGATGGCGCCCACGAGCAGGCCAAGCTCCGCCGCCTCCATCACCAGGGGCGGCATCACCATCACGGTGTCGCCCAGGTTCCGAACGATGGCGCCGTGGCGCCGTGCGGCGAGCGACACACGATGCCCCACGCGCTCCGACGCCGCAAACGCGGCGCCGCCTGGCCGGCGCAGCACCACCCCGCCCATCATCCCGAGGTGACGCACCTCGCGGATACAAGAATGTGTCAGTCCGCGGAGGGCCGTCCCGAGCACGACGGCGTTCGTATTTGCCACCGCCAGTACGTTCTCGGCCTCGTACGCATCCAACGTGGCGTTGGCGGCCGCGATCGCGAGCGGGTTCCCCGTGTAGGTGTGCCCGTGAAAGAAGGTGCGATAGTCGGCGTAGGGGCCTCGGAAGGCGTCGTAGACCTCCTCCGTGGCCAGCGTCGCTGCCAGCGGCAGGTACCCACCGGTGATCGCCTTGGCGAGACACATGAAGTCCGGTTTGACCCCGGCAGCTTCGCAAGCGAACATCGTCCCGGTGCGCCCGAAGCCCGTCGCCACCTCGTCGGCGATCACGAACGCGCCGGCCGCTCTCGCGATCCCCACCAGCTCCCGCAGGAATTCCGGGCGGTGCATCCGCATCCCTGCCGCCCCCTGAACGAGCGGCTCCACGATCAGCGCCGCGATCTCTGTGCCGTGGGCTGCGAAGCAGCGCCGGGCCGCGTCCAAACAGGCATCCTCCTCGTTGCCATCCGCCCGCTCGGGCGCCGGGAGCCGCAGCGCCTCGAAGAGAAGCGGGCGGTAGAGCCCATGAAAAAGCTCGATCCCCCCAAGTGATACACTTCCGACTGTATCACCATGATACGCCTCGGTGAGCGAGACGAATCGCGTGCGGCGTGCCTCGCCCTGCTGTTGCTTGGCCTGGAACGCCATCTTCAGCGCCACCTCCACCGCGGTGGATCCGGAATCGCTGTAAAACACCCGGTCGAGGCCGGTCAACGCGCAGAGGCGCTCGGCGTGCTGGATCGCGCCCGGATGGGTGAGCCCCAACATCGTGCTGTGGGCGATACGGTCGAGCTGAGCCCGGATGGACGCGTCGATCCGGGGGTGCCGGTGACCCAGCACGTTGCACCACAACGACGCGGTGCCGTCGAGGTAATGGTTGCCCTCGGTGTCGATCAGCCACACCCCTTCGCCGCGTTCGATCGCCAGATTCTCCGCCTGTCGCTCCCACTCGTCCGCGGCCGTGAAGGGGTGCCAGAGCGTGGCGTAGTCGCGGGCGAGCCAGTTCATGGCGCCGCGGGTAACGGCATCGTGGCGCAACCGTCCAGCGCGCGGTAGACCCGGCCCCCTTTCTGGAGACTTCATGGCCCTCGTTCCCGTACATGGCGGACTCGACGCACCGGTCGACCGCTTCCTCCCGTTCAGCAAAAAGTCGGCGCTCCTCGCGGAAGCCGCCTCGATGCCGAAGATCTCGGTCACGGACGCCGACCTGTCGGTGGTCTACCGCATCGCGGACGGCACGCTGTCGCCGCTCACGGGCTTCATGGACGAGGCGACCTACAACCACGTGCTGGACGAGAAGAACCTCGTTCGGAACGGCACGAAGTACGCCTGGGCCATCCCGCTCGGCCTGCCGGTCACCGACGAAGAGGCCGCCGCGCTCAAGCCCGGTGTCATCGCCGCCCTGGTGAACAGCACCGGCGCCGTGTTCGGCACGCTCGCGGTGAGCAGCGTGTTCGGCTGGAACAAGCCTCGCTACGTGGAGAAGGTGTACGGCACGCCGCGCATGGACCACCCGGGCGCGGCCATCGCAACCGACGATATGCGTACGACGCTCGTGGGTGGCGACCTGATGGTGCTTCCGGCCGCCCGAAACAACGAGTACGGCGATCTGATGATGTCCCCCGCCCGCACCCGCCAGCTCATCGCCGAGCGGAAGTGGGAAGCGGCTCTCGCGTTCCAGACGCGCAACCCGCTGCATCGCGCCCACGAGTACGCGCTGGTGTACGGGGCCGAGCAGCTCACACGCTCCGGAAAGTACACGGGTGTCGTGCTCAACCCGCTGGTCGGTCAGCTCAAGAACGACGACGTGGATGCCTCTACCCGCGTGAAGACCTACCGCATGCTGCGCGACCGCCGCCTGCTCGGCCAGGGCGACAGCGACCGGGCACTGTGGGACTCGGTCGGGTACGATCTCAACGATGTGTTCGAGCTCGTTTGCCTCGACATGAAGATGTTCTACGGTGGCCCCTCCGAAGCCATCATGCACAGCATCTACCGGCAGAACCACGGGTTCAGCCACATCGTGATCGGTCGCAAGCACGCCGATGCGCCCTACTTCGACAAGTCGGCGATCTGGGGCGACTTCGACGCGCAGGAGATCTTCGAGAACCTGCCGGGCACGTTGCACACCCGCCCCGTGAAGGTCGGCTTCGCGGCCTACTACGAGAGCATCGGCCGCGTGGACCTCACCGAGAACCACAAGGGCGTGGCCCCCTACAGCATCTCCGGCACCATCATGCGCGAGCAGCTTGTTGGCGGCGAACGCCCCGATGCGCGCATCATCCGCGGCGACGTGGCAGATGTGTTGATCGAGGCCTACCGGGCCAAGGCGGCCGCGGGGGCCTGAGCGACCCGAAGGGGGCATCGCGCGGTATACTCGCGCGATGTTCTCGACTCGCTTGCTCCCCTTGATGCTGCTCGCGGCGTGCCAGTCGGGTGACATCTCTGTTTCCCACGTAGAGGTGGACAATGATGGGGATGGGTACACCGTTGCCGTGGACTGCGACGACGCCCACGCCACGGTGAACCCCGACGCGCCGGAGCGCTGCGACGGCGCGGACAACGATTGAGACGGGGAGGTGGACGAAGGGGCCTCGGATGCGATGGAGTTCTACGCGGACTCGGACCTCGATGGGTACGGGGATGTGTCGGTGGCGATGTCGGCCTGTGAGCTCCCCGCCGGATTCGTCGCCGACAACACGGACTGCGACGACGCCGAACCGGCGATCCATCCCGGCGCGACGGAGGACGACTGCGCCGATCCGGTGGACTACAATTGCGACGGGTCGAGTATGTTTGCCGACGAGGACGGCGACGATTGGGCGGCATGCGAGGACTGTGACGATGGTGCCAGTGACGTGAATCCCGGGTCCACGGAAGTGTGCGACCCGGCCGACGTGGATGAGGACTGCTCCGGGACCGCGGATGACGAAGATGCTGGTCTGGATCTCAGTTCGGCGGCGACGTGGACACGGGACGGCGACGCCGACGGCTTCGCTTCGGACGGGGGAGCCACGACGACCGCGTGCGACGCCCCGGCCGGCTACACCGCAACGCTGGGCGACTGTGACGACGCCTCCGCGGCGGTGAATCCAGCGGCGAGCGAGGTGTGCGACGCCGCCGATGTGGATGAGGACTGCGACGGCCTGGCCGACGACGCCGATGCGTCCGCAAGCGGGCAATCCACGTGGTACAGCGACGCGGACGCTGATACATTCGGCGATGTGTCACGCTCCGTAGCTGCGTGTGATGCCGTGGCGGGGACCGTGGCCGACGCCACGGATTGCGACGATCTGAACGGGGCGATCCACCCTGGTGCCGCCGAGGTGTGTGACGCCGCGAACACCGACGAGAACTGCAATGGCCTGGCCGACGACGCAGACCCCGGTGCGGATCCCGCCACGTTCGGCGTGTGGTATGCCGATAGCGACGGGGACACCTACGGCGATGCCGCGTCGGTCGCCTCAGCCTGCGACGTTCCGATCGGCTTTGTCACCGACACGACGGACTGCGACGATACCGACGCGGCGGTGAGCCCTGCTGGCACCGAGGTGTGCGACGCGGCGAACGTGGACGAAGACTGCTCCGGCGCGGCGGACGACGCCGATCCGACGGCCACGGGGCAATTATCCTGGTACACCGATGCGGACGCTGACACGTTCGGCGATGTATCACTCGCTACCTCGGCGTGCGATGCGCCCGGAGGCACCGTAGCGGATGCCACGGACTGCGACGACGCGGATACGGCCATCTTTCCAGGGGCTACGGAAGTTTGTGGCGGAGCCGACGAGGATTGCGACGCCCTGGTGGATGACGCCGATCCCAGCGTAACCGGCGGTTCGACGTGGTACGCTGACGCCGATGGCGACGCATTCGGCGCGCTCGCCAGCACCACCACCGCATGTCTCCTGCCCGCCGGCTTCGTGGCCGACGCCTCCGACTGCGACGACGCCGAGCCGGGCGTTCATCCCGGCGCTACCGAGGTGTGCGACGCTGCAGACGTGGACGAGGACTGCGACGGCGACGCCGACGACGCGGACGGCGACGCCCCGGCGGGAGCGGCTAGGCTCTACACCGACGCAGACGGTGATGGCTACGGGGATCCAGCGACGGCCGACGCGCCCTGCGATGCGACCGGCCTCGTCGCGGACGCGACGGACTGCGACGACAGCGACGCGACCGTGAGCCCTGCGGGCCTCGAGGTCTGCGGGAACGGCGCTGACGACGACTGCGACGGTGAAGTGGACGACGACTGCCCGTACAGCGGCGGGATCGTCGTGGATGGTTCGGCGACAGAGGCGGACTATGTCGTCGTCGGCGAGGCGAGCGGGGACCAGTTCGGCGCGGCCGTCGGAAGCGGCGTCGATCTGGACGGCGACGGAGATGACGAGTGGTTCGCAGGTGCCCCCAGCAACAACGATCCGTTCACTACGACGGTGAACTACAACGGCAAGGCGCAGAACTTCCAGGAGCCGACCGCGGCAGAGGCGGCAGCGGACACGTTGGCCCGCGGCTACTCGTACGGCCCGACGGCGAGTGGCGTCACCTACGCAGCGCGGATGTGGGGGGTGAACGACATCGATGGCGACGGCATGGACGAGTACGCCCAACTCTACGACGCGACCAGCGACGTCGTATGGTTGGTCGATGGCTCCAACTCAGCTGGGGGATCCACGTACAACGGCGGTACCTTCCACCACTCGGGCTTCTACATCGACAACATCGCGAGCGCCGGCTTGATGGAGAGCACGGGCGGTGTGAACAACTTCCTGCTCGCGGACACCACGTACAGCTCAAGCAAGGGTCGCATCTACATGTACGACAGCGTGTCCACCTCGGTGGGCTCCGGGGATGGCGAAGACGCGGGGGACTACGCTGGCTCTGGCCTCGCCGGCGGTCCAGGAAACGACGTAGACGGGGACGGGCTGGACGACGTGTTCATTGGGGCCCGAGGCGACGATACGGGGGCCACCAACGCTGGCGCCGTCTATACCTGGCTCGGCGGCAGCTTCGGCGGCGGGATGGCCTCGGCCGACAACAAGCTCCGGGGCGGCGGGTCTTCCGCGGCCTTTGGGCGCGGTCTGTCCACCACCGGGGACACCAATGGGGACGGTTATGCGGACGTTTCGGTGGGCGCCCCGGGCGTGGGGATCGTCTATCTCTTTGAGGATCTCGACCCGAGCGCGGCCACAGTCGATACGCAAGCCACCGATATGGAGGCCTACTTCTACGTGAGCAGCGGCACGTTCGGGCTCAACGCGGAGGGCGCTTCGATGTCGTTCGGCGATGTAGACGGGGATGGCACTCCGGACGCGCTGTTGTCCTCGGCGTACTACGACAACGGCGCGACAACCGACGTCGGCGCGACCTGGTTGATCTACGGGCCGTTCACCGGCTCCTACACGCTCTCGTCGTCGTCGGCCTGGGACGCCCGGTTCACTGGAACCTCGGCCTCCGACTACTGCGGCTACTCCAGCGCCCTCGGCGATCTGGATGCGGATGGGCGAATGGACATCCTGATCGGCTGCCCCGCCGGCGAGTCCAGCAGCACCACCGACTACGGGATCGTGGCGATCTTCATGGGGCGGTAGTCGGTTGGGTCGGCGGCAGCGTTGCGATGAGCCACGAGGCTGCCTGACCCAAATTACCAGGCCGCGCTCATCGCCCCGACCTACCCCAGCTCCATCACCGCCCTTCGCACCTCTACCCGCACCAGCTTCTTCCGCCACGTCGCGGCGGGCAGGTGCGTCGCGAGCGGCTGAACGGCCGCGTAGGCCGCTTCCTCCAGGCTCGCGCCGTCCGGCGCCGACACCGAGATGGGCGCTGGCCCCACTGCGGAGATCACTGCCCGAAAGCCCCCTTCGTTGCGCTGAACCGCCGTGAGCAACAGCCCGTAGTCGATCGCGCCGCGCTGCCGCAGCTTACGATAGGCGATCGGGTTCTGTGGCGCCGGCAGCTCCACATGCGTGAGGAGCGACCCACGTGGGGCGGTGATCCAGTCGCGACCGTCCCCGTCGTATAGCTCCGCGACCGGCACGCGCACGGTTCCCGACAGCGCCTCAAACACCGCGACGGCGCCGAGCAGGCTCAGCACGGGAACGGTGTCCGCGCTCTGGGCGGCGTAGCAGCCCTTCCCCTTCGGTGCGACGTGGCAGATCGTCCCTTCGCACTTGAGACATCCGCCCAGCGCGGCACGCCAGCCCGAGGGCTGGTTGTAATACACGCAGCGGGTATCGAGCATCAGGTTGCCGCCGAGCGTGGCCATCGCCTGGATCGTCGGCGTCGCCACGGAGCGCGCGGCGGCGGCCAGCGCGGGGTGGTGAAGCAATACATCCGGGTGTGTCGCGATGTGTCGGAGGGTGAGCCCCGCGCCCACCACCAGCGCCCCGGACTCGCCGGCCACCACTCGCCGCATCGCCGACAGCCTCCGGGTGCTCACCAACAACGCCGGGAGATGAACACGCTGTTTCATCGAGGGGAGCAGGTCCGTACCGCCCGAGATGTACCGCGCTCCAGGCTCGGCGCTGAGCCGTACCGCCTCCTCGACCGTGTCCGGCGCTTCGTAGCTCGTGCGCGGGAGCGGAAGCATCAAGCCCCTCCAGCGCGACGGGCGCGGTCAAGGGCGCGGAGCACGCGCTCGGGCGTGAACGGCGGCTCGTGGAGCCAGAGTCCCGTCGCATCGAAGATCGCGTTGGCGATGGCGGGGACTGTGCTGAGCTGCGGACCCTCGCCGGCTTCCTTGGCGCCGAGCGGCCCCTCCGGGTCCATCGACTCGATGGCGAAAACCGTGATCTCGGGGCACTCGTGGATCGTGGGCACCTTGTATTCCAGCAAGCTTGGTGCCCTTAGCAGTCCACGTTCATAGCGCTGTTCTTCGGTGATCGCCTCGCCGACGCCCATGTACACGCACCCCTCGATCTGCCCCTCCACGATGGCGAGGTTGAGCACCCGACCGCAATCGTGCGCCACCCAGATTCGGTCCACCCTGGTCTCGCCCGTGTCGAGATCCACGCTCACCTCGGCCACTTGCGCGGTGAACGAGTACGCCGGGGAGGGGCCCACGGATTGGCGACGGAAGCGGTTGCCGATCTTGGGCGGCGTGTAGCCGCCGCCGCCGATGAGCGGCCCGGAGCGCTCCTCCGCGAGCCACACCGCATCGACCCATGACACATCCGATGTATCGGTTCCCACGCGCGGACCGTCTCCGCGATCGGGGTGTCCGGCGCGCCCGAACGCGACCGCCTCCGGCGCGCAGCCCAGCTTCGCCGCCACGGCCTCGACGATGCGTTGCCGGAGCGGGCGCACGGCCAGCAACGCGGCGTTCCCCGCCATGAAGGTTACGCGGCTGGAGTAACTCCCCAGGTCCACCGGCGTGAGCGAGGTATCGCCCTCGATCACCCGGATATCCTCCGGGTTCAAGCCCAACTCGTTTGCGATCAGGCCCGCGAGCATCTGGGTGCTGCCCTGCCCGATGTCGGCGGTGCCGCTGTACACCATCACCTCGCCCGAACGGTCTATCTTGATCTGCACCGTCGAATGCGGCATTTCGTTCTGGTACACCGGGTGCAGCGCGCCGCACATGTAGGCGCTGGCCGCGAGGCCGAGGCCGCGACCCGGCCCGAGCTTCCCCCTCCGCTCGTGGTAGCCGCTCGCCTTCACCACCGCGTCAATACACGCCTCGATCCCCACGGAGGTGACTCGCAAGCCGTTGCACGTGTCGGTGTTCGGCCCCACGCAGTTGTCGCGACGCATCGCGGCCGGGTCGAGGCCAAGCTGGTGGGCGGCCTTGTCGATCGCCACCTCCAGCGCGAACCGCGGCTGGATGGCGCCGTGGCCCCGCTTGGGCCCGCACGGTGGCTTGTTGGTGTAGAGCCGGTGCGACTCAAACCGGTAGTTCTCCAGCTTGTACGGCAGTGTCATGAACACGCCGAGGTAGTAGCTGGTCACCACGCCGTAGCTTGCGTAGGCGCCGCCATCGGCCCACGCCTTGAAGTCGATGGCCGTGATCCGCCCATCCTTGCTGAAGCCCATCTTGAGCCAAAGGCGCGTGGGGTGGCGGCCGCGGTGCGCGTAGAACACCTCTTCGCGCTCCAGCACGATCCGCACGGGCCGACCGAGCTTCCGGGCGAGGAACGCCGCGCAGATGTCGCTGCAGAACGGATCGCACTTGCCGCCGTAGCCGGCGCCGACGGCCGGCTTGATCAGGCGAACGTCCTGATCACGCATTCCAAGTACCCGCGCCACGTCGCGATGCACGTAGTGCGGGTTCTGGGTGCTGCTCCACAGCGTCAGCTTGCCGTCGGGTTCCATGCGGGCGAGCGCCGCGTGGCTCTCCAACGCCGCGTGGGTGGAGCCCGGATACTGATACGTATCTTCGATCACCAGGTCTGCGGCGGCGAAGCCGGCGTCGAGATCCCCATACACTTGATGCACGCGGCGCAGCACGTTCGAGGGCTTGCGGGCGTAGTCGTGGATGACCGGCTTCGTGGCGTCGAGTGCATCCTCGATCGTGAACACCGCCTCGATCCGCTCGTATTCGACGACGACGGCGGCGCAGGCGCGGTGCGCCGTCTCCTGGTCCACCGCAGCAATACATACGATCGGCTCACCGATGTATCGCACCTTGCCGAGCGCCAGGGCGGTCTCATCTTGGGCCACCGGGATCACGCCGTACCGCTTCGGCACGTCCTCGCCCAAACAGGCTCCGAGTACGCCAGAAATTGCCAGCGCCTCACTCAGATCGATGCGCACGATTTTCGCGTGGGCCTCGGTGGAGCGCACGAATTTGGCGTGCACCATCCGCGGGAGCTTGATGTCCGCCACGAACTGCGCCTGGCCGGTGATCCGCTCCCGACCGTCGATCTTGCGGCCGTAGCTGCCGATGGGGGAGGGGACCGGCTCGGGTTGGCGGACTCCGCTCATCGTCGGCTCTGGAGCACGGCCTGTGCGTCTCGCGCGGCGGCCAGGATCTTCGTGTAACCGGTGCATCGGCACAGGTTGCTGCCGAGGGCGTGGCGGAGCTCCTCCTCGGTGGCGTTTGGATTATCCGCGAACAACTGTCGTAAGGTGATGATGAAGCCCGGGGTGCAGTAGCCGCACTGGGCGGCGACGTGATGGTCGAACGCGGCCTGAACGGGGTGCAGGTCGCCCCCGCGCGCGACGGCTTCGATGGTCTCAACCACCGCACCTTCGCAGTCGGCGGCCAGCGTGATGCAGGCGAGTCGGGGGTGGCCGTTCATCAGCACGGTGCACGCACCACAATCGCCGACGTCGCAGCCATGTTTTGTGCCCGTCAACCCAAGATCCTCGCGGAGCAGCTCGAGCAACGTGCGGTGGGCGGGGACGAGCCGGCGGACAGGTTCGTCGTTGACGGTGAGCGCGAGGGTCAGCTCGGTCGGCATGGCGGGGAGGGGTCTATCCCGGGGGCGAGACGGGGGTGGAGTCCGGGCGGTGCGCGGTTCCTGGTCCCGCTGTCAGGCGGGGTCGCCGCGCACCGCGGCGCGGCGCGGGCGGATGTTTTTGCGTCGGGGTTCGCCCGCGGCCGGGGCCACGGGGCGCGGTAGTTTCGATGTCGCGACACATATTAGACATGGCACAACCGAAGTCAATGTTCGTCTTTGTGAAGTGCGAGTTCGGTTTCACCACGCAATCGAACTCGATGTTCATCGCCATCAACATCGAATTCGGTTTCACTTTCCAACCGAACTCGGTGTTCAATGGGGTGAACATTGAGTTCGGTTGGAGCGGTTGGAGCCGCGCCTCTAACGACGATGCCCGCCTCAGCCCGCACCGCGAGGCGCCGCGATCCGCTCGCGGCAACGGGACTGGGATCCGTGCCTCGCCCAACCCATTCCGGCTCCATTACCCCAACCGTCGCCGCACCTCCGCCACGGTCGCCGCTTCGCCGTCCAGGATCACCCGATCCTCGGTGCCCTCGACCAGCTCCATCGGCACGCCCCGACGGTGGCACCACAGCACCAAGCGTCCGAGCTCGCCGTCATTTCCCGTTCGCTCAACCCGCAGGCGTGCGCCGGGTGTGGAGACGACGGGCGTCTCCACGCGGGTACGCTTCGAGGCCACCGCGATCACGCGCGGATCGTCGCTCGGGCCGACGCCCAACAGGCGATCCACGCGGCTCTTGAGGCTCACGCCTGCGGCGGCCGCACGTACTCGAAGTCCACCGGATTGCCGTGGATGCCCTTGCGGGGGGCGGCAATCCAGTGGGCCATCTTTCCGGGCTCGTTGACGCGGTGCATGAGGCTCGCAACGTAGGCGCGGTCAGCGTCGGTCGGCAACCAGGAGTTCCGGCGCGCGTCGAACTCCGCCTGGGTGACGAGCTCGCCTTCCGGGGTGAACGGGAGGTTGGCGTAGATGCCCTGGCGGCGGAAGAAGCGGTTGGACGGCAGGGTGATCCGCTCCGTCGACCCTTCTTCTTCCAGCGCCTGGTTCCACCGGCGCACGACGCGCTCGGTGTCCTTGATGTAGGCATTTCGGAGCAGCTCGTTCATCGCGTTACGCAGCGGCACATCCTTCTCGGTGAGCTTCCCGCCCTCCATCACGGTCATCCGGTGCCACTGGTTGAGCGCCGAGTGTTCGTCGAATTCCTTGGCCTCGGCCCAGCGACCCTTGAGCCCGGCGGCGAAGAAGTCCGCCGCATTCGTGCTGATCTCCGAGCCGAAGAGGTCGATCGAGTAGCTGAACCAGTAGGTGATCCACTTTTGGGTCATGGACACGGGGATTCCGCCCTGGGCGCGCGCATCGCCATTCTTGTCGAGCTTCGCGAGCTGCGCGCCGCGGCGAAGCACCCGTTCGACGCCCATCTCGCCGACGAAGAGGTGGTGGGCCTCCTCGGTGAGCATGAAGCGGCAGGTGCGGGACAGCGGATCGAAGCCCGACTCGGCGAGCGCGCCAAGCTGGTATTTTCCGTCCCGATCCGTGAAGCAGGTGAAGCAGAAAAAGGTGAGCCAGTCGGGGCAGGGCTGGTTGAACGCGTCGAGGATGCGGGGTTTGTCGGCGTCGCCGGAGCGGCGCGCGAGCAGATCATCGGCCTCGTCCCGACCATCCTTGCCGAAGTGTGCGTGGAGGAGGTACACCATCGCCCAGAGGTGGCGACCCTCCTCGACGTTGACCTGGAAGAGGTTCCGCATGTCGTAGGTGGAAGGCGCGGTCATGCCCAACCAACGCTGCTGCTCCACGCTCGCCGGCTCGGTGTCCGCCTGCGTAACGATGATGCGGCGGAGCACGTTGCGGTACTCGCCCGGGACTTCCTGCCACACAGGATCCCCGGCGTGATCGCCGCAGGGGATGCGACGGTCCGTCTCCGCGTCATCGAGGAAGATGCCCCAACGATACTCGGGCATCTTCACGTAGCCGAAGTGCGCCCAGCCGCCGGGCTCGGTGCTCACGGCGGTGCGCAGGTACACGTCATGCGTTTGGAACGAGTCCGGCCCCATCTGGTTCCACCAGTCGAGGTAGGCGGGCTGCCACTTCTCGAGCGCGCGCTGGAGCTTCTTGTCCGAGTCCAGGTTTACGTTGTTGGGGATGCGGCTCTGGTAATCGATGTCGGCCATTGGGGACTCCGGAAGGGTAGATCAGGTACGCTTGTAGTCGAAGATGGGGCTCTCGGGGGCGCCAAACATCTTGAGCGCGCCGCGCTCGCCCACCGCGTTGGGGCGCTGGAAGATCCAATTCTGCCAGGCCGTGAGCCGGCCGTAGACCTTGTTGTCCATCGACTCCGGGCCGCCAAAGCGGAGGTTCTGCTCCATCCCGGTGAGCGCATCGGGCGAGAGGCTGCACCGCTCCTCGATGGCGATCCGCACCTCGTCTTCGTAGTCGATCTCGTCGGGCGTCATGGTGACCAATTCCAGCTCCTCGGCCGCTTCCGCGTCGATCGTCTGGCCCAACGCGAGGATCTTCGCGGGCACATCCGGCTTGCCCGGGTAGCGGGACTGCAGCCGGGTGAGGCCGGAGTGCATGGGGAACGCGCCGCCGGAAACGGCGGTGACGACGACCTTGTTGATCGCGTCGTCGTCTTGCAGCATGTACGAGCGGTCAGCCGCGAGCGCAATCTCAAACAAGGACCCGGAGAAGGCATTGCCTGGCTCGATCAGGGCAAACATCGACTTGGCCATGTTGTCGAGGCGGCGCAGCACCCGCGCCTGGAACTGGCGAACTTCAGTGCCGAACCAACCCTGCGTATCGAGCGCGGCATCGGCTTCGATCACGGCGTGCCGGTCCCCCACCGCCTTGAACACCAGCAAACCGATCTCCAAGTGGTTCACGCGGAGGCGGAGCAAGGCGTCGTCCAATTCGCGCCAGGCACGCAGCGACCAGGTGGCGCTCGTGGCCGTGGGAGCCGAATCCGGGGCCTTGATCGTGACGTGCGCGATTCGGGCCGCAGTATCCAGGGCGACCGACACGTATCGGTAATCCACGTGGGTGCTGAGGCGCTCGGTTGGGTTGAGCGGCTCCAATTCCACCGAGAACGCGCCAGCCGGCATGGGATTGTTCGCCACGATCTCCCGCGCTTTCGCGTCGATGTTCGTTTGCCACTTGCTCCGCGGGAAGGCGCCGTCCACAAATCCGTGACGCACGGCGTCGCGGGCCTTGAACCCCTCGGCCTTGGTGCAGAACACGTCCGCCATGTCGCGGCGCACCTTGCGTTTGTCGGTGAGGCGAGTGAGGCCGCCGGTGCCGGGGAGTACGCCGAGCAATGGCACTTCGGGGAGGGACACGGCCGAGTTCCCATCGTCGATCAGGTACAGCTCCTTGCAGGCCATGGCCAACTCGTAGCCGCCACCCGACGCCGTGCCGTTCAGTGCGGCCACATACACCGCGCCGCCCTGCGCCGTGGCCTCCTCCAGGCCGCTGCGGGTTTCGTTGGTGAACTTGCAGAAGTTGACCTTGAACGCGTGGCTCGCCATGCCGAGCATCCGGATGTTGGCACCCGCGCAGAAGATCTTGTCGTAGCCGCCGGTGAGCACGACGCAGCGCACCTGGGGGTGCTCAAAGCGCAGGCGCTGAACCGCGTCCGCCAGCTCCACATCCACCCCGAGGTCGTAGCTGTTGAGCTTCAGCTCGTACTTACCCGGCCACATCCCGCCATCTTCCTGCACCTTCATCGTGAGCGTGGCGGTGTCGCCATTTACGGCGAGCTGCCAGTGGCGGTATCGGGAAGGATGCGTTTCGAAGGAGACGGGGGGGTAGGACACTTCGGCCATGGGTCGTTCCGGGTCGAGAGCACTATAGTGCACATCACAGCGGTACACAAGCGCCGCCATATGCAGTATAGTGCCTGAATGGTGACCGTTCCCCTCGCCGAGCTGCTCCCGCGCGTGGGGAGTCGTGTGCGCCGGGTGCGGGAGGCCGCTGGGCTCACGCAGGCGGAGCTGGCGCGCCGCTCGGGAGTGAGCCTGCGGTTCGTGGCGGATGTCGAGCGGGGTGCTGGAAACGCCAGCTTGTTGCGACTGGGAGAGCTGGCGACCGCGCTGGGCGTTTCGCTTGCGGAGCTGGTGATCGAGGCCGGCCCGGTGATCGACGACCTCACGCGGTTCGGGCGCCTCGTGCCCTCGGAACGGCGGCGCCGGCTCGGCGGCGAGCGGGTGGCGATCGCGCTGGTGGGGATGCGGGGGGCGGGGAAGTCGACGGTGGGGTTGCAGCTCGCGGGCCACCTCGGCGTGCCGTTCGTGGAGGTGGATGCCGAGATCCAGGCGCGCGCGGGGATGCCCCTGGGCACGCTGTTCAGCGACCACGGGATCGAGCGGTATCGGGTGTTGGAGCGGGAGGTGATCGATGCGCTCCTGCTCTCTGGAGCCGCGACGGTGTTCGCAACCGGGGGTTCGGTGGTGACCGACCCGGTGACCTGGCCGGACCTCCGGCGGCGGGCTCGCACCGTGTGGCTGCGGGCCCGCCCGGAATCGCACCTTCGTCGGGTGGAAGCGCAGGGAGACGCGAGGCCGATGCGCGGTCGCCGGGATGCCCTCGCGGAGCTGCGGGGACTCCTGGCGGTTCGGGAGCCGCTCTACGCCCAGGCCGACTTTGTCGTGGACACAGATCGCCTCGATCTGCTGGAGACGGTGTGGGCGCTGGAACAATGGGCGACCGAAGAGGCGTAGCCGGGTAGGTTGCGCGGATGCCCTCCGAGATTGAGTCCCGGCTCGCCAGCCGCTCCGCCGATGATCGAATTATTCAGTTGATCAGCGCGGTGTTGGCGCGGGCGCCGGGTGCGGCCACGCTTCCGGGTTGGACGAGGCTGGCCGATGGCGCGGTAGAACTGGGCCTGGATCCGGGGGTTGCTCAGGCGGCGGCGGAGCGATCACAGTCGGCGCAGGCTGCGGGCGCGCTGTGCGCGCTCGATGGGCTCGATGAGGGCGAGGATGTGTTTTCGATCGCGAGCGGGCTGGGTACGGCGATCAAGCTGGCGATGTCGCGAGGAACGGATGACAAGCCAGGCGGGCTGGTGGCGCTGGTGGCGCTGGAGGCGCGCCAACGGCAGGACGCGGCCGACAAGGTGGTCGGCGTCGCCTACGCGGTTTCGGTGCTCTTCGAGGGGTCGGCGGCGGAGCGGGTCGAGGGGCTGCGCCGCTTGCCATCGGGCCGTGTGCTGCTGTCGTGGCTCAGCGCGGTGGAGCTGTTCTTGCCTTTCGCGGACGATGTCGTGGCGGGTCGCTTGGCCTCGCTGCTCGACGGAGAGCGGGCAGGCGCCCGCGAGCGCTTGACGGCCGCGCTCGGTCCGGACGCAACCACGGCGGCGGACGAGGTGTGGCCGGCGCTTGTCGCCGCGGCGGTCCCGCTCGCGGAGGGGGCCACGCGGCTGCCGTTCGACCTCGGGAAGCTCGTTCTTCAGTATGTACCGATGGTATTTGGCGCGGTAGACGCGGCGGGTGCGCTCGCCGCGGGCACCCTCGACGCATTGCCCGTGTATCATGTGTTGGGTGCACGTCTGGTGGCGGAGGCGGCGCTGTTGGAGACGTGGGGGGATGGGGCTTTGCCGTCGGCGGCGGCGCCGGCTTCCCCGGTCGAATACCCAACGCTGCCGAGCGTGACGGATCTTCCACCGCCGATCGCGGTAATTGCGCCGCCGCCGATCGTGGCTGCGCCGCCCGCGGTGCCGGTGGCGGTGACGCCCCCGGTCGCTGTGGCGGCGCCGCCCCCCTTGGCGGTGCCGGAGCCCGAACCCGCACCCGCACCCGCTCCCGCGCCGCCACCGGTCCCTGAGGCTGCGCCGCCGCCCTTGCCCGAGCCGGAGGCCGACCCCGAACCCGAAACCGCCCCCGCGCCGCCCCC
>BJHF01000073.1 GCA_014191855.1 Deltaproteobacteria bacterium
CGCCGCCCTTGAACCTTCAGTGCCGATGCACGTTTCTACTCAAGTGGCTCGCTGCACGGCGGCACCTCGTCCATCACGACGCCTTTGGTCTCCGAGGCGTCGAGGGGAACGCAGCTTCCGTTGCTCGGACTCACGATTGGACCGCCGTTCATCGCGTTTGCGTACACGGACTCGGGGTGTGCCCCGAACACCTGCGCGCCGGCACAGCCCTCCTCGAACCACACTTGAAACAGGAAGGTAAGGTTGTTCGCAGTGAACTGAGGGCAGCGCAGCTTGGAGTCGGCGCGATCGGTGCCGGGGAGGTCGGGGTTGCGGGCGTCGAGCTGAACGACCATGAAGTCGCAGAATTCGTCGCGACGGAACGCGACGCTCGGTAGCTCCCAGGCCTCATACTGGTCGGGCACCCGATCGGTCATCCACACGTCCACATAGGCAAGGTTTGACCAACCAATCGTACGAGCGCGGAACTCAATGACGCCGTCCTCACACGAGGCCGAAACGGCCTGAAGCTCGGGGCGGCCGCGATAGGACGTGTCCACGGCTTCCACGAACCCGCTGTCAGCGCCTTCCGGTTCGCACGCCAAAAGCAGGCTTAACACCATGGGGATGTCCCTCCAGGGCTGCACAGGCAGCCCGCCTTGTTCGGCGTGCCCTTCGTCGGGGCCGCGGCGTCACACCATTCGTCTCCGCCGTCTTCGGTGCGGGCCCAGGTGAAGTTGTCGTGCTGGTCGGGGAAGATCACGACATCGCACGCTGCAGACCCAAAATGGGGCGGGGCGTTCAGCTCCAGGTGGCCGCCATCCCGGTTGAGATCGAAGCCAAGAACGAGCTCGGGCTCGTCCTCGTCCTCATAGGTGTCGGCGATCAAGAGCAGGAATCCGCCAACGTCCAGCGTGTTTGGCACGTCCGGCCCACCCGGCTCCGGACGCGTGGGGGGCAGGGTGAAGCCGTCGTTGTGCTCGTCCGTGCTCCAGAGGTAGAACCCATCCAACTGCACCTCCTCGTCATCCGCGTTGAACAGCTCGATCCAGTCGTGGCCCGACGCGGCGGCGATCTCGTTGATCACGATGTCGGCCGGGCAGAAATTGGTGATCAGCGTTTCGTCCGCGCACCCCGGGGCGAGCGCGAGGAGCGCCATCGCGACTACCTGTTTGGCGCGACGATCAGCAGGCATCGGTCGCCTCGCAGAGACATTCGGCGTTGGGGGCTCCGGGGGAGGGAACCAGGGAATCACACCAGGTGGAGTCGCTGCCCGGCTTGGCCGCAGGGTTGCGCTGCCAACTGAACCCGTGGTGTTGGTCGGGGATGAACACGCTGTCGCACTCGATCTCGGCTTCCGCGGCGCGGAGCTCCAGGCTGTCCCCGTCGCCGTTGAAATCGAAGCCGACAATCGGCGTTTCGCTCGCCGGGTCCTCGAACGTGCCGGCGATGAACAGCGCCAGCCCTTGGCCCGGGACGGAGAAGGCTTCCGGGAGCACGAATGCGTTGTCCTCGTCGGTGTGGCCGATGAGGCGAAAGCCGCTGAGGTCAGCCGGTTGCTTGCTCACATTACGGAGCTCGAACCAGTCGGATGTTGAATCCTCGCCCGGGAGGAGGAAGCTGTCGCTGGCGGTCATCACTTCGTTGATCACCACGGTGGGGCAGGGGTCACCCACCTTCGCGGCCACGGTGCAGGCTCCCACAAACCAGAGGATCACCGGCATTCCGCGGCGACCTTTTGCGCCGCAGCGCCCTTGATCTCCGCGGCGAGCGCCCGCGCTTCTTCGCACCGGCCGAGGCGCCCCAGCGCGCTCAGCCGCAACGACAGGATCTCCGCCCGACGGCTGGCCAACGCCGGATCGTCCGCGAGGCGCGCCGCCAACCGCTGGGCCGCGGCGGCATCGCCGAGGGAGGCCACCGCGCGCAGCCGCGACAGCTCGGCTTCGGCGCGAAAATGACCGTTGGGCCAGCGCTCCAGGTAGGCCTCGTACGCCGTCAACGCGGCCTGGTGATCGCCCTCCGCGTACTGGTCTTCCCCTACCTCGAACGCCGCGAGCTGCCGGGCAAGGTCCCCCGAGGAGTCGGCGGACTCCGGGTGCCCTGCCGGGCCGGCGGTCGGGTCGGCAGCCAACGCGGCTGCCGGTGCAGGCTGCGCCGCGACGGGCGACGGCTGCGCAACTGCCGGGATCGGCCGCGCGGATACCGTTGCTTCTGCGCGAGGCGTGGCGACCGCAGGGGGAGGAAGCGGCTCCGTAGGGAGAGCAACGGGTGGAACGCCGATGGTTTCGGGTTGGAGGGGGGAGGGATGTAGCGATGCGGTGGCCGGCGCGGGAAGCGCCTCGGGCGCAGGAGCCTCCTCTTCCCCTCCCCAGAGCCACAACATGAGTGTCACCGTCACCGCCACCAACCCGCCGCCCACTCACCGCCAACGCGAGGGCGGCCGCGACGGGGGGGGCGTAGCGAGCGAGGCCATCAGTCGGGCCCGGAGCTGCGGCAAGTTCGGGCTTTCCAGGCCCGCGGCTTCGTCGGCGAGGTTGCACCCGCTCTCGCCGATGAAGCTCGGGTCGTCGGCCAGCCGCGGGGGATCTGGCGTCATGGGGCACCTCCAGCGTGGATGCGCCACGCCTCCCGAAAGGCCACGCGCGCGAGGCGAAGGCGGCTCCACACGGTGTTCACCGGAATCTCCAGGATCTCCGCGATCTCGGCGCCCTCTATCCGCTCCAGCTCGTACAGGACGAACACCTCCCGACCCGCGTCGGAGATCGAGGCCACACACGCCCGTACGAGCACGGCACTCTCGTGGCGCATCAACGCCGCTTCCGGGTTCGTGCCCTCCCGCCCTTGATCGGCGCCGGCCCGCTCCATGGCGCTGCTGTAACGGCGCCCGGTTCGATAACTCTGGCGGGCCACATTCACGGTGGCCCGATACAACCACGTGCGGATGCCGACGCGATCCGTGAGCTCGCCCCGCCGCCGGTGGGCCAACAAGAAGACTTCCTGCACGACGTCATCGGCCGCCGCGCTCGAGGAGGTGAGGCGCTGGGCCAGCCGATGCACCCAGCCGGCGTGAGCGTCGAACAATCCACCCACATCTAGGGGAAGATGCGTGGCTTCGGCGTCGGCCACGTGGGCGAGGGAGGGCGGAAACGCGCTCATGCTCCCGCGCCACGTCCGCTGGGGTCCGTCAGCTTCACCGTGACTTCCTTTTTCTTGTGAAATCGGGGGGCGACGGCGAGATCGAGTCGGATCCACGGCTCCGGAACCAGTGTGCCTTGTCGGCCCGTCGGTTCGCCGGCCTTGGCCGCAACGCGCACGACGTTGGCGCGCAATCCAGCCGATACCAGGAGGGTTTCTCCTGCCGGAACGGCGCATTGCAACCAGAGCGCGGCTGAGGGGGCGAGCCCTACCTCGTTGTGAACAAAGGCGTCGCCCCAAAGCACCGTCGGACCTGCCCGAAAGCCGCCCTGCAGCACCCACTTCGAACCTGCGAGATCGAGGCCCCACCCCGCCTCCACGGCGGCGCCTGCGGTGTGGGCCACCCCGAGATCGACTGGCACCGCGGTGCCGACCTCTGCGGCGAGCCCGACGAGGACGGCGCCCGCGCCCACGGTCACCGATGCCCGGCCGCCGAGGCCGAAGCGCGCCTCCACCGGCTCGCCCACCCCCAGGCTGGCGGTGAGGGGCAACTGGACCTCCCAGCTCCCGGCAGGCTCGGCCCGAGTGAACCAACCCGGGAGATCGCCGAGGCCGGCGCGGATGGAGCCCGCGATCGCCTCCGGCGCGGTGGGGCAGTCGGCGGCCACCACGTCAAACCGTTTGCTCCAGGCCACGCGGCCGCCGCGCCCCACCTGAACGTCCAGCGTGCGAGCGCCGCCTACGGTGGCGACGGACACGCGCACTGCCGCAGGCGACCGGAGAACGCCATCGACAGCCTCCGCCAGTAGGCTTCCGTCTACGCAGCCCGCAGGATCGTCGACGAACACGACCACGTGCTCCACGGTTTTTCGTCCCCGCGCGGAGTATAGGATGGAAGTCGCGACAGCACAAGCCCGCGGCGCGATGTCGCCCCTTTGCGCGTAGGCGCGGCGGCCTGCCGCACCGCCGCGCTCGCCCCGGGTGGGGGTTTCGATACACCCAGGCGTACGCGCTCGCTTGCAGTCCGGCACCGCCAACCACGTTTCCACCGGTTACGACGGCCAGGGTGGCCATCGCATCGGCGGCGTCGACGTTCCCGTGCATCCCCACGGCGGTGTGGACAAACACATTCGCGACGGAGCGCTCAGCGTCGACGGCAATTGCACGAGGCGATGGCTCCTACTGCCGTCGCAACCTACTACAGCTCGATCTGCCACGCCCGGGCACCGTTCACCGTGAGGGAGGGGGCACCGAACCGCCCGCCCACAGCCTCGGCACACCCTGCCGGGGCGACGGCGGTGTGCACCACGATCCAGCGGAAACCGAGCGACCGCAAGGAGACGGCGTCGCTCCCGACGGCGATCTCGTCCGAACTCGACGCGCCCGGCCGCGCCTCAGGGAGTCCTCCGCATGCCGCCTGGATGTCGCGTGCCTCCCCGGACTCTCGCAAAACCGAGTCCGCCGCTTCGTAGTTCTCCGAAACGGGCTGCCGATGCGCGAGCTGCCACATCCAGTAGGGGCGGCGCGAACCGTACACCTCCGGCCGCGTGCGGTTGTCGTCGAGCGGCAGATCGAGCACCGGCCCGTCGATCGAGAGCGGGGGGGCCGCGGGGAGCGGCGCAGCGACGCGGGGCCAGCGCGTTGAGGAGAAGGCGAGCGAGTCGGCCAGCGCGAGGCTCGCCAGGAGTGGGCCGAGCACGGGCGTAATCCGGTGATGCTCCAGCCGGCGAGCGAGACGGCCCGCGCCCACGGCGGCGGCGGCTGCCAAAAGCACGCTTGCGGGCCCCGCAGCCCGATACCAGTGGGTGATGAAGCGAGCCGACTGCGAGAATTTCACCAACCATCCCGCGGGCATGAGCAGCGGTTCTTCAAGTCGAACGACATGGCCACCGAGGCGCAGCCAGTGGCCGAGGGCGAGCAGGTACAGCGGGAGGGCCATGCCCAGCCAGGGGAGTGAGGCCCGGCCGCCAAGCAGCGAAAGCCCCACGAGCGCCACGCCCAAGTACACGCTCACGGAGGGAGTGAACGTCGTGAGCGAGGGCAGGAAGCGCAGCGCGTCGATGCCGTAGCGCTCCTGACGCTGCCAGGCCCGGATGTCGGTTGGGTCGGAGAGACCCGCCGCACGATCGGCCCACACGCCGAGGTGCGGGAGGAGCTGGAGAAACCGCGGGAGCACGAGCAGCAGCGCGATCGCGCCAACAAGGAAGACGGCCGGCGAGCGAACCCGCCCTGCGAGCAACGGCGAGACCACGAGCGCAAACGCGGCGTGGTACCACCCGGAGAGGGCGAAACACGCGAGGGTAACGCCGGCCACGATCGCCACCCCGCGAGCCTTCGGTGCCCCTCGCAGGCGCTCCATCATCGCGACGTGCAGGGCGTAGAACCCGAGGGGGTACGCCTCGGTTACGCCGAAGTCGATCGCGCCGGAGAGGAAGGGGGACCAGCCTACCGCAGCCAGCCCGACGAAGGCGCCGGCCGCCGTCCCGCTCACCTGCTTTCCCAGCACCCAGCCGCCAAAGCAGCCCAAAAGCACGTTGGCGACCGCCACGAAGTTCCAGGCCACGGTGGGGGAAACCAGCCAACCGAGCGCGAACCACGGGAGGTTCGGCGGATCCATGAGCGGCACCTCCCACCCCGCCGGGTAGTTGGCCTCAAGCCCCAGCAAGGAGCGCGCGAAGAACCAGAGGTGGTTGTGGGTTTCTCCCGCGGGATCGCCAAGGAGCCCCAGGCGGCCGGGCCAAAGAAACAAGGCGGAGCCGACGAGCGCGAAGCCGATCGGGAGCGCCCGCCTCACCACCCGCCTCGCCGCAAGGCGCTCCGTATCCGGTCGGCGGCCGCTTCCGCCTTTGGCCGCGTGTTCACCAGATCCTGGCGTACCTCGATTTCCAGGTACGGCACCGACGCGGCGGTGCCATGGCGCGCGGCGCTGTAGATCAGCCCGGCCTTCCCGGAGTAGGGCTCGTTCGCCTCGGTGCGCCATCCCGAGGCCCGAAGCGCGTCCACAAGGTTCAAGGCGATCCCGTCGTGATCATCGAAGAGCACGCCTGCCTCCACCTCTCGGGGCACCCCCTGCCAGGTAGGGGTGAACGTGTGGATGGAGACGAGCAACCTGGGTTGTAACGCGGCGACCACGCGGCCTATCTCCGCGTGGAGGGGGGCGTGGTACCGCTCGATCCGCTTCGCGACGGCCGAGGAGGAAAGGGCCTGGTTGAACGACACCGGGCCGTCGTGGGTGTCGGTGAGAATGAGCGTGGGGTCTTCTGGCGCGCGGTTCGCGTCCAAAACGAGGCGGCTCGTGCGCGCGAGAACGGCGGCGTCACCGCGGGCGAGCCGCCGCGTGATCCAGGCGGCGCCGATGTCGTAGCCCCAGTGCATCGCGAGCAGCGCGCGGTCGGCGGCGGTGGCCCGCAGCGGGCGCGGCACCCGGTTCGAGGCGTGCTCGCAGGTGTACACAATGCATCCTGGACGGGGGCGACCCAGGGTTTCGAACGCGTCGGTGCGCACGCCGCCAAGCTATCCCAGCGCGATAGGCTGGTGCGCCCATGTTCTGGCTCGCCGGCTGCGCCGATCCCCCACCGCTTGATCCGCAGGCCCTGCTGCGTGAAGGGAAGTTGGGCGAAGCGCTCGCGGCCTACGCGCTCGGCGGCGGTGATGTCGTTCCGCCGGAGCACCCCACCGCCCAAACCCTGGGGAAACGCGCGGGTTCGGAGCCGTGGATCACCGTCCCCGTGCTGGTGGATCTCACCCAGGCTGCCGCGTTGTTGGAGTCTGCGCCGCAAACGCGCCTGCAAAGTGTGGATGTGTCGTTCGAGCGCTGGGGGCCGATGGCAGACTGCACGACGGAGCGCCTGCAGGTGCCGTGGCGGATCGCCGTCGGCCGCACGGCGCTCGCCGGGGATCCCGATCCGCTCCTCGCCGGAAAACCGTTCCAGAACGTTCCGTACGCGCGTGGTCGTATCGTTGGCACCGCCTCGGCGCTTCGCCCGACCTACGTCGATGCCGGCCGCAGCGAGGCCAGCGCCCTGTTCGCTGGCCTGGACGTGAACCCGCCGGCGCACCGCGTCACGGTGATGGTCACGGACGCCACGGGGGCCCTGGCGCTCAACCTCGACCGGCGCGACGGCGTGTGGTGGACGACCTCCACCACCGATGCGGTCGCGGCCGCAGAGTGGATCACCCGGTGTGGGAGTGTTCGATGAACCGAGGCAATCCGTGGCTGTGGGTGGTGCTTTCCGCATGCGCGCTGTTTGTGCCCGTGCCGTTTCTGGATGACTACCTGGCTCGTCGCGCGCTGCGCCGCGCCCTTCGATACGATGCGCCCGAAGCCGAACCGATCGACGAGCCTACCGTCGACGTACTCACCGACGATCGGGCGTCGATGCTCATGGGCTGCTTGAAGATGATGCTCCTCTGGCCGGTCAAGAAGCTCTTTCGAACTGTGTTCTGGTTTCTGACCGTGAAGGACGTCCTCGATCGCGTCGCGTACGGGGCTCAGGTGCTTTCGATGGTCCGCCTCGCTCGTGCGCAGGGGTGGTTGCCAGGGAACGTGCGCGCGGTGCGCGATGCCATGGAGGTAACGTTCGGCAAGCACCGGGCCTCGCCGATCACGCGCGTGATCCTGCGTGATCTCCGCCCGGAGATCGCGCCGCCGACCGAGGTGGATCTCCTGGCGCGCGCCTCCCACGCCCTGCGGCGCCACGCTGGCGGTGCGCTGATGGACCAGCTGTTTCTGGATCGGGTGCGCGACGAGATAGGAGGCCCGGATGCTGCTATCCCTGCTGATCGGCTGCCCGGCCCCCCAAGACAGCGCTGAGCCCGCCCCGGTGGGCGCGCTGGGCCTCGGCCGCCAGAACCCCTTCCCGAGCGTGGAGCTGGTGGGCGCCGATGGTTTCCTGGCCCTCGAAGCCGGCGACCTGCCCCAGAAGGAGGGCGGCACCCAGTGGGAGTTCTCCGCGTTCGCGGCGCGCGAGGGCTTCTCGGTGGTGCAGCCCTCGATTGCCCAGTTTGAATCGCCGATCGATCCCGAGAGCGTGGGCGGGCAGGAGGGGATCGCCACCGATGGTACCGTACGGCTGGTGGATCTGGACTCGGGGGAAGCGCTCTGGTGCTTCGCCGAGCTGGACGCCGCGAGCGACGTGCCGCTCGACAGCACGGCCACCCTCATCGTGCGACCGATGCAAACGCTCACGCCAGGTCATCGCGTTGCAGTCGTCGTAACCAGCGCGGTGACGAGCGGCGGGGCGCCGTTGGCGGTTCCCGAGGCAGAAGGCCATTATGCCGAGCTGCGCGCGGAGCTCGAAGCGCTGGGACAGACCGATGTCACCGTGGCTTGGGACTTCCCGGTCGCCGGCGGCAGCGCGCTTCTGGATCATACGCTGGCGCTGACGACGGCCACGCCGACCGCCCACAGCTTCACGCGGACGTGGGAGGCCGGGAGCGGCACCGAGCCACCGCCCGGCGTGTGGCGTATGGCGGAGGGTAGCTTTACGACCGTTGAGTTGCTGGTGGACGGGGAGCGGATGGAGCTCTCGGCGGACCGCACGCCGAAGGTGCAGGGGGCTCGCGAGGCCTATTTGATGGTCGTGATCCCCGAGGCGGTGAAGGACGCCGCCCCCGGAACCGTGCCGATCCTGGTGTTCGGCCACGGGATCATGTCCGAGCCCTCCGACTATCTCGCGGAGGATGACGACCCGAATGGGTTGCTCAACCTGGCGAATACCATGGGCGCCATCGTGATCGCAACCAAGTGGACGGGGCTGACCGAGGACGATCGCCTGCACGCGATCAACGTGGCCGACGACTTCGCGCGCTTCGACGAGATCCCCGAGATGTTGGCGCAGGGTGTTTCCGACACCCTCGCGCTGGTTCGCGCCGCGGGAGACGGCGCGCTGTTCGAAGATGCCCTGTTCGGCGGCCTGGCCGACCCATCGCGCATCTACTATTACGGGATTTCGCTGGGAGGTATCGAGGGCGCGGTGATGCTCTCCCAGCAAAGCACCATCGAGCGGGGCGTGCTGCACGTCGGGGGAGCCGCGTGGGCCACGATGCTGGAGCGCTCGGCGCAGTGGCCGCCGTTTGATCTCGTGGTAACCCGTAACTTCCCCGATCCTTGGGACCGACAAGTGCTCTACGCGGCCACGCAAGTGCTGTGGGATCCAGTCGATCCGGCCAGCTACACCGCGCAGCTCGCGGCCGACTCCCGGCTCTGGCAGGAGTCGGTGGGAGACGAGCAGGTGCCCAACCTCACCACCGAGCTCCTGATGCGGAGCGTGGGCGTTACGCTGGCCACCCCCGCGGTGAACGCGCCGGTGGGTCTAAACAGCGAGGCGATGCCCTTCACCGGCTCCGCAATGACTCAGTTCGACCCGGAAGAAGCGCTGCCCGACCCGGTGAACCGCCCGGCGGTCCTCACCGGCGCGCACTCCACCCCGCGGCTCTGGCCCGGCGCGCAGGCGCAGACGATTCACTTCCTGGAAACCGGCGAAGTCGCGCACTTTTGCGGAGAGGCGGCGTGCAGCGCTTCGAACCCCGGGAGCTTCTGAAACGCGACGGGGCCGCGTTCGCCCTCGCGGCGGTGCTCCCTGTGGTGTGGTGGTTGGCGGCGCGGTCCGGGTGGGTGCCAGACGTTTTGGACCACGACGCGGGGTCGGTATCGGCGGTTCGCGCGGTGCGAGGGGTGCTTTCGGGCGTAGACCGGCTCTGGCCGGCCTCGGCGCTGGGCACGTTGATGGCGGCGGCGCTGCCGGTGACCGCGGTCGGCGCGGTGCGGTTCACGATGGCGCTCGCCGCGTGGGCAGCCGGCTTCGGGGGCTGGCGCGTGGCCCGAGCGTGGCGGCCCGACGTGGGCGTTCGGGGCGCGTTCGTCGCGGCGGCGGTGGCGCAGCTCGGACCGTGGACAACGTGGCCGTTGATCTCGGGGCAGCTCGCTTCCCTCGCGGCCGGCCCGGTGTTGCTGGCGGTGACCCTTCCGGTGTGCGCGCCGCTGCTCGCATTTTGGAGCGCCCCGGTCGCGATGGTGGTCGGCGTCGAAGGCCTCCTCTCGGGGAGTTGGTGGCGCCGTTCGGCGCTGATCGGGCTGGTGGTGCTCGCCGCGCCCGCTTCCCCGCGCGAAGGTGCCGCCTTCGAGGCTCCGACCGACGCGTTGCCGTCCTCGCCAGCCTATGTGGGCGTCCGTGGCGCGTGGTTCCCCCTGCCGCCAACGGAGGCTGCGCCCTGGCGTGCTGCGGCGGCCTGGTATTCCGGGCGTTGGGTGCACCCGATGAGCGAGGCGGTGTCGGGCTCGGCGAGCCGGATCATTCCGCCTGGGGCGCTCCCCCTGGTGATCGAGGCGGCCGACGTGCCGGCTACCCGTCGCACCGTGACGCCGAGCGCGTGGCTGGCGGCGACGCTTCCCGAGGGGCGGGCGAGCGCGTGGCTGCGGGGAGGCGGGCTGGAGGCGACGGCTACGGCCGCGGCGGTGCTCGTGGCCGCGTGGTTCGCCTGCCGGTACGCCGAGCGCGCGTGGCTCCGGCGGGAGCTCGCCGCGCTGGCAATCCTGAGCGGGCTTGCGGGCTTCGCGGTCCCCCTGCCGATGGTGGGCGGGGTTCGGGGCGCAGAGTTGGCGCGCCTGGGGGAATTGCCGGGAAACGTCCTGTTCTTTCCACCACCGTCCGCCCCCTGGTTCGCCGGGCGCTGGTCGGAGTGGCAAGTGGGCGCCGTGTGCAACAGCCCGGTTGCGCCGGCCCGAACCGTCGTGTCGCTCGCCCGGCTCACCGACACGAGCTTCGACACCGCCGCGGCGGGGCTGGCGTGGGAAGCGCGCGGTGAAGGCGATCTTTTGGAGGTTGCCGCGAGCGAGGACGTCGACACGCTGGTGATCGACATGTCGGCGCTCCCGGGCTGGGGACGCGCGAGGTTGGAGGCTTCGTTTCCGGACATAGCCGGCTCGAGGGGAGGGGAGTTGCTCGTCGTTCCCGTTACGCCCCGCTCCCCGTGAGCCACCGTGCCTCACCGGGGCGCAGCGTCACCTCCGCGCGGCGATCCGCGACCGTTACCCGCCCCTCTGCCATCCAACGTAGGCACATCGGGTAGAGCCGATGCTCCACGGTGAGGATCCGCGCGGCCAGGCTGGCTTCGGTGTCCCCCGGCAGCACGGGCACGGTGCCCTGCGCGAGGATCGGTCCCGTGTCCACACCGGCATCAACGAGGTGGCACGTCGCGCCCGCCTGGGTCACCCCGTAAGCGAGCGCCTGCCGCGGCCCGTGAGTGCCCGGGAAGGCAGGCAATAGTGCCGGATGAATGTTCATCACGCGCTGCGGGAACGCGCTCAGGAACGTACCCGTGAGCACGCGCATGAAGCCCGCGAGGCACACGATGTCCACGTCGGCAAGGTGGGTGAGCAGCTCCGATTCGAAGCCTTCGCGCGATTTCCCGCGATGGTCCACCACCACCGATGGCACGCCCGCGTGTGCGGCGCGATCGAGCGCGTACACGCCGGGCACGTTGGCGATCACCTTCACGATATCCGCGGCGAACCAGGGGTCTGCCGTGGCGTCCAACAGCGCCTGGAGGTTGCTGCCGCTCCCGGACACCAGGACCGCGACGCGCGCCGTCGTGCTCATGCTTCGCGGACCACGCACTCACCCGCCGCGTCTTCGACCACCGACCCCACGACGTAGCCGCCGGATGCCGCCACGAGCGCCGCCGCGTGTTCCGGACGCACGACCAGGACCATGCCGAGCCCGCAGTTGAAGGTGCGGTACATCTCTTCATCGGAGAGCGAGCCCACCTCCCGGAGCATACGGAAGATCGGTAGCTCGGGCCAGCTCCCCTTGATCATCACCGCGCCCAGCCCCTTCGGCAGCACCCGCGGCACGTTGCCCGTGAAGCCGCCGCCGGTGATGTGCACGGCACCGATCAGGTTGAACTCCGCGCGATAACGTAGGAGCTCCTTGACATAGATTCGGGTCGGCCGGAGCAGCACCTCGCCCAGGGGCGCGCCGAGTCCCCAGTGGTCCTCCTCCATCGGCAAGCTGCCGAGCAGGTGGCGAACCAGCGAGTAGCCGTTGCTGTGCACGCCGGAGGAGGCGAGCCCCACGAGCGCATCCCCCGCCTGGATCTGCTTGCCGTTCATCACCTCGTCGCGCTCCACGACGCCGACGCAGAATCCGGCGAGGTCGTAGTGGCGCGGGGCGTACATTCCCGGCATCTCCGCAGTTTCACCGCCGATCAACGCGCAGCCCGCCTGGCGGCAGCCCTCGCAGATGCCCGCCACCACCGCTTCGGCCTCCGCGGGGTCGAGCTTTCCGGTGGCAAAGTAGTCCAGGAAGAACAAAGGCTCCGCGCCGCAAACGGCGACGTCGTTCACGCACATCGCCACCAGATCGATGCCGATCGTTTCGGGGCGGCCGAGCTGCTGGGCGAGGAGCAGCTTGGTGCCGACCCCATCGGTTCCGGCGACGAGGAGCGGGCGCCGGTAGCGCTCGGGCACTTGGAAGAACCCGCCGAACCCGCCGATGTCCCCGACCACGCCGTCGCGATAGGTGCTGCGAACGTGTTTGCCGATGCGATCGACCACTTCGTCGCCAGCGTCGATGTCCACGCCCGCTTCCCGGTAAGCGTCTTTTTTCATCGACGCGGGCTAACCCAATTCGACGGAGCGGATCGAACGCTTGGGCCGCGCCGAGGCTGTAGGCGGGACGGGTCCTGCCGCTCCTGTCGGCCCGACGTGAGCTACTCCTCGGCCACCAGCGGCGCCGGCGTCGTGCCCACGGCGATCTCCACCTCGCTGCCCATGCCGGCATTGTCGTACAAGATCGCGGCGAATTCGTACTCGGTGGAGAAGTCGAGGTCGTTCCCCGTTACGCCGAGGCCGAAGGCGACGGTGCCGCCATCGCCTGCGCAGGCTTCAACCGTGTTCCCGTCCGAGTCATGGAGCGCGCTGTCCTTGAAGCCCTGGGGTGCGGGTTCTGACATGTCCACCGCGCCGTCGACCGTGCTGTCGTACCACATGTCGAGGCTGATCACATGCGCGTCCCCATCCTCGTCGTCGTACTCGATGGTGAAGACCACCGTGGGCTGCGGTGTGTCGCTGCCTTCGGGCGTTACCGGGTCGCCTTCGGAGACCGTGAAGTCCTCGATCGTAGGCGCCGTACCTGAGCAATCGCCACTGCTGCTGTCGGAAGGGCCGAGGGTGCCGTTGTCCCCGCTGTCCTTGGCGGTGTCTTCGCAGGCGAGGAGGAGGAGGGCGGTCAGCGGAAGGAAGCGCATGTTTGTCTCCGGGCGGCCCCTACCGTACCACGGCCATCGCCTCACGTCCCCACAGGTGTACGCGGGCGGGTTAGCCGGGGTCGTGGTCAACAAGCCGACGAGCCCGCTCCGAACCTGGCGCGCCCTGCGCGATCAGCTCGGAAGCCTGCGCAGCGTCTACAGCCGCAACAACAAGATCGTCCGTCGCGACGATTTTGCGAAGCACGAGGAGACGGTTTTGCTCCTCCACGGCTTCTTTCAGACGCGCAACGTCTGGGAGGTGATGGAAGATCGGCTTCGTTACGACGGCTTTGGCGTGTTCTCCTTCGATCTCGGCGGGATCATGGGACTCAACACCCGCCGGCCTCGCGAGCTCTCCGAGCTCGTGGCCGAGAAGATCGAGCGCATCTGCCAGCGCACGGGGCTCAAGTCCTTCCACATCGTGGGGCACAGCAAGGGCGGCCTGATCGCGAGGGACTACGTGCAACACCTCGGCGGCGCGCCGCGCGTGAAGTCGGTAGTCACCCTCGGAACGCCGCACCACGGCACCCCCACGGCCGCCATCGGCGTCACCCTCATGGGGATGGGCCTGCTCTCGCGATCCCCTTGGGATCTCCTGCCGAACAGTGCATACGTGCGCCGGTTGAAGGAGGATGTATTCCCGGCGGATGTCCCGCTGGTGAGCATCCACAGCCGGCACGACGTGGTGTGCCCCTGGTGGGCGAGCGTGCTCGTTCCCAAGCCGGGCGAAACGTCGGTGAAGAACCGCCCCGTTCAGGGAGTGGGGCACACCGCCCTCACCTACGATCCCGGCGTTTACCTGATCGTCCGGCAGGAGTTCCGCGAGGCGGCCGCGCTCTACAAGCAGCGCCCGCCGGAGCGGCAAGGGCGCTGAGGGCTACGGCGCGGGTGGCGGCGCGGCGGGTTCAGCGGGTGGTGCCGGCGGCGGTGCGCTCGGATCCGTGGGCAGCTGCCCGTTGTCATCCATGCAGCACCGGAACCCGATGGCCTTGTTCGGGTTGTCGGGGTTGCGATCGTCGCTGAACGCGCAGCGGGTTCCCTGCGTTGCGTCGCCGATCTTTCCACCCTTGAGCGTACCAAACTTGGGTTGGGAGCGGGGGATGGTCGACGTCCACTCCATGGCGCCACCGGAGAGGTCGAAGACGCCCCACCCCGACTTGCAGCCCTCCTGCGAGCCGGAGGTGCGATCCAGGCGATTGTCCTTGTCTTTGTCCCCACCCGGGTCGGTACCGCAGGCTTCGGGCGAGTAGGCGTTGCCGTACCCATAGATGTTCTGTTCGGGGCCCTTGCAGGCGCGCTCCCACTCGAGACTGGAGCACAGGCGCTTCCCGCGCGCCCCGCAGGCGGCCTCCGCGTCGGCCCGGGTGGCGTTCACCACCGGGTGCCCACCGAACTCATTCGGAAACTCGAATAGATCGATATAGTACCCTTCTACCTTCGTCTCCTCCGCGTGGGCCTCGTTGGCCGTGCCGCCCTCTTTCTCCGTGCGCATGCGGCCAGAGATGAAGCTTCCCGTCGGGATGTAGGTCATGTTTGGGTGGCCCTCGACCTTCGCCTTCTGGGCAGCGATATCGATGGGGTTCTCCTTGATCACCTTGGCCCGCGCCGCTTCGTCTTCCTTGCGGGCCTGGGCTTCCGGATCGTTGAACGCGAAGAACGCGCCCACCGCGCCGAGGGCGAGCACGCAGCCGCCGACGATCATGCCGATCGTGCGCTTCGATGTGGCAACCGCAGGTTTGTCGTCGTCGGTGAAGGCCCGCTGGATGTCGTTGATCATGTCCCGGGCGGACGGGTACCGGAGCTCGGCGTTCGCGTCGATCGCCACGTCCACGATGTCATCCACATGCTTCGGCAGATCGTCCCGCACCTGCGTGGGGGACAGGTAGGTGCCCATGGGCGTTTGCCCGGTGAGCAGCTCGTAGAAGATGACGCCGACCGAGTAGATGTCGGTTTGAACGGTGCCTCCCGCGGATGGCGAGGCCAGCTCCGGCGCCATGTACCGACCATCGGGGCGATCCGCGATGTTCTCTGCCAGCGTTCCGGCGTTGATCAGCTCCGAGAGCCCCAAGCCATTGAGCTTGATCGTGCGAACGGTCTTGCCGGTGCCGGGACCGACGGCCCGGGTGTGCACGAGCACGTTGGCCGGCTTGATGTGGCGATGAACGAGGCCCGCCTGATGAGCGGCATCCACGGCTTCAAGCACGCGAACGACGATCTGACAGGCCTCCTGCAGCGTGAACGAGCGGCGCTCGCCCGCGTGGCTGTCCATCAACCGGCGGAGCGACTCCGCCTCGAAGTACTCGGTCGCGACGAAGAGCGCGCCGGCGTGCTCGCCCACGTCGAGCACGGGCACCAGGGCCTCGCTTCGGGCCGATTGAATTCGCGTAACGATGGGCTGGGCCGTGGCCATCCCCACGGAAGTGCCCGACATCAGCTTGATGCACACCCGTTTGCCGGCCCCGAGAGAGCGGGCTGCGTAGCTCGACCCCATCGGACCCGTGCCCACGAGGGACTCGATCTCATATTTCTTGGCGACAACGTCGCCGGGACTCAGGGTCACTTTCGACACGTCCGCACTCCCGGAACCATTGGCGGTGACGGTACCACGCCGCGGCGGCCCCGTACAGTCGCGGGGGCGTTCGAGTTCGGCAAACTCTTCCGCGCCCGCAGCTCAGGCGTGGCGTTCACCCACGAAGAACCGGAACACCGCCACCAGGCGACGATACCACTCCCGGGGGTGAATTCGTGCCGCAAAGAGCCAGTGCATCACGAGCCCGAAGAACATCATGAGCGCGACCATGCCGATCGCGACGCCGAAGAACGGCCAAACCGGCACGCCCCAAGGCATGGGCGCCCAGCTCGCGATCAACATCGTGCCGCTGATCGCCAGGGCGAGGGCGCAGAGCGCGAGCGAGATGCGAACCGCGGCGTGGCGGATCTCGAGGCGCAGCGCCTCCGCGTCGGGGTCGTGCGTGGTGATGGAAACGCGGCCCCGCTCGAGGTCAAGCAGGAGCTGATTCGCCTGGGTGGGAAGATCGCGGAACGCGGCCTGGGCCTGTTGGAGCACACGCAGGGTGTCGGAGCTGATGCGCTCGGGGCCGAACCGGCGTTGAACGAGGCGTTGGGCCCATGGGCGCACCTCCTCGACGATGTCGGTGTCGGGCAGCAGGCGCTTCGCGATGCCATCGACGAGGCTGCCGGCGCGCGCGATGACCGCGAACTCCCGAGGGAGGTGGATCCGGTACTTCGTCGCCACTTCGATGAACTCAAGGAGGGAGCCGCGGGTGCTCAAGTCTCCCAGCGATGCACCGTGATACTTGGACATCAACCGCTCGATCTCGTTGCGGAACGCCTTGAGGTCCACGCGTTCGGAGGTGGCGCCCGCCCGATACACGGCCATGGCAACCGTCTCCGCGTCGCGGAAAACCAGCCCCGCGAAGATGTCGGTCATCAGGTCCTGCATCTCTCCCGTGAGCGTGCCGGTGAGCCCGAAGTCGAGGAAGCAGATGGTGCCGCCCTCAAGCACGAAGATGTTGCCGGGGTGCGGATCCCCGTGGAAGAAGCCGTGCTCGAAGAGCTGGTAGTACCAGCTCTCGATGAACTTTCGCATCGCGACGCGGCCTTCCTCGCTCCCCCCCTTTACGGAGTTGAGCTTCTGGCCCCGGATGCGCTCCATGACCAGCACGCGGCGCGTGCACAGCTCCCGGTGCACATAGGGGATCACGACCCCCTCGATCGCGACGTGGTTCGCCCGAAAACGCTCTGCGGCGCGCGCTTCCTGCAAGAAGTCCAGCTCGGTCTGGATCGCGAGTTCGAACTCCTGCACGATCTCCACCGGGCTGTAGAGGCCCGGGACCTGAACCTGACCCTCCACGAGCCGTGCCAGCGTGTACAGGATGTGCAGATCGCTTTGGAGAACGCCGGAGATCCCCGGCCGCTGCACCTTCACGGCCACCTCCCGGCCGTCGTGAAGCACGGCACCGTGCACCTGCGCGATGCTGGCGCTGGCCAGCGGCGCTTCCTCGAACGATGCGAACGCCTCGCTCAGCGGCCGGCCCAGCTCTTCCTCGAGCACGGCCTTCACCTGCTCGAAGGGGACCAACGGCGCGTTGTCCTGCAGCTCCGCCAGCTCGTGCAGCAGGGCCGCTGGCAGGAGGTCGGGCCGGACGGAGAGCACCTGCCCGAGCTTGATGTAGGTCGTGCCCAGGTCGGCCAGGGCGAGCCTCACCCGCCGTGCCATCGGGGTGGTGCTCGCGCTCGATGCGGTTTCAATCCCGATGATCCGAGCTAACTCCCCAAACCCGTGCGACGCGAGCGTGAGCGCCACGTCGCGAACGCGGGGGAGGTCCCGAACAGAGATGTGCGCGGCCATGGCCGCCCCTAGTAGGCTCGCGCGAACAGCGCAACGTGGGTCGCCGGGCGCCCGCTGAAGAAGCACGTTCCCGTCGGGGTTTGCCCGTCGAGCGGGTAGCAGCGGATCGTCGCCTTGGTCTCTTCCTTGATCGTCGCTTCGTTCGCGGCATCATCGCACCAGTTCACCAGGAAGAAGCCGCCCTCCTCGATGCGCTCCTTGAACTCCGCGTAGGTGTCCACCCGGAAGGTGCGGGCGGCCAGCCGCTCGCAGGCCCGTTGGTAGAGCGTGGCCTGGATCTCGGCGAGCTTGGCCTCCACGGTCGATTTCAGGTTCTCGTCGACCGGAATCCCGAACTTGCCACCGCCGGTGCGCGGCGCGGCGAACACGCTGTTCTGCGCCATGTCCCGCGGGCCGATCTCCAGCCGCAGCGGAACCCCCTTGCGCTCCCACTCGAAGTATTTGGCGCCGGGCTTGAGCGAATCGCGTGTGTCCACCTTCACGCGCAGCGGCTTGAGCGCGGCGGCGACCTTGTCCGCGTAGGCAATGGCGCCCTCTTTCTCGCTTTCCCCCTTCCAGATCGGCGTGATCACCACCTGGATGGGGGCCAGCGCGGGAGGCAGGATGAGCCCGGTGTCGTCGGAGTGCGTCATGATCAGCGCGCCGACGAGGCGAGTGGAAACGCCCCAGCTCGTCGCCCACACGTGCTCACGCACGCCCGCGTCGGAGGTGAAGCTCACGTCGAAGGCCTTGGCGAAGTTCTGGCCGAGGAAGTGGCTTGTTCCCGCCTGCAGCGCCCACCCGTTCTGCATCATCGCCTCGATGCACATCGTCTCCACCGCGCCGGCGAAGCGCTCCGAGGCGCTTTTGATCCCGGGGATCACGGGCGTGGCCATCACGTTCACCGCGAAGTCCTCATAAACGCGCAGCATCTTCTGGGTTTCTTCCACCGCTTCCTGCGACGAGGCGTGCGCGGTGTGGCCTTCCTGCCACAAGAACTCGGTGGTGCGCAGGAACGGGCGCGTCTTCATCTCCCACCGCACCACGTTGGCCCACTGGTTGATGAGGATCGGCAGATCGCGGTGCGACTGGATCCACTTGCCGTACATATGCCAGATGATCGTCTCGCTCGTGGGGCGGATGACCAGCGGCTCTTCCAGCTTGGCGGCGGGATCAGGCTCCACGCCCGTGCCGCCGGGCACCGCACGCAGGCGATGGTGGGTTACGACGGCGCACTCCTTCGCGAAGCCCTCCACGTGCTCGGCCTCCTTCGAGAGGAAGGACATCGGGATGAGGAGCGGGAAATAGGCGTTCACGTGGCCCGTGTCGCGGAAGCGCTGGTCGAGCTCACCGCGCATGAGATCCCACACCGCGTAGCCGTGGGGCCGAAGCACGAGGCAGCCCTTTACTGGCGAGTAATCGGAGAGCTCGGCGGCCGCGATGACATCGAGATACCACTCGTTGTAGTCCTTCGCGCGGGGGGTGATCGTGGTTTCGGCCATGGGGTCTCCGGTCGGGCCGGGCGCATAGCCCGCGCGCGGCGGAACCTCAATGCCCGCCTACTGGTGGCTCGTATCGACTGGCGGACCGAGGTTGGGGGAGCGGACCTTGCTCAGATCCACGGCGAACCGGGCGCGGAACGCCTCGAGATCGTCGGGCGCCGCGACGTCTCCGATGGGCCAGACGTCGAAGCAGGCGCCTCGCCGGGGCGGCCCAAGCACGGCGCTGAGGAGCGCCACCGACTTCAGATCCCCGAGCCCATCGCACGGCCGGGTGAGCAACACGGAACCGAAGCCGCGTTCCTTCAGGAGGTACGCCGCAGATTGGAGATCGTCTTCGGTCATCGCGGTGCCGGCGAGGGCGCGGGAGAGGGGCAGCGCGGCGGTCCAGACCACGCCGTCGAAGGCCCAATGGTCCACCCGCTCGATGGCGATCGTCTGAAAGGGGCGATCGAGGAACATCTGCGCGGCGATGCTGCGGGTGCGCAGGCGACCGTCGAAGAGGGTGACCGGGTCCTGGGGGTTGAGCACCGCATCCTGGCTGGTCGCCCAGGTGAGCTCCGCCACGGCGCCGGGTGGCGCCTGTACATCGTCCACGCTGTCGAGCTTGAACGTGGAGCGAGGGAAGGGGACCGGATCGTTCCAGGCCACATCGAGCAGCGCGAGCGGAACGAGCACCAGCGTCCAACGCCAGCGGCTCGCGGAGCCGGCGAGCACAGCCAGGGCCGTTGACGAGATCGCCAGGTATCGAACGGGAAAGTTGAGGGGTTCGGCGATATAGCCGAGGAGCTTGTTGAGCAGCGCGAGCGGCAGCACGACGATCGGCTGCACGAGGTGCCCGCCGAGCCAGAGCGTGTTCCCCAGCGCCAGCACGATGCCGGTGAGCACGACCAAGGCCCACGGCCACGTGCGTCGCGGCGCTGCGGCCAGACCCAATGCCCCCAACAGGATCGTGAACACGCCGACGTAGCGTCCGCCCAGATAGGCCTCGAACGGCCTGGCAAAGTCGGTGGTCAGCGTGCGGTCGGGCAGGATCAGTTCGTGGAGTTGAAGCGACGTGACCTGGAAGCTCTCGGTCGGCAGGCCCGAGCGCATCCAGGCGACAAACCCTGCAGCGTGAGCGGGGTTCTCTGTGCCGTACGCGCTCGCGAAGACCTTGACGATGGGAACGACGATCAGCAGGGAGAGTCCGGCCGCTAACGCCCACCCGAACCACAGTGCGCGGCTCCGCGCCGGGGTGCAGAGCGCGTACACCGCCACGGCCGTGGCGAGGAAGAACCCGTGGTAGAAACAGGCGAGAGTGGCCGCGGCGAGGGTGAGGCCGAGCACGACGAAGTCGCGCACGCGCAGGCTGTCCCTCGCGCCGATCGCTGCGGCGAGCCCGAGCGGGATCCACCACGCCTGACGCAGCTCACCGACGCCGGCATGCAAGGTGAACGCCGTGAACGCGCAGCCCTGGGCGATCGCGCCCGCCACGTGCGCCGACATAGCCGTGCGCGTGACGCGCCATCCGAGGAGGCCCGTGCAGAGGCCGGTGAGGACCACGTGCACGAAGGCGAGCAGGTTTGCGGTGAGCACGGGCGGGAGCGGCCACCAGGCCGTGACCATGCCGTTGGCGATCTCGATCGGGTAGAGGTCGAGCCCCGTGGGGAAGTTGATCAGCGTCGTCTTCAGTCCCCACTCGCCCTGCCAGAGCTCGTGGTGCATCCACCATAAGTTCCATACGTGCTTTACGGCATCACCCTTGGGGGAGCCGAGGATCTCGGTCGTGGGGTGGAGCAGCGCGGGCCACGTGACCAGAACGGCGAGCAGCAACGACTGGAGGGCGAGCCCGCGGAACGGCACGATCCCTTCATATTCATGATAGGCGCCGCGCGCCTTTGGGAGCCCGCCATGTCCGCTGAGTCCACCCGCGCCGCCAACATCTGCCGCGGCCTCGCGATCGACGCTGTACAGAAAGCCAACTCCGGGCACCCCGGGATGCCGATGGGCATGGCGGATGTTGCGACGGTTCTGTGGTCCCGCTTCGTGAAGTACGACCCGGCGGACCCGCGCTGGGCGGACCGGGACCGCGTGGTCCTCTCCGGCGGGCACGGCAGCTCGCTGTTGTACTCGATGATGTTCCTGATGGGCCAGGGTGAAGCCGGTCACCCGCATCTCTCGCCGATGACCCTGGAAGACCTTCGGCAATTCCGTCAGTGGGGCAGTCGCACCCCTGGGCACCCCGAGCTGGGTGAGGCGCCGGGTGTGGAATGCACCACCGGCCCGCTTGGGCAGGGAATCGCCATGGCCGTGGGCATGGCCATCGCCGAGGCGCACCTCCGCGCCACGTTCGGTGCCGATCTCGTGGATCACCGCACCTACGTGATGTGTGGCGACGGCGACCTGATGGAGGGCATCTCTACCGAGGCCGCATCACTCGCCGGTCACCTCGGCTTGTCGCGACTCACGCTGATGTACGACGACAACGGCATCACCATCGACGGGAGCACCGACCTCGCGTTCACCGAGGATACGACTCGCAAGTTCGAGGCGCTCGGCTGGCACGTCATCGAGATCGACGGACACAACCACGCGGCGATCGGCGCCGCGCTGGCCACGGCGCAGGAGGAGCTGGAGCGGCCCACGCTGATTCGCTGCCGCACCACCATCGGCTTCGGCTCCCCGAACAAAGCCGGCAAGTCGGCCGCGCACGGCGCGCCGCTCGGTCCGGACGAGGTGAGGCTCACGAAGCTGAGCCTCGGGCTCGACCCGGAAGCGGCCTTCCAAACGGATGACGCGGCGTTCAACCTCTATCGTCGCAACGATGCCGATCGCACGTCGTTTCGTCATGCGTGGAACGCCCGGCTCGCGGCGAGCCCGCAGCGCGCGGCGTTGGAGGCCGCGCTGGCCGGGGTGATCAACACCTCCGGCATCGCGTGGCCGGCCTACGCGTCCGGATCCAAGCTGGCCACCCGCAAGGCATCCCAGGCCGCGATCCAGGCGATTGCCGCGGCGGTGCCCGCGTTCATGGGCGGGAGCGCTGATCTCGCAGAGTCGAACCTCACCCACATCAAGGGCGCGCCGGAGTTTCAGCGGGGGAAGTATGAGGGCCGCAACATCGCCTTTGGCATCCGCGAGCACGCGATGGCGGCGATCAGCAACGGGCTCTCGCTCCACGGCGGCGTGCGCCCCTACTGCGCGACCTTCCTCATCTTTCACGACTACCACCGGCCCAGCTTCCGCCTCAGCGCGCTGATGGGGCAGCCCGTCGTGTATGTGTACACCCACGACAGTGTGTGGGTTGGGGAGGACGGCCCGACGCATCAGCCGACGGAGACCTTGGCGAGCATCCGCCTTGTGCCGAACAGCTGGCTGATCCGGCCGGCGGACGCCGCGGAGGCCAACGTGGCGTGGGCGATGGCGCTCGAGCGCACGGATGGGCCGGTCGCGCTCGCGTTCACCCGTCAGGACCTCGTTACGATCGATCGGAGCGTTCACCCGTCCGCCGAGTCGATCCGGGATGGTGGCTACGTTGTGCTCGAAGATTCAGCCGCCAAGGTGACGTTCGTGGCAACCGGCTCCGAGGTCGGCCTCGCCCTGGAGGCGGCGAAGGTGCTCGCGGCCGAGGGCCTCGGCGCGCGGGTGGTGAACCTGGCCTGCACGGCGATCTTCGACGCCAAGCCCGCAGCATATCGGCGGGCGGTGCTCGGCTCGCTTCCCCGCGTGAGCGTTGAAGCCGGCGCCACGGTCGGTTGGGAGCGCTACGTCGGCGACGGCGGCCGGTCCATCGGCATCGACCGCTTCGGCGCGAGCGCGCCGGGCAAGGTGGTTTCGGAGAACCTCGGCCTGAACGTGGCGAACCTCGTGGCGGTGGCGAAGTTGGCGATCGGGTAGTTACGCTCCGGGTATGTCCACCCCGATCCCGCCGAACCCGTACGAATACTCCGGGGTAAACACCGGCTACCCGGCCGAGATCGTGCAGGAGGGCTCGTTCAAGCTGGGGGTCGCGCTGGGGGTGATCTTTGGCCTCTGGGGCGTGATCGGCACGCTGATCATGGCGAGGGCGGAGACCAAGCGCGGTGCTCGCTATGGCTTTTTGGGTAGGCTCGTGGCGACGATCTTCTTCGCGGTGGTGATGGTGCTGGTCGCGGATTGAGCCATCCGTGCCACTGCGCAGGCCCCCGCTGCGAAGCAGGCTTCGGCGTTCTCCTCCCCCACCCCGCCCAGCGCAATCACCGGAATTGGGATCGCCGCGCACGCGGCGGCGAGGCCATCGAGCCCGAGAGTGGGTCGGGTGTCCTCCGGCTTTGATCGAGGCGTAAAGATGGGTGAGAGCATCACGTAATCGGCCCCGGCCGCGGCGGAGACCAGGGCTTCCTCGATGGAGTGCACGCTCTGCCCCAGGAGCCCGGGCACACGCGCTCGCCAGGCCGCCGCCCGTTCATGGGCAGGGAGGTGTACTCCGAGAACGCCACCGTGTTCGGGCGCACCCGCGCACCGTGCGTGCACCAGCACCTCGAACCCCAGATCACGCAAAGTGGCCAGCCACGCCTCCAGGAGCTCGAAGGAGGCTCCATCTACGCGCAGAAGTAAGGTTTCGCCCGTAGCCTTTGCGCCCGCGAGGCGCGCCACCCACTCCCCAGCCGCCTGGGGCGTCAACGGCGAAATGACGATCCGACGCGGCACGGGCCGGGTCACGACGCCGCCGACCTCGCCGCGGCCGCCAGCTCCACCAGCTCTCCGGCCTCCTCCGCTGGAACGGGCCGCCCAAAGTGCCAGCCCTGCCCGTACTGGCATCCCAGCTCCGCGAGGCGCGCCGCCGCGCTCGCCGACTCCACGCCCTCCCCGATCACCGGCAGGGAAAGCGCGCTCGCGAGCTGCAGGATCGCGACGGCCACCGCCTCGTTTCCCGCCACGAGATCCTCGACGAACGTACGATCGAGCTTGAGCATCGCCACCGGCACGGCCCGGAGCCGCACGAGCGACGAATACCCGGTGCCGAAGTCGTCCAGCGCGACCCGCACACCGAGGGAAGCGAGCGTCTCGATCCGGTCGCGCCAGCGGTCTTCGCTTTTTCCAAACTGCGTTTCGGTGACCTCGAGCACCAACGCGGAGCCCGGGAGCCCGTGCCGGCCGAGCGCGGAGGCAATCTCGGGGATCAATTCCGGCGATTCGAAGCGCCGCGCGGAGTGGTTGAGGCAGAGGAAGAGGCCCGGCAAACGGGCCACCCACGGGGCGAAGGCGGCGAGCGCCCGCTCCAACACCTCGGCGTCGAGCTCGGCGATCAGCGGGCCGTCCTCGGCTACCGCGATGAACTCGTCGGGGGCGATCACGCCCCGAACCGGATCGACCCACCGGGAGAGCGCCTCAAAGCCCAACAATGCGCCCGATGCCATGTCCACTACGGGCTGGAAGTGCACCGAGAAGTTCGGCCCCTTGAGGGCCTCACGCAGCGCCTGCTCGGTGGCCAGCCGCTGCGTTACCCGGCCGTGCATCGCCTCGTCGTAGATCGACCAACCATCTCGCCCAGCCTGTTTCGCGGCGTACATGGCCGTGTCTGCCTCCTTCAGCAGGTCGGCTTCCGTCGACTCTGGCCGGAGCACCGTGATCCCCACACTCGCCGTGAGATCGTAGCTGTGTCCCGCCTCGAGCAGCGGCACCCGCACCGCTGCCAGGAGCGCCCTGGCGCGCGAAACCGCCACGTCAAAGCTGGCGACATCCTCCAAGACCACCGCGAATTCGTCCCCGCCCAGGCGCGCCACGGTGTCACTGCCGCGCACCTGTAGGCTGAGGCGGCGCGCCACCTCGGCGATGAACCGATCCCCCACGGCGTGCCCGAGGTGGTCGTTGATCCGCTTCATACGGTCGAGATCGATGAACAACAGCGCTGCGCGCACATCGGGGGAGCGGCGCACCCTCGATAGCGCCGCTCCGAGGCGATCCAGCAGCAGGGCCCGGTTGGCCAGGCCCGTAAGCGGGTCGTGGAGCGCGTCGTAACGCAAACGGGTCTGGCTCGCGGCGTCCGCGTCCAGCAGTCCGTTTACGGCCGACGCCAATTCGTCCAGCTCGTCCGTTCCCGCCACCGTTAGGCGTGAGTCAGAGGCGCCGCCGCGAATCCGCGCCGCCTGCTCACCGAACCGCGCGAGGCGGGCGAACACCATCTTGTCGAGCAACAGGAGCGCGGCGATGATGACCACGAGGCCCAGGGCCGCGGTGTTGGCTGCCACCAGCGTGAGCTGAGACCACACGCGGGGGCCGGCCGTTTCGTGGCGTACGAGGCGCGCGCTCCACCCCTCGAAGCCCGGCCCCAGCGCGAGGGAGCGCACAGCGGCCTGGCCGCTCCCAGGGCCGGGAGGCGGGGGAGGGGACGTGGTCGGGAACAACGAGAGCGCGCCGCCAGCGAGCTGTTCAGCGCCTTCCAAGCGGGCGGCGTCCAACCGGCGCGCGGACACCCATACACTTGCATCGCCCCCGGTGCCATCACTGCGCGTTACCGGCTCGGCCGCGTACAACCAGGGTTCTCCTTCGATCTGCACCAGGCCGACTCGCTCGGTCGGTTCGCGGAGCAGCGGCTCCATGGCTCCCAAAACGGCGGGGCCCGCCGGCACCACCTGCGTTGCGCCGCCCACGACCCGACGTTGTCCGGCAAGGATCAGCGCGCCGGGCCGACCGACGAGCACCGCGTCGAGATCAAGATTGTCCCAGCTCTCAGCCGTGAAGCTGTCGGATTCGTAGCCGGGGCGCTCGCCATGCAGGAACTGCCACGTGTCGTCCCACCGGGCATAGTCGCGCACCGACCCCTGCAAAGTTTCGGCGGTAGTGCCGAACCAGTGCTCGGCGGCGACCACGCGCTCGCTCGCCACCCGCCGTTGTTGCTCCACGACGGCGCGGCGCACGGCGACGGCGCTGATCACGAAGGACGTGGCGATGCCAATGGCCACCACCAGGCCCATGCTCCAAAGTGTGCGTCGGCGGAGTCCCTTCATCGCGGAATGTGCAGGCTATCCTCATCGGGCAGGTCGTGGCCGGCTTGAGGCCTGTGCTATCGTGTGCGCCCCCGGAGGGCGCCATGTCCGCCTTGTTCACCTTGCTCGCCCTCACCTCCGTGCTCACGCCGAGCGCACGGGCCGACACGACGATCACCTTTTCGGAGAGCATCGGCTCAACTTCGGGCTGGAATGGGCAGACCAACGAGTACCTCACCAGCAGCGATGGCCTGTACAAGGTGGAGTATTTCTGGTTGAACACCGCCGGCCACAGCCACACCTCGGGCGGCATCGAGTACAACCACAACCAGGCCTACGGAGCGGGCAGCACGCTCACGCAGATGCAGGGCGTGCGGATTCGGCGCGTCGATGGTGCCGCATTCAAGCTCAAGCAGATGGATCTGTACGGGCAGGCCGCGGTCGGCTCCATCTCCAGCGTGACCACGGGGGCCGGAACCTACACGCTCTACACCAACATGTCGGGTAGTTCGTCGGCGCCGACGACGACGAGCTTTGGGAGCTCCTTTACCGGCGTAACCTCCATCGTGATTGGCGACGCCTGGGGTGGAGGCGGCACCAGCACGAGCAATGGATGGGACAACATCGTGCTTGGCGCGAGCACCGATGCAGACGGGGACGGGTACAACAGCCTCGCTGACGGCGGAACTGATTGCGACGACACCGACGCCACGGTGTACGTTGGCGCACCCGAATTGTGCGACAGCCAGGACAACGACTGCGACGGAACCGTGGACGAAGGGGTGACGACGACGTACTACGAAGATGGCGACGGGGACGGTTACGGCGACCGCTCCTCAACGATCGCGGATTGCTCGGTTCCAAGTGGATATGTCGCTGGATCCACCGACTGCGACGACACGAACAGCGCGGTGTACCCTGGCGCTCCGGAAGTGTGCAATTCTGTTGACGACGACTGCGACGGCACCGTGGACGACGGCGTGACGACGACGTACTACGCCGACGCCGACAGCGACGGGTACGGGAGCGCGTTGTCGACGTCGGCCGCCTGTTCTCGCCCGGCGGGCTACGTCGCGGGCTCTACCGATTGCGATGACACGAACGTGACGGTGTACCCGGGTGCGCCCGAGTATTGCGACGGCCTGGACAACGATTGCGATGGCACGGTGGACGACTCGGCGCTCGACGTGCTCACCTGGTACGCCGACTCCGACGGGGACACCTTCGGGGATGTTGCCGCGACAACCACGGCTTGTGAGGAGCCCTCCGGTTACGTGGCCGATGACACGGACTGCGACGACACCGACGCGACGGTGTACCCGGGGGCCGCCGAGGTGGCCTACGATGGCATCGACCAGGACTGCAACGGCGACGACGTGCTCGACGCCGACGGCGACGGAGCGGACGCCAGTTATGCAGGGGGAACCGACTGCAACGACAACGACGATGCGGTGTACGTCGGCGCGGTGGAGGCCGCCGACGGCGTGGACGCCGATTGTGATGGCACCGTGGACGAAGGGACGGACTGGTACGACGACGATGGCGACGGCTACACGGAAGACGGCGGAGATTGCGACGATTCCTCGGACACCGCGAATCCGGCGGCGGTCGAATCGGCGGATGGCGTCGACGAAGACTGCGACGGGAAGGTCGACAACGGTACCGACGCGTACGACGATGACGGCGACGGCCTCTCTGAGAACGCGGGCGACTGCAACGACGGCGACGTGCGGCAGGCGCCGACGCGGGCCGAGATCTCCGACAACGGGATCGACGACGACTGCGATGGCAGCGTAGATGGCGGCGTTTCCGACGCGGACGGGGATGGGTACACCGAGGCCGGCGGAGACTGCGACGAGGGGGCCGCGACCGTGCACCCGGGTGCCGAAGAGCTGGCGGACGCGCAGGATAACGACTGCGACGGCCTGGTGGATGAGGGCACGGACAACGACGACGCCGATGGCGACGGCGCGAACGAAAACCAGGGCGACTGCAACGACGCGGACGCTTCGGTCGGCATCGACGCCAACGAGCTGGAAGACGGCATCGACAATGACTGCGATGGCGACGTGGACGAGGGCACCGACCAGTTCGACGACGACGGAGACGGCTACACCGAGCAGGGCGGCGATTGCGACGACGACGTAGCGGCGGTGCATCCCGGCGCCGACGAAACGCTCAACGGCATCGACGACGACTGCGACGACGCCATCGATGGCGGCCTCAACGACGCGGACGAGGACGGCTACACGGTCGAGGGTGGCGACTGCGACGACCAGGATGGCTGGGCGAACCCCGGCCTCTCCGAGATGTGCGACGGGATCGACAACGACTGCGACGACGCTGTGGACGAGGAGTGCGACGCGGTGGTGGAGGCGGAGCCGAGCGAATGCGGCTGCGGCTCAGGCGGCGTTCCGGGCGCCCTCGGGGTGCTCGCGGCGGCTGCGCTCCTTCGGCGGCGGCGGGGAGGGGTCAGGACGGTGCCATTGCATTTGAATCGCAATGGCACCGTCCTGACCCCCCTGTTGACCCCCCTGTTTCTTCTTGCCTGCTCCGGTGACTACGCCCTCCAGCAGGCCGCCCGGAAGGTCGTCGTTTCGCCGGACATCGTCGATCTCGGGGACCAGGCCGTCGGCACCATTACCGAGTTCGAGGTGACGGTGACCGCGATCGGGGGGACGGACGCGGCGATCGTGGCGGTGGATGTGCTCGACGTCGATGGCGACGGCTTCGAGCTCCTTACCGACGAGCTCCCGGACATCACCAAAGAGGCTGGTGTCCTGAAGTTCAGCTATACCGCTGATAACCCAGCCTGGGATCGCGCCCGCATCACGATCCAGACGAACGAATCCTCGGGCGCCGAGCACGTGATCGAGGCCCGCGCCCACGCGGGGGAGGTGACCGTGCAGTTGTGGCCGCGCCTCCTCGACTTCGGCCCCGTCGCCCTCTACGGGGACGTCACACGCGAGTTCACGTTGTTCAACACCGGTTCTGTGCCGGCGCTCATCACCAACATCGAGATCGATCATCCAACATTCAGCCCGCGCGATCTCACGCCGATCACCGTGCTCGCCGGGGAGTCGTCGCCAATCCTCGTGGGCTTCACCGCCGCGGAAGGCGGCCTGCAGTCGGGGGTGCTCACGCTCACGCTGGGAACAGGCGTCGTAACCGGCGACGTGGTGGCCAACGACTGCGAGCACGGCTCCGGCGAGCTCTACGATGCCGACGCCGACGGCTACGGCGGCTGCACCGCCGACTGTGACGACACGGACGCGACGGCGCACCCCGGCGCCGCCGAGTCCTGCGACACCGTCGACCAGGACTGCGACGGTATCGTCGACGAGGGCACCTCCTGCTACGACGACGATGGCGACGGCCTCTCGGAAGACGCAGGCGACTGCAACGACGCCGACGCCTCGATCAACCCGACCGCCACCGACGAGGCGGGAAACGGTCGCGACGATGACTGCGACGGCATCGTCGATCAAGGCAGCGTAGACGGCGACAACGACGGGAGCAGCACCTACGGCGGCGACTGCGACGACGCCGACGACACGAGCTACACGGGCGCGCCGGAGTTGGCCGACGGCCTGGACAATGACTGCGATGGCCGCGTGGACGAAGGCACTACCGCGGCCGACGACGATGGCGACGGCTGGGTGGAAGCCGGCGGCGACTGCGACGACACCAACGCCGACACCTACCCGGGCGCCAGCGAGATCGCGGATTGGCAGGACAACAACTGCGACGGCCGCGTGGACGAGGAGACCGTTTCCTACGACGACGATGGCGACGGCTACACCGAGACCGGCGGCGACTGCGACGACGCCGACACCGCGCTCAACCCCGGCGCCCGCGACGACGACGCCGACGGTGTGGACGACGATTGCGACGGGACCGTGGACGCCTAGCCCAGCGCGCGGCGCCCGCGGCTACTTCCCGAAGTGGACCCCAACGCCGCCGCCGAGCAGCACCTTGCTCGTGGCGTCCTCCACCTCAAAACGAAGCTCTGAATCGAGGAAGTACCGCGGCGTAACGTAGTAGCGCAGCGCCAGGCCGGTGCCGACCACCCCCACTACACGCGCGGTCGCTACGCCGCGAACGGGTGTCATCCGGGCGAAGGTTTCGTCGATGGCGGAGCCGGAGACGGTTTCGATGACGCGCCCGCCGCCGGCCACGAACACAGAGGGGCGCCACTTCGCCCCATCGATCGCGAAGGAGATGCGGCTGCCGAAGTTCCAGCGCGACTCCACTTCCGAGTTGCGCGTCCACCCCAGGCGATCGATGCCGATGCTGACGTTGGGCGTGACCAACCAGTCGCCGCTCATTCCCGCGACGTAGGGGTTCGCGAAGTCGATGGAAGGATCCCACCCGGCGTAGGTGGAGAGCGTGGCCCCATCGCTGGGATGGCGGGTTTCCCGGTGCTCTTTCGGGCCTGCGAAGTACGCCGCATCGGCGATCGCGGTGCCGTACAGCATGGCGGCGCCGAGCGAGAGCGGGTCGGGGCCGGTGATGGACCCGGCGAAGAAGCCCTGATCGGGCACAAATACGCTCCCCGCAAAGAGCAGGAACGTACCGGTCATCAACAGGCCGCCCTTCACGCCCTGCTTGTTGTAGATCTGTCCCGCACCCGGAACCAGCGTGCTCAGCCCGCTGGCCACAAGCGGGCTCTGACGGAGGTTCTTCGCGTTCACCGCCGTTTCCCACCACCCCTGGTTCTCGCGGGCCACCCAGCGCGTCGCCTCCCACGCATCCTGAAACACCAGCCCATGCGCGGGCGGCTTGGCGACCATGATCGCGGGCGCGGTGGTCTCCGCGGGGGTGTCGGCGGCCGCTTCGACGCCCTCGGCGCCCGCAACTACGGCTTTCGCGCCGCCTTTCTCTGGCGCGGGACGGGCGCCGCCGGGCGGTTCGACGAGCAGAAACTGGGTGACGGTGACCCTCGCGCCGTCGGTGAGCATCACTTCGGCCTGGTACAGGTCCTGCCCGACCATCTTGCGCATGGCGTAGCTTCCGGGCGCCAACGCGAGGGTGACTGGCGTACCGGCCACCTTCGCGACCTCCGCCATCGGCGTGCGATCGGGAAGGCGAACCACGGTTACGAGCCCGTCGAGCTCGGCGGGCAGCGTGGCCTGGGCGTGCCCGTCGGAGACCTGCGTGAGCGCGAGCTCGCCCTCGCCCTTGATGCGGAAGTCGCGATTGGGGTGCTGCACGCCCGCGGCGGTTTCCCCGGTGTGGCTCACCACTCGATCAAAGGCGTACTTGTAGGCTTCTTCGAGGGAAACCGTACCGTCGTTCACGTCGGCCGCGCCGCGCATCCCTGAGATCAAGTAGTGCGTGAAGAAGCTGCCCCGAAGTCGCTCGGATTCCTGCGCTTCTTCGTCGGCGCTGGCCGCGGTGATCCACGCTTCGCCCTCCGCAGCGAGCCGGTCGTTGACCATGAACGGCTGGCTCAGCGCCGCGCCCTTGAGGCGGGTGATGCTCCCCGACCGGCACGCATCGAGGACGCCCACCTTCACTTCGGCAGGCATGGCGCGGATGTCGGTGCGGATCGCGTCCCAGTCGTAGGTATCGCTGCCGATGCGCAGCCCGCGCGCGTCGGCGTGGCCCGAGTAGTAGAACAGGAACAAGTCGTCGTCAAAGCCGGAGGAGACGTCGGCGTGGGCCTTGAGCGCTTCCTTGAGCTGAGCGGCCGTAGGCGAGTAGAGGACCGTGATGTACACCGGATCGAACTGCCCCAACTCGGTGAGCACATCCGAGAAGCGCCGAGCGTCTTCCTCGGCGTAATGCAGCGGTTCGAGGCCGGACCCACCGACGTTCGCACCCACGACCAGGGCGTGGCGCAACACGGCGGCGGAGGCGAAGCCGGCGAGCCAGAGCACGCTAATCCTTCCGAACCACCACCGACGATACCGCGGCGCCGTTCATTCGAACCGGGTTGTGTTTCACGGCCGACATCACCGCTTCCGAGGAGGGGCGGTCGTCCGTGCAGATCGCGAAGAACGCCTGCTCCCCCTTGCTGTCGTCGAGGGTGAGCGCGAAGGGGGCGCTGGTAAGGCCGGGTTCTCCGCCCGCAACCGTGCCGTATACCTCCACGATCCCGTTGCTGTCGCGGCCCGCGAGGGTGACGAAGCGGCGGCCCTGGGGATCGTAGCGGAGCTGGAGCTTCGTTCCCGCGCCGACGGTCTCTCCGAGGTAGAGGGGACGCGAGCTTGTGCCCGCTTGAACCCAGGCTTCGAGGCGGGGCGTGAGCCCCTTCGTGTGGGTAATGTCCGCGTCGGGCGCGGGGGCGCTGACCTCGGGCGGCCGCACCTCGGGAATCGTGACGGGCGTGATGGCGGTGGGGGACTTCACCGCGGGGGTGGCGGGCTTCGCGGTGGGGGAGGGGGCGGCGTCGGCGGGTGCCGGTGAGGGCGCCGACTCGACCAGCGGCGCAGGCCGCGCGGGGAGCGGCGAGGGGAGCGGCGCGGTGGCGGGGCCTGTCGTCACCACGAAGGCGGCC
>BJHF01000074.1 GCA_014191855.1 Deltaproteobacteria bacterium
CGGGCGTGCCGCGCCCCCCCCCCGGGGGCGGGGGGGGGGGGGGAGGGGGGGAGGGGGGGGGGGGGGGGGGGGCGCCGCGGCCGCCGGAGGCGGCGGAGGCGGGGCCGCCATCCGCGGCACGGCCACCCGACCCGTTCCCCCAAAATCCACCTCGGACGTATCCAACGACAAGCTGACGCTCCCCTCTTCGTCGTCGCTCAGGGCGGCGAGCGGCAGCTCGGCCGGCACCGGCTGCGTCGGCTCGTCGTCGAAGCTGCTTGGCGGCAGCTTGCGGCTCACCCCGCACCCCGCACGCCGCACGCCGCGAGCACCGGCTCCTTCGGCCATCGGCCGCCAGCAGGCACGCCAACCCAGTCCTGCCCCGCCACATCTGGATGAAAATACCCCGGACGTTCCCGGATCCCCGGCTCGTCGTAGAGCGGATGCGCGGCCTCGGCGACGAGCTTCCCGTCCACCCGTACCTCGGCGAGCCCCGATCCCGCGACCACCACCCCCTCGGCATCGTTTGCCACCAGGATCACCGATAGATCCTCGTGTTCAACCCCGCGAAGCGCAGCCCACGCCGCATCCACCAACGCGAAGCGGTCGGCGCCGCTCACGCCCGCCAGTGCATCCCGCGCGAGCTCCGCCGCGGCCCACCCCTCCTCCGGGGTGGAGCCCCACCGAAGGCGACCGGCCCACGCCAACGTCGCCCCGCCGCTGCTCACGCGCCCGCGGAAGTGGCCGGTAAACGGCGCACGCCCCGGGGTGCCTAGGAGCAACGCGCGCAAGCGTCAGACCTCCCGATCGATGATCGTGGTGATCCCCTGCCCGAAGCCGATGCACATCGTCGTGAGGCCGAGCTGACCGCCAGAGCGCTCCAGAACACCCAGGAGCGTCGCGAACAAGCGCGCTCCCGAGGCCCCGAGCGGGTGCCCGAGCGCGATCGCGCCGCCGTGCACGTTCGTCTTTGCGAAGTCGAAGCCGAGGTCGCGACCGCAGCCGAGCGCCACGCTGGCGAAAGCCTCGTTGATCTCCACCGCGTCGATGTCCCCGATCGAGAGGCCAGCCTGGGCCAGGGCCCTGCGCGTGGCGGGCACCGGGGCCGTGAGCATGATCGTCGGGTCGCACCCCGCCGTCGCCATCGCGACGATGCGCGCGCGCGGCTTGAGGCCGTACTCCCGCACCGCGCGCTCGCTCGCGATGAGCATCGCCGCCGCGCCATCGGTGATCTGGGAGCTCGAAGCGGCCGTAACCACCCCATCCTCCTTGAACGCGGGCTTGAGTTTGGCGAGATCCGCTGGAGAGGAGCCGCGACGAATACCATCGTCTCTTGAAACGCCGCTCACTGCGGTGATCTCTGCGTCGAACGCGCCCGCATCCTGTGCCGCTGCCGCGCGCCGGTGGCTCTCAAAGGAGTATGCGTCCAGCTCCGCGCGGCTCAGGCCGTAGCGCTGCGCAACGAGCTCGGCGCTGATGCCCTGCGGCACGATGGTGTAGCGCCAGGACATCTCGGGCGCCGGGGCGGCCATGTTGCCATTGAGGAACATGTCGCTCCCCATCGGCACGCGGCTCATCATCTCCACGCCGCCAGCGATGACGAGGTCCTGAAATCCGGAGGCGCACCCCATCGCCGCGAAGTTCACCGCCTGTTGCGAGCTGCCGCACATCCGGTTCACGGTCGTGCCGGTTACACTCACGGGGAAGCCAGCCACCAACGCGGCGTTACGCCCGATGTTGAGCCCCTGCTCGCCAACCGGGGTAACGTTGCCCATCACCACATCCTCGACCAGCGCCGGATCGATCCCAACCCGCGCCACCAGCGCCTTGAGCGTGTGCGCCGCGAGCTGGTCGGGGCGCACCCCCGAGAGGGCGCTTTGGCCCTTGCTCACGCGCGCGAGAGGCGTACGAACGGCGTCGACGAGGTAGGCGATTCCCATCGGTCCGACCTATCCGACCGTACCCGCGGGCGCCCTCACGTTGAACCGGATCTTCTTCTTGCGCGGAGCGTACATCGGCGTGGCGCGATCACTGGACAACACCGGGCGTTGAAGCATTCGATTCACGACCGTGCCCGCGAGCGCCAGCCCGAACATCGCGGGCATCCAGCTCACCGTTCCCTGCACCACGTTTCGGTGCCCGCAGGAGTGGTGTTCGTTTTCTCCCGAGGGGCAGATGCAGTGGAATTCATCGGCTACAACCTCGTCCAGCTCGTGCGGCTCCTCGTCTGTCCACGCGCACTCGATGCCCGAGTGCACGCCGAGCGCTCGCAGCTCGGTCCTCACGACCCTCGCCAACGGATCCTTCTCCGTACGGCTGATGTCGGTGACCCGGATCCGGGTCGGGTCCATCCTCCCTCCCGCCCCCATCGCGCTTACGACGGACTGCCCCCCGCGCGTACACGCCACCAGCAACGCCACTTTTGCGGTCACGTTGTCGATGGCGTCGATCACGAAGTCGTACCCCGGAGCCAGGAGCTCATCGGCGTTCTCCGCCTCGAAGAACCGCTGCTCCGCCGCGACCACGGCCTTCGGATTGATCGACCGACACCGCTCCGCCATGAGGCCCACCTTGCTCGCACCGATGGTTCTCCGGGTGGCGTGGAGCTGGCGGTTGAGGTTGGTGAGGCACACCTGATCGAAGTCGACCAGTGTGATGTGCCCCACGCCAGCCCGCGCGATGGCCTCCGCAGCGTAGCTGCCTACGCCGCCCACGCCTACGACCATGACGCGCGCCGCTTGCAACCGCGCCCAGCCCGCCTTCCCGACGAGTAATTCCGTTCGTTGAAACGGGTGCATGCGCTACTGCGGATCGGCCGACCAGGTGCCTGCGATGCGCAAGGAGTCGCCGCCGGTCTGGAACGTCTTGTCGTACTCGGCCGCGAAGTGCCCGCCTTCCTTCCCCGTGCCGGTGTAGGGCGTTCGGTACTCTGTACCATCGCTCTCCGCGACCAGCGTGCCCGAGATGCTGCTCCCGCTCTGGCTGCCGTCGATGCGGAAATCCATGTCGTACTGCCCGTCGAGCGTGCAGCGGCCCGTGCCATCAATCACCCCCGAGCCGCTGACCGTGAGGCTCACGGTGCCGGGGCAGTCCCCGTCGAACTTGCCGTATTCACCGTCGTACCACACGTGCGTGGACATCGTTCCGGCGTACGTGCCGGGGCCGCCGCTGCCCGTATCTCCGGTGTCATGGCCGGTGTCCTCCGGCTTGTCCTTCACGGTGATGTCCACGTTCTTCCCGTAGTGTTCGCCGCTGATCACTACGTCTACCTCAACCGTGTAGTCCCCCGGATCGAGGTCGGACACCTCGGCGCTCTCGCCGCGGATCTCCCGATCGTCCACCGTCCACGTTACCGCGCCGAGATCGACCTTTTTCTGCCCTTCCTTCGCAGATACCTCCAGCGCGATCGACTCGTCCCAGTCGAACCGGTCCCCATCCCCCGGCGAGTCGATGCTCACGGTGATCGCGAGATCCGGGCCCCCGGAGGTGTCCTCCTCGTCGGGGGAGCCGCAGCCGAGCAACACGAGGAGAGGCAGGAGGGTGCGCAACATCGGCCCATCATAACAGAGGGAACCGGGGCCGGTGAGCCCGCCCACTAGGCCGGCAGCCTGCGGTCGCGCCGCGGCCCAAGCCGGCTACGAGGACGGAACTGCACCTCGGAGCACGACATGGGCATCCTCGACCGCATCAAGCGCCACCTCCCGATCGTCGGCACCCCGGCCCCCAAGCCGAACATTCCGCTCTACGTGCGGCCCGCGCCACGTGCCCCGGAGCCCGAAGAAGCCGCTTCCCCCCGTGGGGATCGCCCCGTACCCGAATACGTCGCCGAGCTCATCAAAGCGCACAAGGTCGTGCTCTTCATGAAGGGCACGCCCGACGCGCCGAGCTGCGGCTTCTCGGCCTCCGCCTCCAGCATCCTCCGCGGCTATGGCCAGCCGTTCCACACGTTCGATGTGCTGGTGGATGGCGATGTCCGCGAGGGCGTGAAGCAGTTCAGCAATTGGCCCACGATCCCGCAGGTGTTCATCAACGGCGAGTTCGTGGGCGGCTCCGACATCCTCAAGCAGCTTCACGAGTCGGGCGACCTCAAGACGATGCTGAGCTGACGCTCGGGTAGCGCTCCGGGCTACGTTGTTGCGGCCCCGGAGTCTGCGTGTTCCTCGTCTTGTCGTTGTTGAGCGTGGTCTGCGCCTCGGTGCCGATGCTCACCTTCCTGCTGATCATCTGGTACATGGATCGCCATGAGCGTGAGCCGCTCTGGTTGTTCTTCCTCACCTTTTTGTGGGGCGCGTGCGGTGCGGTGAGCTTTGCGCTCATCGGGAATGAGACCTTCAGCGCGATCCTCAGCGTGATCGTGGGTCCCGAGCTGGCCGACACGATGGCGGCCACGATCATCGCCCCGCTCGTCGAGGAGCCGATGAAGGCGCTGGTCCTGTTCGCGGTGATGTTTTCCCGGCACTTCGACAACGCGACAGACGGCTTCGTGTACGGGGCCGCGGCGGGGCTGGGTTTCGGAATGACCGAGAACTTCTTCTATTTTCTGAACGTCGCGGCTTCCGGGGATGTGTTCGGCTGGATGATGACCGTGGTGATCCGCACCTTCTTCTCCGCCGTGATGCACGCCTGCGCCACGTCGTGTGTCGGTGCGATGCTCGGCTTCGCTCGCTTCCGGGGTTGGGGCTGGAAGATCGCGGCCCTCCCCCTCGGCTTCGGCTTCGCCATGAGCATCCACGCGCTCTGGAACGGGATGCTCACGGTGGGGGATCTCACCGCGAACATGGGCTTCATGCTCGCGAACCTTGGCCTGTTCATCGTCGAATTCGTGGTGCTTGTCGCCGTGTTCCAGCTCGCCCTCTGGGAAGAGCGCGGCACCATCCGTCGCGAGCTGGCCGACGAGGTGCAGCAACGGCTGGTTCCCCTCGCCCACGCCAAGGCGGTCGGGAGCTGGCTCGTCCGTGGAAAACAGCACTGGGTGCCGAAAGGCGTGCCGCATGGGCAGTACGTGAAAGCGCTCACGACGTTGGCGTTGCGAAAGCACCAGGCACGAAATTCCAGCTCCGGCGGCTACGCCTTCTACAGCGAAGAAGTGGTGCGGCTGAGGCGGGAAGTTGCGGGATTGCTGGCGTTGGCGAAGTAGCCTACCACCAGTCCGGCGCCTCCCCGATCCATTCGGGCGTGCCTTCCACATAGCCGGGGAACGCGGTGAACTGACTCAGGACGGACCCTACCGGGCGACTGCCGTCCCAGATGGCGTGGTACACGTCGCCGCTGCGGGCGATCTCGACGCCGACTTCTTCGGCGATTGCGGCGGGGTCTGCCGTGTCTTCGAACTGCACGAACGCGCTAGCCCCCACAAAATCTTCGCCCTGGATCAGCGTTTCGATCGAAGCGTTCGCGCCGGTGTAGCGGAACACGAAGAAGTCTCCCAGAACACCGGAGAAGCTGCTCGATTCGAACTCGCCCGTGCCCCAGTCTTCGTTGTTGCTGCAGCTCGACCAGTTGCCGACCGCCTGGTAGCGCACATCCCCCTGCAGCGGCACACCCGCCCACTCGCGCCCCTGCGCGGCCACCGTGGCGCTGTCGGCCAGATCGCCCGACTCCGCGAGGAACAAGTCGATCCCGATGGTGCAGTCGGAGCGCAGCGTACCCGGCGAAACGGCGGCCACCGCGGCGAGGTAGGGATCGCCCGGGTCGATCACCCGCTCCTCGGTGTCGTTCAGTTCAATGTTTTCGGCGCAGGCCGTGGAGAGGAGCAAGAAAGCGCCGAATGGTGAGCAGCTTCGCATGGTGAACCCGTGCCATCGTAGCCGCGGGGAAGGAGGCCCGCAAGTTGCGGTTGGGCGATGTGGGCGGCCCCGCGATCAAGGGGGCCCGCCGCGGTCCCCCGGCGGGGACCGGGAAAGGCGGGCGCCCACGAGGGAACCTGCCGAGGAGGTCGGTGCCGGGCCCCGGGCGGACGCGGAGCGGCCGGCTGGGTCAAGCGCCGACCCCACATCGCGGCGCCGCCGAGCCGCCCTCCCCTCCACTGAACAAGCCAGCGCCTCCGCCGACCCGACGCGCTATCGTGGAGGCCATGGCCTCCAACGTGCGCGCCCTCCCCCTTCTGATCGCGTTCGCCTCCCTCCCCGGATGCGAGGAGGCCGCGGATACCGGGGCCGCAACGCCATCGAGCGGCGACGTCGTGGCGATCCCCTCCCACCTCGACTTCGGCGAGGTCGCGCAGGGGGTTTCCCACACGTTGTCCGCAAGCGTGCAGAACGTCGGGGACGCGGCGGCCGAAGTGGTGTCCGTTACCTCAGATTCCGGGCAGTTGACCACCGATCTCTCACGCGGCACCACGCTCTCCCCGAACGGGTTCGTTGCGTTCTCGGTGGACTGGCTGCCCGAACCCGGCGCCACGCTGGACGACGCCGTAACGGTGACCGTTTCACGGCGCGGCGGCGAGCTGGACACGATCTCCCTGCCGATCACCGGCTACGCCACGGGGCCGATCCTCGCGCTGACCACGGACACCCTCGATGTCGGAGCCGTGGGCGTCGGCTGCAGCGCGAGCGCGTGGGTGACTGCGGAGAACCTCGGGAGTGACGTGCTGCGGATCGAGGACATCGAGCTTACCGCCGACCGCGAATTCCAGCTCAGCGACATCGCCGGCGAAGCGCTGACCCTGCCATGGGCGCTGGCCCCCGGCGCGACCCAGAGCGCGCGGCTCACCTACACGCCCACCACCGAAGCCGCGCAGAGCGCGCACCTCGTGATCACGACGAACGACGTCTACACGCCGATCGCGGATTTGGACGTCGCGGGCACCGGCACCATGGAGTGGATCACTCAGGACGAGGAGGTGGAGGAGCAGGCGATCGCGGCGATCGTGGTGGCGAATGAGGTGTTGCTGTCGATGTACGCCGACGAGTTCGAGGCCGCGCTGCCCTACTTCTTCGAGGCCCTGCTCGCGCGCAAGGTGCCGTTCCGGATCGCGTTCACGATGGACGCCGCGGGCAAGATCTGGGGCGACACCGCGTACATTGACGACTCCTACGCCCCCCTCGACGCGGCGAGCGGCGCAGTCGCGATGCTCGGCGAAACGGTGGGGAACGACAACGACGCGCTCTTGCGTAGCTTCCTCGACGCGTTGGCTGGGAATCAGCTTTGGTTGATCGACGAATCGGCCCAATGGGCCGCCTCGCAGTTGAACTTCGTCGGCATCAACAACGACCAGGAGCAGAGCGGGCTCAGCGCCCGCGCGTTCGTTGAGAATGCGGCAGACTTCAAGGCGGGGGAAGCGGGCATGATCACGGTGCACGCGGTCGCGGGGGACGAGCCGGGCGGATGCGGCGGCGCGGACCCTGCCGGCGAGCTCTACGAGGCCACCGTCTACACTGGCGGCACCTTCGCGAGCATCTGCAACACGGACTGGCCGGAAACGCTGGTGGCGCTCGCGGAGGGCATGCCCGGGGCCAGCGCCTACTTGTTCGTGTTGGACGAAACCCCCGTCGATGGCTCCCTCACGGTGTCGGTAGACGGGGTGCTTGCGGAGAGCGGCTGGGGTTACTCCCAAGCCCGAAACACCGTGATTTTCGACGAGGGCTCGCGACCGGAGAGCGGCGCGGTGGTGACGCTGCGGTACGCGAAGGTTTGTGAGGGGGAGTAGGGAGCGGGGGCGTTCCGCGGCCCAACTGAACTCGATGTTCACCACCATGAACCCTGACTTCGGTTGCAATGCGCAACCGAACTCGGTGTTTGAGGCCATGCACCTCGAGTTCGGTTTCATCATGAAACCGAAGTGCGTGTTCATCATTGTGAACCGCGACTTCGGTTGGGCCCACGCGCTTGCCGCGTCGCGAACCGACCCATCCCCTACCTACGGGCTCAGCTTGAAAACAAAGTTGGTGTCGAACTCACTCGCCACCGCCACCCCGTCCAACGTAGCCGGCTTGAACCGCCACTTCAGCGCCGCCTCGACGGTCGAGGCCTCGGTGCCGGCGTCGCACTCGCGTACCGTCGCTTCCGTGACCGCCCCGCTCACGTCGATCGCCAGATGCAGACCACAGCTCCCTTCGTGAACGCCGCCGGACTTCAATCCCTCTGGGAACTCTGGTTTCACGCGCTCTACCGCCTCGGCCCTCATGAACGCAGGGAGCGCGGTTCCGGCGGTCACCGTCCGCTCCAGCACCTCCATACGTGACGTCTCGACGCCGGCCACGGTTTGGGTGAACAGCACTGGCGGGCCCGGCTGTTTCGCGAGGAAGGTCAGCCGCTTCACGGTGTCACCCTCCGTCACCGTATACAGCCACGAATCGAGCTTTCCGACGGGACTGTCCAACGTTCCCGCCTCGACGGTGGTGCTGGCGGCGGGGAAGTCGGCGTGGGTGTGGAGCTCCGCCCAGGAGGAGTAGGCCACCGACCGCGCGCCGGGAGCGGCTCCCGCCTGGACGAGGGTCTCGGACAGAATGTACGCGCCCTTCTCGTCAACCGCCAGGAACAACCACTGTTCCTCGACCGCTTTCCCGTCGGGCGTCGTGAATCGGAGCCGAATACGCGTGCCCAGGGGCAGCCCGGCCGCGAGCTCCGCTACGGTGAACGGGTTGGTTGCGGTAGCAGCCGCTTCCACGGCGCCCGCGAGAGGCACCACCGGTGCGGGCGCCGGCAGCGCTTTGGTCGTGGCGCAGGCCAGGACGAACGGGAGCAGGAGGAACATGCGCGCCGCGTATCGCGGGCGACAGGAATCAGCCGCTGCCACGCCCCCAATCCGACGCCGGATCGCGGCGCCCCCGCGATCCGTCAGCCGGCACCAGGCCGCCCCGCCCGCCGCTGCTCTTCCGACGGAAAAGGACAGTGACGGCAGCCCTTCCCACAGCAATAACGCCGGTTTCTCAGGCCGGACGCGGTCATCACGAACAGGCCCGAGTAGGGATCGAAGTAGCCTTGCTCACCTCGGGCGTCGGCTTCCGCGTGCGCGGCGATCTGGCGGGGGGTCAGCGGCTCGTCCATCGGCGGGCGGCTAACCTACCCGCACGAGCCACCCGACCCCTCGCGGGAGCGGGAGCGGCGCGGCGGCGAAACGCAGCTCGCCCCCCTCGATCTCCAGCGTGCCGGGCACCGACCCCACCTCCAGCCAGTGCAACGCCGCGAAGCGCAGGTTTCGGACCGGCCCGTCCGTCCAGAATTCCGGACCGCCCGGCGTGTCCGAGAGGCCGAGCGTGCAGCGCTTGGGGCGGGCGCCGTCGGTCAGGCGTACGCCGATTTGGGCCAGCTCCGCGGGCGCGTTCGGAGGAAACAACCCCGTCAACCCGTCGTTGGCGCCGAGCGCCAGATCCAGCACCGCGCGGCGGGTGAGCGCGTGCAATTCGGCATCCGCGGCGCCGTCGGGCCATGGGCCAGCCCAGCCGAGCGCAGCGAGCGCCATCACCGCGCGCGCCTGCTTGATGCGCGGGGCGGCATCATCGCGATCCCCGAGGCGAAAGCCGACCTGCCCGGGCGGCGCCTCCCCGGCGAGCATCGCGGTCATGTCCTCCCCCGAGGCGACGATCCACGCGTCGAGGGGCTCCCCCGCGTAGGGCATCACCCGGCTTGTGGAGCAGAAGATATGTTCGTCGCCCGCTTCCAGGCCGAGCGCCGCCCCGCGGAGCCAGTCGCCGCCGTACGGTGAGCGCCGAAGTCGATCGAGCAGCGGCAGCGCCGCGCTCGCCGACAGTCCGCTCGGGCTCACGACGGCCCTCGCACGGGACCGGCGTACACCACGCGCCCGCCGAGCGCGCCCGCTCCGGGCCCCATCGCGATCTCCCAGTCGCAAGCTGCCACAAGGCGCGGCTCGTGCTCCACCACGATGACGCTGGCGCCCATCGTGACCAGCCGGCGCAGGGCTTCGAGCAGCACCGCGAGATCGGCGGGATGGAGGCCCACGGAGGGCTCGTCCAGCACGTAGAGCGCACCCTCGACCTCGCCCGGCTTCCCGAGCTCGCGCGCGAGCTTCAGCCGCTGGGCCTCGCCGCCGGAGAGCGTATCCACCCCCTGGCCGAGCGGCAGGTAGCCGAGACCGAGCGCGTCGAGCGTCTCCAGCACGCCGGACACCCCAGGTACAGGGCCAAACAACGCCCGGGCCTCGTGAACACGAGCGGCGAGCACGTCGGCGATGGAGTGGCCCTTGTAGGTGACGCTCAACGTCGCCTCGTCGAAGCGCTTGCCATCGCACACTTCGCACGGAACAACCACGTCGGGGAGCACGTGCATGGCGACGCGGCGTGCGCCTTCGCCGTGGCACGATTCGCAGCGCCCGCCGGCCACGGCCGTGGAGAAGCGCTCCGGGCCGAAGCCACGCGCCTTGGCCTCCGGCGTGCGCGAGAAGAGCTGCCGAATCGTCTCGAAGATCCGCGAGGCCGTCGCCACCGTGGAGCGCCCCGCCTTGGGCAATGGCGAGCCATCCACCTTCACGACGCGGCCCACCCCGCCGATCACGCGCTCCACCGGCAAGCCAGGGCGCTGCGTGAGCGCCGGCACCAGCGTGTCGAAGATCAACGAGGACTTTCCGGCGCCGCTCGGGCCAGTCACCGCCGCAAGCACCCCGAGCGGAAGCTCCGCGTCCCCCCTCAGGTTGCGCCCCGACAAGCCCTCCAGGCGCACGAAGCGCCGCGGCGTCAGGACCGCGTGCGGCGCCACCTTTGCATCCCCGCGCAGCCACCGCCCCGTGAGGGTGTCCGCAGCCCGAAGCTCGGCGGGCGTACCCGAGAACACGATGAGCCCGCCCTCCACACCGGCGCCGGGGCCGACCTCGATCACACGATCGGCCGCGTCGATCACCGCGTCGTCGTGCTCCACGACGAGCACGGTGTTGCCCAGCTCGCAGAGCTCCCGTAGCAGGCGGATCAACCGCTGGGTGTCGTCGGGATGCAGGCCCGCCGTGGGCTCATCCAGCACGTAGAGCACGCCGCTCAGCTGGTTTCCGACCTGAGCACCGAGGCGAAGCCGCTGCCACTCGCCGCTCGACAGGCTGGCGGCGCCGCGGTCGAGCGTGATGTAGTCCAACCCGACCCGGGCCAGGAACGACAGCCGCCGCTCCAGCTCCTCCAGCACAGGCGTTGTGAGGAGGCCCGCCGGCACCTCGCCCAGCTCCGCCAGCGACTCCGCCACCGTGCGGGACAGCCGCTCGGGCAAGGTTCTCCCGGCACACTCCACGAAGCGAGCCTCAGGCGAGAGCCGCGCGCCCGCGCATTCGGCGCACGCCAGCTCCCGGGTCCAGCGCTCGTCGGGGCGCTTCTTCGCCGTCGCGAGCATCCCCTCTGTCTGCCCATCGCCGTTGAGCAGCCGATCCCTCGCCTCCCAGGGAAGGCTGGACCACGGCACGTCGGTCGCGATTCCCGCTGCCGCGGCCCAACGCAGCATCGTCGGCCGGTTGTTGTCGCCCCACGTCAACACCGCGCCTTCCGCGAGCGTGAGCGCCGGCTCAACCAGCGATGCCGCGTCTACCTGAGCCACCACCCCCCCCCCCTGACACACGCGACACGCGCCGATCGGCGTGTTGAACGAGAACAATCGGGGAGACAACGAGGGTAGCTCACGGTCGCAGCGCGCACAATACGGGCGTGTGGCATATTCCCGCGGCGCCATCCCCTCCCCCAGCTCGGCCGACATCGCGCCCCGCCCCGCCTTCAGCGCCGTCGCCACCGCCTCCTGCACCCGTTCCCGGCGCTCCGGGGCGATCTTGATCCGATCCACCACCAGCTCGACGTCATGGGGACCCGCGGGGAATTTAGGAACTTCGTCCAACATCACGAGCTGCCCGTCCACCCTCACCCGCAAGAAGCCTTGTTTGCCGAGCCCTTCCAGCAGCGGACCGAGGGGCGTCGTACGTTGGTGCGCCACCCGGGCGAGGACGGTGAGCGGGGTTCCATCCGGCAACGACACCAGATCCCGCACGGCGGAGTCCACGGTCGTGGCGCGAATCGGCGCGCGGCACGTGGGACAGTGGAGCACACCTGCCCGCGCGTACAGCACGCGAAACAGGTCGTAGAGCTCCGCCGAGGTGGCTACCGTGGCCCGGACGCTCGCTGAACCAGGGCCTCGCTGGGCGACCCCGATCGAGGGCAGCAGGCCGGTCATGGTCTCGTAGACCGGCCGCGGCGCCTGGCCCACCTGCGCCCGCACCCAAGAGGACATCGACTCCACGAAGCGCCGCTGGGACTCCGCGTGCAAGGTATCAAAGGCCAACGACGTTTTTCCGGACCCGCTCACGCCGCACACGACCACCAGCTCCCCGTGCGGCACCTCCGCGGTAACCCCGCGCAGGTTGTGCTCGGCGGCGCCGACGACGCGAAGGGTGGAGCGCATGGGCGTGGGGGTTATCATCCCGGGTGATGCTCCCGCTCCTGCTCGCCTGCGCCGATGTTCCTGGAAGCGGAGAGGCTTCCGTGCCCGCTGAAGCGCCCGAGGTGGACTCCGGGGCCGACGTTGCCCCTGGCGGCGCCGACGAGCCCGACGAGAGCGACGCGGTTTTTGACACTTCCGTGGTGCACCGGATCGACTTCACGATGGATCCGGCGGCCTGGTACGACATCCAATACAACTACCCAGCCGAGAACTGGTGGCCGGCGGACTTCGCGTTCGACGGGGAAACGGTGGCCAACGTGGGCGTGCGTGCGTTCGGCGCCGGCAGCCAGGTTTCGGCGAAGACGCCCATCAAGGTCAGTTTTGACCGAAACGTCGTCGGCCAGGAGTTTCGAAACCTCGAACAACTGAAGTTGGATGGCTCTACCCAGGACGCCGGGTTCCTCAACGATCCTTTCGCGGCGTTGGTGATCCGGAGCCTCGACCTTCCCGCTGCGCGCATGAGCTGGGCGACCGTGTACGCGAACGGCGAACAGTGGGGCTTCTACGTCATCATGGAGCCCATCGATGATGTGTTCCTGCACCGATGGTTCAAAGGTGAAGAGGGCTCGTTGTACGGCACCTGGGACTGGCGATACGGGCAAGGCCTCAACCCCATCACCTGGGGGGGCCCGCTCGACTGGTTTGTACCCCAGACCAGCGCGGAAACCGATGGGAGTGACATCGTCGCCGCGATGACCGCGGTCGCCACCGGCACCGACGAGGAGCTCGCCGCCACCGTTGAAACTGAGCCGTTCCAGCGCATCTCCACGACCCGCGCGATGATGGGCGCCATCGACATGTTCGCCGCCGACGGCAACAACTTCTACCTGTACAACCACGAGGGCCGCATCTCCATGATCCCGTGGGACATGGACGCGGACCTCGGCTACCCCGGCTACTTCACCAACGCGGTGGAGATGGGGCTTGAGGAGCCCTGGCTCTGGTCGCACGCGCGCTACAATCCGGTGACTGGCGCCGTGTACAGCGATCCCCTCTATGCCCGGACGCTTGCCTCCGGGTGGGACCTGCAGGGTTGGGTGGAAACCGTCACAAAGGGGCCGCTCGACTGGGCCACTGCGGACGCGCAGGTCGCTGCCTTCGCCGAGGTGATTCACGATGCGGCCTGCGAAGACAACTACCACGCTTGTGCGAGCCATGAGCGACGCGTGGCGGACCTGCGTATGTTCTTGCACACCCGTCTGTCGCGAATCGCCGGAACGGAGGTGGCGGACTGCCCCCAGCCCAGCGCGTTTGCGTTCCTGAGCGCAGGGTCGCCCGTCGCTGCGGACACAACCTACTGGGGGCCGGGATTTGTCATCAACGGCGAACATCACTGCACAGGGGTGTACGCCCAGGCGCCTGCTACGCTCACAACCGAGGTCGAAGCGGGGACGTTCTCCGGGAACGTGGGTCAGATGGACTGGAACCAGGGCTGCTCGGGTACCGCCGTGTTCACCCTCACGCAGGCCGGCACCACGCTCTGGCAAAGCGAGCCGGTCGGCCCGTATGTCGACGCGGCGCCGTTCTCGGTGCCCGTCGCGGCGGGCACGCTGACGCTGAGCACGACGCTGAGCGGGAATTGTGCAACATCCTCCTGGGTGGATTTGGAGATGTAGGGGCGCCCCCCCGTGTTCGCCCGCGAACCGGCCGGCGCGGGGATCGCCAGCTACAACGCCGCCGCCACCAACGCGAAGGCCAGCTCCCCCTGATCCACCCCCGCGCTCGGCACCCCGAGCAGGAAGGCCTGCTGAAACGCCCGGTCATCAAACGGAGTGGCGGGTGATCGCCGGCGCAGCTCCGCGAGCGTGCGGTCCAGGTTCACCATGCTCGTCGGCGTCATCTGCGCCCCAAGAAAGCGAAAATCGTGATGCCCTTCGACGATGGCGATCTCGTCTCCGCCGTCCTTCCGCTGCACCAGCAGCATCGCCACCCGGTTCTCCCGCGTCTGCAGTTCCTTCTTCTCCACCGACTTGGTGAGCAGCAGCCCGCCTGAGAGCACCGCTCGCCCCACCGAGAACTTCTTCTCCGTGCGCGTCACCTCGCTGCTCTCGCTGTGAACCACGCGCCCCTTCTGGATGAGCCGAATCGCGGAGAACGGGCACGGGTGCGGCGCGCCGAGGCCATCCACCGCCGCGAATCCGCCGTCTATCCAAGCGAGGGAACGCGCGTACAACCTCGGGGCCTGCCCCACGCCGAGGGGATCCAGGAGAAACACCGCCGCCCCATTCTCGCGCAGCGCCGTCGCGAGCCGACCGGCACGCTCCACGTCCGCATCGGTGTGGATCACCTTGGGTAGCACCCCCTGCGCGCGCATCCGCAGATCGACGGCGGGCAAACCCACGGCCTGCGCCGCCCGGACGATCCCCTCCCGATCGGCGGGAGCGCGCTCGAGCACGACGAACACGCTCAGCTCACTCGGGCGACGGCCCAGCGGGCCGCGGCTTCGCCCGTCAGGGGCGCCAGCTTGAACGCGTGCCCGCTGCACGCCGAAACCACGAGCACGCGCGGCGAGGCCGGCGAGGCTTCGAGGAGGAACTGATCTCCGGGGGCATTCGTGAAGAAGCAGGTTTCCCCGCGAATACGCCGACCCGGCCCGGGCAGGAACCAGTCACGCAGATGCGCCTCGGTCGTAACGAGCCGGGCCTCGCTCGCCTCGCCGATCACGTTCGGATCGTCGCGACCAGGATCGCCGCCGGGCGCTTCCGGAACCTGTCGGTGCATCGCCGCTTTCATCACGCCCCCACCCAGCGCAGGCATGCCATATTCCAGGCCAAGATCGCCGAGATACACCCACGCTGGGGTTCGACCCGGGGCGACGTCCATCTCCCAGTAGCCAACATCCTGCCTCGTCGCGATCACGCGACTCGCGAACTCACGCACCAGCTCTCCCACCCACGGCCCTGCGGTCACGACGACCACCTCCGCACGCAGGGAAACCTCCCCGTCCACTACGATCTTCACGCCGCTGCCGTCGTCTTCCAGGGCCGTCACCTTGCCGACCCGCCGCTCCACGCCTCGGGCCTGAAGCCAAGCTTCGAGCCCGCGCACCGTCTCCCCCGCCGCAATCAGCCCCGCCGAGTGGTCGTGCAGCACGCGCTCCGCGCCGGCAAAACTCATGTGGGGGAAGCGCGCCCGCGCCTCCGCGTCGTCGATCTCCTCCACCCGGGAGCCGATGGCTCGAACCGCTTCGGAGTAGGCCGCGATCGGGCCCGTTTCCGGACCCCAGAACACGGCGGAGCCGGGCACCAGCAGCGGCCGCGCGAGGTCCGCCGCCAACGCCGGCCACAGCTCCCCCTGCGCCCGTTGCATCGCCAGCACCCAGTCTACCGACTCGTACGTGGAGCGGATGATGCGCTCCTCTCCGTGGCTCGATCCCCGCGAATGTCCCGGCGCGAACTGGTCAACCATGACCACGTCCGCGCCATCGAGCTCACCCGCCAACTGCCACGCCGTGCAAAGCCCGTTGATGCCCGCGCCAACGACGACCACCTTCGCTTCACGAACGCTCATGCTCCCTCCCAATTCGATTCGTCCATGTTCGCCAGCTCCGCCGCCGCCCCCAGCAGCCCCAGGTGTGGATGGGTCACCACGAACGCCGGGATCTCTGCGATCGCCGCCCCGACCTTGCCCTTGCCCTCAAAGCGCCGCCGGAAGCTCCCCGCCGCCAAAATCGGCACGATCCGGGGTGCGATCCCGCCGCACACGTACACGCCCCCCCGCGCCAGGGAGCGCAGCGCCACATTGCCAGCCTCCGCCCCCAACAGTTCGGCGAACCACGCCACGACGAGCGGCATCGTCTCCAGAACCTGCCGCGGCGCGCTGGGCTCATTCATCCAGCCGGGCGCGTCCGCCCCGCGCACCTCCAGCGTGAACCGCGCGAGGTTTACCAGACCCTGGCCCGAAAGCACCTGCTCCCAGCTCGCGCGGCCGTCCCTTGCGATGAGCCAAGCGGCGAACGCCGCTTCTCGGTCAGTAGCGGGCCCGAACTCCGCGTGCCCTCCCTCCCCGGCCACTACCCGATTCCCGACGACCAGCGCTTCCCCGAGGCCGGTGCCTGCGCCGATGACGCCGAGACATGCCCCGGATACCACCGCCCCGCCACCGATCTGCACCACGTCCTCCGGTTCGAGGCGCGAGATGCCGCGGGCGGCCGCGTAAAAGTCGTTCACCAGCCGCACCGGGAACCCGAGGTCGGTCCCGATCGCATCCCCATCCAGCGACCACGGCAGGTTGGTGGCGAGACATTTGTTCCCGAACACCGGACCCGCGATGCCGAGGCAGGCGGCCGAGGGACCTACGCCGGTGTCGCGCAGCCACGCCTGCAGCACCGCCGCGGCGTCGGCGTGCGCGGCGCTCGCGTACGTGCGCACCGTCTCAAGCCGTCGAAGCGTAGGGTCGAAGGCGGCCAACCGCGCGTTCGTGCCGCCGATGTCGCCCACGAGCCACATCCGGCCAACTTAGCCTCCTTTGAACGGTTCAGCCTACACCCCCTCACCCCAAATGCCCGTAGGGCTCCACCGTTCGCAGCCGCGGATCGTCAACGAAGCCCCCCACCGTGAAATGGTAGATGGTTCGCCAGTCGCTCGCAGCGGGCAAGCCGATGGCGCGATGCGTATCTTCGTCGTAGAAGCAGCCGATCCCCGTGCCCCGGAGCCCATCACTCTCGGCTTCCAGGTAGAGCATCTGGCCGATCGCTCCCGCCTCCCAGTGCGCCCGTCGGTAGAACGGCGCGCCGTGTCGCAGGAGCCCGCCCGCGAGGTCGCAGAGCATCGCGACCGCAAAGGCGCCATCCCCCGCGATGGTCTGGCCGCAGCTCACGGACTGCGAGAGCCCGCGCAGATCCCCACGGCGAATCAGGTACAACGGGAGGTCCGGCAGAACGCGCTCCCACTCCCCTTGGAGGTCGAAACTGGACGGGTCAGCGGAGCCACGCAGCAACGCGTACAGGCCGGGGGCGAGGCCCTCCACGCGGTGGACGAAGACAAACGGCTGAACGCTCGCAGCCCACGGGAAGGCCGTGAACGGGATGCCGCCGGGGAGCAGCCGGCGCATGGTTCGGAGGAAGTCTTCCCGCCGCATGAAGGTTTTTCCGTCCATGTCCACCGCGCTGCGCCGCTGCCGCACGAGCGTGGCCAGGCTGGAGGGGCGCCGCACGCCCGTGTCGTCACGCGCAGGGCAGTCCGTGAATTCCGGAGCGGGAACCAAGCGTCGCGTCGCCTCGGCCACCTCGCCGATCACCGGCCACGGGTGGTGCTCGCTCGCCAGCGGCGAAGCGACCCCAACGCACACCAACTCCGGCAGCATCGGCATCCGGAAGTGCCGCCACTGCGCGAGCGGAAAGGGCTGGTTCGTCGGGAATACCACGAGCAGGGCCTCGGGAAGCTCAGCCTCGAAGCCGGACTGCCCAGACACGCCCAGCAGCAGACTGACCGCGCTCTCGGGCACGCTGTCCAGCACCCGAACCGCCCACCCGAGGGCCGCGGCCGCCAGGGACACACTCGCGATGGCGTGGCCGAGATCGTGTTGGCAATACCGAAAGGCGCGCTCGCCGTACTTCCACGACTCCCGAACGGGGATGGAGGTGAACCCCACGAGGAACGCCCCTGCGGGCAGGTCGGCGGCGATGCGTCGCCATGTTTCGCCGGGCAGCTCGGCGCGCCGCTCCAGCCCATGAATCAGCGCGCTGTAGTGATACATTGCAGGTGTATCACCGATGTCTCGCAGCGCGCCGCACACCAGATAAGCCTCCGTCGGATGCAGGTTTCCCGAGGATGGATTCACCCGGAGCGCCCAGCGGGCCTCGCCGGCCTCCTTCCACGCGGAGAGCGCCAGCGAGTAGAAGAACAGCCGCGAGATGGAGTCCCAATCCGGGGCCTCCGGGGGCGGCACTTCACCGTCCACGATGTCGTCGTACGCCGCATCACGCGGCGACGGGTGGGGATCGAGCAGCACGACGGGCGCGTGGATGTAGCGCCGGAACGGATCCGGCTGGGACTCCCAGTCCATGTACTGCAGCGAGCGGGCGTAGGCGTAGGGCGCGTGGCGAGACCGCAGGTGGTACGCCATGGAAACAGCGGAAGGCTCGTCGGTCACATCGGCCAAGTGAGCCACGTCGGGGTGATCATGGCCCGAACTATCGCAGGACGCAAAGTCGGGGGGCGATCCCCACTACCGCGCGTGTACAGTCCCGCCGCCCAGGGGGCCGCCGCGCTACCCTGACGGCGATGTTGTTCGTCGCGCTCGAGCTGCTCGTCGCCGCGCCCGCGGAGGCGTTGGAGCTGCCCGATGCCCCGAGCTTCGCCACAAGCCGCGAAACGATTACGACGGCGTCGGGCCTCAGGGTCGTACTCGCGCCCGAGCCAGGCGCCGCGCAAGTCACGGCGCAGTGGCTCTTCGACGCCGGCGCGAACGACGACGACGCGGCGCACGCAGGGCTGGCGCACCTCGTAGAGCACCTCGCCTTCGGGCCGCTCGGTGGGGTCGATCTCCCCGATTACGACGCCCGGCTTGGCGCCCTGGGCGGGAGCTCGGATGGCTGGACGGATCGGGAGCGGAGCGGGCTCGGCGCCATGGTGCCGACGGTCGTCCCGGGAGCCGCCGCGGCGCTGGTCCAGTTGGAGGCGGACCGCTGGGAGCGCCTGGTGATCGACGCGCAGGGAATCGAGAAGCAGCGTCGTATCGTCCACCAGGAACTGGCCGAAACCCTCGATCTCGCCCACGGCCCCGACCGGGCCTGGCTCGACACCCTGCTCTGGGCCGGCGGCGAACCGTGGAGCCGACACCCCCAAAGTCCGCCCAGCGAAGCGGCGACAGTCGAGGAGGCGAAGGCGAAGTGGGGCCACATGCGCGCCCGCGCGGTTCTGGTTTTCGCCGGCGGATTTGAGATCGAGCCCGTTCGCGCGGCGGTAATGGCCGCGTTCGCCGGGGAGCCTGTGCTCGCGGCGCTCCCGCGTGGCCCCGGCGGGGGGCTCGGAGAACCCGGCTGCGAACCGGGAGCGCCCGCGGTGCGGTGGCGGAAGGGCGATGTTGCCGAGGGCGCGTTGTACGTGGCGTGGCCGGTGCCCGGGCGAGGGTCCGGCGACCGGCTGGCGCTGGAGGCGATCGCGCGGTGGATGGGCGGGGCGCGGGTCTCTGTCGGCGAAGGCTGCGGCGAGCTGGTCGTGGAACGTCGAGGGGGATGGTGGCGAATCGGGGAGCATGCGGCCTCGATCCGGCGGGCGGTGACGGGGCTCGGGCGGCAGGGGATCGACGCCGCGACGCTCCGGCGACTGCAAACGGCGCAGCTCACCGACCTCGCGCGGGCGAACGGGCTGCTCGACCTTCGCGCGCGGATCCTCGGGGCGTGCGCGCTGACGCCCACGATCCCGGGCTGCCTGGACCGCGAGGCCGAAGGCTGGCTCGCGCTCACCGTCGAGGACACCCGCCGCGCTGCGGCGCGCTGGCTCTTCCCCGAAGCCTCGACCACCCTGGCCGTGATGCCGCCCGATACCGAGTTTGGCCCGCCCATCCCCGGGATGCGGCGCTGGGGCGGGCCTTGAGTCCGCTCGCTCTCGTGCTGCTCCCCACCCTCAACGAGGGCCCCCTCGCGCGCGTCGAGCTCTCGATGCGACGCGAGGAGAATGCGGCGCTCAACGAACCGTTGATCGGCGTGCTCGTCGAGGGGATGGGCGCCCGCTTGCGTGCGGACCCGCGGGTGCTGGATGGCGGCGTACGCGTAGACGCCGGTTGCTCGTCCGCGCGGTGTATCCTGGCGTTGGATGGGCTGGCGTCGGGAGTGGACGCGGCGCTCCCCGCGCTGGCGGAGGCGCTCGCCGGCCCCGCGGTGAAGGTGCGTGGCCCCACGGTCAGGGCGCTGAAGCGACAGTGGCGAGGTGCGTGGCGGGTGCCGCCGCGGTTGCTGGACGCCGGGCTGCGGGGCGAACCGGGCGCCGCCGGCCCCAAACCGCGCTTTCGACCACGCGACCTGCGCGCCGCGTGGGGGGCGCTCGTCGCACCCGGCGTGTGGTCGGAGCTGGCCGCGGCCGGCGCGTACGACGAGGCGGCGGTGCGAAGCGCGGCGATCGGCTTGGGTTGGAGCGCCAGTGTGCCCGCCCTTCCGTCGTCCCCGTCCAGCGGCACGCTTGAGTCTGCCCCTTCCAACCTCCCCTCCCCTGCCCTCACGCTCGTGGACTGGCCCGGCGCGACCCGCGCCCAGATCGGGCTCGCCTGGGCGCACACGGACGCCGACGCGGTGCGCGAGCGGCTCCTCGCCGGCGACTTCCAGTCGTCGCTGGTCCAACGGCTCCGAGAACGGGATGCGTTCACCTACGACGTCACGCCCGAGTTCGGCCCTACTTGGGCCGGTGCCTCCTTCGACGTCGCGACGGACGCCGCCATCCCCGCCCTCACTGCGGCGCTCTCCGAGGTTTCTCATCTTGAAGCCACCGATCCCGCCACGATCGCCGGCGCCACGCTGCGCCAGCAGTCCGCCCTCGCCGGCCTCGATGACACCCTCGCCGGCCGCCTCGCGCTCCGTCACCTCCCCCCGGCGCCCAGTGAGCCTCCGCTCGCGCTCGCGCCCGTCGACCTCTTGCGGGTGGTGGTAATCGGCGACGCCGAGCTGCTTGAAGGCCCGCTGCGCGCCAGTTTTCCCGCGTTCCCGCTCACGAAGATCGACCGCTGTACGCTGATGTACGCGGGGCCGTGCCCGCCTTCGTGGTGAACCGCCGACCGCGTGATAACCGCCGCGGATGCTGCTCCTCGCCCTCTCCGCCTACGCCGCCGATCCCTCCGCCCAAGCCTTCCTGGATCAGTACGACTCCATCGTGAGCCGGCTCTACACCCTGGACGCGAACGCGAGCTGGGACGCGGGCACGAACGTCACCGACCGCAACGAGGGCCGCGCCACCGCCGCGAGCCAGGCCAGCGCCGCCTTCGTGGGTGATCCGCTGATCATCGCCTCCGCCCGCGCGTGGAAAGCGCGCTCTGCCGAGCTTACCCCGCTCCAACGTCGGCAGATCGACGCGATCCTCTACGCGGGCGGCGAGGCCCCGGGCGACCAGACGGAGCTCGTGAACGCGCGTTTGTCGGCCGAGACGGCGCTTCGCGGGGTGCAGGATGCCTTCGAGTATTGCCTGGAGGCGCGGGTGGAAGGCAAGTGCCCGCATCCGCTGTCCGCGAACGACATCGACGAGAAGATCCGCACGTCTGTGGATCCGGCAGAGCGCCTCGCGGTGTGGACGGCCGCCAAGGAGATCGGCGTGCCGCTCAAAACCGGGCTGGCCGAGCTGCGCGACCTCCGAAACGATGTTGCGCGAAAGAGCGGATACACCTCCTACTTCGATTATCAGGTGTCGGAATACGGGATGAGCGCCGACGAGATGATGGCGTTCCTCGACAAGCTCAACACGGACATGGCGCCGCTGTACAAGGAGCTGCACACGTGGACGAAGCGGCAATTGGCGGCAAAATACAAGCAGCCCGTCCCCGCGGGGGACATTCCCGCCGAGTGGTTGCCAAACCGATGGGGCCAGGAGTGGGGCGGCCTTGTGGGGAGCGCCGATCTCGACCCCTACTTCAAGGACAAGAAACCCGAGTGGATCGTCCAGAGCGCAGAGTCGTTCTTCGTCTCCATGGGCTTCCCCAAGCTGCCCCAGAGCTTCTGGGACAAAAGCGACCTCTATCCGGTGCCCGCGGGCCAGACGCGGCACAAGAACAGCCACGCTTCCGCTTGGCATGTGGACCTCAACCAGGACATCCGCTCGCTCATGAGCGTGGAGCCCAACGCCGAGTGGTTCGGCACCTCCCACCATGAGCTTGGCCACATTTACTACTACATGAGCTACACGCGGCCCGAAGTGCCGCTCACGCTTCGTCGCGGTGCGAACCGGGCGTTCCACGAGGGGATCGGGGAGCTGGCCAACGTGGCCGCGTTCCAGGTGCCGTACCTGAAGCAGACCGGCGTGGTGCCCAAGAACTACAAGGTCAACCCCATCGACTCCCTACTCAAGGAGGCCTTGGAGCAGACCGTCGCGTTCGTGCCCTTCGCCACCGGCACCATGAGCCGCTTCGAGTACGAGCTGTACGAGAAGAACCTCCCCGCCGACCAGTTCCAGACGCGCTGGTGGAGCATCGTCAGCCAATATCAAGGAATCGCGGTGCCGAACCCGGCCCGCCTCACCGACCCGACGTTGTGCGATGCTTGCACCAAGACGCACATCATCGACGACCCGGCGCAATACTACGACTACGCGCTGGCCACGGTGATCAAGTACCAGCTCCACGAACACATTGCCAAAGAGATCCTCAAGCAGGATCCCCACGCCTGCAACTACTACGGCAGCAAGGAAGCGGGCGCGTTCATCAAGTCGATCCTGGAGAAGGGCGCGACGGAGGACTGGCGCACGGTGCTCAAGGGTGCCACCGGCGAAGAGCTGAGCACACGGGCCATGGTCGCCTACTTCGAGCCGCTGCGGAAGTGGCTCGTCGCGGAGAACAAAAAGCCCCAACCGAAGGCGAAGTAGGTGCTGTTGTTTCTATCCGGCTGTGCGCCGGTGGAAACGCCGCTCGTGGAGCTGGCGGTGCCGGCTGCCTGGGTCGACACCGTCACCGATCACGTCGCGAGCCTGCCGCACGCGGTGGCCGTTTCGGAAGGGACCACGCCGCTTCGCTCGCTGGGCACCTCCCAGGTGGAGGCGGTGCTGGAACTCGACACCGGGCGCTGCGGGGAGTGCTTCGTGGTCGATCAAAGCGGCGAATCGTTCACCATTCGCGCCGGGGGGATCGCGGGGGCGCTGTACGGGATCGCCCAACTGATGGAGTGGCACGGCTGGCGATTCGCACACCCCTTCGATACCTGCGTGCCGGCCACACCGACGCTCTCGGCGGATGCCCGGCTTGGCACTGACTTCTCTCCGGAGATGGGCCGCCGCGGGTATCACCCGCACACGCTCCACCCCATCGAAGCGATGTACGATGTGTGGGGTGACCCCGACCCTACCCGCGCAAAATCCATGCTGGACTGGGTGGTTCGAAACCGTGGCAACTACGTGCAGTGGCCGGGATTGGACAACATTGTCGTCGATACCAACACGAGGGAAACCTGGCGGGAGGCGACCTCCACGGTGATCGAGGCGGCCCACGACCGCGGGATGACCGTCGGCGTGGGCGTCCAGTTGTTCGGCCAGTCGAACCTGCAGCTCGCATATGACCTGTTGGACAGCAGCGACACCGAGGCGGAAGACGAAGCCTCGATGCTGGAACGTTGGTCGATCCTGACGGACGGCGTGCCCTGGGACGAAGTGAGCCTCAGCTTCGGCGAGTTCTTCTCCGCCGACCCCGAAACGTTCATCGGCCGGGTGACCATGGCGTATGACACCTTGCAGGACGTCGCGCCGGGAACCGCAATGAACGCCGTGATCCACGTCGGCGGAAACGAGGACGTGCAGGTGGAGTACGACGGCCAGACGATGACGTACTACTTCCTGGTGCAGTACGTAGACCGCCCCATCGAGCCCTTCGTCCACACGGTGATGTACTACAACCTCGAAGAGGATGCGGGCGGTGCCTACGGCCTCGACAACTTCGACGAACACCGGGCATTCTTGGAGGCGAAGCTCGCGGCCGGCGAAACCGTTACCTATTTTCCTGAGTCCGCCTACTGGGTCGCGTTCGACGACTCGGTCCCCGTCTACCTGCCGCTCTACATCCGCTCGCGGTGGTTGGACATGCACACGCTGCGCGAAGCGGGCCTCCCGCTCGATCGCCATGTGTTGTTCGCCTCGGGTTGGGAGTGGGGCTATTGGCAGAACGACGCGGCCACGCTCCGCATGGGCTATTCGCTGCCGGGAAGCTGGGAAGATGCGGTCGCGGATTTGTTCGTAGACGGAAACACCACTGACGCCGTGGTCGCCGCCGTGAACGCGCAGCGCCCGCTGATCGACGATCGACTGGCGCCCTACCTCGCGGGGCGAGACGTGGCGATGGACCTCGGGGATCGCGCAGGAATCTACAGTCAGCCGCGCCGGGTGTTGTTTGATGAGGTGGCGGACCTGGATCTGGCGGCGCGCAGTTCGCTACGTGCTCAGGTCGTCGACGGGCTGCGCACGATGGCCGACGCGCACGACGCCGCGCTGGCCGGCCTCGGCGACGACCGCTGGGCGGACGAAGTGCGCGATGGGCTTTCGGTCAATGCCGCTCGGGCGCGGTTCATGGCGGCGCTGTACGACGCGGTGCTGCTCGCTGCGGAGGGCGGCGATCCGGTGGCGGCGCTCGCGGAGGCAGAGCTCCAGCTTGAAACGGGAACGGGGGTGATTGCTCGGCGACATTCCGCGTTACATGATCTAGAATTCGAACGCTTGATCACCGATAACGCCAACCCCACGCTGTACGACTACGGCTACCTCACCAACGCGGATACGTTGTGTTTCTGGCGGCGGGAGCGGGGTCAGGCGCGGGCGCTTTTGCTCGGGGAGGCGTGGTCGGATCCGGGGTGTACGTTGTGAGCGCCCGCGCCCTCAATCCCCCCCCACCCCTCGCAGCCGAATCGTCAGCCCCTTGATGAAGTTGCGCAGGATCTGGTCCATACAAGGCCGGTAGTGCTTGTGCGACCGACTGCGAAACAGCGCGCTCAGCTCGGAAGGCGAGAAGTCCTGCCCACCCAAGCGCAAAAGCTGCAGCATGTCCGCTTCCTTCAGCTCCAGCGCAATGCGGAGGCGCTTGAGGATCAGGTTGTTGTCAAACGTGTCGTCCCGCGGGCGAGCGCCCTCGCTCGGCTCACGCGGACCGCGCCGGTGGAGCACGAGCCCGTCGAGGAAGCCCTCCACCACCGAGTCCGGGCACATTTCGAAGCCGAATTGCCCCTCCCGCTCCAGGTAGGCGAGCAGCTTTGCCGCGTCCAGGTCAACGTTCACGAGCTTGCACAGCCGGATCACTTCCGCGTCGCTCAGGTTCAAGGCGAACCGCAGGCGCCGCAACACATCGTTATTGGTCATTCATTCTCCGGGCTGAGGTGTTCCCCCAGCCCATATTCGTCCCACACGCTCTGGCGAATGCCATTGTCCGCGATGATCGTCTTGAACACCTCGGCGCCTTCGTTGGCGGTGCGGGTGTAGGTGTCAAAATCGACGGTGTAAAGGCCGAAGCGCGGAGCGAATCCGTAGGCCCACTCGAAGTTGTCAGTGAGCGACCAATGGATGTAGCCATCCACGGGCGCGCCATCCTCGATCGCTTCGGAGAGCCCCGCCAGCTGCTGCACGATGCTCTCGGCGCGGCGCCGCCCCGTTTCCGTGGCGATCCCGGCTTCAGTCACCCGCAGGGGAACCCCCGGATACCGCGCCGCCAACGCCGGGGCGAGCAAGCCCAGACCCGGCGAGTAGTGCTCATAGCCCATCATCGTCACGTCGTCTTCGTTGGGGTACGGGCAGCCGAAGACCGAAGGATCGACGCCGAGCACGGCGAGCGCGTTCGGGTCGCAGGGCACCGCTTCGATGGGGGGGAAGCCCGGCACGCCCTTCACATACATGCGGTAGTAGTATTGGTACCCCATGAGGTCTACCGTGTTCGCCCACTCGGGATGCTCCTCCTCGGGGATGCCGTCCAGATCGGTATCCAACAGCCCATTCACCATCGCGTCGGGGAAGATGTAGCCGTAGAGCGCCTGAATCCGCTTCGCCGCCGCGACGTCGTCCGCGTTCTGGTCGTCGACCGGCACGATCCACTGGATCGAGTTCGTAAAACCGACGCGGGCGCTGGTGCCGTCCCCATCGGCGTCCGTGTTGTCCAGCTCGTGGATGGCGGCGTAGGCCGCGGCGTGCCCGTCGAGCATGCCCGCCGCCACCGGGATCACGTTCGCCTGCAACGTTTCAACGGTGAGGTTCGTGTAGCCGGGCGGGAAGGCGCCCCCGAGGTAGCCGGAGAGCAGGTAGCCGCCGGGCTCGTTGTAGGTCGTCCACTCGTCCACCACGTCGCCGAACCGCGTCGCGGCCTCTGCGCAGAACTCGGCGAACTCGGCGGGGACTTCGGGGTGCGTCCACCCGCAGAGGTTCGTGTCCGTCGGCCCCGCCTCGCAGGCGAGATCCGTGAGGTCCTGCACCCAGATGGGCTCGGTGAAGTGGTGCAGCGTGATCATCGGCTCGACGCCGCGGGCGCGCAGCGCCTCGATCACATCCCGGTAGTGCTGCCACTCGGCTTCGTTCCAGACGTCTCGCTGGGGCTCCACGCGCGACCACTCGATCGAGAGCCGGTACACGTCGGCGCCCAGGTCCACGACGAGGTCGGCGTCTTCCTCGTAGCGGTCGTACCCCTGCACGGCCTCGCCGGAGGGCTCGACCGTCTTGCCTTCGAATGCGGGGAGCGTCTCGAACTGGTACCAGTTGTTGTTGGTGTTCCCCCCCTCGATCTGGTGCGCGGCCCCGGCCGCTCCCCACCGGAAACCCTCGGGGAAGGCGTACACCATCGGGTCGCCAGAGTCTTCGACCGGATCACAGGCCAGGGTTGCGAGGAGCAGCATCCGGCGCGCTTATCGCATCGCCCAGGAGGCGCCCCCCTGCAGCACGAGGCCCACGGCGACCGACACCATGACGGGCACCGCGAGGTTGTCGTCGATGTTGCGGCAGAACAGCTCCGTGATCGCACCGACGACGGCCGCAACGAGCGCGGCCGTAATCGCCAGCGCGCCGAGCCCGGGGTGCCAGAACGCGAGCACCGCCCAGCCCGCGAGGAACGACACGACCATGTACGCCAGCGTGCCCTCGACTGAGCGCCCATTCACCAGCTTGTGACGGCCAAACCGGCGACCGACAAACCCCGCCGCGGGGTCGCCGAGGCCGAGGGTGACCAGGGCCAGCGCGAGGGTAGGCAGCGCGAAGAACGGGGCGATGATCGCCAGACCTGTGCCCATCCACGTGGCGGAATTCACCGACAGGTGCTCGTGCCGGTGGGCGATGATGCCGAGATGGCGCATCAAGATGGCGTTCCAGGCCGGGAACCGGCGCCGGGTGATCTCAAGGGTCCACGCGAAGGCCGCGAACGCCAGCGCGGCCAGCATCGCCGTTTCGCGGTTGAGCAGCGTTTCCAGCAGCACCAGCGTCGCCAGGGACGAAAATGCGTGGTGGGCGGAGCGAAAGAGGTTCTCGGGACGCGCGGCAGCGACGTGCATCCACCTACGCTAAGGTACGAACGTCACCGGCACGTCACGAGCGCGATGAAGCGCGCCCGCTGTCCCGACTTTTACAGCGACTGGACGCGGAAGTCGGGCGATCCAGGTGCGCCGGGACTACGGTGCGCGCGCATGATCCTTTGGCTCGCCCTCGGCTGTCCCCCCTTCCCCTCCTCCACCGAGGAGTCCGCCGCCGCGGAGCCCGCGATCCTCGCGGCCCCCGCCTTCGATCCGCTGGGCGGCGTGCCGTTCACGTGGTCGGTGGAAGGCGATCCATCCCTCAGCGATGTGGCCGGCTCGATCCTCGCCATGGATGGCAGCGTTGTTCGCGCCAAGGTCGCGCCGGAAGCCGGATGGGACGGCAAGGACGACGACGGCGCGTGGGCGCCAACCGGGGGCTACGCGCTCTCGGTGGGGGATGGGAGTCGCATCGACGAGCACACGTTTGCGGTTGTTCGCACGGGGATCATGGCGGTGTACGCCGAAGACGACGCCGGCATCACGGCCGAGCGACTGCCGCTGTACTGGTCCATGAAGCGGCACAGCCAGGATGAAGCTGAGCCCTTCACCCAGCTCAGCGCGCTGGAAGGCGCCGAGGGCCGACGACTCGACCTGCCGGACCTGGGCGAGTCCCTGCTCCTCCCCGACGATGCGGCCGCCGAGCCCCTCGCCTACACCTACGACAGCCGGCCGATCCTCGCCCTCACGCTCGGTGCCTCGGGGACGTTCGGCGCGGCGAACCTGGGTGAAGCGGAGCTACACCTGGTAGTCGAGGGCTGGACGGTTCTCAACGACACCGCGCTGGTCGATGGCGGAACCGTCACGATCCAGCGCGACACACCGCTCGGAACCACGCTCGGCGTCACCGAAGAAACGCTGCAGATCGGCATCGAGGCCGTGGACAAGGAAGGCACGAGCTGGCCCGTGGCCTCGCTGCCGATGCCCTGGCGCGTGTACCGCGTACTCGACGCGCCGAGCTGGGACGACGAAGACGGTGAGCGCTACGACCCCTGGGTCGCCGCGGTGGACCCGGCGCTGCGCGCGATCGAAGGCACGGAGCCCGTGCGCGAGCGGGCGTTGGATGCGCTGGTGCGCTGGGTGTTCGAGGATGGCGGCCTGGCGTACGACACCGAGGGCGGGGCCAGCGCGTACACCACGTACGTGCAGGGCGACTGGAACCGCGCCAACTTCGACATGACCAGTTTCCTGGCTCGTAAGTACGGGATGATCGTGAACTGCACGGACTGCGCCGGGATCATCGTCGGCTTCGGAAACATGCTCGGCGCCCACGTGGACTACGCGATCATCGGCTGGGACTTCGACCTGAACTACATCCTGGCCATCGGCGGCACCGAGTACGATCACTGCCCGTTCGGCGGGCGGAGCTGCGGCTTCTCGTACCACGCGGTCACGACGAACACGGACAACGACCTGATCTGGGACGCCACGCTCGCGCTCGACGGCGACGACGACCCGGGCAGCGCCCCGCACACCGAGCTGCTGGTTCAGTCCATCCCGGCCGACGAATACCTGGAGCGCCTGGCCAAAACCCGCGCGGGCTACGTGTACCAAGCCCAGGGGACGCTGCAATGATCGCCTTCCTGCTACTTATGTTCGCACACCGTGCCGATGCCGCCGACCCCCGCCTCGCCGGGATCCCGACGGCCGCGCTGGCCCCGCTCGGCCTCGGCACCCCGGACTTCACCATCGGCGACGACACGTGGCGAGCACCTGCGCCCGGCGGCTGGGTGCTGCACACCTGGAGCGCCGACGAGACGGAGGGTCAGCGCCGGTTCGCCTTCGAAGTCGGTGCGGCGCAGCGGATGTTTCCGCCGGTGAGCGTGGCGGGCGCCGACGAGGCGCGAGGGGATCTTGGCCTGGTGATCGCGCGCCGCGGGAACGTGGTGCTGACGGTGCGTGGTGACGATGCGCCGGCGTTGGCGGCGCGCTTGTTGGCCGCGGAGGTCGTCGAGCGGGCGACGGTGTGGGTGGGCCCCGTCGGCCCGCCGGAGACGAGCGCCGAGGCCGTGCGGGATGAGTTTGGGAGGCGGTTGGGCGGATAGCGCCTCAGCGCGAGGCCACCCCCAGCCGAATCGCCTCATACCCGAAGCGCTCCCGCACGGCGTCGATGGCCACCCCCGCCCGCGGGCGCGGTGGGAACAGCGGGAGCTGCGCCGGCTCCCCGTCGGCGGGTGCCGCGCTCAGATTCGCCAGTTGCACCCCCAACAAACGGACGCGTCGGCGGCCGTCCCACGCTCCGCGAAGCAGCGAGCTCGCGAGGGCCAGCACATCCCGCTCCGCGTTCGTGGGAGGGCCGGAGCGCCCGCGCGTGAAGGTGCTGAAGTCGTCGTACCGGATCTTGACGGTGACCGTGCGCGCCGTGCCCCCCCGCCTTCGCAGGCGCCACGTGACCCGCTCCACCAGCGAACGCAGCGCGTCGCACACCAGGTCCTCCCTGCCGAGAGCGGCGAAGAACGTGCGCTCGTTGGAAAGGCTGCCCTCCGCTGCCTCGTCGTGCTCGCGAAACGCCGGCCGATCCCGGTCGGGGAGCGGGCCGCTGGGCTTCAGCGATTCGCGCAAGTGTGCTGCCATGCCTGCGATCGGGCCAGACCCATCGGCGACGAGCACCAACTCCCCGAGCGTGCGAATTCCCGCGGCGACCAGCACCTTCTCGGCGACCGGCCCGATCCCCGGCAGCTTGCGAACCGGGAGCGGGCCGGCGAACGCTCGCTCCGCTCCCGCCGGCACCATCACCACACCCGCGGGCTTCGCCCGGCCGCTCGCCATTTTCGCTACCGCCTTCGCTGCGGCGATCCCGACGCTCGCGGGCAGCCCGGTTTCGACCTGGATGGCCGCGCGCATCTCCCGCACGGTGCGCTCGATCGTGGCGTCGTCGCTCCGGTCTTCTCGTCGTGAGTACATCCGCTCGCAGCCGGCAAAGTCGAGGTAAAACTCATCAATGCTCGCCGTTCGCACCACCGGGCACCACTGCTCCAGGATCGCCTTGACCCGGGCGGCGTGCGCACCATAGGTGTCGTGGCGCGTCGGCACGAAGGCGGCCTCCGGGGCCAGCCGTGCCGCTTCGAGCAGGCTCATCCCCGAATGCACGCCCAGCGGCCGCACCTCGTAGCTGCACGAGGTGACGACGCCGCGGTCGCCCCTGCGCCCGCCGACAACGACCGGGACGCCGACAAGCGTCGGATCGAGCAGCCGCTCCACGGACACAAAGAACGTGTCGAGATCGAGGCAGGCGATGCGCGCGGCCGGCGTCACCTGAACAGATGTATCCCGGTCTACGGCGCCGCGCCTCGAACCACGCCCATGCGCTCAGGTGAAGTCCTCCACCCGGTCGCTCGGGTAGCGCACCAGCTCGACGGTGCCCGATCCGTCGGCGCGAACGAGATCGGCTCGCAACCCCACCGCCCGCAGCCGGCGACGCAGACGCAGCATCAACGCGTCCAATCGGCCGCGCCGGATCGCCGCATCTTCCTCGCCGGGCCAGAGCTCCGCGGTAAGCACCGTCCAGGGAACGGGTCCGTCCATCGCCACCAACTCCGACAGCAACCGCGCCTGCATGCCCGCGAACACCACGGGGGCGTTGCTCTCACCCGTTACGTGCACCGTGTCGTACCGCGCGACGATGTGAAGCGGCGCACCGAAGTCCCCATGCCGGCGGGTCGTCCGCGGCCCGGCTTCACCCAGGGGGATCGACACAAAGCGGATCACTCGCCCTTCCACCTCCAATTCGTCCCCCGCCTCGACCTCCCGGGTCGTTGCGCCCACCCGAAGGCGGTAACTGTCCCCGGCGCTCCAGAGCTGCGCCGCGCTGTCCCCGCGCCAGCCGCTCACGAGCCTCGGTCGGCCCCCGAACACCAGCGAGGCCACCGAAGGAAGGCTCTGTCGTGGGAGCCCCTCCCCCTCGATCCCTAGCACGCTTTCGGGTAGGTGTACCTCAAGGATCCGCAGCACGACGCCCCGCGCAAGCTCCACCTCTAGCCCCGGGCGCAGGGCCGCGTGCGGCACGGGCTCCCCCGCCACCGCGAGCGCGCCCCGGAGCGGGAGGAGCTGCAGCTCCCCCTCACGCAGGCTGATCATGGCGTGGGCCTCGCTCACGCGCCCGTCGTCCACCTGCAGCGCCGACGCCGAGGATCGCCCGACGATGTCCCCGGGAACCAGGGCCACCGGCGAACCGTCGAGGACATCGATGACGACGTAGGCGTGCACGCAACGTCCTTATCGGGTCGGGCGCCCCACTACTTCAGGCACACTTCGTAGGGCGCTACATAGGTGCTGGTGCCGAAGGTCGTCAGCCCCTCCCAGCAACCGGTCGTGTCCACGCCGTATCCCACGAATTCGGCCACGGTCGCCCCGGTCGAGTCGACGTAGCTGAACGACAGCTCCGCGCCGGCCAGGCTCCAGGCGCCGGTGTAGCTCGCGTCGTCGGGCAAAGAAACCGAACCATCCGCATTGAACGTGGCGTCGTGCTCGGAGATCGAGCTGGGGTACTTCTCGCACTCAAAGAACGAAGTGAGCGCGGTCCCGGTGCAGTGGCGGTTGGTCACGTCTACGGCAGGCGTGAACGTGGGGGTGTAGTTGTTGAGCGAGGCCGTCGCCGCCGAGGCGTTGTTTCCCGTGTTGCTCTCGCCGCTCGTGCTCGCCGTCGCCGTGAAGTTGAGGTCCTCCGCCGCTTCTGGCAATGCCAAGTAGAAGTAGACCGTCGTGGACTTGCTCTTTTTCACCGCGCCGACGTTGCAGACCAGCTTGGTTCCGCTCGCCGAGCAGGTGGAGCTCTTCGCGCCGAGGGTGCCCATCACGAACACGGTGGGACTCGTGTGGGTAACGGGGAGCTGAACAGTCAGCGTCACAGAAGCGGCGTCCTTGTTGCCGACATTGCGCACCGTCGCCTGCCACATCGCCGACTGGTATACGTAGGCGCCCGTCGGGGCCGTGAACGAGGTGG
>BJHF01000075.1 GCA_014191855.1 Deltaproteobacteria bacterium
GGAATGCGCGTGATCCTCGACCTCCCGCTCAACCACACCCACCGCGATCACCCCTGGTTCGTCGCCGCCGAATCGGGCGACGCCGAGTCCCGCGAACGCTACACATATCGCGATGCCGCCGCCTCGACACGCTGGTACCCCTCCACGGACCAAGGCAGCTACTACGCCTACTTCGGCCCCGACATGCCCGACCTCGACTGGACCAACGCAGCGACGCGCCGCGTCATGGAGTCCACGTTTGAGGCTTGGCTCGACGCGGGGGTGGACGGCTACCGGCTCGACGCCGTGCTCATGCTCGTGGAAGAAGCAGACGAAGTGGAGGGCACCGCGGCGTCGCACACCCTGCTTGGCGAGTTGATCGAAGCCGCCCGCGGCCGGCACAACGCCCCCTTCTTCCTCGCCGAAGCCAGCGAATGGGAGGTAGACCGATCCGTTTCCTGGCTGAACGCCGAGGGCGCCCCCGGAGCCGACGCGGTGCTCGACTTTCCCCGCCACGACGCGGCGTTGGAAGCCATCCGAACGTCCTCCGCCGCCCCGCTCCTGGAGGTGCTCGCAGCGCAAGGCCCCCACGCCGACTCCATGGGCTTCTTCCTCGGCTCCCACGATCTCGACCGCCTTCCGAACGTGGTGCCGGATGGCCGCGCGCGTCGGGCGCTGCGTGTCGCTCAGCTCCTCCTCCCCGGCGCGCCGGTGCTCTACTACGGGGAAGAGCTCGATCTGGCAAATGCAACCACGGGAACGGGCCAGGACTACGCGATGCGCGCGCCGATGCCCTGGAGCGCCGGTCCCGCTGCGGGCTTCACGGACGGTACCCCCTGGTTCCCGCCCGACCCCAGCTTCGCGATCGGCACCAACGTGAACGACGAGGCCCACGACCCAACGAGTATGCTCTCGCTCGTCCACACGCTGATGCGAGTTCGCGAGGTGTGGGAACTCGATACAAACCCACATACAACCTACAAAATGGAGGATGAACGGGTGTTGTCCTTCGTCCGCGAAACCGGCAGCGGGAACCTCGCTGTGGAGGTGAACCTCTCGGCAGACACCGTCGATGGCCTCCCACCTTGGGGGTACCGTTGGGGCCGGTTGAAGGGGCCATGAGCGCGGGCGCAAGCGGCTTGACGCATTGTGACCATGGTTGTATGACCATGGTGAGATGTGCCATGGAGATCCCCGCCGGTGAGTTCAAGGCCCGCTGCCTCCGGCTCATGGATGAGGTCGCGGAGACGGGACGCGAGCTGATCATCACGAAGCGCGGACGCCCCGTTGCGAAGCTGGTGCCGGTGAGCGAGGCGGAGGCCGTGGATGTTTTCGGCTGCATGCGCGGCACGGTGACCGTCACCGGCGACCTTGTGGCCCCCCTGGAGGACACGTGGGAAGCGGATCGTTAGACGTTCTCCTGCTCGACACGCACATTTGGATCTGGCTGGTGAACGGCGGGCCGGAGCGCCTTCCTCCCAGCGCGTTGAACGCGGTTCGCCTGGCCTCCGGCTCCCGACTCGCCGTTTCGGCGATCTCCGTTTGGGAGCTGGCGATGCTGGAGGCCAGGGGCCGAGTGCAGCTCCAGATGGACTGCACGGAATGGGTCGCAGAGGCCACGCGGCGAACCGGCCTGCGGGTCGTCCCGCTCTCGACCGAGATCGCAGTGGGCAGCACGCGGTTGCCCGGAGACCTGCACGGCGACCCCGCAGATCGGATCATCGCCGCAACGGCCCGTCACGAGGGCGCGACCCTCATCACCCGCGACCGCGCCCTGCTCGCGTATGCCGATCAGGGCTTCATCCGGGCGATGGAGGGGTAGGCCCCAGTGCTCAAGTCTTGGTTCGTCCCGCCACCGGCCGCGAAGGTGCACGCCCGCACATCCGTGAATACCTCCTGTGCGTGACCGCTGACGACCCGCTTCCGGCCCCAATCAGCGCGCTTTTCGTGTGCCTCGCGGCGGCCGCCATCGCCGCGCTGCTCCCGGCGCTCGTGGCACCGGCGCACGCGCAGGATGGCGGTTTGGAAGCCGCGTCCGCCGGCGCTTCCGAATCCGAGGCGGACACCGACGCGGATCCTTGGGCCGCCCTCGTCGCGATCGACGCGCCGCTCGCCGAAGCTGTGCTCCGCCACACGGACGAAGAGTCCGCCGCGGACGTGGCGATCGTCCTGCTCGCGGCCGATGAGCGCCTCCGCACCCTACTGTTGCCCGCGTCGCCCTCGGGCCCCCTCCCGGATCGGCAAGGCGAAGACATCCGCGTAGACCTGTACAACGCCGATTTTCGCCTGGTGGGCACGCACCTGGTCGGCACGGCACAAGGCGTCGGCGTCGTCGAAAATGGCGTGTGGCTGGATCTGGACGTTCGCGGCGGACCCGCGGCCGATCTCCGGCTCGGCTTCGGGCAGGGCTGGTCGCGGGAGGCGACGCTCGATGATGCCGGACCTTCGCCCTTTCTTGCCCGCGAAGTGCTCCCCGACATGGGCGAGGACTCGCTGAGCATCGATCTCGACCTCTCGGGCAGCGCCCGCTTCGACCCGGCGCACGCGGGCTCCGTCGTGGCGGTGGTGAAGTCCTTCGATGGCACCGTGGAGGACGTGGGCCCGGGTGGGCTCCTCGGCGTTCAACCCGAAGATGCGCTCGATGTGCTCGACGCGCTGGTCACCGCAGGGAACATCACCGATCCCGATCTGGCCGTCGCGTTGGCCGTCGGCTTCGGGGCGATCCGCGCGAAGGTGGCGGACGACGTGGTGAGCCTCGTAGATGCCGACGCGGTGGCCTGGCTCGCCTACGGGCAGTCGTTGGATGCGTTCCTCGAAGCCTCCGGGGCAACCTGGCGCTTCTCCGACCGGGATGCCTTCGCCAAGCTGGTGTGGGCGTGGCCCGCGGCGCAGACCATCGCCTACGGCACCTTCGCGATCGCCGGCGAGCAGGAAACGCTCACCGCGGCGCGGTACCGCTTCCTCGTTCCTGGCGCCGCCGAGCTCGCCGCCCTGCGCGACCGTGCCCCGATGCACCCCTCCGCCGCGTTGACCGCGGATTTTGTGGACGCGCAGCTCTGGAAGAGCCTTGCCTACCGCACCAACGACGACCTGATGCGCACGTTGTGTAGCGCCGGCGAGATCGAGAAGGCCACCTGCAAGGCGTGGAACACGGAACGCATGAAGGGCGTGGACTTGGGAGTGGTCGACGGCGAGCACGTGCTCCCCTCCGAAGGCGTGAGCGCGTCGCTGCAGCTCAAGCTACGCGAAGAACGTGGGCAGTTCATCGGCGACTGCGCGATGGAAACCAGCCTCGCGATCTGGACGCTCCAGTCGGTCGGCATCCCCGCGATCGGCATGGGGTGGGCTGGCACCGATCTCGCCACGCCCACCCACGACGTCCCCCTCTGGCTGGATGGCGACACCTTCCGCGCCACCCAGGCCGGGCCAGGTCGCGACTGGGCCGCCGAGAGCGCGTTCGTCTACGTCACGATCCCCGGCGTTCACCCCGTGAATGCCTTCAGCCTCGCGCGCGAGCCGAACGGCTGGTCGCGCGGCGGGGCGGTGGCGGGCGGCTGGACGAAGTTCGCGGAGGTACGCTCGATCCTCTCCCGCGGATTACCCGCCTCCGTCGTGGGAGGTTGGGTCGACACCCAGGCGCTCGGCGGCTGGCCGACGTGGTGAACCCGCTCTGGCCGGCGGATCGACCCGGCGTCGCCCCTGCAGACACCACCTGCTTCACGTGTGTGTGGCGCAAGCCCGGCAAGCGGAGCGACCGTTGCTTGCGCCACGGCAGCGAACCGGTGCGCTTCGACTGGCCCGCGTGCCCCTCCCACACCACGGAAGTAGCGCTCGATTGCCTGCAATGCGGCGCCTGCTGTCGCGAGGCCTATCACACCGTCGAGGTATCCCGTCGCGACCCATTCGTGAGCCGCCACCGCGACCTCACCCACGAGCAGGACGGGCGCCTCCATGTGCGCCGCGCTGGCCCACGCTGCATCTGCCTCGGCGACGACTTCCGGTGCGCGCACTACGACGACCGCCCGCGCACATGTCGCGACTTTGAGCGCGGCGGTGTGAATTGCGTCGAGGCGCGCCGACGGGTGAAGTTGACGCCATAGTAGGGGGCGTGGAGAGCACCGCTGCCGATCACCCGCCTGCCCTGTACGCGCCGCAGGGGATGTTCGGCTGGGGCGTTCATGAGCTGAACGCGGGCGAAGTATGGATGCAATCCTACGAGCTGGCGTACTTGAGCGGGCAGGCTGGGCTCGGGAAGGGGTGGGATGTGGTGCTTGGCGGCGCGCCGCTGCCCGACGCGAAGGGGTTCACGAACTACTCTGCCTTGGAGGTCGGGTGGAGCCGGGCCCACGGGGAATGGACGTTTCGGGGTGCGATTGTCGCCGCGGGGGCGCTGCGCCTGTACGGGGCAGGCCCGCAAACCGAGGCGGCCGCGATGGGACTCGGGGCCGGTGTGGCTGCCGCCTGGGGCCCGCGTGAGCGCCACATCGCGCTCAACCTGCACGTGCTCGACCTGCCCTCCGTGGAGGGCGCTGGAGCCTTCCTCACGGCGGATGGCGTGTGGACGCTCAGCGCGCATTGGGCCGCGCTCGGAGGGCTGACCTACTCGGTGATCGCCAACGAGCTGGTGACGATCCAGGCGGGCAGCCTGGGTGGCGGCGGGAGGCTCGTGCTGGGCCGGTTCAGCCTCGATCTTGGGCTGCAGCTCGGCGTCGGCGGCAGCGACGCCCCCTGTGTGCCCGACGCCACCGGATGCGGGCAGGCGGGCTTCTACCCGGTGCCAACGCTCGCCGTCCGCTACGGCTTTGGCGGCTGAGTCTTTGGCGCCTTCGGGGGTGGCTTCTTGAGGTCTTCTTTGTTCTTCTGCCAGGTGTCGAGCATGCGCTGCTCGCGGATGCGCGTTTTACCGCCGAAGCGGTAGCTCAGCTCCCAGGTGTTGAGCACCCACGCGCCCGGAATGCTAGATACGCCCGCTCCAACGCGCGCCTCCCAGTGCTCCCAGCAGAACTGCCACGCGATGCTGGCCATGCCCGCCTGCTCGGGCGAGATGAAGCCGTTCTGATCGAGCGCCTCCTCCAGGCCGAGGAACGTCGGCACCCACAGCTCCGCGTCGTGCTCCACGTTCGCGTAGATCGTCGCCGAGCCTTGAAGCACGATGGCGTCCCGCCGGTTGAAGCGGATATCCGTCGCGACGCGCACGTTCACGGTCTCGACGTGCAGCAACGACTCGGCGTGGTCGGGATTGCCGGCGCCGCTCTCATCGAGGAACCAGATCAATTGCGGTAGCGACTCGAGGTTGATGTCCCCCGCGATGTTGCCGCGGGTGTAGCTCCCGCCGATGTGGAGGCCCCAGGGTTTCGCCAGTTGGAACGAGGTGATCCCGCCGGCCGTGAGCAGCGTCGCGTCGAAGTCCGTGCGAACCAGGGCGTCGTACTCAACCCACGCGGCGATGTCGAAGGGACCGCCCTCCGTGGCGTGGATCTTGGCTTGGACGTTGGGAATTCCCAGCACGTCAAGCGGTACGCTGGTGCCCACCTGTACGTGCGGCAGGACGCCGATCGACATGTTGCTCACTCCCAGCTTCACCTCGCCCCACTCCAGGGTGTACGCCGTAAAATCGATCTGCCCGCGTGGGTTCGCCGGCAGGTGGAACGGGGAGGGCTTGAGGAAGCGTAGCAGCTTCTTGTCGAGCGTCGGCGCCGCTTCGGCCTGCGAGAGGTCGATGGGCGGAGCCGTAGGTGGCGCGTCGGCGGCCGCGGGTTCGGAAGTGGGCTCGGGGGCAGGGGCCGGGGTCGGCTCGGCGGACGGCGGCGGGACCGGTGCCGCGGCCGCCTCGGCGGGGGCGGCGGGGGCGGCGGGGGCGGCGGGGGCGGCGGCCGCGGGCTCGGATGGCGCAGGTTCAGGCGTAGCTTCTGGCGCGGGCGGGGTCGGCGCTGGCTCGGGCGCGCTCTCCGGCGACGAGGTGTCGGGAGCAGAAACAGGCGGCTCCTCCGCGCGCGCGAACGATAGCGTCAAGAACAGGAGCGGCAACATTCTCCCTCCAGCGGCACGTACGTGGAAATCTTTAGCCCGGATCGCCCCCTGCCTTGAGATTCAGCGGCTCCGCGCTCGCACGATCACCCGATTGATGCTGCTCGAAAGCTCCTCCAACAGCGGCCAGCGAACCGGGGGGACCACCTTGTCCACGTGGTCGAGCAGCGCGTGCTCCGTTTCGTCGCGCAGCGCTTGGAGCGGACGGAACACAAGCAGCCACCCGCCGCCCACCAGAAGCCCCAGCGCGGCCGCAACGACGAACACCGCGGCGAAGCCATGCAACCACGGGCTGACGACCTCCCCCGCCGTCACGCTCGGGTCGTACCGTACCCAGGCGTAGCCCACCACGGACTGCGCCCCGGAGCCGCCCGTGACCTCGCCGCGGATCGGCGCCGCGATCTCGTAGCTCCCACCCTCCGCTTCCGCCCTCGCCACGGCGTGTGCCTCCTGCGCCGCCAGCAGAACTTCGTGGCGTCCAAGCGTCGTTCCCGCCCGCTGCGATGGCGCCAATACCGTTCCCGCGGTGTCTGTAACCGCCGCCTCCTGCACCCCGGCCGACGACAACACGTACGCCGCATCCAGGTTGATCGCCCGACCCGTGGCGATCGCTTCCGCGTTGCGGTGGCCAAGCCCCTCCGTGATGGCCTCGCCTCGCTGCAAGCTGAGCTCCTCTGCCGCGGCCGAAGTCTCGTAAACCTGCGCAAACAAGCCGCCGATCGGCGCGCACGTCACCAACCCGGCCACGGCGAATAGTACCGCGGCCGCCTGAACCAACCAGGGCAATCCGGAGGCCGGATCGCGCGCCGGCTCTGCGTGCTTCATCGCCGGCAAGCGCGTGGAAGCCCGTGCCGCCTCCTCCGATGCGCTCTGCGGATCGTCGGCGTACTTCGGGAGGAAGGGGGGCGGCGGCGCCGGCGCGGGGCTCGGCGGAGTCGGCGGTGCGACCGGGCGCACGGAAGGGCTCGAGTCCTCGTTCGCCGGGGGCCGCGGGGGAGGGGCGGGCGGCGGCGCGAACGGCTCCGCCCGGGCGGGCGCAGGCGCGAAGCCCCCAAACCCACCCGCCGCGGGCGCGAACGGCAGGATCGGGGGTGGGAATCGCGACGAGGTTTCCGCGGTAGGGTGATCGCTGAGCGGCGGCACGTGGGTAAACGAAGGCGGCAACGACGGGGAAGCGGTGTCCACCACGGGCGGAGGCGGAAACGCAGGTTTTTCCAGCCGGGGTGGCGCCGGCGGTGCGCTCGGCGCGGTGTGCGGTCGCTGCGCAGCCACCGGCACAGGCGCCGCCGGGGGCGCCGCGACAAGCTTGGGCGCCGGCGCCGACCGCGCCGGGGCGGCTGGCTGCGGACGGGCGCCTCGGCCTGCCTTCGCCACGGGCGACGCAAATGCGTCCAGCGTGGCGCTCCCCGGGTCTGGAACTCCACTGATCCGCCGCGGCAGATGCCGCAAGACGGGCATCGGCCCGCTCGGGATGGGCGTGTCCTCGTCTTCGTCGTCGAGGTGCAGGTCGTCCTCGGCCGTGAGCGGATCGTCCTCCAGCTCCAGGTCGTCGGTGATCCCAGGGTCTTCGAGGCGAAGCACGAAGTCGCCGATCTGGATCCGCCCGTTGGGCCGCAGCTCCAGCTCCTTCACCCTTCGTCCGCCTTCCTCCACGATCCCGTTCGCCGAGTCGAGATCCCGCACCAGCACCCGCCCCTCCGCGAGCACCACCACGCAATGCCGACGGGACACCCGCCGGCTCTGCAGCCGCACATTGGCGGTCGGGTCCCGACCGATCACGTTCGTTCCCTCGGTAAGCTCGAAGGGACCGGCCATCTCCGGCCCGCGCACGACCACTATCCGCATGGTTCGCACTCCAATCGATCCCCCACCTGCGTGCCTTTCGCCCCGCCCGCGTCCAGCTCCAAAACCCGCTTCGCCCCCCGCACCCAGGCCGTCGCCCGCCATGGGGCCAGCGGCGCATACACCGCGAGGACCGCATCCCCCGGATCAAGGAAGATCACGTCGATCGCGAAGCGCATGAACATCGTGTGCACGCTGCTGCACGGCTCGATGAACAACCCGCCGCCGGCGTTCTTGGCGCCGAGCAGCCCAACGCCACGAGAAAGGAATGTCTTCGCAACGCGGGCGCGCTCGGCCAGCACGAAACCGCGTGTCGCGTTTCGGACCACCAGCTCAGCCACCGATCACCATGTCGCCATAGATGAAGTTGAGCGCGATCGGCCCGAAGATGACGATGAACACCGCCGGCATGATGAACAGGATGAGCGGAAACAAGAGCTTCGTGGCGGCGTAGGCTCCGGCGCGCTCCGCGGCTTGGAAGCGCTGGGTGCGGAGCAGGTCGGACTGCGCGCGCAGCACCGGGCCGATGCTGGCGCCGAGGATGTCGGCCTGGATCAATAGCGCGGTGAAGCTGCGGATCTCCTGCATGTCGAGGCGCCAGGCGAGGTTCCGCAGCGCCGTTTGGCGGGTGGCCCCCACCTGGATCTCGCGCAGCGTGAACGAGAGCTCATCCACCAACGGCCCGTGCTTGGCCTTCTCGCACACCTTCCCTACGCCCGCGATGAAGTCGAGGCCCGCCTCCACAGACAGCGTGAGCAGATCCATCACGTACGGTAGGCTCTTTCGGATCTGGAGCTGGCGCCCGCTCACGACGCCGGAGATCCAGAAGTCGGGGAAGAAGCTGCCCAATGCAAGAAGAAGGAAATGCAAGGGAAACGGAAGGTTGATCCCCATGATCACGTAGGCGAGCACGATGCCGAAGCTGAACTCGAAGAACAACCCCATCGTGATCTTGTAGGCGAAGAACTCGTCGGCGCTCATCACGCCGACCATGCCGGCGGCCACGAACTGCCGCTCGATGCGCAGGCGGTAGGGCTTGAGGCCCAGCGGCATCGTAAACGGGACGAAAATCGCGTACAACGGTCGGAGCGCGTGAACGAGCACCGCTTCTTTGGCCGACTCCACCCCGCCCGGCAGCGAGCCCGCTGCGCCCTCCACCGAGAGGTCCCGCGGCATCAGCGTTCGGGCCACGCCAAAAATGGCCGCGCCGAAGCTCAGGGCGAACACCAGGTACGGGAGCTGACCAAACATCGCCGGCGTAGTCTACCAGCCGCCGATGTTCAGCACGCCCCGAACGGTGTCGCTCGACACCCGATGCCCCGTAAAAAGCTCGAAGGACCTGGCTCCCTGGTGGAGCAGCATCCCAATCCCGCGCTGGATGCGTACGCCGCGAGCGGCGCATGCGGAGAGGAGCGGCGGGTCCGCCATCCAATAGTTCGCGTCCGTCCACACCGCGCCTGGCGCCAGTCCGTCTACCGGGAAGCCGAGAACGGCCGGCACCCCGGCCCCCGAGAGGCAATTGACCACCAGGTCCCAGGGTGAGGCCCCGAACGCCGCAGCCGTGAGCGGCGCGAATCCGAAGCGAACCCCCGGAAATCGGGGGGCGAGCGTGCTCACGGCGTGCTCCGCACGGGCAGCCGTACGGTTGAGAAAGGTAACGGAGGCGACGCCCGCCCCGGCGAGCGCTGCGGCAACGGCGCGCCCCGTGCCCCCGGCGCCGAGCACCACGCAGCGGCGGCCGCCCACCTCCACCTCAAGCTCTTCCCGCAACGCCGCGAGGTACCCCTCCCCGTCCGTATTGTGCCCGATCAGCTTGCCGTTCTCCGACAACACAACGTTTACCGCCCCCGAGCACGCCGCGGCCTCCGAGAGCGCATCCAGCCCGGGAACGACCCGCTCCTTGAACGGAACGGTGAGGTTGCACCCCGCCAGGCCGAGCGTGCGGATCGAATCCGCTACGCGCTCAGCGTCGTCCGGGCGAACGTCCAGCGCAACGTACACGGCGTCGACGCCCAACCGCCGGAACAGCTCGTTGTGCATCGCCGGCGAGAGGCTGTGCCGGATCGGGTGCCCGAGCAAGGCAAACACCCTCGTGCTCCCATTTATCATCGGAGAAAAGCCCGCGCTGCCGCCACGTCGCGGCGGATCTGGGTCACCAGCTCCGCGACCGAGCCGAACCGACGCTCCTCACGCAGCCGGTGGAGCAGCGCCACCTCCAGCGGTTGCCCGTAGAGATCCTCGTCGATTTCCAATAGATGCACTTCCGCCGCGTATCGGGAGCCATCGACGGTGGGCCGGGTGCCAAAGTTGGCGACCCCGTTCACCACCCGCCCGTCGCCGAGCCGGGCACGCACCGCGTACACTCCGTTTCCCGGGCGCAGCTCCTCGTCCACGTCCACGTTCGCCGTCGGGAATCCAATCGTTCTACCGCGTGCATCCCCGTGTACCACCTGCCCGCTCACGGTCACGGGCCGCCCGAGGAGCGCGGCCGCGGCTTCCACCTCACCGCCCGCGATCAACTTCCGCACCCTCGACGACGAGATCGCCTCCGCTCCCTCTACAAACGCCGCGACTTCGATGACCTCCATCTCTGGCGCGAGCCGACGGATCGCGCCGGCATCCCCCGCTCGCATGCTGCCAAAACGAAAGTCGTGCCCAACGACCAGCGCGCGGGCGCCGAGCCGAGCGAGGAGCACCTCCCCCACAAAACGCTCCGCTGAGTACCTCGAAAACTCGCGGGTAAAGCGCTCCACGACCACGTGGTCAACCCCCGCCGCACGGAGGCAACGGATCCGGTTCGCCAACGTCTGGATCCGAGGTTGGTGGCGCTCCGGCGCGACCACCGCCGTGGGCGCCGGGTCGAAGGTGTACACGCAGCTCGGGGCGGAAAGCCTCGCTGAAGCTGAAAAAAGTGCCTCAAGCACCACCCGGTGGCCGCGGTGCACGCCGTCAAAATTGCCGATGGCCACAACGCTGGCCGGCAACGGGGCGGAGTCGAACGGGTCGTCGCGCACGGCGGGGTGATAGTCTGCCGCCGAGGACGACGCCATGACTGCGCTGCTCATCACGCTCCTGGCCTGCGATCCCGCCGCTCCCGATGAGCTGGCGCCGTTGACCGGCGTGATCACGAGCAACGGGGAGAGCGCGGAGCTGGTGGGAGGCGCGGGCTTCGCGGCCGAGCGCGACGGTCGCATCGTCGTCGTGGTGTACCCCCGGAGCGAGGTAACCTGTGAGCTCGCCGGGCAGGACATGGGCGCCGGTGGGGAGGACTGGGACGCGTCGGTGGTTCAAGAAGCTGGAAAATGTTCCATGAGCATCCTCGCCGATTACGACGATGGCCTCGACATCACCGGCGGCACCTTGTTCGATGCGACGGTGTCGGTGTCGTGCGCGATGGGCGATGGAACCTGGGAATACCGGGAGGAGGACCGCTACAACAGCGCCGGCTACTTCTACACCGGCTCGTGGTGGCAGGGCTCGCCCGAAGCCTTCGACCTCACCGTTTCGGGCGACGAAGAGGCCGGCTACACGTTCGAAGTCACGATGGAAACGTACACGGGGCAGTACATCTACGACCTCGAAGAGGCCGACCCCGATCCTGCCGAAGGCGCCGTTTCGGGTGGGATGGTTTTGGAGCCCTGCGGCGACATCAGCACGATCCTGTAGGGCGATGCCCGCGGCCAAATCCCGGGGCCAACGGGCGTCGCCGGGCATCGCGGTGCCGGCGTCGGCGGACCGTGCCGATCGCGGCTACGCTGCGCCATGTTCTTCTGGCTCGCCGCCGCCTGGGCCAACACCATCTGGGTAACCAAGGATGGCACCGGCGACTACGGCCAGCTTCAAGACGCGATCGACGTCTCCCGCGCGGGGGACATCATCCAGCTTGGTCCGGGTACATGGACGGGCACCTACACCGTTCGTGAGCGCTACATCTCCATCGTCGGCAGCGGCACGGACCAGACCACGCTCGACGGCGGCGCGTTTCCGGCCCTGCTCACACTCGAGGGCGCCGACGTCACACTCGCGGCGCTCACGCTCACCAACGAAGGCGGCGCGGGCGTCGTCACCCTCGACCGCACCGATCTCGTCGTGAGCGACTGTGTGTTCACCGGGATCGGTACCCCCGAGGGGAGCGGCGCGGTGCACCTGGAGAACGGCACCGCCGCCTTTATGGACGTCGTGTTCACCGCCGGACTGAGCGGCGCAGCCTGGGCGATCCAGGCCGACGCCGGCGAGCTCACCCTTGAGAACGTGAGCTTCTCGGAGGGGAACGGCGCGCTCGGGGCGGTGAGCCTCGACGGCAAGATGACGGCCACGCTCTCGAATACGACGTTTGCGGACAACGAGGGCGTCGAGGTCGGCGGGCTTTGGGTCGGCGATGACGTAGCGGTGCGGATTTACGGCGCGGCGTTCAGCGACAATTGGGGGGAGAGCGGCGCAATCCGCCTCGGGAGTGGGGCACAGTCCGTGATGTACGATGGCGCGTTTTCGGAGAACGTCGCCCGCGGGCACGGGGGCGCGCTCCACGTGGGCGTCGGCGCGTCCGCGACGTGTTTGCGTTGCACTTGGGAAAACAACGTCTCGGACCAGCATGGCGGCGCGGTCTGGGTGGGCGAGTGGGGGAGCTTCGCCGACGCGGAGGGGAGCTGGGACGGGAACTGGGCTTCCGGCCCGGACGGCGGCGGCGGCAGCGTGTTCGCCCAGGCCGATACGGTCGTGGACATCAGCGACGCGACGATCTCCGGGGGCGGCGAGGAGAGCACGTGGTCGCTCGACCACACGGCCGCGCGCTTCACCGACTGCTTCTTCGATGGAACCAGCCCCATCCTCGCCGAAGGAGGGCAGCTCACGCTCAGCCGGGTCATCTGGTTGACCGAGGCGTGGCCCGTCGAAACCGCCGTTTCCGTGAGCGACGGCGCGGCGCTCACGGCGACAGGCGTGCGGGGCACGGGCCTCGCGGGCGCGTTTTTCATCGAGGCGAGCACCGCGACCTTCGCCGATTGCGCGCTGACCGCCGGCGCCGACACCGCCATCGTCGCCGTGGGCGGCGCGTCGTTGGTCGTCAGCGATTGCACCTTTACCAGCAACGCAGGCGGCGTTTGGGCCGAAGAAAGCTCCGTTGCCCTCGACAACAGCGTGTTCCTCCGGAACAACGAGTCTGGCGGCGCCGCGTTCACCGTCGTCTCGCCCCTCCCGGCGAGCCAGGCCACCAACGTGCAGTTCGTCGCCAACGCCAGTGGCACCGAGCCCGGTGTCGCGCTGATCGACGCCGCCAACCTTCGGTTCGCGTTCTCCACGCTGGTCGGCCACCCCGGAGCGGCACTCTCCATCACCGGCGCAACCCCCGACCTCGGCGCCCTGGCCTTTGCCAACAACGGCGCCGACCTCACCGCCACCGACACCGAGGTCGTGTGTCGCGATTGCGCCTGGAGCGACGGCCCGGACCCCCGCTTCCTCGCCTGGAACCCCGACGATCCATCGAGCGCCGATCTGCGCCTCCTGCGCTCCAGTCCGCTGCTCGACGCCGCCGACCCCGCCCTCCTCGATCCCGACGGCACCCGCGCCGACATCGGCGCTTTCGGCGGCCCGGATCTCCACGACGACGCCGACCTCGACGCCGACGGCCACCACGCTGCCGCCGATTGCAACGACGCCGACCCCATCGTGCACCCCGGCGCCATCGAGTACTGGTACGACGGCGTGGATCAGGATTGTGACGGTCGCGACGACGATCAGGATGGCGACGGACTCGCGCGAGCGGGGGATTGTGACGATACGGACAACGCGATCGGCGCGTGCCCCGACGCCGGCGCAGGACAGTCCCTGGGGGGCGGGCCGGGGTGCCTGTGTACGAGCAGCGCGCCGGGAGGGTGGCTGGCCGTGGCGCTCGGCGGGGCGGTGGCCACCACGTTGAGGCGCCGCCCCTCCCCTCACCGCTGAGTTCTTCGCCCGATCGCAGGCCGGATCGCCTCGTCGGCTGCATCCGTGCTTACTCTAAAAAGATGTTCGTTCTACTTGTATTTATTGCCGCGGCCCCCACTGCGTCCGCCCAAGACGTGCTCGCCACCACCGAGATCGAGCCCGCCGCCGCGGAGCCCTCCCCGCCGCCCGACCGAGGTCCCGGCGCCCACCTCCGTTTCGGCCTCGGCGCCGACCTTGCCGCGTTGGGCGCCACAGACTTCTTCGGGCTCGGGGTCGGTGTGCAGGCCCGGCTCGGCGTGCAGCTAAGCCCCTGGTTCGCCGTCTACTATCAGCCGCACGCGATCGGCGGACTGGTCCTGACTGGCGACTCGAGCGCCGGCGCGCTCGGCGCCTTGTTCAACTCAGCGAACGTTGAGCTGGATCTCCCGATTCTTCAGGTCGGCGCTGGACCCTCCGTCGACGTGCTGGCGTTGGCCGGCTGCTCGCTCGGCACCGCGACCTGCAACGTGGACAACGGCACCTATTTTGGCGTGGACGTGCGGGCAGCCCTGCTGATCGGCCCCCACGGCCCCGGAACGCACAGCGGGTTTGCCATCGAGGCAAACCTTCACCCAACCTTCCTGGACACCGACGTGTTGACTACCTTCACGCTGGGCTTTGCCGGCGAGATCTACTGACCGGCCGCGCCGCGATTCGCCGCCACCTCCGCCCGATCATGGCGAATAGGCTGCGCGAATCGCCCAGATCAGCGCCTCGCCCGTCGTAACGCGTAGGCCCAGACCAGGGCGCCGACACCCACCGCCGCGGTGCTCGTGGATCCGCTGTCGGCAAAACACCCGCGCGTCACCTCCGGGGGGCCGGTCACCGAGCAGAAGTCCACGCCGCCCGGGTTGGGGTTGGCCCCGACGACGAGCTCGTCAACGTCGTTCACCCCGTCCTGATCGGCGTCGTAGCTGCCGGCTTGCACCGCATCCAGCGCCGCGGTGAGCGTTGCGGAGTCGGTGTAATCGAAGCCTTCGGCCGCCAGATCCTCCGCGAAGGCCTGGTTGGCCGTTGCCGAGCCTCCCGCCGGCGTTTCATGGCAGAGCAGGCACGAAGGAACGCAGGCCATACCGAGATGATCACTCACGATCGAAGGAAAGGAGCTCAGCGCGTGGGCCATCGAGATGAGCAGCAGCATGGTCACCTCAGAGGAACATGTGGAGTTGCATGAGCCCCATCGGAGAGGGCGCTTCTTCCGGGGTGCAATACAGCGTGCCGTAGAACGCATCGATGCGCATGTCGACGTGCGGCGCAAAGAACCAAAGGACCGTGGCTGTGCCGCGGAGAGTGGCCGCGTCCGCATCCGCCCCGTCGTCATCACACCATTCGCCCGTGGCTTTCAGGTGGAGGCCCTGCGTCGGCTCGGTGTCGACTTGCAGGTAGCCGACGGTACCGGTCGCGGCTGGGTCGGCGGCCAGCGCCGATCCCGTGACGTTGGCCTCGGCCAGGAATCGCACACGCTCGATGGGCGCATACCGGGCGAACACGCCGTGGGCCTGGCGCGTGCGCTCCTCCTGGTAGTCGACATCAAGGTTCGCGTGCGTGACCATCGACGAAACGCCAACCTCGAACGTGTTCTTGGGCGCGTAGGCGAACAGCGCCGAATACCCCCGCTCACGATAATCGTCGGGGCCGATCTGGGTGTTCCCCGCGATCCCCATCAGCTCGGCGCGGTACTTGCCCTTGCCATACACCGCGTCCAAGCCTAATTGCTGGCCGTCGTTGGTGTCGGTGCGGGTGGCGGTGCGCGCGAACAGGATGTGCTCTTCGCTCCGGATGCCGTAGGGCAACGCGAGCCGCCCGCCGCGCACCAAAAGGCCCTTCATCACGTCGTAGCCGACCCAGTACTCGCGGGAAACGACGTTCGCCCCGTCCTTGGCGGTGTTGCTGGTGATCCAGGCCCCGTCGGCACCCTGGCTCACTACCCCCGCGCTGCCGTAGGCATGGAAGCCCCCGGCTTTCACGTGGGCTCGCAAGTCGGCCTGCATCAGGATGTAGCGAGGGTCGGAGGGCTCGGGGATGATGAGGCTCCGGAAATCGCCCTGGAGCTGCAGCTCCTTCGGGAGCGGCACACCAAACGCGAAGTCCTTGATCCGGCCCGGCTCGAAGTCGGCTTTGCGCTTTCCATATACGGTGCGCATGAAGATCTCGGCCTGACCCCGGCCGTATTCCGTGAGCGCGCTGCCGCCCGAGGGATCAACATGGCACTGCGCGCAGGCCGTGTAGCCGTGCCCGATCATGAACGGGTAGGCAAACGCCGGCTTCGCGAAGAAGCCGACGATGAGCAGCACGAACGCCGCGAGCCCCGCTCTCACGGCGTGTCCGCCGCGTAGAACACCGCCTTCGCCGTCATCTTCGAGTCCACCGTCACGCCGAGGTAGCTGGGAACCGCCACGCCGTGCTCGCTGATGTCGAAGGCGAAGCTGCCCGTGAGCTTGTAGCCGGTCTTGGTCTTGGCGATCTCCCACTTCACCTTGGTGGGCTTCGCCACGTCCATCGCGGTGAACTGTGCATCCACGGTGCCGGTGGTCTTCTTGCCCACTTCGGTCGGGAAGGTGAGCGAGGCCTTGGGCACGGAGAGCGAAACGTTCGGGTGCTTGTCCGGAAAGAGGAACTTCGACTTCATGTGTTCATCGCGAAGCTCGATGCCGGTCTGCAGGTTCGCGACCGGCACGACGAACACCACGTTGGTGCCATCGTCGGTGATGATGCCATCGTTCGTCTTCGCGTCGATGTCGAGCGCGCCGGGCTCGCCGTTCGCGGCGAAGTGGACATCCGGCTTGGCCACCGACGTATCGACCGTGAGACCGGCAAACGCGGAGGGGAGGAGGCAGAGGGCAGCGAGAGTCGTCATTGGGGCATCCTAAGCGCGAAAGCGCGAACGGGTCGCTCAACGATCTGTCACCGATGGCGAGGCGGGGAAAGACGCAGGGAGTACATCGCGATTCTGAACTTCCGTCAAGCGACGTACGGCGCCAGACGGATCGAAGGCGTCGAGCAGCATGGTGGTTACGCGGCCGAGCACCTCCAGGGTGGGGAGGCGGCGGAAGGGGCGCAGCCGAGACACGACCGGGGCGACCGGGCCGCCCGCCCGAAACAGCCCGACCGTGAGGTGGGGGCGGTAGGTCGACCAGCGCTCCTCGATCTCCGAAAACCTATCGCGAAGCTCCGGTATCCGCCCGCAGCGCGCCTCGAGGAAAACGCAGCTTCGAAACGCATTGGCGCCGCCGATGCGGAGCGACACGGGCTCAGCTTCCCATGGCGGAGCGGCCAGCCGGTCGGGGTCCACAAAGCCGTGAACGAACACCGTGACGTGCGGATGATCGAGGGCGAACGGAACGATCAGATCGGGCATCGCCGCGAGCACCGCGGCGCGGCGCGCGGTCACCGCCGGGTCGTCGATCCGCAGCAACGTGACGTGGTACCACCTTCGGCCGCGGTGCCACTCCTCGCGAGCCCCCGCCGTCGGCCCCAGGGTCCGCCCCGACGCACAGAATCGCGCCCAGACGCGGCGGAAGCTCAAGCCGGGACCCGACTACTTCGCACAGCGAAAGCCGATGAACACGCCGCTCTGGCTGGGCGACACCTGATCGCTCACCACCCCATCGTCGCGGCGCCAGATGGGCTTACCGTGGTCCTGACGGTACTCCATCCACGGCTGATTCGGAGCTTCAGCCCAGGAGATGGGCGGCGCGTCCATCGCGGCGAGTCCGCCGCGACCGGAGCAGTACGCCTTGGCCAGGTTCCAGCTCACCGCCACGGCCGGCGCGCCCTCCTTGCCGGGCGGCGGGGCGCCCCCGGTCCAACCGCGGAGGTACTTGTCGTCGGCGGCCCCGGCGGCAATCGCGGCATCTTTTTGCCAGTCCGGGTGGTCTGCGAGCCACGAAGCAAGCTGCGCGTTCGTGATGGCTGGGCCCGCCTTCGCGGCGGTGGCAGCGATCGCCACGAGCTCGGTCCCGGGGGCGGGGGGAGCCTCAGGATTCGGCGTTGGTACGATCGTCTTGGGCAGGGCGGCCGGCGCCTTGGTGGCGGGGGGCGGGGTAGGCGTGGCCGCGGACGCGGCAGCGGGCGAAGGCGGCGGCGGGAGCGGCGGCGGGGCCTCGACCGCCATCGGGGCCGGCGGGGGCTCGGCAGGCTGAACCGCGGCGGGCGGAACCGCGGCGGGCGGCGCAACGACATCCGGCATAGGAATCGGCGCTGGGCCCGGACCGGGCCTGGCAAACCACCACCCGGCAACGCCGATGATCCCCGTGAACACCAGGGCGCTGGCGATGGCCACGGGCAGCCAAGTCACGCTTCGCGGCGCGGGCGGCGCGGGCGCGGTCGGGGCAGGCGGGCTCGCCGCCGGTTTCGGCCACGCGCCACCGGACTCCGCGCCGGCATCCGCGAAACCTCCCGGCGGGGTGGTGGCGCCAGCCCGCCCGAGGGCGTTCGGAGCCGCCAACGCCGGGTCGAAAGAGGGGTTCCCCGGCACCATCGTGAGGCCGCCCGGGGTATGCGAGTCCCGACGTACGCTCCCCGGCGCGCGCGGCTCGTCGCATACCGACACATCCGGCCGCACATCCCCGAGGTCGATCGCGGCGATCCGCGCCACCACCTCATCCGCCGCGGCGATTCGCTCCGCGGGCGAAGCCCACGTCATGTCCCGCACCAAGGTGCGCAATCCGTACGGCACGTCCGGCCCCGGGTCGAACGGCGCGTGGCCCTGCTTCGCGGTGAGCACCTGGAAGAACACTTGCGAGTTCATCCCTCCGGTGGGCACCTCGAACGCCGTTTTTCCGGTCAGGGCCTCGTACACGCACACCCCGAGCGCGTAGATGTCCCACTGCACCGGATCGAGCGCGCCGGCCTGCACCCACTCGGGCGGCACGTAGGCGACCGAGCCCATCGCCTGCCCGCCCTCACTCAGCGTGTCTCCGTCCGTCTCTGTCGCGATACCAAAGTCCACGAGTGTTGCGTTTCCGTGGCGACCCACCAGGATGTTCGAGGGTTTGATGTCGCGGTGGCGAATCCCGCGGCCATGCAGGTAGGCCAGGGCGCTCGCGAGCTGGCTCAGCCACCGCACGGCGGTCTGCGCGTCCACCGGGCCCTCGCCAAGTCGGCGTTCGAGGCTCCCTCCCTCCACGAACTCCATCTCCAGGTAGGGCGGATCGGCGTCCAGCCGCACGTTGCGCACCTTCACGATGTTCGGGTGGTCCAGCGCGAACAGGATCTCCGCCTCCCGCACGAACCGCGCCCGCGCTTTCGGAGAGCGCTTCAATCCGTAATCCAACACCTTGATCGCCGCGAGGATGCGCTTCGCGTCCCGGTTGTGGCACCGGTACACGGAGCCCATGCCCCCCTGCCCGAGCGCGCGCTCGACGATCCAGATGTCGATGGCGTCGTTGGCGGTGTACACGGGTAGCGCAAACTCTATCCGGTCGGGGTACCCTGAGGCCCGCATGCTGCTCTCTCTCTCGGCGCTGCTCGCCGGTGCCGCGCACGCGCGGGACTACACCTGCGGAGGGGGGGAGGACTTCGCCGACCTGAACCTGGCGTTTGCGGCGCTCGCCGGTGCCGCTGGCCCCAACACGCTGGACATCGTCCGGGATGATTGCATCCCGGCGGCCGTGGAGGAGGTCGTCTCGGTGGACGTGGACGTCATCTGCAACATTGGCGGTGGCTGCGAGCTCCCACCGCTGCGTGTCACGGGTGGCGACCACTTTGGCCTCTCGGGCGTGACCTTCGTGAGCACGGCCGAATTTGCGATGGACGAATCCGACGACAATCGGGACCTCTTCCCCGGTTACGATTCGGTGTACGCCAGCTTGTACATCGACTCTACGGAGCTCGTGGTGCACGACTCCGTGTTCGAATCGCCAAGCGCGAGTTTTGGCGGCATCGTGGCCATCGACTGCGACACGACGCTGGACAACGTGAGCGTGACCTACCCGAGCGGGCACGCGCTCAAGCTGTATGCGGACGATCTCGACATCGAGCTCTCCCTCACGAGCGTTCACATTCTCGGAGCGGGAGACTCGGCGATCCTGGTCCTCGACGGCGGCGATGGCTACGGCCGGGGAGCGGTGACCAGCCTCAGCGTGAGCGGCAGTGACTTCACTGGGAACTCCGCCTACTATGGGTCGGACATGGAGGTGTTCGTAACCGGGGGCGTGTCGGTTACCAACACCCAGTTCGTCGACTCCGTAGCCTACGCGCTGGCGGCGCCTGTTGAACTCTTTGCGGGTTCGGTGTGGCTCGAAGAGGTCTCGTTCAGCGGCAACTACGGCGGCGGAATGAGCACGTTCTTCGTCGGAGCGAACACGGTCACCGCAAGGGAGGTGAGCGCGAGCGGCGTGGCGCCCGCGCCGTACGTGGCCTACGTCACCGCGCTGACCAGCTCCGAGATCTCCGACTCCCGCTTCGCGATGGATGGGCAGTTTTACGTGACGGGCGGGCCGGCAGAGTTCCGAGGAAACACCTTCCTCATGGCCGCGGATGCCGCGGCCGACTCGGGGATCCGACTCGACACGAGCTCCGCGGACTTCACCCAGAACTTCTTCTGCGGGAGCGGCGCGATCGCGAACGAGTATGGGTTGGTCTCCGGCCCGACGGAGCTGTACTTCGAGGAAAACATCTTCAACGGCCTGAGCCTCCTCGGCCCGCTCGTCGATACCCGCTCGGATGACGACGTCACCGTCTCGGCCACCGGCGCGAGCTTCTTCGACAACACCATCGTGAACGTCTCGGCCTCCAACCTCGTTGCGGGCGACGTCGCCGCGTTCGTGTTCGTGAACAACCTGGTGGTGGACAGCGCTGCGACCTTCGACAGCGCCTCCTGGCGCGGCGGCATTACCGCCGACTACAACGCCTGGACCTTCACCGACGGCAGCAGCTACGCCGCTCCGGACGGATGGGGCGCGCACGATCTGCTCGGGGAAGCTCCACTTTTCGTGGAAAGCTACGACGCCGGGAGCTGCCCCTCCCTCCCCGCCTTGCAGCCAGAGAGTCCGATGATCGACCGGGGCAGCCCGAGCCGGTATTCCGGCGATGGCTCGCGAAGCGACATCGGCGCGGTGGACTTCGGGGACGAGGAAGACTGGGGCGGCGAACCCTGGGATGACACGGGGGCTTCGGGCGACGAGGACGACACCGCAGGCGGTGCGGACCGCGACGGCGACGGCTGGAACGACAACGAGGATTGCGCTCCGACCAAGCCCGCGATTCACCCCAAAGCCGTGGATGTTCCAGACGACGGCATCGATCAGGACTGCGACGGCGTGGAAGCCTCCACGTCGTACACCGGCGGGTGCGGGTGCGACGCCGACGCGCATCGACCGTCCGTCGTCGCGCTCCTGGGGTTGACCCTGGTCGCATTGCGGAAACGCCGGAGATGAGGCGGATCGGCGGGTTGCGGCGGCCGACAGGGTCGATCTGCCCAGCCCTCCCCCCGGCCCTGGCCCGGGGGAGGTGGCCGAGGGCCGGTGGGTGCTCGTGCTGATCGCCCAGTTCATCGCCGCGATCACGTCGTTCTACGCGGCCCACGCCGCAGACGGGCACGGCACCGCGATCGCGCCGTGCGCAGCGGACGCGGCGGCGCCGCTCGTCGCGTGGGCCCCTGGCAGCACGACGGCGCAGGCGTGGTCGGCTTGCGTGACGATGGAGGCAGCGAAGGCACCCGTGGTCGCGACGCTGACGGACGGCGAAGGCACGACGACGTTCATCCCCTTGGACGACCTTTTTGGCGCCCACGTCGGCGGCTCGTACGGCTTCGGACCCGTCGGCCTCGCCGCAGACCTGCCGGTATGGCTCGCCTCCACCCAGAACGGCGCGCCAAACCCCGCGGCGATCGGCGATCTCCGGGTGTACGCCCCCGTGCGCCTTGTCTGGGCCCGAAACCCCGGTGAGCTCGGGGTCGACGCCGTCGTCGAGGCCCTGCTCCCCACGGGCAACCCCGATCTCCTGCTCGGCGCCGGCGGCTTCGGAGCCGGGGCACACCTCGTGCTCGGCGTTCGAGGCGAGCGCTTGGGCGCAACCGTGGACCTCGGCGTCGGCTACACCGCGGCCCTGAACCTGCCGGGACAGGACTCCAGCGTGTGGACACGGCTCGCACTGTCCGGAGATGTGCAGCTCCACCCACGGTTCAGCGCGGGGGCGGAAGCCTGGTTCTCCGCCGCGCCGCTGTCCCCCGCCTTCCTCGCGGCCAGCCCCGGTGAGGCGCTGCTCCGGGCCGGGTCGAGGCTCTCCCCCTCCCTCACGCTCACCGCCGCAGCCGGCACTGCCATCACCCCCGGCGTCGGCGCGGCCGACTTCCGAGGCTACCTTCGCTTGGGCTATGCGAACGCCCCGCAGGTCACGGGTCGCCACCTCGTCGCCGATGCGCCTCCTCCCGCGACCCCACCCGGTCCTTTCGACGTCCTCGTTTCGATCCGCGACGACGCCGATCATCCCGTCGACGCCACGCTCTCCTGGGAAGGGCCGAACGCCCCGCCGAGCGAAGCCAGCGGCGCGGACGGCGAAGCGCGCGTCACGCTCGCGCCCGGCCGCTACACCCTGACCGTCGCCCACGCGGGATCGGGCACCCAACGCCGCGAACTCGTGCTTTCGGCCGACCGTTTCCGGCCCGAACGCGTGCTCGTGATCCTGCAGCCGCTCGCCGGCGAGGCCACGCTGCGCCTCGCGGTAACGGACACGGAAGGCCGAGATGTCGCCGAGGCCCGCGTGCAGATCGACGGGCAATCGTTCGGCACGACGGGCTCGGGCGGGCGCCTCGACGTGGCGGGCGTCGCTGCAGGCGACCACGCGATCGCGATCACGCAGGCGGACTTTCGCGAACGCGCCCCGCTCGTGGTGTCGCTCCCCGTCCCCGCGCCCGCAGCGGCGCCGGAGCTCGCGATTGTCGTGCTCGAACGCCCGCCTGGCAGCGTGCGCGTCGTCACGCGCGGCCCAGCCGGCGCGGTGGCCGACGCACGAGTGCGCTTCTCCGGCCCCGACGACCTCCCGGCCCAGGACATTGGTCCCGACGGCGAGCGCACGTTCACGCTGGTGCCGGGCCACTGGATCGTCGTGGCGAGCGCGCAGGACCTTGGCACGCAGGAGCGTGAATTCGAGGTGGAAGCCGGGAAGACCGCGCTGGTGGTCATCGACGTACGGATGAACCGCGCGGAGGAAGGCAGCGCCCGCCTGGTGATCCGGGTCCTCGACCCTGCTGGCGCGCCCGTGGAAGGCGCCGAGGTAGAGATCGACGGCGCAAGCACGGGGCGCACGGCGAACGGAGGTACGCTCACGCTGGAGGGGCTGAGAGCCGGCGCCCGATCGGTGCGAGCCATCGCCCCACGGTTCCGGGATTCTGTCCCCCAAACCGTCACCCTTGGCGCCGGCACTCGCGAGCTGAGCCTGGCGCTCGCCTGGCGTCCGGGCCAGGTGCACATCGTGACCCGCGGCGTGGAGAACGCCGAGCTCGACGCCCGGGTCCGATTCTCGGGGCCCGAGGAGATCCAGGCGACAAACCTGGGTCCAGACGGAGATGCGTGGTTCGAGCTCGCGCCGGGGGCGTGGACCCTGGCGATCAGCTCGCCGACCTACGGCGTGCAGGAGCGGGACATCGTCGTGACCGCGAACGACATTCAGGTGGTCGAGATCGGCGCGACGCTACTCTCTGCGGACGGCGATTCGGTGCTTTCGTTGCGTGTTACCGACCGCGACAACGCCCCCGTTTCCGGCGCGATCGTGGCCGTAGACGGGCACGAAGTCGGCACCACGACCGCGACGGGCGCGGTCGAGGTCGGCGGGCTTCGATCCGGAAAACACCAGCTCAACCTTCGTGCGACGGGGTTCAAGCCCACGACGCGCTCCGTCACGCTCGGTGCCGGGCGCATGGAGATGGACGCCCGGCTCGACCTCGCGGCCCGGCGGGTAGACGTCGCCGCACGCGGCCCGTCAGGACCAGCCGCAGACGCCCTCATTCGCGCGTTCGGTGGCGAAGTGTCGGCCGCGGGGCACGTTGACGCCGACGGCCACCGAACCCTGGAGCTCGATCCCGGCCCGTGGGTGGTCGTCGCGGTGTCCCAAACCCTCGGGATCGCCCAACAGGACGTGGACGTCCGCGCCGCGACCTCACCGCTTCCGGTGGAGCTCGTCCTCACCGAGCCCGCCGCCGAGCGGGGAGAACTGCTCGTCGAAGTCGTGGATCCCGCCGGGAACCCGGTGCGCGGCGCCACCTTGAATGTCGGAGAGGGCGAGCGGCCGGCCGCGATGCCGCTTGGCGACTACGGGATGGCGGTGCTCAGGGGCACGCGGGTCGGTCCGTTGGCCCTTCGGGCGGAAGCCCCCGGCTACAAGCAGCTCCTCGCCGAGATCATCGATGTTCAACCCGGTGTACAAACGCGGCGGCTACGGATGGACTGGCTCCCTCGCCCGGTCACCGTGACGCTCAGCCCGCACGTGGCCGGCGAAGTGCGCGTGTTCGGGCCGGGTCGCGTGGCGCCCGTGAACACCAAGGAAGGCGCTGCGGCGCTCGCCCTCCTCCCCGGCACGTGGCAGATCGTGGCCACGGCGGAAGGGTACGGTCCGTGGCGCAAGGACGTCGTGATCGAGCCCGGCACCGATGCCGTCGCGATCGTGGCCGCGCTGGCCACCGAGCAAGTCGAAGTGACGCGAACCAGCGTCGTGATCCGCGAACAAGTGCGCTTTGCCTTCGACAAGGCCGACATCGAGCCAGGCAGTTACGCCGTACTGGAGCAGGTGGCCTCCACGCTCCTCGTGCACCCGGAGATGACCCGAATCGAGGTGCAGGGTCACACGGACAATCGCGGTACCGAACCGTACAACCTCGATCTCTCCCAACGTCGCGCGGAGGCCGTGCGCGCCTACCTCGTGCGGCGCGGCGTCGAGCCCTCCCGGGTGGTGGCCCAGGGCTATGGCACGTCGCGCCCCCTCGGCGACAACGCCTCGGAGGCGGGGCGCGCGCGGAACCGTCGCGTACAATTCGAGATCGCCGCGAGCACACGCGCCGACTGAGCCTCGACGATCACCCGCGGTTGCCATAGCCTCGCCGGCATGTCCAATCCCCTCGCCGCCACGGGTACGTGGTCCATCGTCACGTTCACCGAAAGCGAGGCCGATCTGGCCGAGGTCGCCGAGCTTCGTCCTCAGTTTTCGGGCATGCGCTTCGTCGCCATTGTGCCCCATCCGATGGCGGCGCCGGCCGACCTCGCGGTGCTGGTCGATCAGGACTCGCGCCTGGCCACGCAGCTCGGCGTGCGCACCACGCGGTCGTTTGTGGTGGACGGTCGCGGAACCGTTTGCCACCACTGGGATGGTGTGCCCGAGCACGAAGCCGTTGCGGTGTACGCCGCGCGGCCCCCGATGCCCAGCGGCGCCCCCGTCTGGTTGTTCCCGGTCCTGGCCACGATCGTACTTCTCGCGGGCATTTTCGCCTGGACGACGACGCACGCGCCCGCCGCCGCGCTGGACCTCGCGAGCATCCCACCGGCCCCGGTGGTGGCTGCTTCAGCGGAAGCTGCGCCCGTCGAGGCGGCGGAGGCCGAGGCGCCCGTTGCGGAGCCCGCGGGCGACGTAGAGGCTCCCGAAGCGGCGGGCGCCGACGCCGCGCCCGCGGGAAAACCCGGGAAGGGCCCCCGCAACATCATCGGCGGGTGGACGGTGTTCCCCAAGGCGCAGGCGGCCTCGATCGCCAGCGACAACGCCGGCTCCTTCACGCTGAAGGCGGTGCCCGATCAAATGGCCGTAGCCTGTCGCGCCCCCGCGCCGCTCACCGGCAAGACCACCGTCAGCGCGGAGTGGAACGTGGCCGGCGTAACCGGCAAAGCCGCGCGCCTGAAGTACAAGCAGATGGACGCGGCGGGCAAGCCGATCAAGGATGCGTCCGGTTGGACCGTCGTTGCCCGCGGCAAGGCCACAGCCGGCTGGGCCCCAGCTACCGCTGCGATCACGCCGACGGCCGGCGCAGTCAGCGGCGTACTCTGCGTCGAAGTCGACGCTGGAGCCGGCTCCGTGCAGGTTCGCAACACCCGGCCCTGATCCCTTCGCGCCGCGGAAAAAAATCGTCGCCACTTCGACATCGCGCAGCCGCGGGCGATAGGCCGGGCCCGCCCTCGGAGGTCCGGTGATCCTGTCTCTTCTCGGCTTGGCCCTGGCCGCCGATCCCGCCCCATCGATCCCCTACGAAAAATACACGTTGCAGAACGGCCTTGAGGTGATCCTCTCGCCGGATCACCGACTGCCGCTCGTCGCGACCGACATCTGGTACCACGTCGGCGCCGGCTACGAGCTGCCCGGTCGGTCGGGCTTCGCGCACCTGTTCGAGCACATCATGTTCCAGGGCAGCCGCAACGTTCCCGAGGATCAGTTCTTCCCGATGTTGGAGGGCGCAGGCGCCACCTTCGTGAATGGCACGACCGACTTCGACCGCACGAACTACCTCGAAACCGTCCCCGCGAACCAATTGGAGCTCGCGCTCTGGCTCGAGAGCGACCGGATGGGCTTCCTCACGGACACGCTCACCCAGGAGCGGCTCGACAACCAGCGCGAAGTCGTGCGCAAGGAGCGGCAGCAGAGCACCGAGAACGTTCCGTACGGCGTGGCCGAAGAGCAGTTCTACAAGCTGCTCTATCCCGCGCCGCACCCCTACAACGGCGTCGTCATCGGCAGCCACGAGGATCTGCAGGCCGCCAGCCTCGACGACGTGAAGACGTTCTTCAAGACCTGGTACCTGCCGAACAACGCCACCCTCGTCGTATGTGGCGACTTTGATGAGAGCACGATCAAGGCCACGGTGGAGAAGTACTTCGGCAACCTCCCCTCCGGCCCCGAGCCCGTCGTCACGACGCAGCTCGCCCCTCCGATCACCGCCGAGAAGCGGGCCAGCTTCACCGACGACGTGGAGCTGCCGAAGCTGTACCTCGGTTGGGTTACCGCTCCCGTATTCCAACCGGGGGACGCCGATCTCCAGCTCGCCGCCCAGGTGCTGGCCGATGGCAAGTCGAGCCGGCTCTACCGCGAGCTCGTGGAAAAGAAGCAGATCGCCCAGTCGGTGAAGGCCTACCAGTACCCGCTCACCTACGGCTCGGTGTTCGCGGTTGAGATCATCGGCAAGCCGGATCAGTCGCCCGCCCGCCTTGAGGCCGAAGCGTGGCAGGTCATCGAGGGTCTACGCACCAAACCGCCCTCCCAGGACGAGCTGGATCGCGCATGGCGCTCCACGAAGGCCCGCGTGCTCCGTGGGCTTGAGGAGCTCGGCGGGTTCTCCGGCAAGGCCGACACCCTCGACTACTACAACCACCACACGGGGGACCCAGGCTACATCGCCAAGGACTTCGCCCGCTACGAAGCGGCGACACCGGATTCCGTGCAAAAGGCGTTCGCGTCTGCCATCCGCAAGGACAACCGGGTCGTGGTGGACGTCATGCCTCAACCGAAGCCCGCAGGAGGTGCCAAGTGAAGCGCTTCACCCTCACCCTCGCCTCGCTCGTGCTGCTCGGCGCCCCCGGCCTTGCGGCCTGCGGCCCAAAGAAGCCCGAACCAACGGCCGTCGTTGCGCCGCCGGCGCCGCCACCCGATCCAAACGCGTGGCGCGCCACCGTGCCCCCGCCGGGCCCGGAGCGCGCTTGGACGGCGCCCGTGGCCAAGACGTTTTCGCTCAGCAACGGGATTCCGGTCTACCTCGTCGAGCAGGGTGATCTGCCCCTCGTGAGCGTGCGCCTGAACATGACGATCGGGCGCGAGTCCAACCCGAAGGGGAAGGCTGGCCTCGGCGCGCTCACCGCGAGTATGCTCGACGAAGGCACCAAAACGCGCGACAGCTCGACCATCGCCGCGGATGCGGCGAAGCTCGGCGCGGAGCTGGGCATCAACGCGGGAGACGAGAACGTCGTCGTGGCCCTCGACGCCCTGACCGGCGAAACGCTCGGCCCTAGCCTCGATCTGCTCGCAGACGTGGTGCTGCACCCGAAGCTCGACAAGGCCGACTTCTCCCGCGTGCAGGGAGATACGATCGCCGCGATCCAGGCGGCGAAGTCCGAGCCGAACGACGCCGCGCGGCGCGTGTTTCTGTCCCAACTCTGGGGCGCGGATCACCCGTACGGCGTTCCGGCCGTCGGCACCGAAACCAGCGTGAAGGCGCTCAAGCTCGCGGATGTCGCCAAGGCCTACAAGGACAACTGGCACGCCGGGAATGCGGCGTTCGTCGTCTCCGGCAAGATCGACCTCGAGGCGCTGAAGGCCCACCTCGACAGCCGCTTCGGCGCCTGGAAGAAGGGCACCGGCGCCCGGCCCCCGGTGGCGGCCCCGGCGTCGCTGCTCAAGCCACGCGTGGTGTTCAAGGAACAACCCGGGTCCGTGCAGAGCGTGCTTCGCGTCGGTGCGCCGGCCGTGGCGCGGTCCAACCCCGACTACTGGCAGGATCAGGTGGCGGTAACGCTGGTGGGTGGCATGTTCAGCTCGCGGCTGAACATGGCGCTCCGTGAGGAGAAAGGCTGGAGCTACGGCGCGTATGCCGGCATGAGCGACAGCCGCGACTTCGGTATCGTGCAAGCGCGCGGGAGCGTGCAAGCCGACAAAACTGCGGAGTCGGTGGCCGTGGTGCTCGACGAGCTGGCGAAGCAGACCGCCCGTGTCCCCACGGATGCGGAGATGAAGCTCACGCACGACTCGCTCGTGAAGTCGCTCCCGGGCAACTTCGAGTCGAACGCGGCGACCGCCGGCGCTTTTCTTCAAGTGCCTCAGTACGGCCTCTCCGTGGATGCGTGGCAGAGCTACGGCGCCAAGGTGAACGGTGTAGACGCCGCGGCCACCGCCACAGCCTCGAAAGCGCTGCTCGATCCCGCCCACATGCTCGTCGTCGTGGTCGGCCCGCGCACGGTGGAGATCGCCGGCGCGGACGGCGCGAAGAGCACCGTGGACGTCGTCGAAAGTTTGAAGAAGCTCGGCTACGAGTTCGTCGAAGCCCGTTAGCGGACATTGTTTGACGAAGGCTGTAAGCCCGACCGGCAGGCTACGTTGTCGGTCGCATGATGAGCTTCCCCTTCCTCCTTGGCCTGCTCGCGGGCGCCACGCGCGCCGAGTCGCCGTGGGGGCCGATCGCGGCGCCTGCGGGGTGGACGGCCACGAAGGCGGAGTGGACGCTCACCATCCGCGAAGGCGAGCCGGTCGGCGTGAAGGGCGAGTACACGCTCGTCACCCCCGAGCCGCGCGGCGAGATTGTCCGGCTTGCCGGCCCCGAGCTGCTGGTCACGGACGTTTCAGGGCCGGTGTACGCCGATCCGCGGGGGCTGCAGCTCGCGCTCAACCCCGACCAGCGCATCGTTCATCAAGAGTTTTCTGGCCTTTACACGCCCGCTAACGATGGCCGCCTGAGCATCGGGCGCCTCTCGGCAACCCGCACCCATGTCACCGTGAACGCACCCGACTTCGACGTCACGCTGGAAGGCGCGGTGGAGGGATGGCTTACGCCCGGGAGTACGCTCACCGCCACGTGGCGCCCGCACGTCGAGGGGGCCAAGCCCATGGAATCGCTCGTGGTCCAGGGCGAGGCTGCGAGCGTGTTTCGGGCGGATGGCGGCTCGTTGTTGGTGGAGTCCAACGTGCGGTGGCGGGTGGTGCGCGGGTCGGCGCGGCGCCTGACCTTCGATACGAACGGGTTGGACGAGGTCGAGGTGTCGGGCCCGGGAGTGGCGAAGTGGCGGCGCGAGGGCGGGCAGGTGATCATCGACCCGAAAGCGCCGGTCTCCGGCCTGTTCGCGGTCACCGTTCGTGGGCGTGCCTCCCTCGGAAAGTCGGAGCGGAGCGTACCGACGCCGGAGCCCACGAACGTGCTGCGCGTGGACACGTACGTCACGATGGCGCGCTCCGATGAGGGCGAGCTCATTCCGGTTTCGATGCCGACCAGCGTGGCGCTCGGCAAGCTCCCAGGTTGGGCGAAGAACCTGGGGGATGGCGTTCCGCTCGTGGCATGGCACGGTCCGCAGCCGGTGCATGTGCTCCCCGGCGGCTTCGAAACCGTGCAAGGGCCCGATACCGTCGTAACCCAGGCACGCTTCACCCTGGCCGCCGCCCGGGAAGGCCACGCCGCGCTGAGGATGAACCTGCGCGTAAGGAACGAACGTCGCCAGTACCTGCACCTGCGCCCCGCAAAGGGGTGGGCACCCGTCGTGGTGCGGGTGGGAAATCAGCCGGTAAGCTGGCTCTCTGACGGGCAGGGTGGCATCTACGTGCCGCTCGAGAAGTCGGTGGAAACGGTGAAGGGCCTGCTCTCGTTCCCCGTGGACATCGAGTGGCTGGGCACCGACCAGCAGGTGTGGGACAAGCGCGGCGAGATGGCGTTGGAGGTGCCGAGCCTCGATGCGCCCGTGCAGAGCGCTACGTGGGAGATCCACCTGCCTCGTGGCTTTCGGGCGCTTCACAGCCCCGCCGAAGGCACGAGCCGGATGATCGTGACGGACGTCCGAAATGGCGAATATGCCGACGATTCCGGGGTCGCCGAAGCGGAGCGTCAACGCCAGGAAGTGGTGTCTTCCGCGCTTCAGAACGCCGTAAGTGCCTACAAGAAGAACGACTGGTCCACCGCCCAGCAGTGGCTCGATGAAGCCAAGACCGTGGACGAGGGCAACGTGGACGCCAACTCGCTTCAGGCAAACTTGGACATCATCGAGGGGCGCTCCTCGCAGAACGACCTCGGAAGCCGACGGGTGAAGGAGTTGGCCAAGGCCAAGACCTCCGGCTTGCAGGTGAACCAGAAAAGCGTCGAGGACGAAGCCGACTATTCGTTCCGCGCCGGGGATCTCGACAAGGCCGAGGCCAAGTACGAAGAAGCGCTCGCGGTGGCGAACGAGCTGCAAAAGACGGAGCAGCTTGAGAGCGTGGAGCAGAGCGAGAAGATCAGCCTTGCTTCAGGAAAACTGGCGGAGATCCGGCAACAGAAGCAGCAGCGGGCGGCCTCGTCGGGGTCGTCCTCGTCGTTTGGAAACGGCGCGGGACGGGGGAGCGGGGGCGGCAAGGGGGGCTTCGGGCCCTCGGAAGGCCAGGCTTCCTCCGCCGACGGTTCGCTGGCTTGGGGGGAAGCTGGCGGCGAAGTTGGCGGTATTGAAGGCGGAGTTATCGGCGGGGTGCTCCACGGCGCTGCGGGAGCGTCTGTCGCGGTCGGGGATGCCACGACGATCGACTTCGAGGGGCTGGACATCGACGGCGAAGCCCCCGGTGCGGGCGGCCTCGGCCTGATGGGCACCGGCGAAGGCGGCGGCGGCTCGGGGCAGGACTTTGGCCTCGGCATGGTCGGCACCAAGGGCAGCGGGTCCGGCTACGGCTACGGCGCGGGCAATGCGAGCGCCGGCGGTGCCGCCGGGGCCGATAGCGAAGACCTCAAAAGCCTCGGTTACATCGATGACGTGCGGGAGGACGACGCGCGCGACGCTCCGGCCGCGAAACTCCAGATGGCGGAGGCCTACGAGGACGAGGAGGAGGCGTACGAGGAGGTCACCGTCGCCCGCACATCGAAGTCCAGCAAGAAGATGGACGAAGCGCCGCGGAAGAAGATGAAGATCGTGGCTGAGAAGCTCGAGGCGAAGCCGGAGCCACCTGCACGCGTCACGGCAGCCCCGCGCCCGGCTGCGAGCGCCCGACCCGCCGCCCCGCCGCCCCCGCCGCCGGCGCCGTTGTTCGCCGCCCCCAAGATGGGCGCCTACAAGGAAGCGCCTGCGGCCGATGAATACGAGGCGTACCCCGTGGAATCACCCGCGCCGGAGCCAATGGCGGAGCCCCAGCCCGTGACCACCGATTCGGAAACGGTGACGACGGGCACCGTCGTCACCAAGGACTACCTGGAGCGGATCCCCTCCGGTCGTTCCTACCAAAGCGCGGTTGGGCAGGCGGCCGGGGTGGTCGCGACCACCCCTCCGGTGTTCAACCCCTACGCCGGCCAGAAAGGGGAGTCCTACGCCCCGAACGGGCCGCTTCCCGGCAACGTGGGCGCGGGCCGGCCCGTCGCACCGCCCACCACCGCGTACGCGCCACCCGCAAAGCCGGAAGCCCACGGCTACTACGAGCGCGCGGCGGCCGCCCCTGCGGATAAGGATGCCGACGGCGCCCCCGACGTGGAAGACCGGCATTCGAACCGGCGTGAGGAAGCCTCCTACTACTACGTCCCGGCGCCCCCCCCCGACGTCTTCGACCCCTCCGGGCTCCCCCCCCCCACCCCCCCCCTGCCAGCCGCCGCCCTCCCCCTCGCCCCCCCCCCCCCCCCCCCCCCCCGCTGGCGCGCCCCCCC
>BJHF01000076.1 GCA_014191855.1 Deltaproteobacteria bacterium
TGGTAGAGGAGGCCGTGCGCACCCACATGGACACGCCCATAGTAGTCCGCACGAATGCCGTGTACTGCGTGCGGACGGTCCCCATGCATGTCGACGTTTGGGTTCTCGATCCGCATCTGCTGAACGTTCGCCACCGCCTCGACCACGTGAAGCTCAACGGATGCCGTAGACAGTGTGGCGTGCACGCCGCGCAGCGACGTATCGACATCGATGTCGGTGTTCTTCACCACGTTCAGCGACAAACCTCGGCCGAACGCGGCGTAGCTGTCCCCCAGCACCCACGCGGCCTCGCCCGACCGCCCCTGCAGCCAGAGCTTCTCAATCCCGAACCACCAGTTCGGGTGGGGACCCATCAGACCCTCACCCCACAGCGGACGTTCGAATTCGCGTTCGTCATCCAAGACATATTCGTTGGAGAACAGCGCAACGGCATCCGCCTGCACGCCGAGCGTGAGCAACGAGCTGCCGCCCGTCACCGAAAGGCGCTGGACGACCTCCTGGTAGTCGTAGACCGGCTCGTCTGGGAAGTCGGGCAGGCGATCGTCGCTTTGATAGGACCGAAATCGGAACTCCTCCAGGCCGTGCGTGGCGCCACCCTGCAGCGATCCTGCCGCCGGGGACACGCTGACGGCAACGGCCTCGCCGAGATCCAGCGCCTCTCCGGCAGCACCGTCCTCGGCCCGCGCCTTCGCGGGCGAGAACAGGGCGACGAGCCCGACAACCACTAGAAATCCGCGCCGACGCATCCGCTACTTCGCCAGCAGGCCGAGCAGCTCCGCGCGGAGCGCAACCTCATCCCCCGGGTTGTACCCAGCGTGCACGGCGGCGATCTTGCCGTCCTTCCCGACCAGGACGTTGAACGGGAGCGTCTTGCTGGGGTTGAACTGGGAGACGACGCGCGTGTCGGGATCGCGCAGGATGGGGTAGGTGAGCCCCTTGGACTTCACCAGCGGCTTCACCGCGGCATCGAGCTTCGGATCATCCGCGGAGATCCCGAGGATCACCACGCCCTGAGGGCCCAGCTCCGTGTAGATCTTCTGGAGGTGCGGCATCTCCACCTGGCAGGGACCGCACCAGGTGGCCCAGAAGTTCACGAGCACCACCTTGCCGCGGAAGCTGGACAAGGACACCTGCTGACCATCCAGGTTGCGCAAGGAGAAGTCGACCGCGCTGCCCACAGCGGCGGCATCTGTGGCCTGTGCCGTTTGCGACGTAGCGGTGAGGCCTGCCGAAGCGAGCAGGAAGACGAGGGCGATGCGAAGCGCGCGCATGGGACTCCCGGGAGGGGGCGATGTATAGCCCCAACGCGCGACCGACAAAAGGAGTTGCCACAGAATGCAACAAGCTCCTGACGCGTGTAAGGCGCGCAACCGCGCCTCCGAGCCCGTTTGTTGATAACAGGGCCGGCATGCGCGCACGCATCCTGGTGGTTGACGACGAACCCTCGATCCGCACGGTGTTGAGGGCGCACCTCGCTCGCGACGGCCACGACGTCGCCGCGGCCGCCGATGGGGCAGAGGCTGTCGGCGCGCTCACGCAGGCCCCCTTCGACCTGGTGATCAGCGACCTTCGCATGCCGGGAATGAGCGGGCTGGAGCTGCTCTCGTGGTGCACGCGGGAGCAGCCGGGGCTCCCGGTGATCCTGATCACGGCGCACGGAACGGTGGACGCCGCGGTGGAGGCCCTGAAGCTCGGCGCGCAGGACTTCATCACGAAGCCCTTCGATCTGGACAAACTCAAGCAGGCGGTGGACAAGGCGCTGCGCGTCGAGCGGGCAAGACGTCGTAACTGGCTGGACGACAGCCTGCTCGGGCCCGAGGCAGGTCGCTTCGACCTGATCGGGAAGACGGCTGCGATGCAGCGCGTGTACACCCTGGTGGAGAAGGTCGCGGACTCGCCGACAACGGTGCTCATCGTTGGAGAAAGCGGCACCGGGAAGGAGCTCGTGGCGCGCGCCCTGCACCAGTCCAGCGGGCGCAAGAATGGACCGTTCATCCCCGTGAACTGTGGGGCGATCCCAGAAGCGTTGTTTGAGAGCGAGCTGTTCGGCCACGAGAAGGGCGCGTTCACTGGGGCGGCCTCGGCGAAGCCCGGCAAGTTTGAGTTGGCCGACGGTGGCACGCTCTTCTTGGACGAAATCAGCGAACTGCCCCGCGATCTACAGGTGAAGTTGCTCAGGGCCCTGCAGGAGCGCACCATCGATCGGGTGGGCGGAACACGCCCGCTGAAGGTGGATGTTCGCGTGATCGCAGCCACCAACGTGGACCTCCAAGGCCTCGTGGCCAGCGGCACGTTCCGAGAAGACCTGTACTACCGGCTCGCCGTGGTGCCGATTCGACTGCCCGCGCTCCGAGAGCGGCGCGACGACATCCCGCTCCTGGTGCGCCACTTCGTACACCGCTTCAACGAGCGGCTCGGAATGAACGTCACCCAGGTGGATGACGCCGTGATGTCCCGCCTGGTCGAGTGGCATTGGCCGGGCAACATTCGGGAGCTGGAGAACACCATCGAGCGCGGTGTGCTGCTCGCGGATGGGGAGGCACTGGCGACCGACGTGCTGCCGACGCCGACGCCCGAGCCGGCGACCGGCGAGCGCGGCGACGGCCTGCCGCCGGTGGAGCCGGGCGGAATCGGCCTGAAGGAGTACGTTCGGGTGCACACCGCACGCCTGGAGCGCGACCTCATCCTTCGCTCCCTGGAAGTGGAGAACAGCAACGTCACCCGCACCGCGCGGCGGCTGGACATCTCCCGCAAGGCACTCCAACTGAAGATGAAGGAGTACGGACTTCGCGATGAGGGCGGGAGCGAGTAGGATGTTCACGACGCCGCTGCAGATCTACTACGAGGACACGGACCTCTCGGGATCGGTGTACCACGCAAACTACCTGCGATATTTCGAGCGCGCACGCGAGCACCTCCTCGGACCGGCAGAGCTTGTGCGCCTATGGAAAGAGGACGGCATCGGCTTTGTCGTCTACAAGTGTGAGCTGGCCTTCCGGGAGCCCGCCGGCCTGGGCGACGTGTTGGAGATCCGCACGACCGTGAAGATGGAGAGCGACTATCGCGCCGTATTCAACCAGTCGGTCTGGCGGCCCGGAGCGAAGCAGGCGATGGTCGAGGGCATCGTTCAGTTGGTGTGCGTCGACCGCAGCAACCGCCTGGTGGCGCTGCCCGCGACGGTGCGGGCGCGGATCGACGCGGAGGGAGGGACTGTAGGATGATCCTGGGGTTGCTGCTGTGCCCGAGTGAGCACGCCCCCGAACCGCGGGGTAATCCCCCCCATGCCCCTCATCGACGTCGTCCGCAACGCGACTCGCCTCGATCTCACGACCGAGGACGGGGATCCGGCGCCCTGGGCCCTCACACCGGGCCTGAGCGGCGTTGAGCTACGCAGCTTCGAGGCCAGTCTTCCGTGCAAGTTGCCTGACGAGCTTCGCGATTTGCTATCCTGCTGCAGGGGCTTCGTCGGCGGCGCGTTGGATATGGTGGACTTCACCGGTCGCGACATCGATTTCGAGTTTTCCCCGGCGTTCCCGTACGGGCTCCCGATCGCGTCAGACGGGTTTGGGAACTTCTGGCTGGTGGACCTGCAACCGGAGTCGCGGACATGGGGGCCGATCTACTTCGTGTGTCATGATCCGGCGGTCGTCCTGGTGCAGAGCGCAGGCCTCGAGTCGTTTCTCACGGAGCTCGTCAAGGTGAACACGCCGCCGTACACGAGCTTGATTCACGATGTTCGTGAGGACGCGATTTTTGACGTCTGGACCACGAACCCCGGGGCGCTGGACTACGAAGCCGCCTTCGCCGGGGCGGACGCCGATATTCGGGCGTTCGCCTTGGAATTGGGACCCAGCTTCCAGGTAGTCGATCTGCGCAACGCCCCGGTCGGATTCGGGTTTTCCTGGGGGCGATATGGTCCTGACAGCATCGTGAAGCGACACGGCGAGATCCCGATCTTCGCTTACCAACGCCGCGACTCGTGGTGGCGGGGGCTCCGACGTCGGCTGTTGGGGAGGTGAACGAGGCCACACCGAGGGAGCGTTGCACTTCCCTTCGCGCCCTCCCCGTCCTCCGCGGCGAAATTCTAGGCGGCTCTGGCCAAGTTCGTGGCGAAACCGGCGAGACACACGCCGACGACCGAAACGGGCGGTCGGCGGCGACCATCCCCCTCTGGACGTGACAAACGCAAGGGCAAGTGGGCCTGGATGTGACACGCGCCGGGGAGCGCGAGGATCTGCGGCGTAGGCGCGACCATTGAACGCCGATTTATCACGCGCCTGCGCCTTTGTTTCCGACAGAAACGGGCCGCGTGTCACATGGGGATGGGGATGCTCCCAGGCGAGTCACCTCTGGAGGGGCATGGTCGATCCAGGGGGCGCACAGCGCCACTCGTGGTAGGGAAGCCGCACATGCCCGATCTCCCCCGTGAACCCATCGCCCGCCTGCACGGCGCCCGCCTCCAACGTTGGATGGAGGCGCTGTGCCGGATCGGCAGGCCGTGCGCACGCCGCGAACCGCTTCTACCTGGAGGACCTTGCGGTGGGACAGCTACGCCCGCCGCTGAACCTGGACATCGAACGCTGATCCTCTCCGGTCGCAGCCCGCGATACCTCGCCACCTACGCGCGAAAACGGGGCCGGGCCTGAGGTATCGCCCAGCTTGCCCACCCCCCCGACAGTCTACCCCCCCGACGCGAACGCCCCGCCGGCCTCCGACACAAACCTCTCCCCGTCGAACGCAAACCGCTCCACGCCCTCCAGTTCGGCTTCTCCCAAGGTGTACACGCAAAAATGGGCAGTGCGCTTCTTTTCGGGCAGGAAGGCATAGCCGCCCGCTCCGGGATCGATGCTCGCGATGGGCGCTCCGCCTCCTTCCCGCGGGATCTCCACGCGATAGCCGTGATGCTCGTGCCCGTGAACCACCATCTTCACGCGCGGGTTCTTGACACACGCCGCCTCGATGGCCTCGGCGTCGATGCAGGCACGGGTGGCGGGGCCGTGGCGCGCTCCGTCACGGCCGCGGAGGGGGTAGTGCAGGGCCAACAGAACGGGCGCCTCACCAGTAGATAACACCGTTTCTAACGCCGATACCCCCCCCGAGCCGAGCCAGCCGCGCGAGAGCCAGTCGGGGTGACAAACGTCAACGAGGACGACATCCCACGTGCCCCGGCGCTCCACCCGCACAGGCGCCAACGCGCCGAAGTGCTGGGCGAAGCGACCGACGCTCTCGCCGGTGTAGACGTCGTGGTTGCCCGGGATGGCCAGCCAATCGAACCGGGTGCGGATCGGCTCCATCAACGCGGCCGCGGCGACGAACTCGGCCTCCGTGGCCGTCGCCGTGAGGTCGCCCGTGCAGAGGACGAGGTCGGGCTTGGCGGCCATCACGGCCTCGACGAGGGCGCCCTGGGCTGCAGCCGTAAAGTGGTTGTGGCGACCGAGGACGTAGAGGTTCAGCGCCCCGGCGAGCCGCTTGTTGCCAAGCTGCCCGAGCTCCGGGCGACGCTCGACGTGGATGTCCGTGATGTGTGCGATGCGCATGCTGCGGCCTTACCCCGCGCGGGTTAGCCCGGCCCGGTCATGGACGACCCGCGGCGAATCCTCGAAGCAGCGGCCGACGCCCGGGCGCCGGTTGAAGTGTTGCCGCGCAACGGGGCGGCGCTGAAAGGCCACCTCGTCCGGGTGGAGCGCGGCGGTGTCGTGCTCGCCCTTGGCGCGGCGGCCCCGGCGGCGGGTACCGATCTGCGGGTGTGGTTGACGGCCGATGGTGCCTCGTGGACCTTCGAAGCGAGCGTGCTCAGGGCGGGGGTGCCGGTTCCGGACCGCTCGCAGGGCGGCGTGTTGTTGGGGTTCATCGATGGGTTCCGCAAGGCGGATGGCATCGGGGCCAAGGTGGTGCTCGAGGCGCTCCCGCCGACCGGAGGGGCCGTTTCGCTCATCGAGGGAGCGGTGCGGATCGTGGAGCTGCACCCGGTTGAGTGGACGGTGAGCGCGCCGAGCGGTTTCCCGCTCGTGTTCGTGGAAGGCGGCGGCTTGCGGTTGCGACTGGGGGCGCCTGGAGGCCCGCCCATGGAAGTAGGCGCCGAGGTGCGGGAGCTGACCCACGGGCACGGCCACCTGCTGTACCGGATCGCGATCATCGAGGTGGAAGACGCGGAACGGTACGCCGAGGTGATCGGTGCCATCCGCAAGCTACTCGCGCTGTAGCGGGCCGCGCCGCGGGATAACGGGCGTGCATGATCGACTACGAGCAGCTCGGCTTGTTCTACCTGGGTCGCGAGTCCGGGAAAGCCGAGCCGCTCTTGCTCCAGAGCCGACACCTCACAACGCACGCGGTCGTCCTGGGGATGACGGGTAGCGGAAAGACTGGCCTTTCGATAGGACTTTTGGAAGAGGCTGCGCTCGACGGCATCCCGGTGCTGGCCATCGACCCGAAGGGTGACCTTGGGAACCTGGCCCTCACCTTTCCGGAGCTACGTGGGGCGGATTTCCAGGCGTGGGTGGACCCGGAGGAGTCCCGACGCAAGCAGGTTTCCGTCGAGGCCCTCGGCGAGGCGACAGCCACGACCTGGCGCCAGGGGTTGGCCGGCTGGGGACAGGGACCGGACCGGATCGCCCGGCTGAAAGCCGCGGCGGACGTTCGGATCTACACGCCGGGGAGCCGAGCGGGAGTTCCGCTCGCGATGCTGCGTTCGTTTGCTGCACCGGGGGCCGATGCAGACGAAGACGGCGTGCGGGAGCGGATCGTCAGCACCGCAGGGGGCCTGCTCAGCCTGCTCGGCATCGACGCCGACCCCCTGCAGAGCCGCGAACATGTGTTGGTGTCTCGCATCCTTCAGGAGGCCTGGGCCAGCGGTCGTAGTCTGGACCTCGCGGGGCTGATCCACGCCATCCAGAAGCCACCCTTCGAGCGCATCGGCGTGCTGGACATCGAGAGCTTCTATCCATCCAAGGATCGCGCCGGGCTGGCGCTGGCGCTCAACAACCTGCTCGCTTCCCCCGGGGCGGCGGCCTGGCTGGAAGGCGAGCCGCTCGACATCGGGCGCCTCCTCTATACCCCAGAGGGGAAGCCACGTATCGCCATCGTGTCGATCGCCCACCTGGGTGACGCCGAGCGGATGTTCGTCGTGTCGTCGCTGTTGGCCGAGCTGGTGGGCTGGATGCGGAGCCAGGGCGGCACGTCGAGCCTGCGGGCGCTGTGCTTCATGGACGAGGTTTTCGGGTTCTTTCCCCCGACGGCGAACCCGCCGAGCAAGGGGCCGATGTTGACGCTCCTCAAGCAAGCGCGCGCGTTCGGCCTGGGAATGGTGCTGGCGACGCAGAACCCCGTGGACCTCGACTACAAGGGCCTATCCAACTGCGGAACGTGGTTCCTCGGCCGCTTGCAGACCGAGCGGGACAAGCTGCGCGTGCTCGACGGACTGGAGGGCGCGGCGTCGGGTGGCAGCTTCGATCGAGCGGCGATGGAGCGGACGCTGTCAGGCCTCGCACCCCGCCACTTCGTCCTCCACAGCGTCTACGCGAACGGTCCGCTGACCTTCGAGACACGGTGGACGCTGAGCTACCTGCGGGGGCCGATCACGCGGGAAGAGATCAAGCGGTTGACGGTGAAGCCTGCAACGACACCCGCGACGAAGCCAACGCCCAGCGGGCCGGGATCAGCCACGGCGACGCTCTCCCGGCCGGCGCCAGCCGAGCTCGCGGAGTGCTTCGTGGGCGCATCCGGGCGATACATCGCACATGTATTGATTGTATCACGGGTACACTACGTGGATGCCAAGCTGAAAATCGACGCCTGGGAGGACGTGACGCTGGCCGCTCCCTGGACGCCCGACGGGCCCGACTGGGGGGCAGCATGGCCGGTGGACCGAGCCGTTGTGACACACGATGCCGTGGCCGGGGTGGCCTTTGAGCCGCCGCCTGCTCCAGCCATGCGAAAGGGCGCGAGCGCAGACCTGAGCAAGCGATACATCGCGTGGGTGTATCAGTCACGCGCGGCGCGCTTACCCCGCTCGCCGCTCACGGGAACGATCGCGAGATTTGGGGAGGATCCGGGCGCCTTCCGGTCGCGGGCGGCCCAGGCGGCGCGCGAGGCACGTGATGTGGAGTTATCGGTGTTGCAAGCCAAGATGGCGCCCAGGATCGCCGCGCAGGCGGAGCGCGTGCGCAAGGCACAGGCGCGCCTCTCCAAGGAAGAAGCCGACGCCGCAGCGGCCAACCTCGACACCGTGGCCACGTGGGGCGGGGCGATCTTCGGGGCGTTCTTCGGGCGCGGGTCGGCCGTAAGCAAGGTCACCCAGGCGGCCCGCACGACCAACCGGAATCTCGGCGCCCACGACGACGTTTCGGCGGCCCAGGAGTCGCTTTCGGAGGCCGTTTCCGCGCAGCGGATGCTGGCGAGCGAGCTGGAGGAGCGACTCCGGCAGGTCGGCGGCCGGTACGCGAGCGATACCCTGCAGTTCGACACGGTGGAAGTGCGGGCGCGCAAAGCCGACACGGACGTGCGCAGCGTGGCCCTGTTGTGGGTGGCACGTCCCGAATGATGGCGATGCGGCTGCAGCTCTCGCGGTGGGGGGCGCTCACGTCGCTCGGCGACACGGAAGCGGGATTCGCGCGCCTTTGCGAGGGGGCGAGCGGCCTCGTACCGGCGATGGGCGCGGAGATTGCGTGGTTGTCTGCGGCAGAGGGGGTTGAGCGTGTGGGGCCGGTGGCGCCAGTGCGATTCGCGATCGAGGCGCCGCGGGGGGTGGGTCTGGCCGATGCAGCGCTCGGCGGAGCCATTTTTGACCCTGAAGGTCTCGCAGTCATCGTCGCGACCACAGCGGGGGCGATGGTGGAGGGCGAGCCAGTCGTGGGCGAGTATGTTCGCGGCGAGCCGCTCTCCACGCCGCGCGCGTTCTTCTGGGATGCGCGGCTGCACAACGTCGCGGACGCGCTGGCGGAGAAGCTCGGGGCGACGGGTCCGGCGTTTGCGGTATCGACGGCGTGCACCAGCGGAACCGTGGCCGTGGGGATCGCCGCCGACCTCCTGCGTGCAGGGCGCGCGCGCCGGGTGCTCGTCGTCGGCAGCGATGCCCTGTGCCGATCAACCTTGTTCGGCTTTCGAAGTTTGGGGATCTATGCGCCGGAGCGCTGTCGACCCTTCGACGTGGCGCGGCAGGGCATGAACATTGGAGAGGCGGCGGCTTGGGTGCTTGTGGAGCGGCTGGACGCGGGGGCCGGGCCGGGCGCGATCGAGCTACTCGGCGTGGGCGTGGCCACCGATGCGCAGCACCTCACCGCGCCCGACCCCGCAGGAAAGGGGCTCGGACGGGCAATCCGGGCGGCGCTCGGCCCCGTGGACCCCCACGAGGTAGATCACGTGAACGCCCACGGGACCGGAACCCAGCCGAACGACGCTGCAGAAGCGACTCTGCTGCCTGGGTTGCTGCCCAACGCGCTCGTTTCGGCCACGAAGGGCGCGACCGGACACACCTTGGGGGCCGCCGGGGTCGTCGAGCTGGTGTTGCTGATTCAGTGCCTGCGAACTGGGGTCGTTCCGCCGGTCGTGGGACTGACACAACCGATACACGGCGTAGCGGTGTCATCGGTGCTGCGGCGACACGTGCAGCGCGTAGGGGTGTCGACAAACCTCGCGTTCGGCGGCCATAATGCCGCGGTGGCGATTCGGAGGCTCGAATGATCCCGGGGGTGCCGCCTGCGATGCGCGTCGGCGTGACCGGCGCGAGCTTGTGGGATGCAGGAGGTGGCGACAGCGGACGCGGTTCCGACGAGGCGCCCGGGAGCAACGGAGCCGGTCTGAGCCTGATCGCCGCCAGGGAGCCCGAGCGGCCAGAGCGTTTCCCCCCCGGCACTTGGCGAAAGATGAGCCGCCTGGCGCGCCTCGTGGCGAGGGCGGCTGAGCCGCTGGTTCACGGGCCAGCAGATGCCCTGATCGTTGGTGTCTCTGGCGGTGAGTTTGCGTCATCCGTGGCGTTCCTGCGGAGCTATTACCTGCGTGGTGCCGCGCTCGCGAGCCCCCTCGCCTTCCAGAATTCGGTGCACAACGCCCCTGCGGCCCACCTGTCCATCGATCTGGGACTCACCGGCTGGTCGGAGACGCTGCTGGCCGGTGAGGCGACGTTCTGGCGGACGCTCGAGCGTGGCATGAGCCGCGTGCTCGCCTCCGGTGCGCCGGTGATCGTGGTGATCGCGGAAGAGCTTTCGCCGGAAGTGCGGGACGGCATGAAAGCGGCCGATGTGCAGGGGACGTGGCTCGAAGGAGCTGCGGCGTTTCGGTTGGAGCCGCTGGGGACGGCGGTCGGGCTGTCGTGGTGGGATCGGCCGCAACGGGGGGCGGGCGCTGCCGAGATCCGGGCGGCCGCTACCGAGGGTGACGCGGCCGGGGCGGAGCGCGGAGGGGCCGCGATCCGGGTGCACGGCGGCCCCTTTCGCGAGGCGGCTAGGTTGTTCGGACTGATCGCCGCCGGGTACGGCACCCTGGACTCGCCCCCTCACCTCCCCCAACCTGCCTGGCTGGAGGTGTGCTGATGCTCTTCTTGCTCGCATCGGCCCTCGCAGGCACCCTGCCGGTGCTGCAATCGGGCGAATCGCCAGCCTATCCACCCGAAGCAATCGCCGAGCACGTCAGCGGCACCGTGGTGTTGCGGCTCGCGGTAGACGCAGCGGGGGTCGTGACGGACGCACAAGTGACTCAGGGGGTCCGTGCCGACGTCGACGCCGCCGCGCTGTTGGCCGCGAGGAGCCTGCGCTTCCTCCCGGCCACCGACGACGCCGGAGCCCCCTGCCCGGCGGTGGTGGACTACGCGTTTTCGTTCGGCCTCCACGTAAAGGATGAGACCGGGAACGCGGCGCCCGGCTCGCTCCGTATCCACGTCGTCGATCCGGACGGGCTGGACGTTCCTGGTGTTCAACTTCACCTCGCCGGACCCGACGCAGCCGTCCGGGATCTGAACCTCGGGGACGACGGCACCGGAAGCGTCCCCTTCTTGTCGAGCGGCCGCTGGCGTTTGTCGTTTTCCCACGCCGGCTTCGCGCCGACTGGCGTGGAGGTGGACGTCACTACCGGTGAAAACCGCTCGCTGACCGTGGAGCTCACGCCCGCGGGCCCGCAGGAAGAGGTCGTCGTCTACGCATCAAGGCAGTCGTGGCGGGAGGTGGAGCGAGCGGAGCGGAAGCCCGATCCCGAGGCGACCACCGGGGTATACGAGCTGACCCGGCGGGACGTGGAGAGCACCCCCGGCGCGCTCGAAGACGTGAACCGTGCTGTGCAGAAGCTCCCGGGCGTCGCGAGTGATGGGGACATGCTGTCCTCGTTCTCCGTCCGTGGTTTCACCGCCGGCGAAGTTGTTTTTGTACTCGACCGCGTCCCGCTCGACAACCCCTACCACCTCGCGGGCTTCAACAGCCTCTTCAACCCGGACATGGTGCAAAAGGTGCGCTTCCACGCGAGCGCGGCACCCGCTGAATACGCCGATACCACCTCCGCAGTGCTCGACATCCAGAGCTGGGATGGCGCCCCCAAGGACGACGTACACGACCTCGATGGCTCGGTGGACCTCTCCATGAGCACGGCCCGTGGACTCTTGATGGGGCCGATCGGGAAGGGCGACGACCTCACCTTTGCGATCGCCGCGCGTCGCAGCTACCTCGAAGCGTACTTCGGAGCGATGCAGGCGCTGAACCTACTTGATACCGCCATCGCCGCGCCGGAGTACGACGAGGTGAGCGCCCGCCTCGCCTGGCGCCCGGGGAAACACCGGCTGCTGCTGACCCTGATGCGCACCGGCGATCACCTCGCGCTGGTGGACTCCGACGACGACAGCACCTTCACGATTGATGGCACGTTCGAACTGGATGATACGCTCTATCTGGCTACCCTCGACCACCTCATGCCCATCGGAAGCTCCGGGAGTTTCCAGACCACCGTCTCCGCCTCCACGGACGATGCCCAAATGTTCAGGGACTTCGCGGGCGGAGCGGACCGGACCACACATCGGCTGCAGCTCTTCGGGCGGAGCGACCTGGTCGTTCCGCTGAGCACCCAACACAGCCTGCGAACCGGCGTGAGCGTAACCGCCCGAAAAACAAGCTTCGAAGGGCCTGTCGACGACACCCGCGCCTCGCCCACGTGGGTTGCACGTCCGCTGGCGGACTTCGGCTTGCCCCAGCTCACGTTGAGCCAGTCCGAATTCAGCCCGAACCTCGCCGCCTACGCGGAGCACCGATTTGGCGGCGAAGGCGCTAGAGCCACGCCGCTCAACACCCGCGCGGGCGTGCGGGTGACTCGGGTTGGACGAAACGGCGAAGTGCTCGCCTCCCCCTCCGGCGGCCTCTCCATCCCGCTCGCGACGGGCACGATCCCAAAACTCTCCGGTGGCCTCTACCATCACGCCGTCGAGGATCCGCTCGTGGTCGATTCGACCTATGGAAACCCGTCGATCCAGTCCGAGAAGGCCGCGCACCTCGTCGTCGGGCTGGACCAGGGCCTGCCACTGGGCACGGGCACGTTCGTACGGGTGGAGGGCTACTGGAGCGAGCTGTGGGACCTCGTGGTGAACCCCGACAACGTGGCGTCCGTCGCCCAGGGGGTCACGTTTACCAACCAGGGCACCGGACACAACGCGGGGGTCGACGCCATGATCGCCACGCGATGGGATCGCTGGCAAGGCATGGTGACCTTCGGCTACCTCGACGCCGAGCGGACCAACCCGCTGAACCTGCTCCTCCCACAAACCTACGTTCCGGGCCACGCACAATCGGTAACCCTGGGCGTGAGCGGAGAAGTGCAGCTCACCCCCACCTGGCGCCTCACCGCGCGGTACGACTTTCACACCGGACGACCGATGAGCAGCGTTGCCATCGACGGCCCCGACACGGTGCGGCTGGCCGGGCTCAACGACGAACAGCTTGGCGACTTCCATCAGGTGGATCTGCGCGTGGAGTGGCGAAAAGCCTTCGTTCATAGCCGCTGGAGCGTGTACCTCGACGTGCTCAACGCCACCTACTTCCAAAGCGACTTCCTCCCCATCGTCACCGTCGAAGGCGGGGAGCGCCGCGACAGCATGCTCCCGCACCTGCCCACGCGCCCCTTTCTGGGCGTGCGCGCAGAGTTCTGAAACCGTAGCGGGCGCCCACTTGTCTCGGGTATCGTCCCGCCGCTGGAGCTCCCCCTGAACACGTTCTCCGAGGCCATCCGCCGGGCCCGAAGCGGCGCTGCAGAGAAGAACCCGCAAGCCGTGGTACGGGCGTTGGAGCCCCACGTCGAGGCGTTGCATCGCGGCGTGCACCTCGGCGCGCTGCTCGATCTCGCGTGGGCGCTCGGCGCGATGGGGCGCTGCGAGGACGCCCAGGCGCTGCTCAGCGCGGTTCCTCGCCGCGATCCCACCGTTCGCATGGAGCTCACCCTCGCCCGGGCGGGGTGGTTCTGACGTGATAACGGGCGGGGATGCTCACCCTCGTTCTCCTGTTCGCCTGCGTTCCCAAGAAAGACTTCGACGCGCTCTCGGCTGAGCTGGCGGCGGAAAAGGCCGCGCACACGACGGACTCCGAGAGCTGGTCGAAAGAAAAATCCAGTATGGAGGCCACGCTCGCGGAGGAGCGCGCGAAGCTGGAGGAGGCGCGCACCGCTGAAACCCACCGCCGCCTGGCGCTGGAGGCCGCAAAGAAGGAGCTGGCCGAGGCGGAGGGCAAGTGGTCCAGCGAGAAGGCCGAGCTGGTGAGCGACCGCAGCAAGCTCAAGGCCAGCGTAGCGGAAATGGAGTCGGCGCTCACCCAAGCGGCAGAGCGGAGGGCAAAAGCCGAGGCCCGGGTTGCCGAGTTCCGCGACCTGCTCTTGCGCTTCAAAAAGCTGATCGACGCCGGCCAGCTCCGAGTGAAGATTGTGGACGGGCGCATGGTCGTGGAATTGGCGACGGACATCCTGTTCGCCTCGGGCAAGGCGGAGCTCTCCGATCAGGGCAAGACGGCGATCGCCGGCGTTGGAGCGGTGCTCGCTTCGTTGTCGGACCGGAGCTTCCAGGTGGAGGGGCACACCGACAACGTGCCCATCCAGACCGATCGTTTCCCCTCCAACTGGGAGCTGGCGAGCGCCCGCGCGATCGTGGTGGTGAAGACGTTGACCGCGGCCGGCGTGAAGTCGACGCAGGTCAGCGCGGCGTCGTTTGCCGACACCCACCCCGTCGCCGACAACGCCACCCCCGAAGGGAAGAAGTCCAACCGGCGCATCGAGATCGTGGTGGTGCCGGACCTCTCACAGCTTCCTGGGTTCGACGAGCTGAAGCGCGTCGGCGGGTGAGGTGAGCGCCGAACCGCTGCACCCCGCCGGGCAGTGGCTCGTTGCGTTGGCGCGCGCGCTGCACGAGTCGGGCGCGCCGGCGCATCGGTTGGAGGAGACCGTCGACCAGAACGCCCAGGCGCTCGGGGTTGCGTTCGCGTGCCTCTCCCAGCCGACGTCGCTCATCCTCGGGATCGGCGGTGAAACCCGGGTGATCCGCGTTCAGCCCCACACGATACACCTGGAGCGGCTGATCAACATCGACGAGGTGGGCGTCCGGGTGGCGAAGGGCACATTGTCGCCCGGTGCGGGCCTGGCCGCGCTCTCCACGATCGCGGCGAGCCCCGAGCGTTACGGTTCGGTGATGGTGGTATTCGCAACCGCCGTATCCTCGGCGACTGCGGCCGTGTTCCTCCACGGGAGCGCCAGCACGGTGGCCCTCGCCGGGGGGCTCGGCCTCGGGGTCGGGATCCTGGCCCGGATCGCCGTGTGGCGCATCGAATATGGACGACTGCACGAGCTCGTGGCGTCGTTTGTGGTGGCGGCCACGGCCACGGCGCTCGCGAGGGTGGTGCCGGTGCCGGTGGGAGTCTTGACGTTGGCGGGGATCATCTCGCTATTGCCGGGCCTCTCGCTCACCGTCGCCCTCACCGAATTGGCCACCCGCCACCTCGCCTCAGGGACCGCACGCGCGATGGGTGCGGCGGTGACGTTTCTGCAAATCGGGCTCGGAACGGCGCTGGGTTGGCACCTCGCGGAGGCGCTCCCCAAGGCGCTTCGCAACCCAAACCTGCCGCTTGACGATGGGTGGGTATGGGCCGCGGTTCCACTCGCTGCGGCTGCGTTCACCGTCGCCCTCCGGGCCCGCCCCCGGGACTTCCCCTCCATCGCCCTCGTCGCCGGCCTCTCCTACCTCGCCGGCCGATTTGGACAGGCTCACCTCGGCCCCGAATTGGGGGCCTCGATCGGCGGGCTGTCCGTGGGGCTATTGAGCAACCTCCATGCCCGCATCCTGCGGGTGCCCACCGCCGTAACGCAGGTTCCCGGCCTGCTGCTCTTGGTACCTGGGAGCATCGGCTTTCGAGGCTTCGGCGCGATGCTGGACGCCGACGTGAACAGCGGCGTCAGCGCGGCGTTTTCGATGACGGTGATCGCCGGATCGCTGGTGGCGGGGATCCTGGCGGCGGGGGTGATCTTGCCGCCGAGGCGCTCGCTGTAACCGGCGAGTGCCCCGCGACTTCTTTACTCCGGTAGCGCGGCGCTCGGCATGATCTCCAACGTAAGCGCCGCCCCGCTTACGACAGCCGCGATTCGTACGGCTTCGAGCACCTGATCCACGGTGAGGCCGCCCTCAAGGCAAGCAGCCTCATGCGCACGAACGCAGGCTTCACAGCCATTGATCGCGCTCGCCACGAGACAGAACAGCTCGAAGTCGACCCGCGCACCCGCGAGACGGACCATTCGGTTCATCCGCAAGCGCGCCGGCCGCTCGGTGTAGTCCGGCTTCCCCACCTGGTGGCGGAATCGGTAGAACACGTTGTTCATCGCCATGAGCGACGCCGCGGCGAGGGCGTCCTGCACCACCCCCTCCGGGGCTTCCCTTCGGCCGTCCGCGACGATCGCGCTGAGCAGGGCGGGGTTTCGTGACGTCGCGGCGGCGGTGATGGCCGATCCCCATCGTTGGGTGGGTGTCAGGGAACCCGCGCCCAGCACCGACTGCAAGTTCAGTTTGCTGTCTTTTCCAAACTCGGGGACCTCAGCCAATAGAGCAACGGATTCCATTTCAGACCCCCAGGGTGGCGTCGCCCTTCTTCCAGTTGCATGGGCACAGCTCGTCGGTCTGCAGGGCATCCAACACCCGCAGCGTCTCCTCGACGTTGCGGCCGACATTCAGGTCGTTCACGCTGACGTGGCGGATGACGCCGGTGGGGTCAACGATGAAGGTGGCCCGCAGCGGCACGCCGTCCGCTTTATGGAGAATCCCAAGCGCCGTGCACAGATCCCGGCGGGTATCAGCCAACATCGGGAACGGAAGCGTCTTGAGGGCGGGGTGCTGGTTGCGCCAGGCGAGGTGGACGTACTGGGTGTCCACGCTCACGCCCAGCACCTGGGTGTCGCGGTCCGCGAAGTCCGCGTTCTTGTGGCCAAACTCGGCAATCTCGGTGGGGCACACGAACGTGAAGTCCATGGGCCACGAGAACAGCACGAGCCAACGGTCGGGATAGGACACGTCGGTGATCGTGGAGAATTCCTGCCCGGCGGTGAGCGAGGTGACGGCGGTGAGGGAGAAGGACGGGAGGCGGTCGCCTACGGTGAGCATGATGGATTCCTCAGGTGCGGAGAGCGGAGCGCCCGCCAGCCCGGTGAACATCGCTCCCGCAAACCGATAGGACCAATACATCGTTACGATTGTTGTGATAGCTTGAAGCTATGCCGGGCGATCATCGGCGCCCGCCGCGGTCCCCGGCGGGGACCGGGAAAGGCGGGAGCCCCCGAGCCAGCCCGCCCGGCAGGTCGGCGCCGGGCCCCGGGCGGCCGCGAAGCGGTCGGCTGCGTCATGCGCCGACGGCACATCGCGGCGCTATTGGATCGCCCCCGGTTCCCCGACGACCACATAGGTCCACGGGACCGCGCTTAGCCGCGACCAGGCGAAGAACCGGTTGCCGACGATCGCTTGACCGCCCGCCGGCTCGCGCACCGTGGCCAGCGCTTCCGCAAAGGGAAACGTCCCGGTGCCCTGCGCGGTACCGGCCGGCGCCGAGCGGGCGATAAGCGCGCCGTCGTCCGCGATCAGGAAGCCTTCAGCGGGCAGATCGGCCGGGACAAGCCATGTTTCAACGAGCCCGCGCACCGTGAGATCGAGGCCGACGACCGCGAGCGGGGCGTGTGCGGCGTCCCGCACGACCATCGAACAGCTCAACAACAGGCCCATGCCGCTCTCGTCTACGTAGGGGAGGCCCCACCCGGGGGACTCGTGGGTGAGCCCCTCCCGATACCACGGGCGCGTACGCGGGTCGTAGTCCGGGGGATAGGCCCCCGTTCCCGGATACCCCACCATCGCGCCGTCCACGGTCGCAACGTAGGACCAAACGACAGGTGTGCCGTGGGTGAGCACGAGCGCCCGCGCGGCGGCCTCATCCGCAACGGGGGACTCCACGCTTCCAACCAGCACACCCGCGAGCTCGGCGCGCAGCGACGCGAGGCCGGCGAGGCGGCCGGCACCGGCGGTAGGATCGAAGCTGGCGGCTACCACCACGTCGGGGTGCAGAAAGCTCGTCGGTCCGCCATAGATCAAGGACTTCGCCAGGTCGGGAGGGGCGGTTTCTGGAGCGGCGAAGCTCGCGGCCATGTACACCGGGCCCGCGCCCGGGCCGGCAAGCGCGCGCGGCGTTGCAGCCGCCAACCCCCGCAGCAGCCCCTCGTCGCGGAGCAGCGCCCGATCGAGGCTGCGAGCGCGTTCGGACACCACAGCGCCGATCTCGACCCGTCGCGCGGTCCGAACGTCGCCCGCGGCCCGATCGACCTCGCGCAGCGCGAGCCCGCCGGCCACGACCACCGCAAAAAGCGCGGCGATCGCCAGCGCGGCCACGAGCAGCCCCACCACCACCCGCTCCCGATTGTGGGCCAGCGCCCGCCCCACCCGCTGCACCATGGAGTCAGGGGCGGCGGAGACCGCTTCTCCGCGCAGAACGTGGCGAACATCGTCGGCCAGGGCCATGACGTTCGCGTACCTTTCGCCGGGCGCCCGGGAAGTGGCCTTCTTGATGACGGCGCGCAGCTCGCGCGAAACGGGCTCGCCCAGGGCGACGATGGGGTCGAGGTGGCCGCGGGTGGCCGCGATCAGCATCGGCACCCCTCCCCCCTTCACGCTCGCCCTCGCGCGCCTCAGGGTGGCCATCTCGAACAGGAGCAGTCCGAGGGTGAACTGGTCGCTGCGGCCATCGAGCGCGTCGTTCTCGCCTCGCGCCTGCTCGGGCGACATGTACGAGGGCGTACCGACCGCATCGCCCACCTCGGTGCCCCCTCCGGCCACCGCCGCGGCCCGGCTGGCTTCCGAGCCCCCGAGCAGCCGGGCCACCCCCCAGTCCATGACGAATACCTCGCCGAACGGCCCCACCATCACGTTGTCCGGCTTCAAATCGCGATGCAGCACGCCGCGGGCGTGGGCGTACGCGATCGGCTCGCACATCTGGCAGAAAAGCTCCAGCCGCGAGGCCAACGACTGCCGCGAGGGCTGGCCCTCCTTCCGCTCCGCCCGCTCGCGCGCCTCCGTGAGCCACGCCTTGAGCGTGACCCCCCGAACCAGCTTCATCGCATAGTTCGGCACCTCGCCCGCGGGCGTTTCCATCGTATGTACCGGCACGATACCCGGGTGGTCGAGCTGCGCGGTGAGCTGCGCCTCCACGACGAAGCGCCGCACCATCGTCGGATCATCGAGAAATCGGGGGTCGAGGCGCTTGAGCGCAACCGTGCGGTGCAGGCGCTCATCCCGGGCCAAAAGCACCTCCCCCATCGCGCCGCGCCCCACCTCACCCAGAACACGAAGGTTCCCGGCGTCCAACGCGCCGTCTGCCGCGACCAACACCGGCCCTCGCGACGAGCGGGCCACGCGCCGCAGGGTGTCGTCGGCGACCGCGCCGCGAGCGTGCAGCCATGCGATGAAGTCCGTGGGCTCGTCGGCGCCTCGCCGCTCCCAGGCCCCGACCAACCCGGCGATCTCCTCCCGGCTGAGCTCGGGGATCGCGGCGGCGAGTCGTTCGACGTCGAGGGTCACGTTCGCCCCTACCCCACCACGGCGCGGGCGGCCGGCGCCATCACCTCCCCGAGCCGCGCCATCGCCTCCGCCACAACGCTCCCCGGGCGCCAGACCAGCACCAGCGTTCGCGAAGGCGCATCGATCAAGGTTCGCAATGCTACGTCGCTGCGCCGCGCTTCGGTTGCCAATGAGGAGCGGGGCAACAAGGTAACCCCCGCGCCCGCCGCCACCATCGCAACGAGGGTGGGCAAGCTGGTCGCCCGGAACTCCCCTTCGCGCAGGCCGCCCCGAGAGCAGAAGGGGAGCGCTTGGGCCCGCAGGCAATGGCCCTCGTCCAAAAGCAGCACCGTCGCCTCGGCGAGGGCGCCGATGGCCACGGGGCCGGGGCGCTGGGCGAGCGGGTGGTCGGGCGGAAGCGCGAGGACAAAGCCGTCCACGGCCAGCAGCGTAGTCGAGAGGCCGGTGATCTCCGCCTCCTCGGCCAGGATGGCGGCGTCGAGGCCGCCCTCCCGGAGCTCGCGGACGAGCACCTCCGTTTTGTCCTCGCGCCACCGCACCGACAGCGCCGGCAGCGCGGCTCGGAGCGCAGGGGCGAGCGCAGGGAGCAGGTACGGCGCGAGGGTCGGGATCACGCCGATCCGGAGCGTTCCGGCCAACGGATCCGATGCCCGTCGGGCTTCATCACCGAGATCGGCCGCATCGCGAAGCAGGCTGCGCGCGCGGACCAAAACCGCAGTCCCCGCGGCGGTTACGCGCACCCCGCTGCGGCCTCGCTCGAAGAGCACCACCCCAAGCGCCTCCTCCAACGTGGCGATCTGCGCGGAGAGCGAAGGCTGGGCCACGTGGCACGCCTCCGCCGCCCGGCGGAAGCTGCCCAGGTCGGCGACCGCCACCGCGTACTGCAGTTGCCGGAGCGAGAATGGCAGCGGGGGTGACATCGGCGTGGACTAACCGCCCACGATCCGCTTACGTTCGCCCGCCCCGAGTCCCCGCTGCGTCGGAGTTGCTGATGCGAAAAATCGAAGAGATCGCTGTTCAAATGGGACTTCCCACCGCCTCCGTGCTCCCGTGGGGTCCTGATCGCGCGAAGGTGCGGCTCGATGCGACGCGCGCCCCCCGCGGCCGGCTGATCCTCGTGAGCGCCATGACGCCGACGCCGAGCGGCGAAGGCAAGACGACCATGTCGATCTCCCTGGCGATGGGTCTGAACAAGCGGCGTCGAAACGCAATTGTTTCGCTGCGGGAGCCCTCACTCGGCCCGATCTTCGGCAAGAAGGGCGGCGGCACCGGCGGGGGCCGGGCCACCTTGGAGCCGGCCGACGACATCAACCTCCACTTCACGGGGGACATCCACGCGATCACGACCGCCCACAACCTGCTTGCGGCCATGGTGGACAACGCGCTCTACTACCGCGAAGGCCCGGATCCGCGGAAAGTGCGGTGGCGCCGAGCCATGGACATGAACGACCGCGCGCTACGACGGATGCTGGTAGGGCTCGACGGGCCAATTCGCGAGACCGGCTTCGACATCACGGCCGCGAGCGAGGTGATGGCGATCCACGGGTTGTTCGCGGACGCGGCCGACCTCGAAGCGCGGCTCGGCCGGATCATCGTCGGAGACACGCGAGACGGAGCCCCGGTTCGCGCGGCCGATCTTGGTGCCGCCGGCGCGATGACCGCGCTCTTGCGCGATGCGATGATGCCCAACCTGGTGCAGACGGCCGAGGGCACACCGGCGTTCGTGCACGGCGGCCCCTTCGCAAACATCGCGCATGGGTGCAGCTCGATCGTCGCGACGAAGATGGCGCTTGGATACGGGGAGGACGTCGTGACGGAAGCGGGCTTCGGCTTCGACCTCGGCGGAGAGAAGTTCTTCGATATCAAGTGCCGTGCGGCTGGGATCTGGCCGAGCGTCGTGGTGCTGGTCGCAACGGTGCGCGCCCTGAAGTACCACGGGGGCGTCGGAGAAAAAAGCCTGACCGAGCCCAACGAGGCGGCCGTCGGGCGTGGACTCTCAAACCTCGACCGGCACCTCGACAGCGCGGGTGCCTTCGGGGTGTCCACCGTCGTCGTCGTCAACCGCTTCCCGGATGACCGGGACGAGGAGCTGGCCCTGATCCGTCGCCACTGCGCCGCCCGCGGCGTGGGGATGGCGGTGTGCGACGCGTTCGTGAATGGCGGCGAGGGGGCGTTGGAGCTTGCGGACGTGGTGCTGGGCACGGAAGCAAGGAACGTCGAACCGAACTTCACGTACGAGCTCGGGGCCAGCTACGCCGAGAAGCTCACGGCCGTCGCGAAGCGATTCTACGGCGCGCGGGAGGTGGTGCTCACCCCCGAAGCCAAAGCCAACCTCGCCGCGATCGAGAAGATCGGCGGGGTCGACCTGCCGGTGTGCGTGGCCAAGACTCCGCTCTCGCTCACGGACAACCCCTCGCTCACCGGCGCGCCGCGCGACTTCCCCATCACCGTCCGCGAGGTGCGGCTCTCCGCGGGGGCCGGCTTCGTGGTCGCGCTGACCGGCGAGATCATGACGATGCCCGGCCTGCCAAAAGTGCCCAGCGCCGCGCGGGTGCGCTTGGAGCCGGGCGGGAAGATCCGGGGGTTGATGCAGGGGGATTGAGGCGGCCTAGAACACCGCCTCCACCCCGAGCCCCGCGCCGCCTTCGACGAGCTTGTCGCCCGGGTTCAGCGCGATGACCTGCGCGTGGACACGGAGGTTGTCGGTGAGGCAGAATCCCAGCCGCAGCTCATCCTCGGTGAGCCGGTCTTCGAGAGGCCCGGCGAAGCCATCGAGGTGGCGGTAGTGGCCGTAGACCCTGCCGAACTTCAAGCCGAAGCGGACTTCGCCGCCCACAGCGGGGCGGCCGAACAGGGCGCCCTGGCTCACGTTGCCGACGCCACCAAGGAACAAGCCCAGGCGTAGATCGACCGTCTTGCCGCCGCCGAACAGGTCGAAGCCGACACCGGCATGCCCGAGCCAGTTTGCGCGCGGATCCACGCGCACCGCCACGTCGACGTAGCCATCGTGTTTGCCTTCTGCCCGGGCGCGCAGATCGAGGGTGACGTTTTCGGGCATGAGCTGGGAGGTAGCCTCGATGTGCCACTCAGGGCCCGGGATGGCGACCGGCTCCACTGCGGGAGGGGCGGGTTCATCGGCGAATGCGGCGGTGGCAAATGCCAAGGTGGCGGCGACGAAGGCGGGCATCGGGACTCCGGTGTGGGCTCAGACACCGGGGCCGCGCGGGGGCGCTACAGCGGTAATGAGCGTGTTGCGAAAGGGGCCCGCCGAGCAATCCTCCACCTCGACCTGCCTGAAGTGCCGCCGAACGCGCGCGGCGATGGCACCCGCTCCCCGCGCCTCCACACCCGCGCCTTGATGCCGACCCATCGCGACCATCAGGCGCTCAGACAACACCGTGAAGCCCCCCCGAACTTCGGGATCCCGGATCAGCAACATGCCGCCAGGGGCGAGCGCACCGGCCATCCGTTCGATGAGGGCATCCTGCTCCGGAGCGGGCAGATAGTGGAGCAGATCCAGGGCAACGACCGCCGCGGCACCCGCGGGGAGCGGCGCGGTACGCGCGTCCCCGACGTGGTAGACGTCGCCCGGCGAGGAGACCGCCCGGGCGCGCTGGATCCTCGCTTCATCGAGGTCGAAGCCGATGATCGTGACCGTGCTTCCGCAGGCGCGTAGGTAAGCGCCGAGGAGCCCCTCCCCCGCACCGAGATCGACGACGACGCCTTCGCGGGGGAGCCGCTGCCAGGCAGCCCAGAAGGCGGGATCGAGGTCGGTCTTCCAGCGCGCGAAGCCCGCGGCGAACGCGCTCACCGGCCGGTACAGCGCGAACAATTCCTGGGGGACGTGCAGCGGGCTGGGACCGGCAAAGGTGGCCTCCATCGCGGACCGCGCCTCGCGGGCGAGGGAACGCCGGGTGGCGCCTATCGGGGAGAGCGGCGGGAGCACGTGCAGCTCGATCTGGGGGCGAAACACCCTGGAGAACGCGGTGCCGGGCTCCATCGCGTTGATTGTGCCCCGAATCACGACGGGTTGAACTTCGGCGTCCACCCGGATCGCCAGCTCGAACGCCCCGCGCTTGAAGGGCAGCAGGCGGGCGCCATCACCCCGGGTGCCCTCCGGGAAGATCACCACCGAGATCCCCCGGTCGAGCAAGCCCCGCACGCGGTCGACGAGTCCCGAGAGATCGGCCTCCGGGTCCACACACAAGTGGCCGCCGAAGCGGGCCATCCGCCCATAGACCGGCAACGCGAACACACCCGGGCGGGCGGTGAGCCTGAGCGACACCGGGAGCTGGAACAACGCCGGGATGTCCAGCATGGACTGGTGATTGGCCACGAGGATGCGACCTCGGCCGCCCAGCCGTTCGCGGCCCGTGATACGAACCCGCCAGAGTGGATGAACGAAAAAGTGGGCAACCCCCCACGTCCACCGCGTGACCGCGCCGGCCACGCGGCGGTCGCGATCCCAGGGGAGCGCCACCAGCTGCAGCGGAAAGGCCAGGACCAGGGTGATGAGCGTACAGACCGCGAAGATCAGCGCTGAACCGGCCCAGACCAGCCGCAATAGCATCGTTCGGAGCATCGCCGCGCTCGGCCTCGCCTCGGGGCTCGGGCTTAGCACGTCGGCCCACGCGGGGGCCCCGGTGAGCGCGGCGGTGTGGTCGGAGCTGGGCAAGGTCAGCTCACTTCAGGCGAACTTCGCACAGGTGCAGACGAGGAAGATCCTGAAGCACCCGCTGGAGAGCCGGGGCACGGTGCGCTTCACGCGTCCGGCTTCGCTCGTGTGGAGCGTGCTCACCCCCATGCGGTCTACCTTCAGCCTCGACGGGAAGAAGGCGACGATGGACGTGCCGGATGTCGGGGTGCACGAAGTGATCGACCTGGGCGCGGTTCCCGACGCGAATCGCCTCGCGACGAGCCTGATGGTGTGGCTGCAAGCAGATGCGACGGCGGTGGAGCGAGACTTCACCGCGGAGTACCGGCAAAGTCCGGCCTCCATTCGCCTCGTGCCAAAAGAAACGCGCCTCGCCGGGCTCGTCAACGACATGACGCTGGACCTCGCGGAGTCGCCCTGGCGCGTGGCCGCGGTCCACTTCAGCGAGCCGGGCGGCGACGTGGTGGACATCGTGTTTCGCGGCGTGATCCTGGACGGAAAGGCCGTCCCCGACCCCGGCCCATGAGCCCGCGCGCGGGCATGGCCCTCCTGGGGGGGCTCGCCTTGATCGCAGCCGCGTTGGCGAGCCGCACCCAGGTGTCCACCAACCTGCTGGACGCCCTCCCCACGGAAGGCGGGTTCGCCGCGGCCTACGCGGATGCCCAGCGGTTCTCCCTGCTGGACACGGTCATCGTGGACATCGACGGCACCGCCGCGCCCGCTGCCCTTCACGACGCGGTCGACTCGCTCGGCGCCCGCTTGAGCGCTCACCCGGAGCTGTTCGACGTTCGATATCGGGTGGGTATCCAAGACGGGATCGCCATCCGCACCGCGGCGATGCCTCACGTTCTGACGCTGCTTTCGGCCGACGAGCTCACCCGCCGGCTCTCCGCCGAGGGGCTCGAGGCGGCGATGGACGGCGCCGCGGCCAAGCTCAGCGGGCTCGCCGGACCGATGGTTGCCCGCTTGTTGCCCTACGACCCGCTGGATCTCGGCGGCGCGTTCACGAGCCAGATGCAGCTCGCCTCGGTGAGCGAAGGCGTTCGGCTGGTCTCCGGTCACTTCGTCGACGAAACAGAAACGCACGCGCTGATCCTGCTCCGCACCAAGCAGTCGGCATTCGGCACCTCCAAATCCTCGCCGCTCTACACGGCGATCGAAGCTGATCTTGCCGCATCCCCGCTGCCGGCGCGATGGCTCGGAAGCGCGCGGTACGCCGCGGAAGCGCGGGAAACGATCATCCAGGAAACGGGCATCGCGGTGGGTGCAGGCGTGCTCCTGGTTGCACTCGTGTTCCTGGCGTGCTTCCGCTCGGTGCGCCCGCTGCTCGGCACGCTACCCGCGGCGCTCCTGGGCACCGCCTTCGCAGGCGCCGCGGCGGCGTTGTGTTCGCCGGTGCACGGGCTCACGCTGGCGTTCGGCGGCGCCCTCGCGGGGCTGGGCGTGGACTACTGGATCCACCTCTATCTTCACAGCGTAAAGGACGGGGTCGCCAGCACATTTTCCGAGCGGTACGCGCAGGCGCGCGCCTCCCTTCACGCCCTGCTCGGCGCATACGGCGTTTCCATCGCTGCGACCGCCACCAGCTTCGCGATGCTCGCCACGTCGTCGTATCCCGCGGTGGCAGACCTCGGCGTCATCGGCGTTGGCGGTGCTATCGGCGCGCTCGTAAGCGTGGGACTGGCGGGCCCCGTCGTGTTCGCGATCCTCGCTCGCCCGGGCGACGCCGTGCCGAAGCTGCCGGTACCGGATCGCGTGCCAGGATGGGCGGGCGCCGCGGCGACCCTCGGGGTGATCGCCCTGGCCGCGATCGCTGTCGGCGTGAGGTTCGACGGTGATCCGCGTACGATGGACGCCCGCACCCCCACAACAGCGGCCCTGGAGGCCGAGCTGAACGCCCGTTGGAGCGGCGGGGGCACCGCCGCGCTGGTCGTGGCCGAGGGTCACGATCTCGCCAGCGCGCTGGACCGCCTCAGCCCAGCGGTGGCGGCGCTGCGGACAGGCGCGCCCGGCGTTCGGCTGCAGACCCCACTGGACCTGCTGCCATCAACCGCGGACATCGGAGTCCGTACCGCCGCCGTTTCGGATGTTTCAAGGATAGAGGCTGACTTCACGGCCGCGGCGGCGGGCGCGGGCTTCGACCCGGCGGCGCTGTTGCCGGGGCTCCGTACCACGCTCACCGCCTCCACCGGGCCCAGCCTCGACACCTGGTCGGGCACCCCACTGGCCGACGTGCTGTCGCGCACCGTGAGGGTAGACGACCAGGGCCACGCCGCGGTGGCCGCGATCCTTCGCGCCATCTCCCCGGAAGCGCTCGACCACGCGCGGTACGAGGTGGAGCTCTCGGGCGCGGACGTGCGCTTCGTTCATCCCGCCGGCCTCACCGCCGCAGGCGCCGACCGCATCCGCGCGGAGCTGCTCACCCGGTCGGGTGGTGCGTTGCTCCTCGTGTTGCTGTACCTCGGGCTCCGGTTCCGCGATCCGGCAAAGGTCGCCGCGGCCGCAGCGCCGTCCATCGCCGCCATCGCGGGCACCCTCGGAACGATGGCGCTCCTCGGCGCCGCGCTCACCCCCGCCAGCGGCCCAGCCCTCGTCTTGGTGCTGGGCCTGGCGTTTGATCAGGGTATTTTCCTTGTGGAGGGCGACGCGGGCGGGCGCACCACGTTCCTCGCCGCGCGCGCGGCGATCCTGGTAGCGCTCGGGAACGCGGCGGCCGGGTTCGCCGGCTTGTTGTTCGCAACCCACCCGGCGGTGCACGGCGTGGGCCTCGTGGTGACGCTCGGGATCGCTTGGACCGCCCTCGGCGCCTTCGTGATCACGCCGACCATGCTCGGCGCTTCGGGCGAGGTCGTCACTCGGCGCTGGCTCAAGCGCGCCGGCGTGGCGCTGCTCACGTTCGTAGCCCTCGATCAGCTCCTCGCCTACGCCGGCCGGGTGCGCCCGCCCGAAGCACCGTTGGAGGGTCGGTATGCCCTCGAAGAGCTCTCCCCCACCGAGCGGCGCTTCGGACCCAACCGCGTGGTGCGGCGCCACGGCATGTGGGTGGCCCACGTGGAGGGCACGCCGGAGCAGATCGGCGAGGCCGGGGCGACGATGTCCGCCGGCATCCAGAGGCGCGCAGAAGCAAGCTTGTACGCTACGTTCACCCACCTCCTCCCCAACCGCTTCGTGCAGTACAGCCTCGCGCGGGGGTTGCCATTCCTCGGGCGGGCGATCGTGGCCGACAGCCCGCCAGAATATCTACGCGAATTGGCGGCGTACACGCAAATCGGGGAGGATCCCTGGTGGTGGTTGACCCCGGTGTACACGCGCAAGCTGATGATGCACGCACTCCACGACGTCGGACAAGCGATGGTGGGAACGCCACTGTTGGACGGCTGTACCGGCTTCATGGCGGGCGGCGAGTGGACCCAGGATGGACATTGGCTCCTGGCACGCAATTGGGATTTTGGGGGCGGTGCGCCATTCTCGGAAGACAAGGCCATCGTGGCCATCCATCGCGAGGGCGCAATCCCCTTCGTGCACGTTGCAATGTTGGGCCTCGCGGGCTCGGTGAGCGGCGTGAACCAGGCCGGGATCGCGATCGCCCTGCAGGCCGCAGCTTCGGACTCCCCGGTTCGGCCGGGGGCCCCGATGATCTTCATCGCCCGCGAGATCCTGGAAAACGCGCGTTCCCTGGACGATGTGCAGCGAATCCTGGAGGGCCGCAGCGGCTTTGTCAGCGAGGCGGTACTGGCGGTGGACGGTGAGCACGGCGAGGCAGCGGTGTTCGAGGTGACCCCGACGGATGTGGACCGCATTGAGGTCGGTACGCATCTCGCTCAATCGAACCACCTGCGCGGGCGCCACGCCGGCGATGGCACGAATACGGCGCGGATGAAGCACGGCACGACCGTGGCGCGGCTCACCCGAATGCAGTCCCTGCTCGACGCGGGCCCGGTGGACATCCCGCGCGCGGTCGAGATGCTTCGGGATCGCGGAGAGGGACTGGTTGACGGAGACGAGCGCGCGATCAACGCCGATATCGCCGCGCATGGGGTCGTGATCGACGCGACGGCACGGACGATCACCGTCGGCGCTTGGCCCAACGTGGCCGGGGAGTTCGTGCGCTTCTCCCTGGACGACCTGCTGGCCGATCGGATGGAGGGCGAGGTCATGGCACCCGCCGACGACCCGGAACGTTCGCTCCGCGTGCACCTCGCCAAGGAGCAGGGAACCTGGAGGGCGGGGCCGTGACGTTCTGGTGGATGGCTTCGGCAGCCTGGGCGGTGCTGCCGCCCTGCGCGCCCCTCTCGGGCGAACACATCGTGACCCTGGGGATTACGGCGCACGGTCACAGCTTCGGAGGGTTGGGGATCGTGGAGTTCCGCGAACCAGACTGGACGTTCACCGCGCTCTCCCCGGCGGGCCCCGCAATGTTCACGATCCAGCACATCGCGGGCGAAACGCAGGTTTGGAGCGCGTTCCCGGAGTGGACGCCGTGGCTTGCGGCGATGCCCTTTGACCGCGACCTTCGGTTGATCCACAGCGAGGATCGGTCCACGTGCTCGGCGGGAACCGGTCGCCTGGTTGTGCGCCCCGATCGCCAACTCTGGCGCGGCGCGCCTGGTCCAGCACGGGTGGTTGTTCGCGAGGACGGCGCCCGGGTTTTGACCGATTCGTGGCGGGGGTACACGCTGACCATGAAAGCGTCTGAAGGGGCGCGATGAGCGGCCCGAGTCCGGTTCGTCCGGCGGTGATCATCCCGACGTTCAACAACGTGGGCACGGTCGCGACTGTTGCCGCGCAAGCACGCCGACACGGACTGCCGGTTTATGTGGTCGACGACGGGAGCACGGATGGCAGCGGCGAAGCTGCTCGGTCGACAGGCGCCACAGTACTGGTACACGGAACAAACCGGGGAAAGGGCGCCGCGTTGTTGACCGGCATGGAGGTATTGAGGCGGGAAGGGTTCACGCACGCTATCTGCCTCGACGCGGACGGCCAGCACGACGCCGACGACGTTCCCCGATTCGCCGCTGCGATCCTCGATCGCCCCCATGCCATCTACGCAGGCTTGCGCGATCTCTCCACCGCACCGGAGAAAAGTCGTTTCGGCCGCAAGTTCTCCAACTTCTGGATCTGGGTGGAGACCGGGTGGCGCGTGGCCGACTCCCAGTGCGGTTTCCGCGCCTACCCCATCGACGAGGTGCTTGCGCTTGGGTTGGGCGGGAGCCGCTACGACATGGAAGTGGAGGTGCTCACCCGCTGCTTGTGGCGCGGCGTTCCGGTCGTAGACCTACCGTGCAACGTCTGGTACCCGAAGCCCGAGGAGCGGGTAACGAGCTTCGATCCCGTGTGGGACAACATTCGGATTAGCTGGATGAACGCCCGTCTCGTGGCCCGACGGATCGTGGATCCCCGGCGTTGGCCCTCGGCTCGGGAGCGGCTACCCTGGACCGGCGGGACGCGGGGCGTGGTGATGGGTTGGGCGCTGACCATCTGGGCGATCCGCACGCTGGGCCGCCGCGTGGTGTACCCCTTCGTTTCGCTCGCCGCGGTGTTCTATTGGGCGATCAGTCCGGCCCAACGCAAGAATGTCGCTCGCTTTCTGGAGCGCGCCGGCTCCAAGCGCGGCACGCTCCGCAGTTTCCTTTCGTTCGGCGAGGCGCTCGTGGACCGCATCGCGCACCTGCTGCGTGGCCCCGGCGAGCTGGTGCAAACCAGCGACGGCGTAGACTCGCTGGTGCAGGTGTTCTCGAACCCGGCCGGCGCGGTGTTGCTGTCAGGGCACTTCGGAAACGTGGAGGTTTCAGCTGGCGCTTCGGGGCTCGCGGAGCGGCTCCGGCGCATCCGCATCGTACGGTTCGTGGGCGCGAACGACCCGAACCTTGCAGTAATGGAGCAGGTGCCGGAGACGTGGCGTCCGACGCTGATCGCGGTGAACTCGGGCGAGGGCTTCGCGGCGCTGGAGATCATCCGCGAGCTGCGGGCCGGCGCGATCGTGGCGATGCTCGGCGATCGGACCATTGACCAGCGGGTGGTTCAGGTGATGTTCCTCGGGTACCCCGTAGATCTGCCAGCCGGTCCCTGGCTCGTGGCCGCGCTGGCCCGGGTGCCGGTGATCGTGGTCGGGAACTTCAAGGAGGGCCGTGATACCTACCGAATGTTCGCGAGCGCGCCAATGAATGTGCGCTTTGAGCGCGGACGCGACCGTGACGAACAGGTGCGGGAGTGGGCGCAGGCGTACGCAGATCAGGTCGAAGCATGGGTGAAACGCTACCCGGAGCAGTGGTACAACTACCACGCGTTTTGGGGAGAGTGAGGGCGAGCGGGACGTTAGCGGATCCCATGTCCGAGCCCCTCCCCCCGCCGCGTTGGACGCACCGGGCTCGGATTCTGCCCTGGATCGCCGCCGCGGCCCTGCTCACGCTCACAGCGGTGATGTCGTTTGTTGGCGAGGATCCGGGCGGACCGATCCCGAAGAAGGTCCGCGGCATGGACCTCGTACAGTACTGGGCCGGAGGGGCGGTGATTGCCGCCGGGGACGCCGAGCACCTCTACGTGCGCAAGCGCACGGAACGCGAGATCAAAGCGATCTATCCCCCGAAACCGCCCGGCTACATGATGGGCTACCCGCCGCCCATCTACCAGCTCGCGGCGCTGCCCCAGGCGGCGCTCTCGTACCCCGCTGCGGCGAAGGTCACGATGTTCGCTGCGACGCTGCTGCACCTCGCCGCTTCGGCCTGGCTGCTCCGAAACGTGGCGACGCTCCGGTCCTGGTTGCCCTGGGCGCTCGCGCTCGCGTTTCTGCTGCCTGGCGCGATCCAGACGACCATCGCAGGGCAGCTCGGCGGCCTGTGGCTGGCGTTCCTGGCGCTGGCGTGGCGACTACGGGCCAAGGATAGGGGGGTTCTCGCGGGGATGACCCTGGCGTTCTTCATGGTGAAGCCCACGTTGTTGGCGCCCGTGGGGTTGGCGTTCTGCGCGTTGGGAGAGCTTCAGGTGCTGCTGGGGGTGGCGTTGGGGTGCACGGCCATCGTGACCGCTTCTTGGGCCGCGCCCGGCGGCGCCGTCGCGTGGGACGCGTGGTTGCACCGCGCCGCCGACCCCGCGGCCATGCTCTCCCAGTTCTGGCACTTCTCGTCGCGACAGATCAACCTGCGCTCGCTCATCGGCGGCCTGTTCACCGACAAATCGACGGCGAACCTGGCCGGCTGGGCGGGCATGGCGCTCGGCGGGGCGCTCACGTTCGCGACGGCGTGGCCGCGGTGGCGGGACCGGTCGGCGCTGGCGGCCGCCGCCGGCGTGGTGGACCCCGACCGGGCCAACCTCCAGCTTGGCGCCGTGCTCTCCGCCGCGTTCCTCACGGGCCCACACTTCCTCGAATACGACTTCGCGCTCCACCTCGTGGGCCTCGCGGCGTCGGCAGCATGGCTCGTCGGCCGCCGCGCGAGGTGGCCCCGGGCGGGCGCCTGGCTGCTCGCGGGCGCCTGGCTGTCGGTGGCCGTGATCAAGCTCAACAAGCCAATCCACTTCAACGTCACGACGGTGCTCGTGGTGAGTTGGGTCGCCTGGATGTGCGCGGAGCTGTGGGCCAGCCGTCCGATGGGCACGACGAGCCCCGACGCCCTCCCCGCGCGCTTGCCGCCCGTCGGCGCGTGAATACTTGGAAACGACGCACAGAGCGGTCATGCCAGAGAAAAGAATTGCAGTCTTGGTCGGGAGCCTGCGTAACCCCCATTCCTCGGGTCCAAGCGCCCCTGGAAGTATTTTTCTCAGGCTCGAAAGCTGACAATCGTCTGACGCCGGCCTGACAATCGTCTGACAAACGTCGGCCCTCGGCGTGCGATCACCTTGGGTGATGTTCACCGCACCCGAAACCCAGGCCTTCCCCGTCGCCCATCTCCCGGTGCTCCGCGCGCTCATGGACCAACTC
>BJHF01000077.1 GCA_014191855.1 Deltaproteobacteria bacterium
CCCCCGCGGGGGGCTCCAGGGCACAGCCCCCGTCCCACCCCGCGCTACCGGTTCACGCGCGCGGGATGTGGGTGCGTCGGGTGGGATCTCGGCCCGCGCCAGCGGGGGTAATCAGTGGGATGGGACAACAGTGACGGGCGAGGCGCCCGTTGTCCGCTTCGGACCAAGGGTGCCGACCCCTGAGCGACAGGTTCGGCCCGCGCGTAGCGATGAAGGGCCGAACCCGAGCGACGGCGGCAACGAGCGCCTGCGTGACACGGGCGCGTGCGAAAGCGCGCGAACATCGGCCTTGACGCCGCCCGCTCGACGAACGTCAACGGACAGTGACGGGCGAGGCGCCCGTTGTCCGCTTCGGACCAAGGGTGCCGACCCCTGAGCGCCGGGGCTGGCCCGCGCGAAGCGATGAAGGGCCCGCCCCAAGCGCCAGTGGCAACGAACGATCAAGGACACGGGCGCATCGCAAAAGCGCGCGAACATCGGCCTTGACGCCGCCCGCTCGACGAACGTCAACGGACAGTGACGGACGTCCGACACCCCTCCGCCCGCCCCTCCGCAAAAACCAAGTTTCCCCCGTCGGCACGCCGCTTGCTTCCGGCCGCCGCATGACCGTCCCATCGTTTGACTACGCCCGCTTCGGCCCCGAAGGACTCGGCGACGCCGACCTGCTCTCCCTCGTGCTGGGCAATCGCCCCGCCGCCGACACGCTCCTCGACCGCTTCGGCACCGCGGCCGCGCTCCTCGCCGCGTCGCCCGCCGCGCTCGCCGATGCGGTTGGACAGGCGCGCGCCACGCGCCTCCACGCCGCGCTCGCCCTGGCCCGACGCGCCGCCGCCGGAGCACCCCCTCGCCCCACGGTCCGCTCGCCCTCGGACGCTGCGGCGTGGCTCGTGCCGCGGCTCACGGGCCTGGATCACGAAGAACTACACGCCTTGTTCCTGGATGCACGGAGCTGCGTCATCGCCCTGCGCCGCATGAGTCAGGGCAGCCCCGATCACACCCTCTTCGATGTTCGCCACGTGCTGGGGGAGACGGTTCGGGTGGGCGCGCGGGCGCTGATCGTCGGGCACAACCACCCGAGCGGCGAGGTGGAGCCATCGGGGGACGACCTGCTGGTGACGCGGCGGTTGGCGGAGGGGGCGGCGCTGCTTGGCGTCGACCTTCAGGATCACCTGGTGGTGGCGGGGCCGCGCTGGACTTCGATGGCGGAGCGGGGTGAGCTGCCACGAACCTCTACGTGGGGGCCGAGAACGGTGTGCGAAGGCGGCGTTACTCGAGGCCCCAGCGCTTGAGCTTGTAGAGCAGCGAGGTTCGCGGAATGCCAAGCAGGCGCGCTGCCGTGGTGCGGTTGTCGCGCGCGCGCCGGAGGGCATCCACCACCACCTCGCGCTCCGCGTCGTCGATCGCGCTGTTGCGCGCCGGTTCCGGCGGAAGCTCCCCTTCGAGGGGGGAGAACACCAGGGAGCCCGGCTCGACGATCGGGCCGTAGAGCACGAACGCGCGGGTGAGCACGTTGCGAAGCTCCCGCGCGTTCCCCGGCCAGGAATACTGCTGCAACGCCGTCATGGCCTCGATGGTGATGCGAACCTGCGGGTGAATCTTGGCGGCGATCGCCGTGGCCATGGCCGGGATGTCCTCCGGGCGCTCGCGAAGGGGAGGCAGCCGCACCGCGAGCACGGCGAGGCGGAAGTACAAGTCACTCCGAAAACGGCCTTCACGGGCCTCCTCGTGAAGTCTGCGGTTCGTCGCCGCCACGATGCGAACGTCGGGGAACGAGGGCTCGGAGGCGCCTACGCGGCGGACTTCCCCAGTTTCAAGGGCGCGAAGCAGCTTCGCCTGCGCCTCTTCGGGGAGCTCGCCGATCTCGTCGAGGAAGAGCGTGCCGCCGTCGGCCCGCTGGAACGCGCCATCGCGACGCTCGTTCGCACCGGTAAACGCGCCTTTCTCGTGGCCAAACAGCTCCGTTTCGAACAGCGTGGGCGTGATCGCGCCGCAGTTGATGGCGACGAAATTCGTGGCGGCGCGTGGTGAGGCGTCGTGCAGGCCGCGCGCGGCGAGCTCCTTCCCCGTGCCGGACTCGCCGATCAGCAAGACGGGCGCGTGGTGGGCGGCCATGCGCCGAAGCAGGCCGAACGCCGAGCGCATGGGCCAGCTTGTCCCCACCATTTCGCCGAATCGCTCGGCTACCGGGGTGTCCACGTGGGTTTCCCAGTCCACGCGGATCAGCGTCGCCCCGATGCGCACCTCCTCTCCCACGTAGAGCGGCATCAGGTCGCGAATGCGGACGGGGCCCAAAAAAGCGGCGCCCAACCCAGGCTCCACCATCGTGCGGCCGTTGGTGAGCCGCACGCGCACGTGGTCCTTCACAAGCGAAGGGTCGGCGAGGACGACGCGGCTGCCCTCTGCACCGAGCGACATCCGGCCGCCCCGCAGGCGATGCCGCTTCCCGTGCCCGGGCCCCTCCACGACGACGAGCCAGGCTTCCGCCACGGCGAGGCCCGCCGCCGTATCCATGATTTCCTCGTGGCGTGCTTCGGGCTGCGCCTCTTCCGTCGGTGGAACCGCGTCATTCGCGGTGAGCTCCAGCCGCGCCACGAACGGACCGATCCGCACCAGGTCCCCGTCGACCAGCGTCATCCGCTTCACGCGAGACCCATTCACCCAGGTGCCGTTGCTGCTGCGGTCCGTCAGCTCGACCGCAGATTCTCCACAATCAAACAGGCAATGGGACCGGCTCACCGCCTCGTCCGGGAGCACCACGTCGTTGTCGTCCGTACGACCGATGCGGGTGCGGGCGGTGCGGAGCCTGTATGCGAACACCGGCTCAGCGGTTGGACCCGGCTCGCCGCGGAAAAAAGTCAGCCGACCCTGCATGGCGGGTGCCCCCGAGCCAAGAGTCTACGTCGCCCGAGGGGTCGTTCGCTACGGGGAGCCCGTCGGCACCCCGGGTGGCGGGGGCTTCGAGCCGCTCCCCGGACTCACGTCCAACGGTAGTTCCATCGTGCCTTTCCCGCCGTGGCCGTCGTCGAGGACCACCTTGATGTTGTAGTGGCCCCCCTTGTCGGCCTCGGTGCCCTTGTAGTGGAGCACCCCACGGGGGTCGAGCGTGGCGCCCGCGGGTCCGCCTTCGAGGCGCATCGTAATCGTGTCCCCGTCGGGGTCCTCGGCTTCGACGCGGAAGCCGTCGAAGCGGTGCACGTCGGCCGGGGTGACAGTGAATTGGGGGTCGGCATTGTCGATCGTCACGATGTCGCTCGTGCCGTGCACCTCGTTGCTGAGATCGCGGATCCGCACGGTGAGCTGCACCTTCTGCCCGCGTTCGAAGTCGCGTAGGTCGAAGGAGGGCTCGTCGTGACCGAACACCTCGTTTCCATCGACCAACCAATGGTATTCAACGCTCAACTCGCCGCCCTCAGGGTCGGAGACGTTCACATCCACCGTGAGAGTGTCGAGGCGGGAGGGGCGCGCGGGCTTCATGTGGATGGCGCGCACCACCGGGGCTCGGTCGGCAGGCGATCCAGCGGGAACCTGAGTGAGGTCTTCGTTCCCATCGTTGGCGGGTGAGCGATCGGTGCGTTCGACGTGATGTTTGCGCTCGGGCTTCCCCGCCTCCGACGGCTCGGCGGGGTCGGTAGCGGGGCCGCCGCAGGCGGCGAGGACAAGCAGGAGGAGCATCGTTGTCTCGGGCAGAAGCGTGAGTATAGACACAGCCGGAGCGAGCGCTTGAACCTCGAAGTGCTGGAGCGGGTCGATTCCCGGTGGCGGGTGCGCGTGGATCTCCCGGTGGGAGCGCCGGTGCGCGGCTTCACCGTGGGGCTCGTGGGTCCAGACGGGATCCCGCTCGGTCCCGCCGTCGTCGGCCCTGAATCACCGGGTGCGCGCGTGGTGCTGGAGGTGCGCGGCCCGCGCGAGCTCCCGCCAGGCGCCATCGCGAGGATCGTGGTGCACATCGAGGGGGGGCCGGTGCTCACCCACGAGGTGGTGCTCGCGCGCCGACGGGGGCTACATGCCTGGTTGAGTGCGGATGGTCGGTTGCCGGTCACCTCCACGGCGGAGGTTGCGCCGCTCGCCCCGGCTGATCGCCGGCAGCTCGCGAGGCGGTGGTGCTGGCTTCAGAGCGAGTCGGCCGCAACGGCGAAACCGACCGAGCCGCTCAGCGCCGAGCTGCGCGACATGCTGGCCGACTTCGATGTGGACGCGGACGATGTGAGCGACGAGCTGTGTGATCGCCTTCGCGGGAAGGAGCGTTAGCCGCCGGGTGCGCGGCACACCGGGTTGAGCGCGCAGGCGGGGCACACCGTGGCGTCCCGCACGCCGAGGCATTGGCCGCTGATCCCCAGATGAGCAAGCGCGAAGTCATATTTTACGGGATCTTCAGAGTCGAAGCGGCGCAAGTGCGCGGTGATCTCCTCGGCGGCGGCCCAACCGGCGGCGGCGCGCGTGGTGAGCCCGAGGAAGCCGGCGACGCGAAACACGTGCGTATCGAGCGGAATCACGAGCTGAGAAGAGGAAAGGTGCGTCCAAAGGCCGAGATCGGGCGCGCCGGACCGGACCATCCAGCGCAGGAACATGCACCAGCGCTTGCAGGCCGAGCCGGCCTCGGGATCGGGGAAACAGCTCTTCAGGGCCGGTGAAGCGTCGTTTCGGAGGTGCCGGCGGAGCTGGAGCATCGCCTGCCCAAGCGTGTGGCGGCCCGGTCCCGGCGCGAAGAACGCCGCGAGCGAGCCGCGTGCTTCGCGTGCGGCGCCGAGGGCCTGGACGAGCCGGTACAGGTCCTCCTCCCGGAGCCAACGGTACTGAATTCCGTTGAGCAGCGGCCGCAACCGCTCGTTGCCCGATAGCGCTTGCGCGAAGGCGGCGGGGCCGCCATGCGCGTCTGCGATCGCGAGCACGCGTTCGATTACGGGCCCAAACAGGCTGACCCTCCCGAACGCGAGGCAGGCCGAGAACGCCGCAGCGACCTCGATATCCGCGGGGTCGGCGTAGCGCTTCGGGAACCTGAGCGGGTCGCGCGCCACGCCCGCTTCAAGATCCACCCCCGCCAAGAGCGCGTCGAGGTGCGCGCCGAGGGCGCGCTCCCCCGCATCGGCGCGGCGGGGCACGCTCAGCGGAGGCGGCGAGCGAGCAGCGCCAGGGCCGAGAACGCCGCTATCAAGCTTGGATCACCCGGGGTGGAGCATCCCTCCGGATCGCCACCGAAGCTGCGCTGGGCGACCACGATCTCCACCCTGTCCCCCTCCGAATCCTGCGTGCCGTCGTTCACGACGAGCTCGAACCGGAGGGTGCCCGGCGCCTCGATGGTGAACTGCGGATCGGCGGTGGAGGCTTTCTCGAGGGTTACTTCTGGGCCTCCAACCTGTGTCCAAGCGTACGACACCTGTGCGCCTTCGGGATCGCTCGACGCGTGCCCGTTGAGGCTCACCGTGTCCCCGACGTAGGCCAGGAGGCCAAGGCCGGCGTCGGCTACGGGCGGTGCCCCATCTACCGGGGTGCCGGTGTCCGTTCCCGTGTCGGCTAAGGCGATCGTGACACACAGCAACATGCTGCCCGGCTAACAAGGATTTCCGCGCGTTGGGGGCTCCCGCGCCGTGAGAACTTCGGGGTCACCGGGTTACGCGCGCACCCGAGGTAGGATCTCATGGGCTTCTTCGAACGTATCGGCAACTTGATCTCCGGCTTCTTCAGCAACATCGTGGGCACGGCCGAGAAGTCGAACCCCGAGGTGGTGTACGAAGCCGCGATCAACGAGCGGATCAAGCGCCACGCGGAGCTCAAGAAGGCGGTCAGTGGGATCGTGTACCTGCGCAACAAGCTGGAGGCGGAGCGCGAGCAGAAGACCAAGGAGTTGGCGGATGTAAACGCGCAATTGCCGGTGGCGATCGAGTCGGGCGACGATGAGGTGGCGCTGCTTCTGCTGCAGAAGAAGAACGAACTGGAGAAGGCGCTCGTGGAGGTAACGGCTGGGCTGGAGAAGGTGTCTGCGCAGGCTGAGGATGCCAAGGAAGGCCTCATGGCGTTCGCGGGCGAGATCCAGAAGCTCAAGCGCGAGCGCGACGAGATGCTCGCCAAGAAAGCCACGGCCGAAGCCCGGATCAAGATCCAGGCCTCGCTGGATGGCCTCTCCACGGATGCCGACATCAAGGCGCTCGAGAACGTGCGGGAGCACATCCAAAAGCTGCACGCCGAGGCCGACGTTGGGCAGGAGCTCAAGGATTCGTCCCTCGATACCCGCCTCAAGGCCATCAAGGCCAAGACGGGGGACTCCCAGGCGCGCTCCCAGCTTGACGAGCTCAAGCGGCTGCACGCCGCGAAGGCCGCTTCCTCGGCCGCGGTGGCCGAGGGCGCCGCGGGCAAGAAGACCCTCTGAAGCAGGCTGAGATGCGTCCGTTTTTCGCTCGAATTCGCGCCTGGGTCGCCGCTCGCCTGGCCGCAGAGGGGGAGGGCACCGGCTTGGAGCTCTCGATCCTGGTGCTCGCGTTGGCGGGGCACGTGGGCCATTACCTCACTTTCTGCCTGCCTCAGCCCTGGTACATCGAAGATTCGGCGATCAGCTTCGCCTATGCCCGCAACTGGGTAGACGGATTCGGGCTGGTGCCCTTCGTCGGCGCCGAGCACGTGGAGGGTTACAGCAACCCGCTTTGGACGTACCTGATCGGCATCTGGTACGCGGTCGGCGTGAGTCCGTGGACCTCCTCAAAGGTCATGGGCGCCGTGTTCGGGTGCGTGGCGCAGCTGTTCACCTGGGGGTTCGTGCGCCGAACCTTGCCGCGCGAGAAGCGCTGGGTGGCGTTGCTCGCACCCTGGTTCCTGGCCGGCTCCACGCAGTTCGCCTTGTGGAACGCCTCTGGCCTTGAGAACTCGCTGTTCTGCATGCTGCTCGCCGTGGGGATCTATCGGCTGCTCGTGGAGGTGGAGAACGACGACAAACGACCGTGGAGCGCCCTCGCCTTTTTCCTGCTGACGATGACGCGGCCCGACGGCCTCGCCTACGCGGGCATCGGCCTCATCGCCCGGACGATGGGCACGGTGGCGCGTCGGCAGTGGGTGGCGTGGCTCTTTTGGGGGGTGGCCTTCGCGATTCCCTGGGTCGCGTACTTCGAGTGGAGGATGGCTTACTTCGCCTGGGAGTGGCCCCAAACCTGGTACGCGAAGAAGAAGGACTTCCATCCGGAGAATTGGAACAGCCTCGGCTGGAAGCAGATGCGCGAGTACACGTGGAACTACGGCATCATCTGGGCGGCGCCGCTCATCGCCATGGCGGTCGCGGGCTTCGATCGGTGGCGGAAGTGGCTGGTGCTCGGCTTGTTGGCGGCGATGACGTTTGTCGTGCTTTGGGACGGAAAAATGTACATCCCGGGGGCGCTGAAGGGGCCTTCCACGGTGTGGTTGGCCTCGCACTGGATTTCGGTTCGCGTAGGCACGCTCGGGGCCGTGGCCGCGATCCTCGGGCTCGCCTCGTTTGGGCAAAAAGGCTGGTTCCTCCGGGGCACCCTCTGGTGCTGCTACAGCTTCGGCTTGTTCTACACGGTGCTCGCCTCCGGCGACTGGATGAAGGCCTACCGCTGGTACAGCCTCACGTCGGTGCCCCAGTTCGCGCTGATCACGCTGGGACTCGCCGAATTCATGGACTTGTTGCCCCTGGCTGACCTCAAGCTGGGCCGTCTGCGGCTCTCAGGGGTGTACGCGGTGGTTCCCGCCATCGCGCTGATCGCCGTGAACCCGTATTGGTCGTACAAGTTCGTGATTCGGCCCGAAACGGCGCCGCGCGACGTACACAAGCGCGCCGACTACATGACCTGGGTGCAGAGCCGGCTGGACCTTGACCGGGTGACCCTGTTCGACGTCGACATGGGCGCGCACCTCTGGTACACCGACTGGTTCATCGCCGACATTGCGGGGCTCGTGGACGTGCCGATGGCGCAACACGAGTACGAGAAGGCGTTCCTGAAGGAGTACCTGTTCGAGGAGGTTCGCCCGACCTTCGCGCATGTGCACGGGTCGTGGAAGAACACCATCCACATGGACAGCCATGAGGAGTGGCCGGAGCAGTACATCGAGATTCCAGGCTATCCGAGCGGAAAACACGCGCTTCACGTGGGCAATCACGTGCGGAAGGACATCCTCGTGAACGAATCGCCGCCGCCCAACGACGAGCGGCTCGTGCGGTTCGGCGACGGCGTGCGCCTCGAAACCTGGTCGCTCCCGGCGCCGGTGGTGGCCCCGGGTGGGGAGCTGTTCGTCGATTCGCGATGGCGGGCCGCCAAGCGCGACAGCGGCCTGCGGGTGCTGCTGTTCTTGTCCAAGAACGGCGCCGTAGCGTGGTCGGGCGAGGTTGCGCCCGGGTACGACTGGTACCGGGCCGATCGATGGGAGCCCTGGGAGTACGTGCGCGGCGGCTGGAGCGTAGCCATGCCGGGCGATCTGGCGCTGGGCGACTACCAGTTGGGCATGGTGCTGCTTGACGAAAAAGCGGGCGTCGTGCTGCCATTTGCTGGCACCGGCCCGGGAGGAACGCCGCTCTGGGGGGATGAGCCGGCGGCGGAGCCGGTGGACCTGGAACCGGCCAAGGTACCGGACCCCGACGCGCCACCGGGCGACGGCCCGGTGGCCGGGCTCGACGCGGCCGCCCCGCCCCCGCTCTACATGGTGGGCGAGTACGTGTTCCCCGAGGTGGTGCACATCGTTTCGAATGACGATGCTCACACGGCGGCGACCTCCGCGCTGGAAGGCGCGAAGGCATCCGCGGCGGCGGGGGATTGCGAAACCGCGCAGGCGAAGTGGAAGAACGCGCGCCGGCACGTGGCGAGTGATTCCCGGTGGAAGCGCAAGAACCAGGACGAGGCGCAGAAGGCGATCGTGAGCTGCCTGCTTGCCCGCGCGAAGGGGGCGGAGGATCCGCTCGTGGCGGCTACGATTGTGTTTGAAGCCAGGTTTATCGACCCGAAAAGCGAGCTGTTGGCCCCGGTTGGGGGCCCGATCGGCGAGCGCTTGGATGCCGCCGGGGTGGAGGCCGCAGCGCGCAAGGACTGGCAGGAGGCCTATGAGGCGTTCCGCGGCGCCGTGCAGGCCGATCCGACCCGCGCGCTTTCGCGCCGTCGAGCGGAGGACGTTCGCGATCGCCGTCTGAAGATCCGGGCGTACGATACGAAGAAGGGGACGAAGGATCGGGACCTGGAGCCGCTGCCTTAGGGGGCGCTACTTCCTCCCTTTCGTCATCCGGAAGTCATCCCCCACCGCCTCGATGAACACCGTGGACTCCTTGAGCCGGCTCCACACCCGTTCGCCGAGGCGCTCGGCGAGGGAGGGCATCGCGCCCGTGCTGAGCGACTCCCCCTCTTTGCGGGGCTTCGCCTTGAGCGGGAAGTTGGTCGTGGCCAGGAGCGGGCCGGGGTGGGCGTTGTAGCGCCGGCTCACGATCTCATCGAGGATCGTGCTCTCGAAGTCGGAGCCGCGCCCCTTGCCCAGCTCGTCGATGGCCAGTACGGGCACGCGCACGAGCGGGCCGAGGAGCCGGGCCTCGCCGATGCTCCGGTCGTACCCCTCGCGAATATTCGCGATCAAATGGGAGAACTCCACGAAGCGGCTCGGCGTTCCGTGGCGAAACACAAGCTCGCGAACCAGCGCGGCGAGCAGGTGGGTTTTGCCGCGTCCCGGCTCCCCGGACAGCACGAGACCATACTGGTCGGGGCCGGGCTTGTACGTTTCGAGCCATTTCCGTACCGCAACGAAGGTGGGCCGCGCCAGCTCCTGTTTGAAGCTCTCCATCGTGCAGCCGGCGTGCCGCGCTGGAAGGTGGGCCTCGTTGAACATCGCAGCGCGGTCGGGCAGCTTCTGGCACCGGCAGCGGTACATGCGTGAAACGCCATCTACGTCCAGCACGCGCCGACCATCCCCGGCGCAGAAGGGGCATGGGGGCCCGGGCGTGACCTTCGCCACGGCAAAGCCGCCTTCCTCCACGATGGTGAAGCCTTCATTCCACTCCAAGGTTTGCCTCCTCCCAGATCCAGGTGGCCGTGAGCCTCGGATAACGCTGTCGAAGGCCATCGCGGGCGAAGATCTCGCGTGCTTCGTCCCATTCGGCGTCGTCATACAGCGAGCGCGCGTCGGCGAGGCGGGCCTCCGCTTCAGCCAGCAGCGCCTCTCGCGGGGCGAGCGCCCAGGCCTCCTCCACGAAGCGCGCCGCGATCGCGCACGCGGCCACCGCTCGACGCTCCGGATCGGGCTCCTCGACCGCGGCAATTTCCCGTTCTGCGCCCGCCGCGAGGCGACTCACCTCCAAGAAGCGAGGATCGGCTGCGGGGAGGAACGGCTCCCCCACCGGGGCGCGGCGCACCCGGCGGACCCATGAGCCCGCGTGCTTTTGCTGTTTTTCGACTTCCGCCCGGCAGCTCAGCAGCGAGAGGGGGGCGCGAACCCGCTTGGCGAGCCGCTTCTCGGCCACGAGATCGATCCCGCGGACGATCGCGCCGATTCGAACGCCGCGGACGAGCCAGTCGTGCAGCACCCTTGCGTCGGCGCCCGAGAGCAGCGGCGCGCCACCGCGCACGCTCACGAGGTAGGCGCGCACGGCCTCCGCGGCCTCGTTCAGGCGTTCGTCCGCCGCCTCGTCCCTGCCGTTCACGTTTCCCTCACCGCTCCGCCGTGCGCGTGCGTCGCGGGCGGCTGGGTTCCGTATTATCCTCCCGCCTCCCTCGTGAGCGCCTGATGCGTCGACTGCCCCAGCTTTGTGTCCTCATCGCCTCGGCGCTCTTCGCCGGGTCGGCTTTTGCCGCCGACAAGAAGAAGGACAAGAAGGACGACGACGACGAGATCCCGATGGAGAAGCCCCTGGAGGTGGACGAGAGCGACTTCAAGGACGCGGGCGACGACGTGGCGGAGCCTCCTCCGACCCGCCTGGAAGAAGCGGACAAGGAAGAGACGGAGGGCGACGATCTCGACTTCGGCGACGACGAAGAAGAGGGCGACGACATCAAGTTCACCGACGACGATGAGCAGCAGACGGTGAAGCCCCGAGAAAAGGGCGAAGACACTGCGCAGTTGTACCGGGACACCCAGAAGAAGTGCAAGGACATGACCCCCGACGAGGAGCAGCTCGTGTGGGAGGAGTACCTGCGGAAGTACCCGAAAACGCTGTTCGCGGACCGCATCGAAGAGCGGATGGAGGAGCTTTCCGCGGTGATGTTCGGGGAGCGCGTGCCGGGTAGCGACAAGGGCGCGCGGCAAGTGGATGCGGTGCAGCGTGAGCTGAACTGGTCGGTGCCGTGGGGCCTCTCGCCGATCGACCCGCGCAGCCACATCTCTGTCGGCGTACAATGGGGCTTTCCGAGCTGGTTTGGCGGCAAGGTGGACGCGGAGTATGCGTTCATGCGGCAGGCCAGCGCCCACGTCTTGCTGGGCCGCGACTTTGCCGGCGGCGTGGTTCAGCCAGGGGCCAAGTACGCGATCATCAAGTCGTCTCGAACCGGCACCATCCTGACCGCCGGACTGGACGCCAAGATCAACATGTCCCCCACCTTCGTGGCCTTCCGCCCGATCGTGAGCTTCGGCCAGCGCCTACGGGTGATGGACGGCCTGGACATCAGCGCCCAGGTGGCTGCCGACTTCGAAACTCGCGAAGCCTCGGACATCCGGTACAACTGGGGTTTGCACGGCGAGCTGCGGCCGAACAAGATTGTGAGCGTGTTCTGGGAGTGGTCGTGGGACGCGAAGTACCTCGGGAATGAGGACGTGAAGGACAGCTTCCGCTTCTTCACCACCACCTTTGGCCTCAAGTTCAACGCCCAGAAGGCGAAGACCGATCAGGGCGGGGGTCGTCTCGATGCCGGCGTGGGCGCGAGCTACGCGTACGTGCAGAACTATTGGGGGTTCTACGCGGGCGGCGTGGACCTGATGGGGGACTACTACTTCTAGGCCACAAAGGCGGGGTATTTGGCGCACGCCGAACGTCATCCGTTGCGGCCCAACGGGCGATCCTGCTCGGCGGAGGCCTGTTCGCCGGCCTGCTGATCGGCGAGGGCGCGGCCCGCTCCGTACAAACCAGCCTCGACGTGGAGCACTTCAACCTCGCAGGCGGGGGGAATCGGCCGGGATGCGTTCGGCCGTCGGCGACCCGGGGCTACGAGCCGGTGCCGGGAGCGTGCGGGGTCGATGAGAATGGAGCCCGCACGTACGGCGCCGACGCGGGAACCCGGGTGCTGGTGGTGGGGGATTCCATCAGTACGCAGACGAAGTGGCCCGCGGCGCTCACCGATGCGCTATCGGCGGGTTGGGGCGGCACTGCGCGGCTGCACGCGGTGGGCGTGCCGGGGTACAACACCTGCCAGGAGCTCGCGATGTACCGGGAGAAGGTCGCGTTGTACGACCCGGATCTGGTCATTCTGCAAGCAACCGCGAACGATGCGCGCGGCTCGCCGGTACTCACGACGATCAACGGCCGGGCCCGGTACTACATGAGCAACGAGGGTGTGGAGTTCCCTGCCTGGATGCTCCATTCACGACTGCTCACGCTCTTGGAGCTGGGCTTCGGTCCCCGGTTTCCCGTGGATGCGATGAGCTCCGGCCCCGAGCGCACGGCAGAGTGCCTGGCCGCGCTGGGCGAGGAGGTGGCGGGGCGCGGGGTGCCGCTGCTGACCACGCTGTTCCCCCTGTTCTGGGAGGTGGCCGAAGCGCCGGCTCCGATGCTTGCCGACGAGGCGGAGATGCGCACGATCCTGCGGGCCTCGCACCTGCCATTTCTCGATCTGCGCCCTGTGTACGAAGCCGCCGGTCCGATGGTAGACCATCGCGACTCCCCGACCGACTTCATCCACCCCAGCGCCTCGGGCGAGGGCATCGCCGCGGCGGCCATCGCTTCGTGGACGATCAAGGAGGTGCCTCGACCTCGAACGGCAGCTCGATAAGGGACACGTGCGTCGTGCGCGTGCGGTGCTCGCCGAGGACGGGATAGGAGCGTCTCGCCCATTCATCCATCGCTTTCTTGGCAACGGTGCGCTCGTCGAGGGGTGTGCGCTCCAGCACGAGCCAGGTGAGCGTGGTTTGATCCGGGCACTGCCACGCGAGGCCGGAGAGGCACGCACGAAACGCGGGCTCGGTCGGCGAGGCTGGGCAGGCGAGGCGTACAAAGCGCAGATCGGTGTAGGCCACCGCGTCGCGCATCGGGGATACGACGCAGCTCCCGGGCGGGGCGTGCTCAGCGAGCAGCGCGCCGACCTCCTGGTCCACAACGGCGCCTTCGAGGCTTGCGGTGGGGATCCCCGGGGCGGTGGCGGCGACCGCCCAAAAGCTGGAGATCACGCCCAGAATGGCGTCCGAACGACCAGCGAGGGCTCGGGGCCAGGATCGCGGGAGGGCGCCGTCGATGAGGGTCGCGGCCGCCGCGACACCTCGTACAACCAACAGGATCGCGATGGGCAACAGATTGTCGGAGTACCGGGGCGCGGCGTGCATCGCGAGCAGCACCGGTACCGGGGCCAACGCGGAGAGGAGGACGACGCCGGCTGCCCACGGGGCGGGGCCGGTCGGTTCGGGGACACCCCGGTTGCGTCGTGCGCGCCTGCCGGTGTGGGCGGCACCGAGCCCAACGCCGGTGGCGCCGAGGCCCGCCAGCAGAAAGGTGACCAGCGCGGGCGGGGCGACCGCGTGCATCCGCGACGCGTACTCCGCCGCCGCGCCCGGGAGATCCTGGCGAACCGCCACCACCGCGGCGCCCAGGATCCGCTCCCAGCCGGGCGTTCCGGGCACGCCGGCGGCCTCGTGTGATGCGGACTCGGCGACGGAGAGCAGGAGGGTGTTGACGCCGATCCACGGAAATACCAGGAAGATCGCGCCCCAGGCGAGGGAGAGGCCGGCCAGGAACGAAAGCAGGGCCGGGAAGCGTTCGGCCGGGCGCGCCACGAGCAGCACGGTGAGCGCCGCGGGCACCGGGTAGGGCAGCGTGGTGAAGTGGGAGGCGGTCGCCAGCGCCGCAACGCCGCCGGCAACGGGGCCAAGCCACCACCGAAGGCGGACGAGGTGCGCGGCGAGCAGGCAGAGCGGCACGAGCGTGGTGACCGTGGGATCCACGCCGTAGCGGCGCGAGGCAAGGACGAGGACCGCGTTCGCGGCCACGACCGCGCCGGCGAGCAGGGAGGTTCCCCGCCCCATTCCCCATGCCCGCCCGAGCCCGTAAACGATGGGCGCCAGCGCGACCTGCAGCAGGTGGTTCATCAGGTGGCCGGCTTCCGGAACGCCGATGTTCCCCACCAGTCCCGCGAGGATCGTCCAAGTCGGCATCCGGTGCCCGTCGAGGGCCGCGTAGCGTCCGCCCGCGTAAGCACGAGCTTGATCTGCCCATTCCCCCGCGTCCATCCCATCGAGCAGGTGATCCTGCGGGGTCGGGGCACCCGTCAAGCCGGGCCAGTGGTAGAGGCCCAGGCCGACGAGGGCGACAACCGCGGCGAGTTCGAGCGCGGCACCGCGCGGCAGTTGGAGGCGCCGCGGCGCAGGCGTGGGGTTGGGCCGGTTGGGCGTCAAAGCAGCGGATCATACCCGCCGGCGCAGGCCCGCAACAGCGCTCCCAGCACCTCGGTGTGCCCCCGGAGGCTGTGGATCTTCGTGGGCACCTCGCCGGGGGGGTACACCCGGCGGGAGGGGACCTCGATGCAGCGAAAACCGAGGCGTGGGGCGCGATACGAGAGGTAGGGGAGCAGCTCGTAGCCGGCGAACACGTCGCGGAACGGGGCGACGCGCGGATCGGCCAGCAGTTGGCGGGAGTAGCCGCGAAAGCCCTGGGTGGTGTCGGTCCACGGGAATCCGGACCGCCAGCGGAGGAGCGGCGCGTGCACGCCCCGAATCGCTGCCCATCGCAAGGGAGGCGTGTGCTCGGCGTGCCCTCCAGGTAGGAAACGCGACGCCTGAACCAGGTCGTACCCGGCCTCCAGGGCGGCGATCACGCGAGGAACTCCCTCGGGATCGTCCTTGTCGTTGCCGTCGATGGTCACCACAGCTTCGTACCCCTCGGCGAGCGCGAAGGCGTAGGCGATGCGGAGCTGGGTGCCCAAACGTCCCGGTCCCGTTTTGACCAGCACGCCGCGAACGCCCTGCGACCGCAGGTGATTGGCGTCGACGGAACCGTCCGTGCTGCCCCCATCCACCACGATCACGTCGGCGAAGGTCGCGATCCCGAGGGCAACCATCCGCGCGAGCAGGCGGTGGAGCCGGGGGCCCTCGTTCAGCACGGGCACGACGACGCACCAGCGAGCGGTGCGTCCAGCCCATTCGCGCACCTCGTGAGGCGGATTCGTGGTCGTCGGCGTCACGAGGCCCCGTAGTGGAGGAGCGCGTAGCGCACGGCCCGCTCCACTGCCGGAGCCGCATCCTCCTCCGGCCGCGCCAGCATCTCAATCGTGACGCCCAAGTGTGGCAGGGTTCCGCCGATTGCGGCGGCGAAAACCTCGTGTTTCGTGTCGCTGTCGCCGAGGATCGCCAGGTTCGCCTCGCTGACATGGATGTGCCCGGTGAGGTGGGCATTACGCTCGACCAGCTCTGTGAAATCTTCGCCCAGCAGTGTGGCGATCCCGGTGTCGAGCTGCAGCCGCACCGCGGGGTGGGCGGCCGCCTCCACCCAGGCGGCGGCCTCGTGTGTCGTCACTGCGAAGTCGCCCCCGTACGCAACGGGCGCGGCCTCAATGCACAACAACGCGTGGTGGGCGGCTGCGATGTCGCCCGCCCGTCGGGCGAACTCAATCGCAGCGGGACCGGCCTCCGACGCGGCGAAGGCGCCACGCCGCCGATTTCCTGGGGAGCCGAACACCAGCTTCGATGCGCCCAACCGCTCGGCGAGCTCGGCCACGTGCTCAAAACGGGCGAGCATCGCCTCGCGGACAGCGACCTCGCCAAACAGGTTGAGGTGCGGTTGGCCAAAGAACAGGGACTGTACGCCGCGGATGGAAATGCCGAAGTCGGCCCACCAGCGGCGCACATGATCGACGGCCGCCGCCTCCGGCCAGCCCGCCCGGGCCGCGTATTTTCCGGGAGCGAGATCCACGGTGTCGACCCCGAGCGCGGCGAGGATCGGAGCGATCTTTGCGTCGTCGCCGGCGGGCCACGCGAGGTTGGAGATGCCGATCTTCACGCGCCCACCCGCGGCTCCGAACGTGCGTAGGTCACGATCGCGCGCATGGACTCCTCGCGGGAAACGGGCCAGGAGTCGGCCCCGCCCAAGAGGGCCGCGTGGCGGGAGCGCACGTCGTACGAAGGGGGCACGCTCCCCCGGTGTGCGGGCAACTGAAGCCCGAACGCCTCACGCGCAATGTCTCCGAGGCGGAGAGGCGGCGCCACCAGATGTACGAGGTGCAGATCCGCCGCCAGCGCGAGTTGGATGTCCGCCCACAGCCGATCTATGGGGTAGACTTGGTAGCGTGCGTCGGGATCGAGGCGCTCTACCTCATGGCGATTCAGCAAGTCGAACAGAGCGTTTTTTCGCAATCCGGGCCCCACGAGCGCCGGGAGTCGCACGATGAGCACAGATTGGAACTGCTCGTTGGCGAATATCTCCAACTCCCGACGATGACGACCGTACGGGGACGAGGCGGCTGCGATCGCAGAGGATTCGTCTACCCCCCGGGGCGCGGCGAACACGTCGACGGTGCTGATCAACACGAAGCGTCGGCAGCGCAGTCCGCCAAGCGCGGCCGTCAGACGCGTGAGGCTTGCGCGATCGGCTTCTGGCTCGCGGTTGGCCTGCCACTTCGCCCCCGGGGCGCCCGCGCATACCACGAGATCGTACTCCTCGCGCCCAATCCCCCCAATTGTGGTCGAGCGAAAGACCTGCTCAAAGGGTGGAGCTTGCCGAACGATCGTGGATCCCACAACCCCGCTCCACCCGATGAGCGCGTTCATGTCAGCGGCTCGGCGTCCAGACGATCCAACACATCGTACACGTTGTCGATTTTACCGCCCAGGATGGAGTAGCACCCTGGCACGTCCATACTCCGCTCCAGCAGGATCGGGCGACCGTCGTCCACCTCGTTCTGTTGCAGCACCGTTTTCACTTCGAAGATGGACTCGAGGTGGGTGGACTCGCGCAAACACGGCAGGTATTTGGATGCATCGCGCACCATGCGATCGAACCGCGACTCTTTTGCGTACCGTTCGAGACGCTCCCGGGGTCGAATCTCCGGGTCCTCGTTCCAGGTCAGGTGTGGCGTGTGGCGAACGTGGGAGAGGGTGTGGAGCCCCTCCACGTGATGCGGCAGCACGGAGAAGAAGGGGCCGTCTATCACGGTGATCGCCAGCCTACGCAACGCGGACGGCGCGGCGATCACGGCGAGCTCAGCGATCTCGTGGCGGGTGCCAGCGGCCCGAGTTTCGCTGTAGGTGCAGTGAAACACGTGGCGCGCGGTCAGTAGCTCCGGGCCGGAAGAGGCAGCGATCGCTATGCTGACGGCTCCGCCTCCGGAGCGACGTGTGGAGAGGGCGGTGCACCCCAAATACACGGCGACACCGCTTCGTTGGAGGCGGTCGGCGACGGCGAGCGCGAACGCAGGCAGGTTCATCACCCGCTCCTCCACCATGAACGCCGCTTCGATGCGGCCGACATCGAAGAGCGCGTTCACCTCATCGGGCGCCTCGCGAACCGGGGCGCCGATCTCCTGACAGAACCGCACAAACTGGCGCGCGTTGATCCGTGACTGCGAACGAGCGATCGCGTACACGCTCTCGACGCCGGTATTTGTCACTCCCGGGTGTTCCCGCAGGAACCGGGGTACGTTGGCCCGGCTGCGCGCCGCCGTGGTCCAGCTTCGCGGATAGTGGTATCCGGCGTGGATCCGCCCCTGGTTTCGCGACGATGCTGCGGTCATCAGCGCGGGCTCCCGTTCCAAAAGGGCCACGCGATGAAACCCGCGACGCTCCTTGAGATAGGCCGCGATCGTCGCCCCATAGAATCCCCCCCCCACCACGATGGCGTCCCAGTATGCCTGGTCAACACCCGATGCGCTCGCCACAGGTCAGCCCCCCTCAGGGGTTTCCACGACGTTGAGCGGGCGCCGCCGCGTCACGGTCGCGCTGGTGAATTCCCGCGCAACGTGCCAGGGCGTCCCGCTCCGGAGCGTGGCGGTGAGCTGGAGCACATATTCCCCCAGCACGAGGAGGATGAGCGAGATAAGCAGGAACATACCGGACTGTTGCAGTGACAGTGTGGTCCAACCGGGCGCCACGTCGTCTTTGAGTACATAGACCGCGACGACGTATATCGAGTAGACGACGTTGAGCACCGCGGCCACCGTTGCGAGCCAGGTAACGCTCCGCATCGGGGCGCGGGTCGTGGAGATGAGCAGCCGCAGCCCTCGATCGATGCTGGTGCCGATGGGCCTTGGACTCGTGCGCCGCGGTGGCGCCGAATACGTAATTTGGTCCTGAGTGAACCCGGCCAGTTGGGCGATCTGGCGGTAGGTGAACGCGGGGGTGGGGTGCCGCAGCACGAGGTTCACGGCGTTGCGAGAAAGGAGCCGGAACGCCGGGGTGTCGCGGACGAAATGAACGCCGTGGGCCAGTACATAGAGAAGCCCGAAGGCGGCGCCGAGGGCTCGGTACGTAAGCCCGGCGGGTCTGCTCGCCTGATTGACCGCGTAAACCACATCGGCCCCATGCATCGCCCGATCAAGCAGGGCCGCGAGCGCGTCTGCCGAATCCAGGGCGGGGTCGAACACCGCCACGAAGTCACCCAGCGCGTTGTCCAGGCCGACCCAAATTGCCGTGTCGGCGTCTACCTCGTTGGCGAGCGCGAAGATCTGGAGGTTGGGGAGCCCGGCCTCCGTGGTGAGCGACTTCAGTAGGTTGACGCTGCCGTCTCGCGAAGCGTTGTCCACCACCACCACCTCGTAGTCGGCCACCAGCGGCGCCAGCGCTTGGACGAGGCCAGCGAGGTCTGCTGCCATATGGGCTGCCCCGTTCCGCTGCACGACAACAACGGAGAGGAACACGGGGGCGGGAGAATCAGGCGCGATGAACGGTCTCCGTTGGCGGGGAGCCCGCAGTGTACACCGGCGCGCCGACCGATTCGATCCAGTCCTCCCGCGACTTGATCCGCCGCCCGTTCCTCCCGCGACGGCGGCCCCGCCTGGAAGCACATTGAAGGCAGGAGATCGCCATGACGGTCCTGCTGCTCACCTTCGCCGCCTTCGCCACCGCTGTCCTCTCCGCCACTCTCGGCCTGGCTGGCGGGCTCGTGCTGATGGGCGTGTTCACCTGGGCGCTTCCCGTGCCGGAGGCGATGGTGCTGCATGGCCTGACGCAGCTCCTCGCCAACGGCGGCCGGGCGGTAACCCTGCGCGCGCACCTGCAGACGCGCGGTCTGCTGTACTATGCGGGCGGCGCCGCGTTCGCCGCGCTTGTCGCTTCGCTCGTGGCGTTCTCGCCGCCCCGCGCGGTGGTGTACCTCGGCATCGGCCTCGTACCCTTCGTGGCGCTGGCGGTTCCCCGCTCCCGCCACCACGACGTCGCGACCCCCACGGGCGCAGCGCTCGCGGGCCTGCTGGTCTCCGGAACGCAGGCGCTCTTCGGCGTCGCCGGCCCGATCTTGGATGTGTTCTTTCTTTCGGGGCGGATGGAGCGGCGCGCCGTGGTGGCGACCAAGGCCGCCACCCAGGTCGTCTCGCACGCCCTGAAGATCCTCGTATTCCTGCCGCTCGTGGCGCTCGACGGGCGCCTCGGTGGGCTGGCGTTGCTCTGCATGGCGGCCGCCGGCTTGGGCACCCAGGTCGGCACCCACATCCTTGAGCGCATCCCCGAGGCGACGTTTCTGGCTTGGACGCGGCGGGTGGTTTTGGGAGTGGGTGGGGTGTATGTTTGTGAGGGGGTTTGGGGGTTGGTGGGGTGAAGCCAGTGAGGCTCCCTCACCCCACTGCCTCTCCCACCAACGCCGCCTGCTCCGCCGCGTGCCGTTCCGGATACCCCGTAGCCGGTGCCGCCCCCGGCTTCCGCCCAACATAACGACACGCGATCCCGGCCTCCAAGAGCTCGCCCGCGACGAACGTCCACCCGCCCATGTTCTTCGGCTCCTCCTGGCACCACACGACGCCCGCGCCGGGGTGTTTCGCCAGCTCGGCCTGCAGTGCGGCCAGCGGGAAAGGGTACAACTGCTCCAGGCGCACCAACGCAACGTCGCGATCCCCCCGCGCCGCCAGCAGGTCGTAGTACACCTTCCCCCAGCACAACACCACGCGCTTGTGCCCCGCGCCATCGCCGATCACCTCCTGGAAGCCGCCGGTGGACAGCTCCTCCAGCGTAGAGGTGGCGATTCGCAGCAAGGACTTGGGGGTGAACACGATCAGCGGATCGCGCACCGTGCGCATCGCCTGGCGTCGCAGCAGGTGGAACAGTTGGGCCGGGGTGGTGGGATTTGCGCACTGAATGTTGCCTTCGGCCGCCATCTGGAGGAATCGCTCCGGGCGGGCGCTCGAGTGCTCCGGACCCTGGCCCTCGTACCCGTGTGGCAACAACATCACGAGCCCGCTGAGCCGGTTCCACTTGGCCTCACCAGAAACGATGAAGTTGTCGATGATGATCTGCGCGCCGTTGGCAAAATCGCCGAATTGGGCCTCCCAGAGCACGAGCGCGTCGGGATAATCGAGCGAATAGCCGTATTCGAAGCCGAGCACGGCGGTCTCGGAGAGCAGGGAATTGAACACGTCGAAGGGAGCTTGTTCCTTTGAGAGGTGCGAGAGCGCGCACCAGGAGGCGCCGGTGGTCTGGTCGCGAACGACCGCGTGGCGGTGGCTGAAGGTGCCCCGCCCGGCGTCCTGGCCGCTGAGCCGCACACGGGTACCGCCGATGGCGAGGCTGGCATACGCGAGCAGCTCCCCGGCCGCCCAGTCGAGCGGCTTGGTGCCGGCGGCCTGTTCCTCGCGGAGCCTGTAGACGCTGCGGGAGAGCTTGGGATGCAGATTGAACCCCTCGGGAAGCCGATTCAGCGCCAGCAGCAGCTCCCTCACCTGCGGCAGTGGAACGGTCGTGTCCACGACATCGGCGCTGCCGCTATGAAAGGTGGACCAGAGGCCGGAGAGGGCCGAATGGGTGACCTGTGTGGATTTGGCCGGCGCCCGCACCACGGTGAGCGCGTTGTCCAGCTCCTTGCGGAAGCCCGCCTCCAAGCGATCGGCATCGGCCCTCGTGATCGCACCCTTCTGGATGAGCTTCCGCAGGTAGCTCTCCCGCACGCCCGGGTGCTCCGCGATCCGCCGGTACATGAGCGGCTGGGTGTAGGCGGGTTCGTCCATCTCGTTGTGGCCGTGCCGGCGGAAACAATACATGTCGATCACGACATCGCGACTGTACTTCTGTCGCCACGCCACGGCGATCTCCACCACCGCCGCCACCGCGTCTGGGTCCTCCCCGTTCACGTGGAAGATCGGCACTCCCAACATACGGGCGATGTCCGTGCAATAGGGCGTGGAGCGCCCCTCCGTGGGCGTGGTGGTGAAGCCGATCTGGTTGTTCACCACCACGTGGATCGTGCCGCCCGTGCGATAGCCGATGAGGTCTGACAAATTGAGCGTCTCGGCCACGACGCCCTGGCCGGCAAACGCTGCATCTCCATGGATCAACAGCGGCACGGCCACGGTACGGTCATGCCCGCCGTAACGATCGTGTTTGGCGCGCACCCGCCCCTGCGCGACCGGGCTCACGGCTTCAAGGTGGGAGGGGTTGAAGCACAGGGCGAGGTGCACCTTCTTGCCATCCGCGGTCACGACTTCGCTGCTGTACCCGAGGTGATACTTTACGTCCCCCGAACGCTCGTTGTGCGCTTCTTCATGTTGGCCCGCAAATTCTGCGAGCATTTTCCCGGCAGGCTTGCGCAGCACGTTGAGCAGCACGTTGAGCCGGCCGCGGTGCGCCATCGCGATGACCACCTCCTTTACGCCGGCCTTCGCGCTCCGCTCGATCACCAACTCCATGAGCGGGATGAGGGACTCCGCCCCTTCGAGGGAGAACCGTTTGTTCCCCTGGAACTTCACGGCGAGGAAGCGCTCGAAGCCATCGGCGCGGGTGAGCGAGTCCAAAACGCGCAGCTCGGCCTCCCGGCTCGGCGCTGGGCGCTGGAAGCGGGTTTCAAACTGTTCCACGACCCAGTTCTTCTGGTGCGTGTCGCGGATGTTCATGAATTCGACGCCGACGCTCCCGCAGTACACCCGGTTCAGCCAGGCGAGGATGTCGCGCACCGTGGCGTGGGCGGGCATCCCGTAGAGCGGGGTAGTGCTCACCACCACGTCCATGTCGTCGTTTGACAGGCCGAACCACGCGGGGTCCAATTCGGGGTGGGCTTTGCCGGCTTCAAGGCCGAGGGGGTCCACGTGCGCGGCGTCGTGTCCGCGCACTCGGTAGGCGTTGATCGTCCGGGCGACCTTGGCCTGGCGGTCGGCCGACACGAGGTCGGGAGGCGGACCCGCGGCCGCGGGCGCGGGGTCGAACAGGCTGCGGGCGGAGACGGTGGGCGAACGAGGCGGCTCACCGACCATCCCTTCGAAGATGCGCCGCGAGGCTGGATCCACGGACGCGGGATCCTCGCAGTACTGCAGGTAGAGGGCTTCGAGGTACGCGGCGTTCTCGCCGGTGAGCAGGGTGTCGTTCGCCATGCTCCGGCCTTATGCCCCAGCGGGCCTGGGCGCACGCGGGAGGCCCGCCGCGGATAGACGGCGGCGATGCGCATTACCACCCTGAACGTGAACGGCCTCCGCAGCGCGGATCGGAAGGGCTTTCGCACGTGGCTCAACGCCGCGAACCCGGACGTGCTGTGTTTGCAGGAGGTGCGGGCGGACGCGGAGAGCCTGGAGCCGGCGCTCTGGACGCCAGAGGGATGGTCCGTGAGGTGGAACCCGGCGGAGAAGAAGGGGTATTCAGGCACGGCGGTATGGACCAAGGCGGGCGCGGAGGCGCGGTTCACGGTGGGGACGGGTCACGCGCGGGGAGATCTGGAAGGCCGCGCCGTGGGCGTGCACCTTCCGAAGCTGGACGTGTGGTCGATCTACATGCCTTCGGGGTCGAGCGGTCCCGACCGGCAGGCTTGGAAGTTCGAATATATGGACCACATTTTTCCGTGGTTCCAGGCCATCCTCGCGTCGGGGCGGCCGGCGCTCGTGTGCGGCGACATCAACATCGCGCACACCGCGATGGACATCAAGAACGCGAAATCGAACGCGAAGAACTCGGGGTTTCTGCCGGAGGAGCGCGCGTGGCTGGATCAGCTCAAGGGGATGGGCTGGCGCGACGTGTTTCGGGAGGCGAACCCCACCTCGCAGGCCTACAGTTGGTGGTCGGCGCGGGGGCAGGCGCGCGCGAACGATGTCGGGTGGCGCATCGACCACATCTGGGCGACGCCGGGGGTGCGGGTGAACGCCGTCAGCATCGAGCGCGCGGCCGGGCTCTCCGACCATGCGCCGGTGCATGCCGACATTGAGATCCCCTGAACCTCGTGAGCTCCCTTTCCCTGGCGCTTCCCGTCCTCTTCGCCTGCCACGCTCCCGTGGTCGAAGCCCCGGTGGCGACCGACGACGTGTATCGTCACCGACCCGGCGAACCGCTCCCGGCGCTGGGCGCAGAAGCGCGTATCGATCGCGGGCTTCGCGCGGCGGCCGAAGCTCTCGCCGCCGCCGCATCCACGCCGGATGCGCGCCTCAGCCCCGCCGCCGTGCGCGCCGCCTTGGAGCTGGGTCGGTATCCGGGCCCCGCGCGCTTCGTTCGCGTGATCGGAACGAAGGAGCTGCCCGATTCGCTGATCGCCAGCATCCCGGGGGACGCGCCGGTGGACGTAGGTTGGGCTTGGCGCGACTTCGCCGACGGCCGCCGCTGGTGGGTGCTCGGGTGGTCGCCTCGTCGCCTGAGCCTCGACCCGGTGCCGGCCACGGTCGCGGCCGGTCGGGGGGTGGGCGTGCGCGTGGAAGGCGCGAAGGCACCGCGACTTTTCGTGGTTTCGCCGGGCGGAAGCTGGAAGGCCTATGCGATGGCAAAGGGGGACACCCGCTGGATTGGCGGCCTCCGGGAGCCCGGTGACTGGCGATTTGAGATCGTGGACGGGGACCGCGTGGAGCTGCTGTTCGGCGTGCGCGTCGGGGAGCCCGCGCCCGCCCTCGCCGCGCTCGGCACCGCCACGCCGCTCGAGAACCCGATCACCGCGGTAGACGGGCTGTATCGCCGAGTGAACGAGCTTCGAACGGTGAACGGGCTCGCCCCGCTGAAGCGCTTCGCGGAGTTTGAGCCGCTGGTGCGCGAGCAGGCTTCCTGCCTGGCCGCCGAGGGCGTGGCGGTGCACAATTCGGTTCTTTGCCCGGGCGTTCCGGCGCGGGCCACTCAGGCGTGGTACCCGAGAGGGCACTTCTACGAAGACGTCGCCGTGGCCGACACCGCAGGCGAAGCGTGGGAAACGCTGCTCGCGTCCCCCGGCCACCTCGCCAACCTGCTGTGCGCGGACTGCACCCACCTGAGCGTCGGCGCGGCCATCGAGCCCGTGCTGGAGCCGCGCCTCTTCGTGGTGTGGGAGGCGATGGCGTTCCCGCAGGGGGAGCCGGAGCCGATCCGTTAGGCGCGGGCTAAGCCGGGGGGCAGCGGAGCCGGCCATGCCCATCACGGACTACAGCGATCACGACGCCACTTCGCTCGCCGGGCTCGTGGCCCGCGGCGAGGCCACTCCGAGCGAGCTGGTGGACATTGCGCTTCGGGCGATCGACAAGGTGAACCCATCGTTGAACGCCGTGGTCCACCGGATGGACGAGTCCGCCCGCTCCACGGCGGCCGGCCCGCTGCCCGCCGGCCCGTTTCGTGGCGTGCCGCTCGTGGTCAAGGACCTCGACGGCTTCACCGCGGGCGTTCCCTACACCATGTCCAGCCGGTTCCTCCAAGGCTTCATCCCCGATCACGACGCAGAGGTGATCGCCCGGCTGCGTCGCGCCGGCTTCGTGATCCTGGCCAAGACGAACTGCCCCGAGCTGGGCATCCTGGGTACGACGGAGCCGGAGCTTCGCGGCCCGACGCACAACCCCTGGAGCCTGGACCACACCCCCGGCGGCTCCTCCGGCGGGAGCGCCGCCCTCGTGGCGTCGCGTGCCGTTCCTGTTGGCCACGGCGGCGATGGCGGCGGGAGCATCCGCATCCCCGCCAGCGCGTGTGGGTTGTTCGGCCTCAAGACCAGCCGCGGCCTGTTGCCGCTCGGCCCCGATATCGGCGAAGGTTGGGGCGGATACGTGGTTCCAGGCGTGCTTACCCGGAGTGTGCGCGACAGCGCTGCGATATACGACGTGCTTCGGGGGCCCGCCTCGGGCGATCCTTACGGCGGCCCTGTTCTGCCCCGGTCGCTCTCTGAGGAGCTGGCGTTGCCCGTGGGTCGCTTGCGGATCGGCGTCTGTCGTGAAGCGCTGTTCGGGCGCTCCACCCACGCGGACTGCGCCGCCGGGCTCACGGCCACCGCTGCTCTGCTCACGGAATTGGGCCACGACGTGGAGGACGCCCGCCCGCAGTTCGACCGCTCCTCCCTGGTGTTCGCCTACCTCGTGCAAGTGGCGGCCAGCGTTGCCCTCGAGGTGGAGGACGCGGGCCACTGGATTGGAAAAGAGCCCACCGCCGCCGGTTTTGAGCCGGCCACCTGGTTCCTCAAGCAGCTTGGGGATCAGCTCACCGCCGCCGATCTCCAGCGCAGCCGCGACCACGTGCAGGCCGCCGGGCGCACGCTCGGTGCGTTCTTCCAACGTTACGACGTGCTCCTCACGCCGACCACCGCCTATCCCGCGATCAAGCTGGGGGAAACGGCGCTCAAGCCGGCCGAGAAAATCGGCCTGGGCGTGCTGCGCACCGCGCCCGTCAAGGCCGTCATGATGAAGCTCCTACGCGACCTCGCCGACCAGAGCCTGGAGCGTACCCCCAACACCCAACTGTTCAACATGACCGGCCTGCCCGCGATGAGCGTGCCGCTGCACACCGCCCAGAATGGCGTGCCCGTCGGCATGCAATTCGCCGCCGCCTACGGGGGAGACGGCCTGTTGATCAGGCTCGCCGCGCAGCTTGAAGCGGCGCGGCCGTGGATCGGGCGGAAGCCGGGTGTTTGTGCTTGAAGCGGGCGTAAGGCCCGCTCATGCCGACTGGACCGGTTTCCGGTAGACAACGCCCTGGCGGACACCGCGCAGCCGTCGCAGCAAGCCTCCGTGGGATCCTCGGGGCGCCCCGCTCGTTTCATCGGGTAACCGAACGCTGTCCGGGGCGATGAAGGGGCGGGTGACGGTGCGGCCCGTCGCCGCCGAGTGGCGCTTCGCCGCGAGCGCGGCGGCGGGCTGCGCCGGCAGGACCCCGCGCTAACCTTGGTTCTTGTCTTCGTGTCTCCCGATTCGGTGCTTCAGACCCGAGGCTCTCACCGTGACGGCGCCGCGTCTTGCACGGCGATCTTGCACGGCAACCTTGCACGGCGATCTTGCACGGCCGAGGTCCGCTCAGAGCCCCTTACGAAACACCGCATCCGGCACGAGCGGATCCGCATCCGGGGCAATCGCGACCATGCGGCCCTCGTACATGAGCCGCACCGGCGGGGCCGGAAATCCATCGGGGAGCGGCCACGGGGCTGGCTTGAGTGTGCCACGTGGAACGCTACCCTCGGCGAGCAGGATGTCCCGTTCTTCGGTCGTAACCTTCCGCGAGGCGCACCACGGCAACAGCCCTTCGCCCTGGGTGCGAGTGCCGCGACCGGGGCCCGGGTCGGACCAGGGGCCGATGCTGCGGCGGTGGAGCGTTCCGAGGTGGGCGCGACACCCAAGCTCCCGGCCCAGCTCTCGTGCGAGCGAGCGAACGTAAAATCCCCCGGCCACCTCGACGCGGAGAAAGCTCCGCCGTGGCAGGTCGTGGCGCAGCCACGTCGCCGAGTGGAGATACACCGAGCAGGCGGGCAGCACCACGGTTTCGCCGCGCTGAACGCGTACATACGCCCGTTCGCCTTCCACACGCTTGTTGCTCGTGACCGGCGGCACCTGATCGTGCCAGCCCACGTACTTGGCCAGGGCGGCGGTCAGGATCGCGGGTGTGAGGTTCGTCGGATCCCCTTCGGCGACGACATCCCCGCCCGGATCGTCGTTGTCCGTCTCTGTGCCCCACACGATCTCGGTGTCGTACAGCTTCGGCACGCCGTGGAGGAACGGGAACATGCGCGTGGCATCGCCGGCGAGCACCAGGAGCAGGCCGCTCGCGAAGGGATCGAGCGCGCCGCCGTGGCAGAGTTTGGGGCTTCCCGGCTCCCGAAGATCCTCCACCACGGCGTGGCTGGAGGGCCCGACGGGCTTGTGAACGAGGTGGAGACCGGGGGCGAGCGCTGACACGTGGAGGGCGCATAGCCCGGTTTGGATGCAGGGGGGCGATGCTGCGGCCCGATCGTGGGGTCAGGCGCGGGTAGGAACGCATCGCGGAGACTACGGCAAAATGAGCGTGTCCCCCGGCTCGATCAGGTGCGGGCTGGCCAGGCGCGAGCGGTTCAGCTCCCAGATCGCCTTCCACTTGCCCGTGTCGCCCAGCTCACGCTTCGCGATGAGGCTGAGCGTATCCCCACTTTTCACCACGTACGTCTTCGCCGTGGCCGGCACCGCCGCGGGGGCCACGGTGGTGCCGCCCGACAGGAAGCGCCGCACCGTCGCACCGTAGTCGTCGGAGGCGTAGAAGCGGGTGATGCCGTCGTCCACCGCGGCGGCGAGGTCGGGCTCGCCCTCGCGGAGCGCCACCGCGTACTCCATGGTGTTGAGGTTGTACTGGGCGAACTTCAGCGAGCCTCGCTTCGCGGGGTTCGCCGCGTACCACGCCTCGATCTCGGCGGCCGCGTAGGGATAATCGTAGAGAAAGCCCGCGAACTTGCCGGCGGAGAGCGCGTCCCAGTAGCCATCCTCCATCTGCACCAATGACGTGTAGCCATGCACGAGCTTGTCCACCTCGGCGCGTGCGGCCGGGTCGTTGAACATGCCGACGTCTTTCCCCCGCAGATCGTCGACCGAGTGCACCGGCGACGTGGAGGGTACGATCAACGCCAGCCCGTACTCCAGGTAGCCGTACGACCACACAATCCCCGGGAGATCGGCAGGCGAATAGCCGGAGATCACCACGTCGATCTCCTTGCTGCTCCGAAGCAACTCCGGCAGCTCCCCGTAGGCGCCGTGCACGAGCCGCACCTCGGGAACGCCGACGGCGGAGGCCACCCACTTCGCCACCACGTAGTCGAAGCCGTCGGGCTTTCCTGCGGCATCGGGCACGTACATCGGCGGCGTTCCAGCGCCGCCTTCGCCCATATCCATCGCGACCACCAGCGCGCCGCGCTTGCGGATTCGCTCCAGCGCCGGGCCCGGCGGAACGGCGGCGGGCGCCGCTTCCGGGGCCGCTTCAGGCGCTGGCGCGGCCGCGGGCGCAGCGACCTCCGGCGCGGGTGTTCCACCGCCGCCGCAGGCCAGTACAAAACCAAGGGTCGTGAGCGCGGCGAGGCCGCCGGTGGCGAGGGTGCGGGGGGGAAGCGGCATGCGGGATCCGTAACCGGAAGGGATGGGGGTCAGGACGATCGCCGCGATCGTCGTTAGGGAGTGACGCGCGATTCCGCGATCGCCGCTCCGCGATGCGCCGCGATGCGCCGCAAGTGGCGCCTGAGGAAGGCAAAATGGGCCCGCGAAGTGCGGCGAGGCGCGCATCGCCCAGATTACGGGTTCACCCCGATCACGGCTGCACGCCGATCGCCCCCGGGATGTCCGTATATTCGTCGCCAAACGCCAGGACTCCCTCGTCCGAGGCACCCCCGGCCCCATCGAAGCGCACCGTCCGGATCGCGACGTTCTCGATCACCAGCGCGGTGCCCTCCAGCGCGCCGCGCTCGATCACCACGCTCGAACCGGGCAAAGCCACGCCCGAGGCGCTGAGCTTCGTCGAGGCCGTGACCTCGCCGTCGGCCACGGAGAGCACGTAGAGGTCATCGCCGAAGCCGCTGCTCACCAGGGCGGCATCGCCGAAGGGGGAGGCGACGATGGCGAAGGGGTCGAGGAGCTCGGTCGTCGTGGCGCTGGCTTGCAGCGAATCGGCGCCCACGAGCGCGGCCGCCACCCGATTGTCCGTGCCGGAGAAGGAGCTGTTGTCGCCCACGAGGAGCGTTTCTCCCACAATGGCGGCGCTGGCCAGGATCGCGTCTTCATAGTCGAACAAGGTGGTTTTCCCGGCCACGACCGGCGCGTCGGGCCAGCCGGAGAGCAGCCACGCGTCGCCGCCTTCTTCGCCGGCCGCGCCCGCCGCCACCAACACCGCCGTGTCGCCCATCGGGAACAGCGCCGCCGCGAGCTTGCTGGCGATCGTCCTGCCCACAAGCGTCGGCGCGCCCGTTTCGCAATCGAACACCACCTCGTACAGGCCGCCGCCGTTGTTCTCCCAGTTCCCATCGATCAACCAGGCACGTTCGCCGCTCGGGTCGAACACGGCGCCGCTCACGTAGAAGTCCTCGGCGCCGCCCGCCCACTCGGCCTCCACGACCGTCGGCACCAGCTTGTCGTCGAGGGTGAAGATGCCCACCGAGCCATCGTCCTGCGGCGCGATCCCGAGCGAACCATCGGGGGAAAACGCGACGACGCCCGAGTACCCTCGGCCCATCTCGAAGGTGACGCCGGATTGGGAGAGGGTGCCGGTGCTCGCCTGCAAGGAGAGCACTTCCCACGCGGAGGCCGCCCGGCCCTGCTTGTTGTACGGGAAGGATACGACGACGGCGCGGTCGCGATCCGCGTCACCGGGGTCGGCGCGGCAGCCGTCGGATTGCGGTTCGCCGGTGTCGCCCGAATCACCCGTGTCCGCCGTGTCGCCGGTGTCGGCCGCGCCCGTGTCGTCGCCGGGTTGGCCGGTGCGATCGGTGCCGGTGTCTTCGAGGGTGCAGGCGAGCAGGAGGAGCAGCATGGCGGCGCGCTATCCCCTCAGCGCCGGCGGCGCCGCCAGACCAGGGGGAGGACCAGCCCGAGCGCGCTCGCGGCGCACAGGCCGTCTGTTTGGCACGTGAAATCGAAATTCCACTCAGGGACATTGTCGGGATCGGAGAAGTCCACCCCGCACCAGGGGAGGTCGAGATCGATGGGCTCGTCTACCTTCGCGGCCGTCCACCCAAAACCCGACACCGGCAAGCAGCTTGGGTTGCCATCGTCGGGGCAGGGTTGGCAGTCCACGCCGAACGAGCCCGCGAGGTCGCACAGGTCCAGCTCGGTGCCTGCGGTGGCGCGAACGTCGGCGAGGGTCATCACTTCGCCGCCAGCCGCACGATCGCCCAGAAAACCAAGGCGGATCGAGGGGGAATAGAGGGTGAGCGGGGCAGGCTCTGTCTCGGCGTCGATGCGGTCGCGGGACCAGGTGAGCTCGCCCGTCGCCGACAATTGGGCCTGATCCTGGAGCAGCACGCACTCGTCGGTGGTTCCGTACACCTTGGAGACGAGGCGGAACGTGGCCGCGCCATCCGCCACGTCGAGCACCTCCAGGTGAAACGGTCCCGCGCCGCCGACGAGGCCGCCCAGCGCGGGGCTCGCGCCGACGAACGCCAGCGCCGGTGTGAGGAGGTGGCGGCTTTGAACGAGGGTGCTGGGCTCGAAGGCGGGGTCGCGGCCGAAGGGCTCCACGACGGTGAGATCGCCGAGCTCGGTCCAGGACGGGGCGCGAAGGTCGGGGCATTGAGGGTCGTGAGCACTTGCGGATATGGCCGCGGTGGTTGGCGTCGCCCAGCCCCCGACCGTGACGTATTCGCCGGCCGCACGTTCGGGATTCGGACGGTAGACGCCGGCTTCGGCCGGTAGGATGTCGGGGATCTCCAGGGGCTCCAAGGTGAGGAGTCCACTTGCGCCGGCGGCGACGGGCGTGGCCGTCCAGGCGTCCTCGTCGTCGGACATGGTGGCGAGGTAGGGGTCCCAGGAGGCGGTGCCGGCGGCGGAAATCTGGGCGGATGCGGCCTCGAACGGCTCGCATGCGTCCACTGGGTCGCCGAGATCACAGGCCAGGAGGAACGCGATCATGGCATCCTCCCTGTCCACGTCCAGGTGGTGGCGCACAGCGGGGGCGACACCGACTCCGCGGCGGCGCAGTCCGGCCCGGCGCAGCTCACCGATTGTATTGTTTGGCCCGTGATCTCTCTCGCGGCGGTCCAGGTGACGCGCAAGTCAACGTCCACGGACACGACCGCGTCCACCCCGCCGCTGGCGTAGTCTGCTTCGGTGTCGAGCCACGACAACTCGCACACGGAGAACTCCCCGGGCTCGGCACGCGGACACGTTCCGTCGCCACCTGCGAACACGTGAAGGCGCCCGTCGTCGTTCTGGAGCGAGGAGTCATCGTCAAACATCAGCCGATGTTTCCACACCGCATCCGCCGTCGGCACCTCCCCCTCCGGGCAATCCGAAGCCGTGTCTTCGAGCGTGATCTCGTAGCGCCCCGATTCGGGCTGTATGCAGGCAGTCAGCATCCAGGTGAGCATGGCGTCTCCGGGGGAAGGATAGCCGGCTTGTCGCCTAGCGGGGCCCACTCGTGTCCCCCCG
>BJHF01000078.1 GCA_014191855.1 Deltaproteobacteria bacterium
AGCCGACGCTGGCCCCAACGCTCCTCCCCAGCCGTCGGGTACGCCAAACGGTAGTGATGAAGGATATGCCTCACGGAGGCCGCCGACCACCACGGCGACGGCGACGGTCCCACGCCATCGCCCCCCCCAAGGGTGAGTGTTGGACGATGTGATCGATGATGAGCCCGTAGCCCCGGGCCAACGGCCCGCTAGCCCGTAGCCCCCTCCCCAACCTCCAGATACCTTCCCCCACGAACACACCCCCACTCCGGATCCCCCAATGTCCACCCTGGTCAACGCGAACACCTTCTGCTGGCACGAGCTCTTGGCCGCCGACCCCGAAGCGGCCGAGCGCTTCTACAAAGCCGTCGTCGGCTTCGGCACTCAGCCCTGGCCAGACCCGGCGATGAAGTACACGATCCTCACGGTCGGCGAAGAAGGCGTCGGCGGCCTGATGGCCCTTCCGGAAGAAGCGAAGGCGATGGGCGCCCCCTCCCACTGGATGGGCACGGTCGCCGTGGCCGACGTGGACGCGGCAGTGGCGCGCACCCGCGAGCTCGGCGGCGCGGTGCACATGGGGCCGGTTGACCTGCCCAACGTCGGCCGGTACGCCGTGCTCGCCGACCCGACGGGCTGCACGCTCTCGGTAATGAGCTCGATCAACCCCGCATTGACGATGCCCGACATGACGCTTCCCGGGCGCGTGCAGTGGAACGAGTGTTGGAGCCCCGACCCGGATGCGGCGTTCGCCTTCTACCAGGCGCTGTTCGGCTGGGTCGAGAAGGGCAGCATGGACATGGGCCCCATGGGCACCTACCGGATGTTCGGGCGCCCCGAGGATGGCCCCGCAATGGGCGGCTTCGCGAAGAAGATGCCGCAAATGCCGGCGGGCGCGTGGGCCTACTACATCACCGTGCCCGACGTGGACCACGCCGCCAACCGCATCCGGGAGTCCGGCGGCAAGGTGCTGGCCGGCCCCAACGACGTGCCGGGGGGCGGGCGGATGTTGCAGGCGATGGACGTTCAGGGCGCGATGTTCGCGCTGTACCAGAACCCGAAGGGCTGAGAGCGGCCCCCCTCCGGCGGATCGCCGCTACAGCGTGAGGAGGAGGAACTTGACGCGGCGCGCATCGCCCGCGGCGGCTCCGTACACCGCCCGGGCACGGGCCCCCTCGATCTCGTTCACCCGGAACGAGGGTGGCAGCTTCACGATGGTTCGCCAGAACTTCGCAGGCAAGCCCGCCTGGATCACCTCTTCCAACAGTGGAAACTCGGAGACCCCCATGCCGGATCGCGCCCACTCGACGCCCCACGGGGGATCGAGGAACAACAGCGTTTCCGGCGTGGCGCGCGCGGCAGCGAGCGCCACCGCATCTCCGGCCAGATACGTGATCCGCCCATCCACCCCGTAGATCCGGGCGTTGTGGCGAGCATCATCGAGCCTCGCGGCGTTCCGCTCGATCGCAACGACCGGGCACCCCGCGCGCGCGAAGCCAATGCTGTTGCCGCCGGCGCCGCAGCCGGCGTCGATGACCGCGCGCCCTGCAAAGCCCTGGCCCAGCTCCAGCGCGAGCGCTTCGGGCGTGAGCGACACCTTCCCCTCCCCGTCGAGGCGAACCCCGGGCCGCGTGAACCCCGGCGTTGTATCGCGACGACGGCGCGCGTCCGTCGTTCGCGCGGCGCGCACCGCCGGACGCGAGAGCGGCGGCTCACAGACGACGTGAAGCGCGCTTCCGCCGATTGCCACGTTGTGAAGCCGCGCGTCGAGGTCAGCCGCGGCGTGGGTGACCAGCTCCGCTCGTGCGGTCCGCGACTCCAGCTCCCAGGCGCCTGGTCCAAGCAGGCGTTTGGGCTCGATCCACGGGAGCAGCCCGCTCACGAACACCCGGTGGGTCTTCTCCATGGGGCGGTGTATCCGTCGCCCGGGCTCGCTGCCTACTCCGCCACGCTCGCCAAAAAATCCGCGGTCCCGAAACCGTAGCCCGCGCCGAGGGAAACCGACCAGACTGGCTCTCCGCTGCGGGTGAGCTGCTCGATCCGCCCGGCGGAGGACCAGTCGACGAGCGTCAGGTCCCCCGGCAGGCGCTTGGCGTTCCCAAGGAACGTCACCAACAAGCAGTCGGTGCCGGGCCAGCGGGCGGTCTCCGTCACCGTCTGTGCTTCCGGGTTGAACACCACCTCGGAAGCCCAGGAGCACGCGTCCATCGGGTGCTGCGAATAGTCGCCCCGGTTGAAGAGGAGCACCTCCCCGTCGTCGGTTTCCTCCGCGGAGTGCGGTGCGCTCACGATGGATGGACTGTCCGGGAAGTCGCCAATCACATCGCCGTACAGCCACTCCGTCGCTCCCGAGGCGGCGTCCAGTCGCGCCACGCCGGAGAACGCCGTCATCGTAACCAAGAGCGCCTCCCCGTCCGGAGTCCACGAAACGCTGTTCACGTGGGTCCAGTCCGCCACGTTTGGATCGGCCCCGTAGAAACCCTTCGGCCAATCCCCGTTCTGATCGAACTCGATGGCGTCGAAGCCGCTCCACAACGTGCTGAACGCGCCTCCCGGCTCGATGACGACCACCTTGTCCCCAAGCACCTGCCACGCGCCGACCTCTCGAAGATCCCAAGCGAGCGCCGCGATGCGTCCGTCCGCGCCCTCGCGGAAGTCGGTGTGCATGCCCGGGACCATCGCCGCGAAGCGGAACTCCCCGTCGAAGCCCACTTCCGCGATCCAGCCCGCGTCCTCCGCGCTGGGCGCCTGGTGATTGAAGTACACGCCGCTGCCGTCGTGAGCGAAGGCGGCCGTCGAGAGCCACACTTCCTCACCCGTACCGGCAGAGGCAGGGTACGCCCAGACGATTCGGCCGGCCTCGTCGAAGATCATCAGCCAGTTGTTGATCTGCGGCGAACCGAGCAGCACCGGCACCACGGTCAGCCCCTGCGCGGGCTCGGTCACCATCACCCGGCTGACCTGCGGCAGGCCGGCCGGCAGCGATCCGTTGGTGGCCGAGCCGGTGCCCACGCACCGCTCGTCGTCCCCCTCACCCACGAGGATCTCCCAGGTCCACTCGGCATTGGGAACGATCCCAACCAGCACGGCATCGTGCTCCATCGCCTCAAGCCCGTCGGCCCACAGCCGCGTGAGGCCGTCGCCATTCGTGAAGCGTACGCGCCCCCCGCTCGCCTCGTCGGACTGCCACTTCAGCCGGGGCGCGGTGCCGATCTCCGTCGCGCTGACGACCGCCACGACCTCGTCCGTACAGCCCACGGCGAGGCCGGAATCCCCGCTGTCGGGTGCCGGCGCCTCGGTGCACGCCAGCACGCCGAGTAGCGGCGCCAAGATCACGCCGCCTCCAGGCGGGTGAGCAGGAACGGAGCAGGGTTCAGGCACGTCTCGCAACGCAACATCATAACCCAGGTTGAACCAGATGAGATGCCCGTGAACGCGGTGTCCCCGCGCAACGCGCCGAGGTTCGCCCACGTGCTCCCGCCGAGCTCCATGGTCCACGACTCGGCGGCGATCCGCTCGAGGTCCAGCACCGCCGAGGACAGCTCGGCGGGGGTGGCGTCGTAGCGGGTGAGGAGCATCTGCGAGACGTCCGAGCCCGCAAAATCGTGCCCGAATCCGTCAACCTTCAGGCCGGACCAGTCGAGCACCAGCGTGGGCTCGTCCGCGGCCACGACCACGGGCTCGAGGGCCTCCAGGTCCACCTCGGCGGTGAGGTGGCTCGTGTCGTTCGACAACGCGACGGCGCTGGACTCCGACGCCGCATCCGGCACGAGGAACACCATCGAGGAGGCCGTGCGCCCCTCATCGCTCTGCAGCGCGAGCATCCAGGTGCTTCCTGTGAGAAAGTACTGCTGGGCATCCAGGGTGTTTCCCATGGTTCCGAACTCGGAGAGCGCGACGATCCCTCCCGTCGGGAAGGCGCTGAGCCACAGCACGACGTCCGCCTGTTCCAACGTGTTCGCCACGAGGCCCTCGCGCACCTCGTCCGGCGTCAGGTCACGGAAAGCGAGCAGCGAAGCCTGATCGACGTCGAGGAGCGGATCGATCGGGTGTCCCTGTAGATCAAGGGTGAGCGCGGTGAATTCCACGGTGGCGTCGTGCCCGGCGCGGAGCGGGATCGAGGCCGCGCTCAGCTCGGCCTCAAGCCGGTACTGGTTCGAATCCGTCACCTCGCAGCGCACACACGCGCCCTCAGCCGAGTCCAAAAGCTCGGGGTCCTCGGCGCACGCGAGCAGCAGCGTCAACACCTGTCCTCTATGGCCCGGCGGGGACCCCAACCGCGCCGCATGGGAACGGATCCCGGACCCAACCGGCCTCGAACCGTTCGCGACCCGGATACGCAGGACGCCTGGAAACACCCACGTCCCAAACGTCTCGTGTGGCCACCCTGATGGAGCTTGGACGAGTGTTTCTTACCCTCGGGGCAACCTCGTTCGGGGGCCCCGCGGCCCACGTTGCCAACATGGAGCGTGAGCTCGTTCGGAAGCGCGGTTGGTTGACGGAGCAGCGCTTCCTCGACCTGCTCGGCGTCGCCAACCTGGTGCCCGGCCCCAGCTCCACCGAGCTTGCGATCCACATCGGACTGCAGCGCGGCGGCTGGCCCGGCCTCGTCGTGGCCGGGGCGGCGTTCATCCTCCCCGCGATGATCAGCACCGGCGTATTCGCCTGGATGTACGTCACCTGGGGCGCGGTGCCGGCCACGGCGGCGGTGCTGTACGGCGTAAAACCGGTGGTGCTCGCCATCGTGGGCAAGGCGATCGCCGGCCTTACCCCTCGTGCTGCGCGCACATGGACGCTCCGAGCGCTCGGCGCCGTTGCACTCGTGGCGGCGGCGCTTGGCAGCGACGAGCTGGTGATCCTGCTTGGCGCAGGGCTTCTGGCGGCGGCGCTCGCGGCGGCGCCCCGTGCTGGCAGCGCCGCGACGTACCCGACGGACCTCCCTCCTTGGTCTGCTCCCGGGCCAGTAGCCACGGTGGCGGGCGGTGCCGCCATCGTGAGCAGCACGTCCGGGATCGTCACCCTCCCCGCCTTGTTCGGCGTCTTTCTCAAGATCGGCTCTGTGCTCTACGGCAGCGGCTACGTGCTCGTCGCGTTCCTTCGGAGCGAGCTGGTCGAGCGCCGAGGCTGGCTCACGGAGGCGCAGCTCCTCGACTCCGTGGCCGTGGGTCAGCTCACGCCTGGGCCGGTGTTCTCCACCGCCACGTTCGTCGGGTATGTCCTGGGCGGCGCGCCAGGCGCGGTGGCCGCCACGATCGGCATCTTCCTTCCTGCCTTTGTGTTCGTCGCCCTCAGCGGCCGGCTCGTCGAGCGTATGCGCGCATCCCCCCGGGCCACGGCCTTCCTCGATGGCGTGAACGTCGCCTCGATCGCGCTCATGGCCTGGGTTTGCGTGCAGCTTGGCGGCGCGGCGATCCCCGACCCGTTCGCCGCCGCCCTGGGCCTCGTTTCCCTGGCTGTCCTCCTTCGCACCTCCCTGAACCCCGTCTGGCTCGTCGTGACCGGCGCCGCGCTCGGCTGGGCGGTGCGCTGATCAGAACGGCGCCTCGTCCACCCAATTTCCCGGCGGGTCATACTCGCACGTCCACACCTCCCCGCCATCCTCCCCGCAGCTCACCGCGCCACACCCAACGGCCGTCGAGTCCGCCCACACCACCTGCGTGAAGTGCCCACACACGGCGGGCTCCGGGGCGCACTCGAAGGTGTCGAGGTCGTAGTCGGCCACCTCCGCCGCCCACGCGCCCACGACCTCGGCCGGTGTGGCGGTAGCGGAGGTCCAATAGAGGTTTTCGCCGTACTCACCGCCGCTGTGCACCAGCTCGCAGCCGCCGGCCGCGAGGTTTCGCGACCAGTCCACCGCCACCGCTACGAGCGCCTCGTCCCATTCGAGCGGGCCAACGCCGTACTCGGCGCGAACGTCGTTGTGCGCAGCCACCATGTCGTCGGGGGCAAACTCCACGAGGTCCGCGTCGGACGTGCAGGCGACAGCAAGGATCGTGAGCATGGGAAAGGATAACCGGTGGGGTAGGAGGGGGGCGAGGTGACCATGACCCCCGAGACCCTGCGCGCCTGGTGGTGGACCCGATCGGGCCTGGACGGCTCACTCCACGGAAAGTCCGCGGCAGAGGTACTGAAGCGCGCGGGCTGGATGCGTTCGGTTGGCGGCGCGGGGCCCTATCTGGGTCTACACGCCCGCTCCGGGCTCTCGCGGCCCGAGATCGACGCGGCGCTCGCGGCGATCGAGATCCACGAGCTGCCCAGCGCCCGTGGCTGCACTTACGTGCTCCCGGCGGCCGAATACGCGCTTGGGCTACGGGCCGGGCAGGGCACCACCGACAGCGGGGACCTCGCGGCCGCCAAGAAGTACCTCGGCTTCACCGACGCAGAGCTGGAGCGTCTGTGCACGGGCGTACTCGCAGCGTTGGCGCAGGGCAGCCTGGACCCGATTGCCCTGAAGCGCGCGCTCGGGGAAACGGTTCGGAGCTTCGGTGCCGAGGGCAAGAAGCGGGGGCAGACCACCTCGCTCCCGATTGCCCTGGGCTGGCTGCAGGCCCACGGAAAGATCCGCCGCATCCCCGTGAATGGGCGGCTGGACCAGCAGCGCTATGCCTACACGCTATGGGACCCGAGCCCGCTCACGGGGGCGTCAGATGCGCTCGCGACGCGCGCGCAGCTCGCATCGCGCTTCCTGGCGTGGTCGGGGCCCGCGACGCTTGACCAGCTCCAGGCTTTCGGCGGCTGGAGCAAGCGGGACACGAACGCCGCCGTGGAGCCGCTCGGTCTCTTGGCGGTGGGCGAAGATCGCCTGTTGCTCCCCGGCGATAAGGCGGCGTTCGACGCGTTTGTAGCGCCCACGGCCCCCAATCCGAAGTTCCTCTCCAGCCTGGACAACCTCCTGCTCGCCCGGCGCGACGTGGGGGCGCTCATCGACGCCGCAGACGCCGGTCAGCAGCTCTGGACCGAGAAGGGGCTCACGGCCGGCGGCGCGCTGTCGGACCTCTCCAACCAGGCCATCGTGGACCGGGGTCGGATCGTCGGCGTGTGGGATTGGGACGGCGTGAAGGGCGAGCTCGTTTGGGCCACCTTCTCGCCGCCGACTGAGGCGATCCGCGCCGAAGCGGCGCGGATGTCCACGTGGATCGCGGAGAACCTTGGCGACGTGCGAACATTCTCGCTCGACTCGCCGGAGTCGCGCGTGCCGCGGCTGGTGCCGATCCGGGCGCTGGCGGCGGCGACCCGCCGGGGGTGAGCGGTGGGGCGGTGCCACCGTTCCCGCGCTATTGCTCCGGTTCGGCCTGGCGCTCTTCCGTGTACAGCCGTGTAATGGGCTCCACCCCGATCCATCGGGAGTCCTCGTCGTCCGTGGGGAGCGCGTGGCTCGATGGAAGGGTCCCAAAGCTCACGTCTTCCCGCGCCTTCCTATGCGCTACATCCCCACCAACTCCGCCACCGAGAACCCCAGCTCTTCGTCGTCGGCGTCGAGCTCGTAGTCGAGGTACGATTGGGTCGGGTAGCCGCAGCTCTCGTCCCAGGTAACGGTGATCTGGTCCGCGGGGCGGGTGATTGCCTCGTCGATGAGCGCAAAGAGCGCGGGTACGTCGCGGGCGGCGAAGCTGGCGTCGACGGGCTCGCCGCTGGTCACGTACGTCGCGCCGTCGATCACGCCGTCGATGACCGTGATCCGCGCCGGGCCTGCCATCTCCTCCGGACAGAAGCACAGATACTGGAGCACAAAGCTGTAGGAAGCGTAGCCGCAGCCCTCCCACGCGGCGCGGGCGGTCGCGAGCTCGTTCGCGAGGCCGGTGCCCGCGGTATCGCCCGTGTCGCCGGTATCGGCGGTGTCCCCGGTTTCCGCCGTGTCGGAGCCGCTCGCGGTGTCGGCCGTGTCCGTCCCGCTGTCGTGCCCGGGACTGCCGGTGTCAGCAGGGGTTTCCACGACGCAGGCGAGGTGAAGGAATGTGAGGAGCATGGGCGCAACCGTAGCCGGAAACGGCGCCGCTGCCTGCGCGGACTCACAAACGCATCCCTTCGGCGCGATACCTGAGCGCAACCATGTCCACCGACCGTTTCCTCACCGCACAGGCGAAGCCCCACGCCGGCTACGCCACCGCCCTTCGTGAGCTTCGCGCCGGAGAAAAGGTGAGCCACTGGATCTGGTACATCTTCCCCCAGCTCGCGGGGATGGGCCGGTCCGACGTCGCCATACGGTTCGCATTGGACGACGCCGATGAGGCCCGGGAGTACCTCGCCGAACCGACGCTCCGGGCCCGGCTCACCGAGGCGGTCGCGACGGTGCACACCCAAATGCAGCCGCCTCGCTCGATCCCGCTCCGCACGTTGATGGGGGGTGGGATCGATGCGATGAAGCTGGTGTCGTCGCTAACCCTGTTCGAGTATGTATCCAGGGGAAACCCCGACTGCTCGACGCTCCTAGCTCACGCCGAGGCGGTGCTGGCCGTCGCGACTGTCCAGGGCTATCCGCGGTGCGCGTTCACGTTGGCGGCGCTGGCACGAGGCTGAGCCCGCGCGATCCACCCATCCAGCCCGTTCGCGAACTCCCGCTTCGCCCGCTCATCGAACCCGGCGGGCCCGCCGCCTTCGATCATGCCAGAGGCGCGAGCATCGGTAAAGAAGTCACGTAAGCTCAGCTTCTCTCCAATGTTCGCAGGCGTGAACCACTCGCCTCGGGGGCTCATCACCGCCACGCCGCGAGGCACGAGCTCGGCCGCCAGGGGGACATCCGACGTGATCACCAGCTCGTTCGGCCCGGCGTGCGCCACCAGCCAATCGTCGGCAACGTCCATCCCCTTGGGCACCACGACCGTGTGAATCCGGGGGCTGCGCGGCACGAGGATGGCCCGGTTGGCGACCATGGTCACGGTCACGACGCCGCGATGCGCCGCTTTCCAGATGATCTCCTTCACCACGCGCGGGCACCCGTCGCCATCGATCCACACCTTGGGAAGCGGCGTTTCCGTCGCCTTTGCGGGTGGATTGACCGCCTGCACGGAGCCAGTGGCCGGCTCCACCGTCGCGACAACCGGCGCGTCGATCACGTACCGAACGTGCTCACTCATGGGGTGCCCGGCCGGCAGCTTCGGGTGCGCGAACGTACCGACTCGCGTCATCCCAAGGCGCTCCATCACCCGCCAGGAACGCTGGTTTGCCGGGGTGGTCCACGCCATGAGCTGTGGGAGCCGCAGCGTGTCGAAAGCGTACGCGAGCGTGCTGCGCGCGGCCTCGGTTGCGTACCCTTGCCCCCACGCCGGGCGCACGAGGCGCCAGGTGAACTCGACCGCGGGCGTGAATTCCGTCTCCCAGTCGGGGACCCAAAGTCCGAGCCACCCAATGAACGCCCGCGTCGCCCGCTCCTCCACGGCGAACACGCCGAATCCCCGACGCGCGGCCTGGAGCCGGTACCGGTTGAGCAGCGCATCCGACTCGGCGCGATCCAGCACGGTTGGCAGGTGCTCCATGACCTCCGGATCCGCATTCATCGCCGCGAACGGAGCCCGATCCGCCTCCTGGAACGGGCGGAGGACCAGCCGCTCGGTTCGCCGCACGGGCAAGCTCGCGCACGCGGCGGCGAGGCGGTCGAGGTGGGGTTGGAGGTTCACGGGGCGCTCGCGATGCCCCGGTAACCTGCGTGATATTCGCCTCCCAATGCTCCCCCCAACGCTCTCCCGCGCATTCGGTCTGATCACGCTCCTGTACACGCTGCTGGCCACCTGCTGCACCGGGCTCTCGCTCCCCGGGTTGGCGGCGGGCGCCGACCCGGATTTGAACCAGCGCGACCTCGCCATCCTGGTACTGTGCGGCGTGAGCTACGTCTGCGGTCTCATCCCGGCGGCGGCGGGGCTCCACGGCAACGAGTACGCCCGCGTGACCCACCTCGCATGGGCCGGCGGCGTGCTCCTCGCGGAGTCGGCGAGCGAGGTGAGCTACTTTTTCTCCCAGGACATCGCGACGTTTCTCGTCACTTCGGTCGTCTCGATCCCGCTGTTCTGCACCTGGCCGGCGATTTGTCTCGTCGTGTTGCCGTTCGTTCGTTCGCCCCGGCCGGAAGCCGCCTGATCCGCACCCGCGATGTGAGGCCACCTCCCCTCGACACCGTGGGGACGAGGCCTGCCACATCGCCCTACCGGTTACTTCTGCCCGGTGAGTCTGCCCCACTTCTTCCTCCCCGTCGGGGACGCGAAACCGCTCACGGAAGCGCCGCTGGCGCAGGTGTGTGATCTCGTGCGGCTGGGCGAGAGCGACACCGACTGGGCCGTGGTGCGGGACCTGCGGGGCACGCTGCGGCTCACGGAAGCCCAGGGTTTACCGCCCAATCTTGCCCGCGCCGTTCATGCGCATGAGCTGGCTCGCGGCCTGCCTCGCCGCCTCGCGGTTCGAGAATTGTGGCTCTTCGACCTGCAACTTGTGGAGGCGCCCTCCAACCCGCCCGGTGCCAACGATCCCGTGGAGGTATATGGTCGCCTCACAGGCCCATTTTGTGGAGCCGGCGGTGCCGCCAGTTACGATGGTCGACTGGCCCTCACCCGCGCCGATCTGGTGGCGGGATTCGTGGAGGAGTCGCCGAGCGCGCTCACGGTTACGACCGATTCCCGAGCGCCGGAGCGCTGCCTGCATGGCTGGCTCCCGGGCGATCGAATCGGCGAGATCGCCGGCGGGAACGGGGCGATCCTCGCCTACAAGCTCATGCCGCTCGACTTCGAATCCGGGCACGCCTCGAACGAAGTGGGCATCTCTGAGCTCTTGATCCAGTCCCTGGAGCGGCTCCAGGCGGATCTGATCGCCGCGAAGGTGGAGCATCCGTTCACGGCAACGCCCCTGCCGGTGCTCGACCGGGAGGCGGTGATCGCGGACCTTGAGTCCCGCGGCTTCACGATCCAGGGCGATATCGCCACGCCAAACGCCGGCCTCTCCGACAAGGTGGTGGGCGCCCTCACCTCGCTGTTCGGCACGCCGAAAGAGCTGGCCGCGTTCCAGCGGAAGGTCCCCGCGCAGGGCACGCTGGACGACTACCTCGCGCTCGGGCGCTTGGCCCTGGCCGCCCTCCCCGGCTGGCCGGACGCGCGCGCCAACGCCCTGCGGGCCCTCGTGCGTCGCGACCGCCCTGGGCTCGGCCTCACCGGAGCGGCGGCACCTGCCCCGCCGCGAATCCCGGCGAACGCGGCTGGTCCAGCGCCGGAGCGCCCGGTCATGCCACCCGGCCCCCGAGACTGGAGCGAGGACTTTGCCCCGCGAGCCGCCACCCCCGCGAAAACGCGCCCGCTCGCCGTGAAGACCGCTGAAAAACGATCCACGAAGCCCGCCCCCTCCCCTGCGAAACCTGCCCGTCCAACCTGGATGGATGACTTCGAAACCTGAACCTGGAGCCGCCCATGTCGCACGAACACGAACGCCCCGTAGAGCCCTTCTCCGACCTGCACGTTGAGCACGAGCATGTTCGCGCCACGCTGCTCCACGATCCCACCGTGGAGGGGCTCGATGTGGCGTTGTACCTCGACGGTTCGGGGAGCATGGCCGAGGACTACCGCGAGAGCCACCTCTCGAAGGGCGGGGGCATCCTCTACGAGCTGTTTGGGTGGGGCGAGGAGCCCAGCGTTGAGACGATCCCCAACCGCGTGGAGCCGCAAGCGCGCTGGATGCTCGAATACCTCGCCAGCAAGGACCGCAACGGGAAGCTCCGCGTGGCCTACTGGGCGTGCGGAAACGACGGGCGGCGCGTGGAAACGGTCGGCGAGCTCGCTGCGGCGGATGCCAAGCGGGTGCGCTTCCAGGGCCCCAAGCACCTGGGCCAGTTCACGGTCCTCACGCCGGCCCTCAACGACTTCCTGACGTACTTCGACGGTGAAGTGAAGAAGGGCGCACGCCAGGGCTGCTGTGTCATCATCACCGACGGGGCGATCCACGACGCCGAGGAGGTGAAGATCTGGTCGCGAAAGCTCGCCGCCGGCATCGGCGCCGGCCGGTATCCAAGGGTGAACCTGATCCTCGTGGGGGTGGGGCACGTGGTGAAGGAGGAGCAACTTGAGGACATCTGTCACGAGGAGTACCCCGGCATCGGGCACCTCTGGTGCCACCGCATCGCGGAAGAGATCAAGAACGTCGCCGAATTGGTGGCGGCGCTGGTAGACGAGACGATGACCGTGGCCGCCGGCGGCACGATCACGGACGACAAGGGGCGGGTGGTCAAGCGGTACGAGGGCCGACTCCCCGCGGTGCTGGAATTCGAGGTTCCTGAGGGGTGCACGAGTTTTACGCTGGAGGTGGGTGGCCGGAAGTACACCCAGCCGCTGCCAGAGGAGGGCGAGGAGCACGAGGAGGAGGAGGGTCACCACTAATGGCACACGAGCAGGTTGTACGCCCATTCTCTGATGTCCACCGCAAGGGAAATCAGGTCATCGCCACGATGCTCCACGATCCCAACGTGGAGGGGCTGGACGTGGCGCTGTACATGGATGGCTCGGCCTCCATGGAGCCGGAGTACGGGCCGCGCGGCGTGCTCGCCAAGCTCGGGGGCGTGCGGAACAACGTCGAACCACAGATGCGATGGATGCTGGAATACCTGGCGACGAAGGACCGTAATGGCGTGTTGCGGGTCGCCTACTGGGCCACCGGGGATGGCACCCAGCTTGAGCTCGTCGGCGATCTCACCGGCCCGCAGGCCAAGGAATTCAAGTTCCCCGGCCCCCGGTTCTACGGAAAAGGCACGGTGCTGCTCCCCGTGCTGCGGGACTACGTCGCCTACATCCGGGAGGCCGCGGCGAACGGTGCGAAGCGCGGGGTGGCCGTGATCATCACGGACAGCCAGCTCTACGACCCCGCCGACGTGCGGGCGTACAGCGCCAAGGTTGCGGCGGAGATTGCGGCTGGCCGGCTCCCGATGCTCAACTTCGTGTTTGTCGGGGTTGGCGCTGCGGTAGACGAGGAGCAGATGGAGGAGATCTGCCACGACGAGTACCCCGGCGTTGGGCACCTCTGGTGCCATCGCCACGCGGATCGGATGGAGGAGATGGCCGACCTGGTCGCCGTACTTGTCGATGAGACGATGACCGTGGCGGACGGAGGCGTCATCTACGACCAGGATGGCGCCGTGCTGAAGCGGTACGAGGGGCGGCTCCCGGCCGTGCTCACCTTCGACGTTCCCGAGTCGTGCACCGCGTTCACGCTGGAGGTGAACGGTCAGCGATTTACCCAGCCGCTCCCAGAAGAACACGACGAGCATGAGGAGGAGGGTGAGGGCCACGGCGACGAGCCGGAGCCCCCGCCGGTCCCGACCCGCCGCGGCCATGGGCACGGGCATTGAGCCCGCCAGTTCGTAAGGGGCTGAAGCTCTCGACACGGGGAATCCGGACTCGGGGAAGGCCAGGAGGCTCGGCGGGTGCGCCGACGGCGAAGCGCGAGCTGGGCGAGGCTCCCGCAGAGACCGGCGGTCCCGCTCTGCAATTCGAGCTGGAGCTGCTGCTGCCCGGTGAAACGGACGAAGCGGGTCGTTTCGAGGAGCTCGACCGTGATCTGCTCCGCGTCCCCGGCGTTCTGGACGCGCACCTCCGCGAAGATCGTGGGTATCCCGAGCTTTGTGTCCACTACGACGCGGCGATCGTCGTGAGAGACGCGCTCCTCGCCGAGGTTCAGACGCGCGCCGCCCGCGCCGCGAAGCGGTACCTGCACCACACCTGGTTCGTCCGCCAGATGGACAGCGCCCAGTGCGCCGCCGTCGTAGAGCATGTTCTTCGGCGAATGCCCGGGATTCTCACCGCCAACGTCGCGTACGCGGCTGAGCGGCTGGTCGTGGAATACGACACCGAGCGGGTTGGCGTCGAGGCGATTGAGACCAAGCTACGTGCGGTTGGCTACCCCCTGGAGGCCGTGGTGTCCGGCGAGGGATGCTCCGCGCACGGGCATAATTGCGGGCTGGCCCCCAAGAACGGGATGAAGCTCGTGGCCCTCTCCGGTGCGCTACTCGCGCTCGGCTTCGGCCTCTCCTACGCGCCGGCAGTCGCCGCGTCGGAACCCTGGTTGTACGCCGGAGCGTTGCTGGCCGGCGGCTGGTACCCCGGCCAGGCCGCGTTCCGGGCGGTGCGCGCCGGGAAGGTGGACATCGAAGGGCTGATGGTCCTCGCTGCCATCGGCGCGGGCGCGCTTCAAGCCTGGTTCGAGGGCGCCTTCCTGCTGTTCTTGTTCTCGCTCGGCCACGCCCTGGAGCACCGCGCGATGGAGAACGCGCGCCGCGCGGTGCAGGCGCTGGCGAAGCTCCGACCCGACACGGCGCGGGTCAAAAAGGGCGAGGCGATCCTGGAGGTTTCGGTCTCCCGTGTGCGGCGCGGGGATCTGCTCGTGGTCCGCCCGGGCGACCGCATCCCGCTAGACGGCATCATCCGTGAAGGGGCGAGCAACGTCGATCAGGCCACGCTCACCGGGGAGTCGGTGCCCGTGCCGAAGTCGGCCGGGGACGACGTGCTCGCCGGCACGGTGAACGTAGACGGCGCGCTGGAAGTGGAGGTTACCCGCCTGAGCAACGAGTCCACGCTCGCGAAGCTCGTAGACATGGTCAGCCAGGCGGAGGCGAACAAGAGCCCCACGCAGCGGCTCTCCGCGAAAATCGAAAAGACGTTCGTTCCGATCGTGCTGGTCGCCGCCCCGCTGCTCTCCGTGGTGCTGTTCGCCATGGGTAGGTCCCCGAAAGAGGCTGTTCTCCGAGGAATCTCTCTGCTGGTGGCTGCATCTCCGTGCGCGCTGGCGATCTCGACGCCTGCCGCCGTGCTCTCGGCGGTGGCGCGGGCCGCGCGCGGCGGCGTGCTCATCAAGGGCGGCGCCCATCTAGACGCCCTCGGAAACGCGCGGGCGATCGCCTTCGACAAGACCGGCACGCTCACCCACGGCAGGCCCGTGCTTGTCAGCGTGGAGCCCTACGAAAACGCAGACGCCAACACGCTCCTCGGGGCGGCCGCCGCCGTAGAAGCGGTGTCTGCGCACCCTATCGCCCAGGCGGTGCTCACTGGAGCGAAGGCCGCCGGCCTGAACCCCGCCGCGGCGGACGACGCCGAAGCGGTACATGGCAAAGGAATCCGGGGTGTTACGCCGCAAGGCCTCGTGGAGGTTGGGAGCGAAGGCTTCTTCGCGGAGGCGCTACCGAGCGCGCTCGCATCCACGATCGCCCGCCTGCAAACGGCCGGGCAAACCACAATGATCGTGCGGCGAGCGGGCGTGTGGCTCGGCGTGCTGGGCGTGGCCGACACCGTGCGCCCGGAGGCGCGGGTTACCCTGGAGGCGCTCACCGCCCTCGGCGTGCGTCGGATGGTGATGCTGTCGGGGGATCACGAGCGGGTGGCGCTCGCGGTGGCCGCTCAGGTGGGCTTGACCGAGGTTCGGGCTTCCCTGTTGCCCGAGGGCAAGGTGCGGGCGATGCGGGAGCTCGCCCACGAAGGCGGCGTGGCGATGGTGGGCGATGGCGTGAACGACGCGCCGGCGCTCGCAATGGCCTCGGTCGGCATCGCGATGGGCGGCGCGGGCTCCGACGTGGCGCTCGATACGGCCGATGTCGTGCTGATGAGCGACGATCTCTCCCGGCTTCCGTTCGCGGTGGGCCTCTCCCGGGCGGCGGTGCTGGCGGTGAAGCAGAACCTCACCATCGCGCTGGGCGTTTCGGCGATCCTCGTCGTCGCAAGCATTTTCGGCTGGGTCGCGATCACCCAGGCGGTCGTCCTCCACGAGGGGAGCACGATCCTCGTGGTGCTCAACGGGCTCCGGTTGCTGATGTGGAACGAGCCGAAGCGGTGATCAGCCGGCGCTCACTCCTGGTTGGCGCGGGGGGGCTCGTGGTGGTCGGGCGCCTCGGCGTCGCGACTCAGGCCGCGGGAGCGACGGGCCCGGCGCCCATCACGGGCGTGGATCCCCACTTCGAGCTGCTTGCGGCCCTCGCGCGGGCGGCGGGCTTCGATGAGTATCTCCAGGGCGGCGTCCCGGCGTGGAACGCTGCCGTAGACGCCCACTTTGCCAAGCTCAAGCACCACCCCGCCGTGAACCGACTGCGCCGGGCACGCGCCGAAGGCGCGAGCTACGACGCATTCCCCAGCCTCGCGCTGCACCTCACCGGCGAGGTCGGCGCGCCCGCTCTCCTCGCGCCCCTGGAGCCCTGGCCACCCGAGCTGGATCGCCGGTGGAAGGCTGTTGATCTTGCGGCGTGGCTGAAGGAGATCGCCTCCGCGGCTCGCAAAGCCGACTTCGCGGCCCTCTGGGAGGCGCAATCGGAGCTCCGAACCGGATCCGCGGCCGCCGCCGCAGAAGCACGCGCCGCGTTCGATCTCCCGTGGTTCGAGCGCTGGTTTGGCTTCCCCGCGCCGGAGCTTCACGTGTACGGCGCGCTCGGCGCCGGCCCGCACAACTACGGGGTGCGGCGGGGAGGCGGTCGACCGGCCATCGCGGCCTACCTTGGCGTCACCCAGGGAGAACCCGGCATAACCATCGAGGGAGCCGCAGAGTTGCTCCCCCACGAGGTCGGCCACAGCTTCGTGAACCCGCTCATGGCCGAGCACCGGGATGTGCTCCAGGGCCCGGCCGAGCGCTTGCACGGCGCCGTTCGCGAGCGCATGGAGGCCCGCGCCTACACCACCTGGGAAACCGTGCTGAACGAGAGCGTGCTTCGCGCCGTCGTGGTGCGATATCTCCGCGATCATGGCGGTGAAACTGCCGCCCGCATGGAGGTCGCGGCCCAGATGGAGGCGGGCTTCCCGTGGACGCCGGTCCTGGTCGACGCATTCGCCGCTTACGACGCCGATCGCGCGCGCTTCCCAACCTTCGGCGACTACGCAGTTGAGTTGGCCGCGGTGTTGTCGGTGATCGCCGAAGAGGAGTCCGAACGCGCGAAGTCCCGGCCGCACGTGGTGTCCATCACCCCAGCGAACGGGGACCTCTCGGTTTCGCCGGCCACCGCCACGATCGTCGTCACCTTCGACCGCGCGATGCGGGATAAGAGCTGGTCGATCGTTGGGGGGGAGCAGGTACCCCCTGGAGATAACCCCGGCTACGACGCGTCGTTGCGGGTGTTCACGCTCCACGTTCGCCTCGATCCGGGACGCAGCTACGCCCTGAGCCTCAATGGCGGCCGGTTCCGCGGCTTCCAGTCCGCCGAGGGCGTGCCGCTGGAGCCGGTGGCCGTCGCGTTCTCCACCGCACCACGCTAGTTCGGCAGGCACAACTCCGGCTCTGCTACACTGCGCGGCATGACCCTGCTGCTGCTGCTCGTCCCCGCCTTCGCGGGCGAAGTGTTCGCCTCCATCGACCCCGAAATCACCCAGGGCATGGGCGGCACCTGGGCCCGATACCACGCCACGGAGGCAGGTTACTGGTTCTTCCAGGTGGCCGGCAGCGACGGCTGGATGGAGGATGTGGCCGAGGATCTGTCGGGCTACGACGACCGCGCGCGCATCCAGCTCACCCACGTCGCCAACCTGCAGGACACGCAGGTGGAGCGCTGCCCCGACGGCGGCTGGCTGTTGATCGGCAGCTACACGATCGACAGCTTCGACGACTCCTCGGCGGCCTGGCGCTTCGAAGAAGACTTCACCGAACGCTGGCACTTCACGATCGCGGAGCGGGATCCCTCGCACAAGCACAACGACATGGTGGTGGTGTGCACGCCGCTCACGGAGGGGGTGATCTTCGACGGCGGCGAGGGCAGCAGCGGCGGCCAGCCCGAGTTCATCGAGGTTACCGGCGGCGAGCTCGGCAAGTCGTACCCCCTTCAAGTCGGTGCCCAGGGCGCATCCGCGGCGTTCCGCGAGGAAGACTCGATGACCCTCGTCGTCGATGCCAACGGAGCCGGCTCCGAGGAGGTGCGCGTACACGTCTTCGACGCGGAGTGGAACGAAACCGACAAGGTGATCGTCCCGCTCTCCGGGGGCAAGGCGAAGTGGCCCCAGCGCTTCCAGCCCTACGGCGACGGGTGGCTGCTCACCTACCTCACGAACACCGGCGCCGGCCCCGATGGCGACATCTGGCTCGCCGCGTTGGACGCCGACTTCAACCTCATCGAGCGCATCCAGGTGACGGACAACGGCGAGAACGACAACCGCCCCTGGTTCGCGCGTCGCGGCAGCTCCGTCGTCGTAAGCTACGACCGAAACGTGCAGCCCCGCGCCACCTTCGTGCGGCTCGCGGACGCCGGCGGCGACGACGGCCTCCCCGACACGGGGGAGGGCGCCGACGATGGCGATGATACCGGAGAAGGCGGCGGTGACAGCGCCGATACCGCCGACGGCGTGGGTGGCGGTGGCGACGTGGAGTGCTTGTGCGCGGCGGGGAGTCCGCTGGCGAGCGGCGCGGGAATCTTGCTAGGCGCGGCGGCGGTTTTGGGGGCGCGGAGGCCCTCGCGCAGCGGCCGGACCCCGTGCCGGCCGACCTAGGGCGAACCGTAGGCTGGGCGATGCGGGGGCCCGGTCCCTGGGCCAAGGGGCGGTTCGTCGCATCGCGGCGGAGTTGGGGGGGCTTTGGCGTTCCCTGCCCAGATCCCCTCTAAAGGTCGAGTCCACCTGGATGGCCACCGCACAAAGTCGAGTCGACCTGTTTGACCTATGGCCGCAAAGTGGCCGATAGCGCCCATGAAAAGCCGGCGTTCGTCCGTTCGGACAGGTGACCAAGGCCGTGAAGGGGACAAGCGCCACCGCAGCCGGCGTCCGACCGACGGGTCCAGCGGCTGAACAGATCGACTCGACTTCGCCGCGTGGCCAACGGGGGCGGCTCGACTCGGGCACTGGACTTTCCGTCAGCGGACGCGCTCAACCCCCAGTCCTCCGCCTTCCCCCTCCGTGCCTCCGCGCCTCCGTCGTGCTCTCTCTCACGACGAGCGCCCGCGCACCGCACCGAGCACGAACGCGTCAAAACGTAATGGCACCGTCCTGACCCCTGGCTTAGCCCCCGCCCCATGCGCCTCACCGCCGCGATCTCCCCGGACCCCGACGACCTGTTCATGTTTCGCGCGCTCATCGAGGGCCTCGTCGATCCCCGAGGGTTGACGTTCGACATCAGCACGTCGGACACCGACGCGCTCAACCAGATGGCGTCCGGCGTCGGCGCCGACATCAACGCCATCAGCATCGCGCACTACCCCCGGATCGCCTCCCGCTACCAGCTCTTTCGCCACGGCGCGAGCGTCGGGCGCGGCTATGGTCCGGTCGTCGTCGCGCTCGCCGGCCGGGAGCCCGCGTCCCTCTGCGGCAAGCGCATCGCCGTGCCCGGGCTCACGACGACCGCCTGGCTGGTTTTACGCCTCCTCATCGGTGAATTCGAGCCGGTCGTCACGCCCATCGTCCCCTACTCCCGCACCTTCGACACCCTGCGCTCCGGCGCCGTCGATGCCGCGCTTTTGATCCACGAGGGCCGGCTCACCTACCCCGACGAGGGGTGCACCGCGCTCCTGGACCTCGGGGTCGCCTGGGCCGAGCGCACGGGCGGGCTCCCCCTCCCCCTCGGCGGCAACGTGATTCGGCGCAGTCTGGGGCCCGACGTGATCGCCCGCGCAAGCGCCGCGATCTCCGAGAGCATCGCGCATGCATTGGCACATCGCGATGCGGCGATGGACTGGCTCATCGCGCGCGGCGTCACCCTCCAGAATCGCGAGCGCCTCGACCAATACCTGGGGATGTACGCCAACCAGGACACACTCGACATGGGCGACGATGGGTGTGAGGCGGTGCGTCGACTTTTGGCGGAGGGGGCCGCGAGGGGGTGGGTGCCGGAGGTGGAGGGAGCGGATTTCGTTTAGGACCGCGCCCCTTCAACCTCCGTCCCCATCACCCGCCGCATCGCAAAATACGCCTCCGTCCACTGCCCATCGGGCCCTCGAATGCAGAACGCCTCACGACGATCGCAGGGGCCCGCCGCGTGTGTCGCGACGAAAACCGTGATCGTCGGCGCCTGGTTCCCGCGGAACACGACGTCCTGCCGCACGCGGAGGTGAAGCCCCGCTGCCGCAATCGCAGGCTCGCCGCGAGGATCGCCTGCCGCAAAACAGACAACAAAGGTTCCATCCTCGCGTAGGAGCCTCGCAGCCGCCGTGGCGTAGTCCGCGATGGAGCCGCGCAGCTCCATCCGGCAGGCGGCGCGCTGCGGGTGGGGAGAAACGACGCCCTTTCCGAGCGGAATGTACGGTGGGCTGCCCGTCACCAGATCGAAGCGACGCCCTTCGGGGAACGAGGCGGGATCGCGAAGATCGCCGAGTCGGCACTCGACACGCCCGGCCAGCCCGTTCTCGGCGACCGTCTGGCGCATGAGCGTGTGGCTCACTTCCTGCGCTTCGACCGCGAGCAGCTTGGCCTCGGGCGCCATCCTCCACAGCGTCATCAGCCCAACCGAGCCGATGCCCGCGCCGATATCGCACAGCGTGAGCGCGTCGGGACGCGACTCCGATGCCACCCACGCGGTGAACAGGTCATCCGCCGAGAACCGGTGCCCACCCTTGAGTTGATGGATGCGCCAGTCCCCGGCAAGGCGGTCGAAGGTCGTCGGCTCGGCGAACACGCGCGCGCATAACGCGCCCCCGCCCGCGGAAGCCGCGTTGTGCCTACCTCGAAACGAGCGCCGTCAGTTTTGCGCGCGTCGCGTCGTCCATCCGGTACTCCACGCGCATGCCGGGGGGTTCGCCATGCCGCCCATCGGAGATGTAGGAGACGACGCCGCCGAAAACCAGGGGTTGATCCAGGCCTGGCGCATCCACCTCGAACTCGCACTCACGACCCACGACCAGCGGTTTCTCGGTCTTGATGAACGCGCCGTTACGACGCAGGTTGTCGCGATACTCCAGCAGGAACGACTCGCGCTCGTGGTAGTGGAGTCGTAGTTTGGCCGGGCGCTTCTTACGCGCTTCCGGCTCGGGCGGCGGGGGCGGCAGGGGCTCGCCGCGTGGCCGGGGGGCCACCCCGGACGAGGTCGGCGACTCGTCGAACGGGTTCGCCATTGAGGAAACGTCGAAGCCGAGCCCAGAGCCATGCTCGAACGGGTTCCCCGCCTGCGCGGCCGGCTCCGGCAGCCCGCCCATCGCGGCATGCGGCTCCGGCAGCAAGCCCATGGGCGCGCTCGGCTCCGGCAGCAAGCCCATCGGCTCCTCACCGATCCCGTACTCCTCGGCCAGCACCGCCTCGTCTTCGAGCATGCCTTCGAAGGTGATGCCGGCGTCGCCGGTGGCCTCGCCGAAGGGCGCGCCCGCGCCCGCTTCGCTCCCGAACAGGTCGGCGGCCGCCGCCAGGTCGGCCGCGTCGAGCGTGTGCTCCCCGTAGCCACGGCCGCGCCCCGGGCGCTGCCCGCCCTCAGTATCGGGGTCGTCGTCGTCCTCGGTGCTTCCGCCGAACAGCGAGCCCGCATCCAGGCCTTCCGGGCCCGCCCCGGGACCGCGCGGCGCCGGGAGCCGAGAGCCGCCCATCCCGAGCGTCGCGCCCGTGCGACCGTACAGATCCTCTTCGTCCGCGATGGCGGCCATCGCCGCGTCGTCGTCGATCTCGCCGATCAGGTCCGCATCGATCGGCGTTGGCGCGTCGGCCACCGCCGCCAGGTCGATCGCCGGGGCCGGGCCCGGCTCCACCACCGGGGCTGCGGGGACCGCAACGGCGGGACCGACGGGCTTCGTCGCCTTGTCCGCCTTCTTGTCGTCCGACTTCGCGCCGAACAGCGCGGCGAGGAACCCAACCTTTTTCTTGGTTCCAGCGCCCACGGCCGGGGCCGGCGCAGCGGCGCCGCGAGCCCCGCGCGTTGCAACGTCGTGCGCCGCTTCCTCTTCGCTGGGCATCCGCGCGCCCTTGGCCCGCTCTGCATAGTTCTTCACGATGATCGCGCGTTGTTCGCCGGATGCCCGGTCTACCGCGGTGACGTGGAGGATGCCGTTCCCGTCGAGCCGGAACGTCACGTCCACCTTCGTCTGCATTCGGGGGGCCGGCTTGAGCCCCTCCAGCACGAACTCACCGAGGAACTCGTTCTCGGCGGCCACGCGGCTCTCGCCCTGGCGAACCGTGATCCGCACCGAAGTCTGGTCGTCGTGGGCGGTGGTAAACGTGCGCATCTCCGAGGTCGGCACGCGCGCATTCCTCGCGATTACACCGGAGAACATCCCACCGGAGCTGTCGATCCCGAGATCGAACGGAGTCACGTCGAGCAGGATCGCCTGCGGCTGACCGGGCTCGCTCAGTGAGCTGCCGTGCACCGCAGCGCCGACCGCCACGGCCTCCTCGGGGTGCACGCTCCGGCTCGGCTCGCGCCCGAACAGCCCCGAAACGGCCTCCCGCACCCTCGGCATCCGGGTTTGCCCGCCGACGAGCACCACTTCGTCGATGTCGGAGAGCGGCAGCCCCGCGTCGGCCACCGCGCCGCGAGTGATGTCCAGGCAGCGGTTGATGAGGTCCCCCGTCAACGACTCGAGGGTGCTTCGGGTGAGCACGGTCTCAAGGTTCTGGCCCGCCAGGATGTGGGGGATCACGACGTTCGTTCGATCACTGAAGGAGAGGTCGCACTTCGCGCGTTCGGCCGCGTCTTTCACACGTTGTAGGGCGTTGCGATCTACCCGAAGGTCGCTGCCGGTGCGGGCCTGGAACGCATCCGCGAGGTGGTCCACGATCCGATAGTCGAAGTCTTCCCCACCGAGCCACGTGTCCCCGTTCGTCGCCAAAACGTCGTAAACGCCGTTCGCAAGCTTGAGCACCGTTACGTCGAATGTGCCGCCACCAAGGTCGAATATTACCAGCGTTCGGTCGATATTCTTGCGGTGGCCATAGGCCAAGGCTGCCGCCGTGGGCTCGTTGAGCAGCCGGTCGCACCGCAGCCCTGCGAGCTGCGCGGCCTCCAGCGTTTGCTGACGCTGGGCGTTGTTGAAGTGGGCGGGGACGGTGATCACGGCTTCGTCAACCGTCTCACCCAGGGCCTTTTCCGTGATGCTGCGCACCACCTGCAGCACGACCGCCGCCACCTCGGCCGGCGTCATCCACTCGTCCCCCAACTTCACCAGCACGCCACCATCGGGGCCTTCGCTGAGCTGGTACTGGAGCCGCTGCATCGCCCGTTGCACTTCCGGGCTATCAAAGCGGCGCCCCATCAAGCGCTTCGTCGCATATACGGTGCGATCGGGGCTCGTGAGGATCAAGTTGTGGGCGGCCTGCCCCACGATGAATCTCCCCTCGCCGCGCGCAGAAACGACCGAAGGAAGCACCTTATAGCCACGATCATCCTCGATCACGCGCGGACGACCGTCCTGAATCACGGCTACCGCCGTGTTGGTCGTCCCAAGATCGATGCCGATGATCCTACCCATCCAACGTCCTTGGCGCGGCACTATACCAGCCCGCACGCCATCGCGGATCGTGCGGATCGTTCACTCTTCCGGGCGCCCTCGAAACAGGGCCAGCTGGGCGTCGGCACGGCGAGCGACCGGGTCCACCGGATAATTACCGGTGAAGCAGGCATCACAGAACCTGCCGCCATCCCCCCCCACGGCCTCCCGAACCTCGTCCATGCTGAGGAACGCAACACTCTCGACGTCGAGGAATTGGCGGATCCGGGGCAGGTCCATCCGGTGCGCGAGCAGCTCCTCGCGCTCGGGCGTGTCGATCCCGTAAAAGCAGGGTCCGGTCATCGGGGGGCTGGTGATGCGGAGGTGCACCTCCGCAGCGCCCGCGGCACGGAGCATCCGAACGAGCTTTTGCGACGTGGTGCCCCGAACGATGCTGTCGTCCACCACCACCACGCGCTTCCCCGCCACCACGCTTCGGTTCGGCTGCAGCTTCAGGCGCACGCCGAAGTCACGGATCCGCTGGGTGGGCTCGATGAACGTGCGCCCGATGTAGTGGGAGCGCAACAGCCCCATCGCGAAGGGAATTCCGCTCGCCTGTGCGAACCCCAGCGCGGCCGGCGTTCCGGAGTCGGGCACCGGCACCACCACGTCTGCCTTGCACGGGAATCGGGTGGCGAGCAGCTCGCCCAGGCGCACGCGTGTGGGGTACACGTCCCGACCAAACAGGTTGCTGTCCGGGCGCGCAAAGTAGATTGCCTCGAAGATGCAGGCGCGACGAGGCTTTCGCGCGAATGGCCGGATCGACTGGATCCCGTCCTCGTCGAGGATCACCATCTCTCCCGGCTCGATCTCCCGCACGAACGTGCCCTGCACGAAGTCGATCGCGGTCGTCTCGCTCGCGACGATCCAGGCTTCCCCTTTGCGGCCGAGGACGAGGGGGCGGAACCCCCAGGGGTCGCGCGCCGCGACCAGCTTGTCCCCCGAGATCACCAGCACGCACCACGCCCCTTCCACGCGGCTCAGCGCATCGACGAGCCGGTTGATCAGCGTCTTCTGATCGCTGGCCGCAAGGAGGTGGAGCAGCACTTCGGTGTCTGAGGTACGCGTGAAGATCGCGCCGCGTTCCTCCAATTCTTCGCGAATGGGCGGCGCGTTCGTGAGCGTGCCGTTGTGGCAGAGCGCCACCTGACCCTGCTTCCACCGCGCGAGGAACGGCTGCACGTTCGTGAGCCCGTCCCCACCCGCGGTGCCGTATCGCACGTGGCCGATCGCGGCGTCTCCCGGGAGCGACCGCAGCGCGCCCTCGTCGAACACCTCGTGCACGAGCCCCACGCCGCGATGCTCAGCCAGATTCCCCGCGTTCCGCGCAACGATCCCGGCGCCGTCCTGGCCCCGGTGCTGCAATGCGTGAAGGCCCAGGTAAGAGAGACGCGCCGCGTCCGGGTCCCCGATGATCCCGAATACCCCGCATTCGTGGCCGAGCGTGTCGGCTTCGCTCATCCGGCCCACGCGGGGAAGGTGTTCTCCCAGCGGTCGCGCAGATCCGCCACCGCAACGTCCACCACCGGGCCGCCGGCGAGCAGCACCAGGCGGTCCCCGCCGGTGAAGCCCAGTCGCGACAGGGGCACACCTGCCGCCTCCACGACCGCCCGAACCTCCGCTTCCCGCGAGGGATCGTACGCGATCACGGCCCGCCCGTGGTCCTCGCCGAACAGCGCACCCGCGGAGCCATCGTCCAGCGAGAGCTCCGCCCCAACCTCCAACGCACACTCCGCCAACGCGACGGCCAGGCCGCCGTCTGAGCAGTCGTGCGCCACCTCGACGATCCCGCCGCGCACCAGCGCCCGAAGCGCCTGGTTCAAGCGGCGCTCTACGTCGAAGTCGACGGGAGGAGGCGACCCCACCTTCCGCAGCCCGTGCACCTCGCGGAGGTACAAGCTGGCGCCGAGATGCGTCCCCGGCCCCCCGAGCAGCGCCACGCGCTTTCCTTCGGTCCAACGCCCCCGAACCGGCGGCCGCTCGCCCTCGAACAACCCCACCATCGCCAGCCCCGGCGTCGGCAGGATGCTCGCCTCGCCGGTCTGGTTGTAGAGCGAAACGTTGCCGCTGATCACCGGCACCTCAAGCTCACCGCACGCCCAGGCCATCCCGTCCACCGACCGGGAAAACTCCCACATCACCTCGGGAAGCTGCGGGTTCCCAAAGTTCATGCAGTCGCTGAGCCCGACGGGCTCGCAGCCGACGCATGCGAGGTTGCGCACGCATTCGGCCACCTGCCCGGCGGTGCCGACGTAGGGGTCGGCCCACACGTGATGTCCGTTGCTGTCCACGACGAAACCGAGGTGTTTCTTCGTGCCTTTCACCCGAACCAACGCCGCATCCAGCCCGGGCCCGATCTCCGTGTCGGTCCCGACCTGATGGTCGTACTGACGCCAGATCCAACGCTTGTCGCACACGTCGGGGCTGCCCATCAACTGCAGCAACACCGCGCCGAGGTCGGCCGGGGGAACAAGGTCGTCGGGCACCGAGGGCGCTACGCCGCGCGGCGCTTGGGGCCGGTTGTACTTCGGCGCCGCCTCCGTGAGGATGTCCACGGGGATCGCGGCGACTTCTTCCCCGTGCCAGGTGCAGCGCCACACGCCATCGTCGGTGACCGTGCCCACTTCGGCGCAGCGCAGGTCCCACTTCGCGAACACCTCAAACACCTTGGCTTCTTTGCCCGGCTGGATCACCAGCAGCATCCGCTCCTGGCTCTCCGACAGCAGGATCTCGTAGGGCGTCATCCCCGTTTCGCGCATCGGCACCTGGTCGAGGGCCAGGCGCAGACCCATCCCGGCTCGGCCCGCCATCTCCACCGAGGAGCTCGTCATGCCCGCCGCGCCCATGTCCTGGATGCCCACCAGCACGTCCATGCCCATCAGCTCAAGGCAGGCTTCAAGCAGCAACTTCTCTTGGAAGGGATCCCCCACCTGCACGGTCGGGCGCTTCTCGTCGCTGTCTTCGTCGAAGCTCGCCGAGGCCATGGTCGCGCCGTGGATCCCGTCGCGACCCGTTCCCGCGCCGACGTAGAACACTTTGTTGCCGGGGCCCCCCGTCGTACCCAGGAAGATCCGGTCTTTATGGACAAGGCCCGCGCAGAATGCGTTCACGAGGCAGTTGCCATCGTAGCTCTCGTCGAAGCGCGTTTCTCCCGCCACCGTCGGGATGCCCATACAGTTGCCGTAGCCGCCGATGCCGGCCACTACACCCTGCACCAGCGCTCGCGTCTTGGGGTGTTCCAACCTGCCGAAACGCAGGCTGTCCATCAGCGCGATCGGCCGCGCCCCCATCGTGAACACGTCCCGCAGGATGCCGCCGACGCCCGTGGCCGCGCCCTGGTAGGGCTCGATGTACGAGGGGTGGTTGTGCGACTCCATCTTGAAGCACACGCAGAGCCCATCTCCGATGTCCACAACGCCAGCGTTCTCGCCGGGGCCGATCACGACGCGCGGGCCGGTGGTCGGCAGGCGCTTGAGGTGGATGCGGCTCGACTTGTAGGAGCAGTGCTCGCTCCACATCACCGAGAATACGCCCAGCTCCGTGTACGTGGGCTCGCGCCCCAGCCCGTTCACGACGACATCGTATTCGCTTGGGCTGAGGCCGTGACTTGCGATCACCTCGGGGGTGATCTCTGGGGATGCGATCATGCCAGAGCCTCCACCAGCGCTTCAAACACCCGGCGACCGTCGGTGCCGCCGACACCCGCTTCCACGTACCGCTCGGGGTGCGGCATCAGGCCGACCACGTTGCCGGAGGCGTTGCACACGCCCGCCACGTCCCGCATCGCGCCGTTCGGGGCGCCGTCCGCATATCGGAAGATCACCTGTCCTTCGCCCTCCACTCGCGCGAGCGTTTCGTCGTCGGCGAACCAGTGCCCCTCCATGTGGGCGATCGGGATGCGGATCGTTTCGCCACCCGGCCTCGACCACGGCGTCGGCTTCCCCTCCATGCGCAGGTTCACGTCCTGGCACAAGAAGCGCAGCTTGCTGTTGCGCAACAGCACGCCCGGCACGAGGCCGACTTCGCAGAGCACCTGGAACCCGTTGCAGATCCCGAGCACCGGCCCACCCTGGCTGGCGAAGCGCACGACCTCGGGCATGATCGGCGAGAACCGGGCGATCGCGCCGCACCGGAGGTAGTCGCCGTAGGAGAACCCACCGGGCAAGATCACCGCGTCTACCTTGGGTAACGCCGTATCCTTGTGCCACACCGGCACCGCCTCCATGCCGAACAGCCTGACCGCGTGGCGTGCATCCGCGTCGCAATTCGAGCCGGGAAAGGTAACGACGGCAACGCGCCTCATCCGAGCTCCACGCGGAACCGTTCGATCACGGTGTTGGCCAGGAGCTTCTCACACATCTCGCGGAGGCGGGCCTCGGCGTCGGGCCGATCCTCGATCTCCATCTCGAAGAACTTCCCGATGCGGACTTCTTTCACCTCGCTGTAACCGAGGCTCTGGAGACCGCCGGACACCGCCTTGCCGGCGGGATCGTGCACCCCGGCCTTGAGGGTAACGTAGACCTTGGCACGCATTCTGGACTCCGCGAGGCCGCAGGGGCTAACACGAGCGCACGGCCATGGGATACACTCCGCGCGAGTTGGAGTGACCATGCGCCTGTTCTTCTGGATTCCCCTCGTTCTCTCCGCCTGCGACACCATGGACATGGACTCGGGCGACACCGGCATGGGGGGCGACCCCGCCGATACGGGGGAAACGGCCGATACGGGGGACACCGCCGACACGAACGACCTCGTCTCGGAGTGCACCACCGAGGCCTGCGGGGGCGACCCGACGGGCGAGTGGACGATCGCGGATGTCTGCTTCGACGGCACCCCGAGCGACCTTCAATGCGAAGGATCGACCATCCGCCTCTCCGACATCAGCATGGTCGGCACGTTGAGCCTCAACGCCGACGGCACCTACACCAACGAGCTCGTGAGCGGCAACTTCGAGAGCCGGATCGACCTCCCCAGCACCTGCCTCGATGAAGAGCACCCCGACTGCGCGTCGGTTCAGGCCGAGATCGACGGCTACACCTGCGAGGACGATGGGAGCGGCGGCTGCGTGTGCACCGGCTCCAACCCGATGGACCCGGCTACCGACGTCGGCACCTGGAGCGTGAGCGGCACCGACCTCTCGCTGGACGCGGGAAACGGCGCAGACACCGCCCCGTACTGCAACGACACGGATGAGCTGTGGGTGGACTTGTCGGGGACTTCGGGGATTCCGATCCAGGTGTTGTTTACCCGGTAGAGAGCTGGGCCAGCCGCTCCAGAAACCCCGGGTAGCTCGTCCGAATCGACTCCGTTTCGCTCACGACCACCGGCACCCGCAGGCCCGCGATGGAGAACGCCATCGCGATACGATGGTCCCCCTCCGTGATCACGTGCCCGCCCACGGCGCCGCCGCCCCGCACCACGAACCCGTCCGGTCGTGCATCGGCATCGACCCCGATCGCGCGTAAGCCCGCCACCACCGCCGCGATCCGGTCGCTCTCCTTCACGCGCAGCTCCGCCGCGTCCTGCACGACCGTCTCCCCCTGGGCGAACGCCGCCGCCACCGCGAGCGCCGGCAGCTCGTCGATCAGCGTCGGGATCTCCGCGCCGCCGATCGCCGTGCCGCGCAGCTCCGCTCCCACCACGGTCACATCGGCGATCGGCTCGATCCCGCCTCGCTCCACGACGATCACGCCCGCGCCCATCCGTCGCAATACATCGAGCACGCCCGTGCGGGTTGGGTTCACGCCGACGCCCTCGATCGTCACGCGCGCCCCCGGGTGGATCGCCGCCGCCACGAACCAGAACGCGGCGCTGGAGATGTCTCCGGGAACGGTAATCTCGGCCGCCTGAAGCTGGCTTGCGCTCACGACGATGCGCCTCCCCTCCCCGTCCTCAACGGGCTCCACGCGGATCGACGCCCCCATCCCCCGAAGCATCCGTTCGGTGTGGTCGCGCGTCGCGACCGGTTCAAGGTAGGCCGTCTCTCCTTCCGCGGCCAGCCCGGCGAGTAGAATCGCGCTTTTCACCTGTGCGCTCGCCACCTCCGCTCGCCACTCGATCCCCCGGAGCGCCGCCCGATCCACCGACACCGGCAAGGTCACCCTCGCGGCGTCGCGCTCGTCCCCCGCGCCTCCGATCCTCGCCCCCATCCGCGCGAGCGGATCGAGCACCCGCCGCATCGGCCGTCGCGACAGCGATGCGTCGCCGATCAAGGTGGCACCCGCCCTTCCCGCGAGAGCCCCGAGCAGCAGCCGGGCCGTCGTGCCGGAGTTGCCGCAGTCGATCGTCCCTCCATCACGCCACGGGCCGCCCTTCACGTTCACGCCGCCGCTGCGATCGACCCAAACCTCCCCGCCAAGCTGCTGGATCGCCGTTCGCGTGCGCCCAACGTCCTCGGCGGCGAGCAGGCCCGTGATCCGCGTGGTCCCCTCGGCCATCGCGCCGAACAGCAGCGCGCGATGGGAAACGCTTTTGTCCCCGGGCACGAAAAAACGAAGGTTTGAGCGAAGTACCGCGGCCAACTCAGTCCTCGTCGCCCACTGCGGCCGCCGCGCCTTCCCGCAGCGTACCGAGCAGACGGCTCAGCGCCCGCCCCGCCACCGGACCCTTCCCTCGCGCCTCCCGCGCGTTCGTGCGGATCGCCTGTCGATCGGCCTGCGGATACACATCGACGAACGCCTGGATATCGCCGTCACCGCCGGCCACGATCCGGTCGCGCCAGTGCAAGGTCTCCTCGTTCCAGGCCGCCTCGGGCGTCTTCCCCGCGAGCGCCGCCGCGAGCGCCTCCTGATCGGCCTGCGCGACGAGGAGCTTCGCGCGCATCAACGTGCGACGCCGATCGGGCCGGGGCTCCGAGGCGGCGAGCTGATCGATCTGGGCCTGCGTCTCCTCGTCGAGCGGCAGGGCTCGCCGCATCTTGAGGGGCAACGCCGCGATGCGCATGGTCAGCGCCTTGAGATCCGCCATCTCGTCGTGGTGTTCGCTGCGCACGGGCCGATCGCTGGGCTCGTCTTCTTCGTCCACCGCGCGGGTCTTTCGGGGCATCGTTCCTTGTCCTGCGGGCGACTAACCCGTCCCCGCTCACCCTCGCCGACCCACCAAATCCACTGCAGCCCCCGCCGCCCTCCCGGCCGCGAGACCTCGGGCATCCACGCGGAGCGATCGGCCGCGCCCCAATCGCAGCTTCTCCTCGACAAACGCCGCGACAGCCTCGGCGCGCCCTGCTGCGTGCTCATCAACCCGCACCAGGTCGCCGGTCGCCAACCCCAGGCTCGCAGCCCCACGTACCTCCGCCCCGACGGCCGCCAACCTCGCCACCACCACCTCGGCCGCGCCGATCCGAAACGCCTCGTGCCAATCGCGCGACCGGCCCGCTCCCTCGGAAGCCGACAGCCACTCCAGCGTCCGCACCAGCCACTCCCAGATCGCCGCGATCGCGGCCCTGTCCTCGGCGCGCCCCGCGATCAGCAAGAGCGTGTCGCGACCCGAAACACCTCCCGCAGACGTGTACGCCACGCACCCGTTCGCACGCGCGAGCCCCGCGGCCAACGCCACCTTCCACCGTCGTAAGCGC
>BJHF01000079.1 GCA_014191855.1 Deltaproteobacteria bacterium
TCTACGTCCTCCGCAAGTCGGGTCAGCTCGTCGTCGAGGAACCGCGGGTTGGCTTTCACCCGCTCGGCGATGCCGCTCTGCAAATACGGCTTGGTGTCAGGCTCGCCCGGATAGTAACGGGTGAAGGCAGTGTATCGGAATAGCGGGCGGAGGCGGTGTAAATCCCGGGCGCCCGTGGGGAGGGGCAGCAATTCAATGCTGCCGCGCGCCTCGCGGGTGTTGAGCTTGGCCATCACGGCGTCGAGCGCGCCTTCAAGGTTCTCGGGCGCGCAGTGCGTGGCGAAGTCGTCGTAGAGCAGGCGCATGACGGCGCGCGCTTCCTCGGTGGGGATCGTGGCCTGCCGCTCGCGGCCGAGCCGGCGGAGCAGCATCATGAAGGGGACGGGCTGGTTGCCGGTGGCCTTGATCGCTTCGGGATCGCGGAAGTCGGGCTGACGGTAGGGGAAGTAGCGAGGGTTGATGACGTCGAACCCGCCGCGACCGTAGAAGAGGATGCGCTGGAGCGAGATCGGATCTTCCGGCGAGAAGTACTCCATCTCGGCGGCGAGATCGATCTTCATGCCGAAGTACTTGCTCGGCTGATCCGGCGCGGGGACCTTGATCTTCCCCATCGCCGTGAGCTCCTGGAGGTACTGCACCGCCAGCTCCACCGGCGCGATGCGCAGCCAGTACGAGAGCACGGTGCCGCGCGCTTCCGGCTTCATCACGATGTGGGAGAGGAAGACGACGAGGAGATCCGGGTCGTACGTCTGGTTCAGGAGCAGCACGCCGTCGCGCGCGCCGAGGAGGTTCCCCTGGTCGTCCTTCGCGACGAGCAGGAAGTACCGCATGAAGGTGCCGTTGGCGGTGGGCTCGTAGGGATCTTCGAGGAGGAAGCTCTTTACCGCCTCGATCCGCTCCATTCCGCCGTGGGGGCCGAACTCGTTCCAGAGCAGCTCGTAGGCCGCCTGGAAGTCGGGGTGGCTCGGGAAACCGATGGTCCACACCTGGAAGTTTCGGGTTTCGCGCTCGATCATCTCCACCAGATCCTGCTGGTAGAGGTCTTTCATGCAGAGGCGAACGCGGCGGGTGTCAGGCACAGGGCACAGCGGCTACCCGCGTACAGTGCCAGAACGCAGGGGCCGCTGACAAGGGCGCCGGCCGGATAGCCTACGCGCAGATGCCCCTCACCATCGACGAGAACCGCTCCCTCTGGGCCGCCCGCGCCGCCCCGCGCGCCGCCCTCCCCGCACTGAAGGAGGCCATGGAATGCGACGTGGTGATCGTCGGCGGCGGCTTCACGGGGATGTCCACGGCCTACCATCTGGCGCAGCGGCACCCCGAGAAGCGCATCGTGCTGTGCGAGGCAAAACGAGTTGCAAACGGGGGAAGTGGTCGGAACGGCGGGCTGATGCTGAACTGGGTGAACGGGGTGGAGCCGGGGGACCCAGGCCGCGCCGCGAACATCTGGCGGGCGACGAAGGAGGGGATCGATCTGGTCGAGGGCATCATCCGGGACAACGGTCTGGATGTGCGCTGGCGGCGCGACGGGACCCTTAGCGTGCATACGCGGATCTCAGGGGCCGAGGAGGCGGCGCGTGAGGTCGCGGCGTTGCGCGCGGAGGGGCTTCCGCTCCAGTTTCTCGACCGGAGCGCGCTGCCTTCGCGGCTGCGGCTCGAAGGCACCATGGGCGCGGTCTACGACCCGACGTCGGGCCACCTCGACGGCGTCAGCTACCTCGAAGCGCTGCTTCCCGTGCTCACGCGGATGGGGGTGCAGGTGTTCGAGGGCACTCCGGTTACGAAAATCGAGGAGGGCACGGTGTGTACGGTCACGACACCGGGCGGGTCGGTAAAGGCCGCGGCACTCGTGCTCGCGACGAACGCCTACACGCCGCAGCTTGGGTATTTTCGGGACCGGCTTTTCCCGCTGTTCGCGCACGTCATCAGCACCGAGCGGCGAAGCGCGGGCGACTGGGCGCAGCGGGGGTGGTCGCCGCAGATCGCTGGGTTCGACGACGACCTGGACCGCGTGGCCTATGGTTGCATGACCCAGGATGGGGAGGTGGTGTTCGGTGGCGGGCATAACTCGGCGTACGGCTACCACTTCGGGGGGAAGACGACCTGGGCGGGCGAAGCCGACTATGCGTCTGTGCATCAACGCTTCCTGCAATACATGCCGGAGGCGGCCGACGTGCCGGTGGCGCATCACTGGACGGGCCCAGTGTGTTTGTCCTGGAACCGGATCTGCGCGATGGGCGTGCGGGGGGCTGCGAAGAACGTGTATTATGCCCTCGGTTACAGCGGGCACGGCGTTACGTTGGCAAACCTCGCGGGCAAGGTATTGGCCGACTTGTACGACCACACCGATTCACGTTGGAAGGGTCTGCCGTTTTATCAGGGTGAGATGGCGTGGATCCCGCCCGAGCCGGCGCGCTGGCTTGGCTACCACGTGGTCACCCGGCTCACGGGAAAGACGCCGCGGAAACGTGGCGTGAAACACTAGGGGAAAGGGCGGATGTTCGACGATTGGCGCGGGCGGGCCGAAGCCCCCGAAGACGTGGTGACGCGGGTGCCCAGCGGGGCCCGGTGTTTTGTTCATGGGGCGGCGATGACGCCGACTTCGCTGGTGGAGGCGCTCTGCATTGCCGAGCCGTTGGAGGGCGTGCGGCTGTACCATCTACACACGGGGGGCCCGGCGCCGTGGGCGAAACCGGAGGTGGCGGGTCGGATCCGGGCGATCAACCTCTTCACCGGCGCGCACTTCCGCGACAGCGTTGCGGAGGGGCACGCGGACTTTGTGCCGATCTTCCTGAGCGACATCCCGTTCTTGTTCACGTCGGGTCAGGTGCCGCTCGATGTGGCGATCATCTCGGTGTCGCCGCCGGACCGGCACGGGATGTGCACGCTCGGTACCTCGGTGGACGCCGCGCGGGCTGCGGTCGCGAGCGCGAAGGTGGTGATCGCGGAGATAAATGAGCGGGCGCCACGTACGATGGGATCGAGCGCGGTGCCGTTCGCGCAGATCGATGCGTTCACGGTGGTGAACCGGCCGCTCCACGAGGCTTCGCCGGTGGTCGTGGGGCCGGTGGAGGCGCGGATCGGGGAGCTCATCGCGGACCTGGTGGAGGACGGATCGACGCTTCAGTTGGGGATCGGCGCGATCCCGGAGGCGGCGCTGGCGCGGCTCGGGAACAAGCGCGACCTTGGTCTGCACACGGAGATGTTCTCGGATCGGGTGGTGGACCTCGTGGAGGGTGGGGTGATCACCAACCGGTTCAAGGAGATCCATCCCGGGCGGTCGGTGACGAGTTTTGTGAACGGGTCGGCGCGGCTGTACGATTGGGTGCACGACAACCTGCGGGTGGAGTTTCACCCGTGCGACCGGACGAACGACACGCATCTGATCCGCGCGAACCCCAAGGTGGTGGCGGTAAACTCGGCGCTGGAGCTGGATCTGAGCGGTCAGGTTTGCGCGGACTCGATTGGGTCGAGGATCTACTCGGGCATCGGCGGCCAGATGGACTTCATCCGGGGGGCGGCGCTCTCGAAGGGGGGGAAGCCGATCATCGCGTTGCCTTCGACGGCGAAGGGGGGCACGCGGAGTCGGATCCAGCCGACGCTGTCCCCAGGCGCGGGCGTCGTGACCACGCGTGGGCACGTGCACTGGGTGGTTACGGAACATGGGGCGGTGAACCTGCATGGGATGACGCTTCGCGAACGGGCGGAGGCGCTGATCGGCATCGCGCACCCGGATTTTCGGGCGGAGCTGTGGGCGGCGGCACGGGGGGTGGTGCGGCTGGGCCCCCCTTGACGTGACCCCAATCCAGCCCTAATGTAGTCACATGGATGTCGGCGTTCGCGAGCTCAAGGCCCACCTTTCTGCCTACCTCGAGCGGGCTGCCGGGGGGGAGCTGATCCGGGTCACGGACCGTGGTCGTCCGGTCGCGGTGATCGGTCCTCTTCCCGATACGGAGCGGCTCGAGCGTGGAATTCGGGAGGGCTGGATTCGTCCAGGTTCGGGCATCGTTCCCTGCCCGGTTCACCGGGTGCCCGCGCCCAGTCGTGTCGCGGCCGTGCTCGATGAGGATCGTGAGGATCGATGATCTATGTGGACACAAGCGCCCTGCTCAAGCGCTACATCGAGGAGGGTGACAGTCACCGAGCCGCCTCCATCCTCTCGGAGAACCCGACGTGGATTACTGCGCGCATCACCCTGGTAGAGGTGCGGCGAAACCTCACCCGGCTGCTCGCGGGCGAGGACCGGCTGGCCGCGCAAGCCGCGTTTGCCGCGGACTGGCAGCGGATGCATGTTGTGGAGCTGGATGAGACCACATGCGAGTCGGCCGCTGTCGTTGCGGAGTCCACCGGAGCGCGCAGCCTGGACGCGATCCACATCGGCGCCGCCGTTCGGGCGTGCGGCCGTGGCGGTACGTTCGTCACGTTCGACCTGAAACAGGCTCAAGCCGCCCGTGCGATGGGCCTCACCGTGCGCGGCCTGCCCACGTAGATGCTTGGCCCTGGCAACGCCGTTCGCACCCAGGTGTCCGCCTATGTGGCCACGGCGCGAGGGGTCGTGTAGCAGATCGCTGACCGCGGGCTGGCGTCGTGTTTTCGCTGGTATGCTGTGCACATGATCACCATCCACCTCATCCAGGTCGCTCCGATACCCGTGGGGCACCGCGTCGAGCTTCGCACCTTTCTGCGGAAGCAGAAGATGTTCGGCAAGCCAGAGCCGGCCTTCAACGAGCCGCTCGTCACGGACCTCGACACTGGCGTGATCTACGCGGAGGATTGGCACTTCCGGGACGTCGACATGTATCGCTCGGGTGAGATCGTCGAGTGTTCGCTGGTCCAACGGGATCTGCCCGAGCACGCGCGCGTCGTCGGGCGGGTGCGAAGCTGCCGCATCTTGTGGATCGGGAGCGGCGAGGGTCGGTACCCGCAAACCACGCTCGTCGTCGAGCCTGAGTGATGCCGCCATTCCGCCTCTCGGCCCTCAACGCCCCCACCACCAAAGCTGCGGCGGGGTAACGATCCCCGCATGCGCCGCCTCGATCGTGCCCTCGGGGCCGACGACGACCGTGGTGGGCAACGTGGACACCGGCCACCGCGCCTTCGTGGCCGCGTCGAGGCGCAGGACCCGGTTCGACGCCATGCCCTCCTTGGCCGCGAACGCGCTCAGCTTCTCGGGTGCCCCATCCACCGCCACGAACAGCACGGGCACCTCTGGATGGCCCGCCGCGTAGCTCACGAGGAGCGGCATCTCGAGCTGGCAAGGCCCGCACCACGTCGCCCAGAAGTTCACGAGCACGGTCTGTCCCCGGAAGCGCGCAAGGTCTACTTCCACGCCGTCCAGGTTCTTGAGGATCAACGCGGGGGCCTGCGCCGGGAGCTCAGGCGACCGGAGCCAGCCGAGGCCGACCCAGAGCACGCTCAGGCTCACGACGGTAATGAGCAGATCGCGCCCCCAACGGCGGAGGCGCTGTCCCCACGGAACCCGAGGTTCTTCGCCTTCGTCGGGGGCCCGAACGACGAGCCCGTCGTCGCTCAACCGCTTTTGATCTCGGTCCAGAGCTGATCCCAGGCGGCGGTGCCGGCCGCGAGGTCCTGCTGGTACTCGAGGTTCTTCATCTGCTCGTCTGTCGGGTACGGCACCGGCGAGGCCATGGCGGCGGTGGCTTTGGCGTTGGGGGAGCCGTAGCCCGTGTAGTCGCTGATCTTGGCGCCGACTTCGGGACGCAGGACGTAGTTGAGGAACTCGTGCGCGGCGCGCTTGTTCTTCAGCCCCTTCACCATCACCATCGAGTCGCACCAGATCGCGGCGCCTTCCTTGGGGAGAATGAAGTCGATCTCAGGGTTCTCGGCCTTGCCCTGCATCGTGTCGCCGTTCCAGAGCTGCGCGGCCCACACGTCTCCCGACACGAGCTGCGCCTTCACGGGGGCGGAGACGTAGGCCTTGAGGTTCGGCTTCGCGAGCATCGCATCGGCCTTGGCGGCGGCGAGATCGGCCGCGTCCACCGAGTTGAGAGACTTGCCGCGGAACTTCAGCCACGCGCCGATGTTGTCGCGCATGTCGTCCATCATCGTGACCTTGCCCTTCAGCGCCGCGTCGTGGAACAGCGCCCAGCTATCCGGCGGAGTGGTGATCTTGTCCTTGCGGTAGGCGATACCGGTGGTGCCCCACTGCCAGGGCACGGTGAAGGCGTTCTCCGGGTCGAACACCGTCTTGTCGAACGTCGGCGCGATGTTCGCGTAGTTCGGCAGGTACTTCTTGACCAACTTCTCCATCAGGTCGAGGTTCTTCATGACCGTGACCGCGTAGCCGCTGGGGCAGACGAGGTCGTACCCGCTGGCGCCCGTTTGCACCTTGGCGATCATCTCCTCGTTGGACTCGTACGTGTCGAGCGTGACCTTGCAGTTGAACTCCTTCTCGAAGTTCGCGACCGTGTCGTCTGCGATGTAGTCGGACCACATGTAGATGTGCAGCTCGGCCTCAACCGGGCCGAGATCCGGCTCCGGGGGAGGGGCCGCGGGCTCGGTCGGCGGCGCGGCGGGCGGGGCCTTCGGGGCCTCCTCGCCGGTGGAGCAAGCCTCCAGCACGAGGCCGATGGTGCCCAGGCTCATGCCGAGGCCGAGGGCGTTGCGGAGGAACGCGCGACGATCGATCTCGCCGCGGCGCACCGCTTCGATCAACTGGATGGCTTCTTTTTCGAACGACATGGGGAGCTCCGGCGGGACTAGGCCTTGAGGGGTTTATCTTGAGTGAGACGGTCGGAAGCGTAGATCAGGACGGCCGTGACGACGAGGATGATGGTGCTGATCGCGTTCACGCTCGGCTCCACGCCGCGCACCATGCTGTACACGACGATCGGGAGGGTGGACGAGCCCGGCCCTGTAACCAGCGACGTGATCACGTAGTCGTCGAACGACATGATGAACGCGAGCAAAGCGCCGGAGAGGATGCCGGGCCAGAGCTGGGGCACGGTGACCTTCCAGAACGCGGTGAACTCGTCTGCGCCAAGGATCATCGCCGCTTCTTCGAGGTTTCGGTCCATGCCTTCGAGGCGCGACCGGACGACGACGACGACGAACGAGATGTTGAAGGCGACGTGCGCGATGATGATCGTCGTGATCCCCAGCGCCATCTTGAAGAAGACGAAGAGGATCAACAGGGAGATCCCGCAGACAATCTCGGGGGTGACGATCGGGACGTAGAGCAGCGACTCCAGGAGCGTGCGGCCCACGAAGCGGTGGCGGGCGAGGCCGAGCGCGAGGAGCGTGCCGAGGAGCGTGCTGATGACCGTGGAGGCGAGGCCCACTTCGAGGCTCACCCACAAGCTGTCGAGGATGTCGCGACGCTCGGCGAGCCGCTCGTACCAGCGGAAGGTGAAGCCCTTCCAGACCGCGAATTTCGAGTCGTTGAAGGAGAACAACACCAGGACGAGCAGCGGCGCGTGCAGGAACACGTACACGGAGGCGGTGAGGGCGAGGAGCCACTTGGGGAGCTTGCCCGGCATCACAGACCTCCTGCTTCGCTGTTGTCACGTTGCCGGAGGAAACCGAATACGGCGGCGAGCACGACCGCCATCACGACGAAACTGGCGGCCGATCCGAAGGGCCAATTGTTGGCCTTCATGAACTGCTGTTGGACAAGGTTGCCGATCATGAAGGTCTTCGCGCCGCCGAGCAGATCGCTCGTGAGGTAGCTGCCGAGCGCGGGGATGAACACCAGCAGGCTGCCTGCCACGACGCCCGGCATCGAGAGCGGTAGGACGATCTTCATGAAGCGGGCGAAGGGCTTGGCGCCGAGCACTTCGGCGGCTTCGAGCAACGATGGATCGAGCTTTTCGAGCGAGCCGTAGATCGGGAGCACCATGAACGGCAAGAAGCCGTACACCAGGCCCGCCATCACGGCGCTCGTGGAGGGGAGCATCGCGATTGGCGCCTCGATCAGGTGAAGGGCAAGGAGCACCTTGTTGATCAGCCCCTCATCGGCGAGGAGAAACATCATCGCGTAGGTGCGGACGAGGAAGCTCGTCCAGAAGGGCACGATCACGAGGAACACCAGCAGGTTCTTCCACGGGCCGGCGCGCGAGATCACATAGGCGACCGGGTAGCCCATGAGCAACGACAGGACCGTGCATGCTGCGGCGTAGAGGACCGTGGTGACCAGGATCTTCAGGTACAGCGGGTCGAAGAAGCGGAGGTAGTGCTCGAAGGTGAACCCGGCGACCACGCCGCCGTACATGCCCTTCGGCATGAAGCTGTAGACCAGCATCAACAGCAGCGGGATCATGAAGAACACCAGCAGCCAACCGGTGCCGGGGAGCATGAGCCCCCAGGCGCGCGCGTCGGGCCGGCGGGCGGACCAGCGCAGCCAGGCGAGGCGAACGCCGCTCACTTCGGCTCCTCCTCAAGCACCCGCGCGTCGTCCGGATGGAACACGGCCACGCACGCCGCGCCCTCCTGCCAGGAAACGGGCGTACGAAGCTGACCCTCGTTGCGCATCGCCGCTACCATGTCGCCGCCGCCGGGGAGCGCGACGCGCACATGGAGCATCTCCCCCCGGTACACGACCTGCCGTATGGAGCCCGGGAGGACGTTGTGCGTGGCGGGCGCAGCACCCGGCTGGCAAAGCTCCACGCGCTCGGGGCGGACGGCGATCTTGACGGTTTCTCCTGCCGTACGATCCTCGCCGCCCCGCGCGCGTACCAGACTGCCGTCTGCGCGCTGGATCACCATCCACGCGCCATCGCGCTGCTGCACGACGCCCTCGCAGAAGTTGCTCTCTCCGATGAAGCGCGCGACAAACGCCGTTCGTGGCTGCTCGTAGATCTGGGCGGGGCTGCCCAATTGAGCGATGCGGGCGTTGTCCATCACCGCAATCCGGTCGCTCATCGTGAGCGCCTCTTCCTGATCGTGGGTGACGTAGACGAAGGTGATGCCGAGGCGGCGGTTGAGCGACTTCAATTCGAGCTGCATCTCCTTGCGCAGCTTCAGATCGAGGGCGCCGAGGGGTTCGTCGAGCAGCAGGATGCTTGGCTCAAGTACGAGCGCCCGGGCGAGGGCCACCCGTTGGCGTTGGCCGCCCGAGAGCGCCGCGGGGGGACGGCGACCGAATTGGTCGGGGTCCAGGCGGACCATCTCCAAGGCGCCTTTCACCCGGCTCACGATCTCCGCTTTCGGCGTGCCGCGCTGCTCCAGGCCGAACGCCACGTTCTTTTCGACCGTGAGGTGCGGGAACAGCGCGTAGTTCTGGAACACCATCGCCAGCTTGCGTTCGTAGGGCCGGTCGTGGTTCACGACGCGGTCGAGGATTCGCACCTCGCCGCCATCCTCATCCGGGGTTTCGAAGCCGGCGAGGAGGCGGAGGTTGGTGGTCTTGCCGCAGCCCGATGGGCCGAGGATCGAGAAGAACTCCCCCTTCTCGATGTGGAAGGAGATGTTTCGGACCGCCTTCTGGCCGCCGAAGGTCTTGCTGACGTTCTTGAATTCGACGACGGGTGAAGCCATGTCGGAGAAACACCGGGGGGGAGGAGCGACGGAGCATACCAGAGCGCGTGAGGCATGGGGCGACGGCGCACTATTCGTACGCACGGGGTGGGCGCAGCGGTACATCGCGATATACCGACATGGCGTCGGTAAGCGCCTTTACCGGGCGCCGCCCCGCGCCGCCATTCGGCGACTGGGTGGCGGTTGAGCACTTGACGCGCGGGCCCTGACCGGCCAAGTTGCGCCGCTTTCCAAAGGACACTGCATCATGGCCCTGAAGAACTACTTCTTTACCTCTGAGTCTGTCTCGGAAGGCCACCCCGACAAGATGTGCGACCAGATCAGCGACGCGATCCTGGACGCCCACCTTGCCATCGACAAGGACGCCCGCGTGGCGTGCGAAACCCTGGTGAAGACCGGCCTCGTCGTCGTGGCCGGCGAGATCACCTCCAAGGCTTTTGTCGACTACCCGCCGATCATCCGCAAGGTGGTCAACGAGATCGGGTTCAACCACTCCGACAAGGGCTTCGACGGCAACACCTGCGCGGTCATGGTTGCGCTGGAGCAGCAGTCCCCCGACATCAGCGTGGGCGTGACCGAGGGCACTGGCCTCCACAAAGAGCAGGGCGCCGGCGACCAGGGCCTGATGTTCGGGTACGCGATCAACGAAACGCCCGAGCTCATGCCGGCCACCCTGCAGTTCAGTCACCGGCTGATGGAGCGCCTGGCGTGGCTCCGTCGCAACCAGCCCGAGTGGGCGTGGGTGCGCCCCGACTCGAAGTCGCAGGTCACGATCGAGTACCACAACGGGAAGATCGCCCGCGTGGACGCAGTGGTGGTTTCCACCCAGCACGATCCCCGCGAGCACGGCCTGATTGAAACCCAGATTCGGGAAGACCTGATCAAGAAGGTCATCCCCGCCGAGTTGCTCGACGGCAAGACGAAGTACCACATCAACCCGACCGGGAACTTCGTCATCGGCGGCCCGATGGGCGACTCTGGGCTGACCGGCCGCAAGATCATCGTCGACACCTACGGCGGCCACGGCGCGCACGGCGGCGGCGCGTTCTCCGGCAAGGATCCCTCGAAGGTCGATCGCAGCGCCGCCTACATGGGCCGCTACATCGCGAAGAACCTCGTCGCGGCCGGCGCCTGCGATCGCGCGCTCGTTCAGCTCGCCTATGCCATCGGCGTCGCCGAGCCGGTGAGCGTGAACGTCGAGACCTTCGGCACCGCCCACGTGGACGAAGAGAAGATCAATGCCTGCATCCGCGGCATCTTCCCGGTAAAGCCCGGCGAGCTGATCAAGCACCTGAACCTCAAGCGCCCGATCTTCCGCAAGACGGCGGCGTACGGCCACTTCGGCCGGAACGACGCCGACTTCACCTGGGAAGCGACGGACAAGGTGGGCGAAGTGAAGGCGGCGCTGGGGCTGTAGGCCCTAGGCTGTAGGCTTGTGCGGGGCGACGGGCCACGGGATTCACGCCGAAGGCGCGTGGGATCCGCGCCTTCGGCGCCGGGCCGGAGGTAGCTTCGCCTTCCGCGCGCCGTGGGCGCAGCCCCGCCACCTCACCGCACCTCACCGCACCTCACCGCACCTCACCGCACCTCACCGCCGCCTAGCCGTCGCAGCAAGCCTCCGCGGGATTCTCGGGGTTTATCTGCCGTCTTCTCCGTCTGCCGAGCGTTGTGCAGTGCGCTGCTGGGGCGGGTGACGATGCGGGTCGATAGGGCCGAGGGGCGCTGCGCCCGGAGGGCCTATCGACCCGCGTCGGCAGGACCCAACATCAACCATTGTTCTTCTGCTCGAGGCGACGGATTCCACCGCTCCAAAACCCCGAGAAAACCGCCCCGACGGCGCCGCGTCTTGCACGGCGATCTTGTCCACGCGCCGGTCGTCCAAGGGCGCCGCGATGCCCAGCGATCCTGCCTGACCACGCAACGAGGAACCGGGCATCGCCCCTACCTGTTGCCTACCCCAACATCGAGAGCAGGTTCATCTCCTCAAGCGCCCGCCCGCTGCCCTTCACGACGGCGGACTGCGGATCGTCGCACACGAGAACCGGCAGGCCGACCGCCTCGGAGATGCAGACGTCCAAGCCGCGCAACAGCGCGCCGCCGCCGGTCATGATGATGCCGCGCTCCATGACGTCGCCCACCAGCTCGGGCGGGGTGCGCTCGAGCGAGGCGCGGACGGCCTCGACGATGAGGTTCACGGGCTCTTCGAGGGCGCCGCGGATCTCGTCGCAGTGAACATTTACGATCCGGGGGAAGCCGCGCACCAGGTCGCGACCGCGCACGGACATCTCGGTGGTGGTGCCGTCGTGCAGCGCATTCCCGAGGCGGATCTTGATGTCTTCCGCGGTGCGGGGCCCGATCAGCAGGTCGTGGCGCTTGCGCATGTGCTGGGTGATCGCCTCGTCCATGTGGTCGCCGCCCACCTTGATGCTGCGGCTGTACACGATGCCGGCCATGGAGATGACGGCCACTTCCGTGGTTCCCCCTCCGATATCCACGACCATGTTGCCGGTCGGCTCGGTGATCGGGAGATCCGCGCCGATCGCGGCTGCCAACGGCTCCTCGATCAGGTGCACCTCGCGCGCACCGGCGCTCTCGGCGCTCTCCCGAACCGCGCGCTTCTCGACCTCCGTCGTGCCATAGGGGATGCAGACCACCATGCGCGGCGCCACGAAGCCCTTGCGGCCGTTCACCCGCTCGATGAAGTACCGGAGCATCTGCTCGGTGACCTCGAAATCGGCGATCACCCCGTCTTTCAGCGGACGGACCGCCTGAATGTCCTGCGGGCAGCGGCCGAGCATTGCCTTGGCTGCCGTACCGACGGCGACGACCTTCTTGTTGCCCTTGCGGTCGTGATGGATCGCCACGACGGAGGGTTCGTTGCATACAACGCCGCGACCCTTCACGTACACCAGGGTGTTCGCGGTGCCGAGATCGATAGCCATGTCCTGGGAGAACAGGCCGAGGAAAGAATTGAGCATGGTGCACCCGGGGAGGGGGTCGCTGCGAGGAGCAGGCGCGCTTCGGGGGACGAAGCAGAGGGAAGTTGAGTCTATCGCGAATCCCCTTGACGTGACAAGAGGGTGCGCGGACAAATGCGGGGTTTTCGGTTAGCACCGGCGGCCGTTGGAGCGCCGATGTCCCTGATCGAGAAGATGCGGAACAGCACCGAGAGCACGAGCACTCGGTTCCTGATCATCCTGGTAGGGGTGATCTTCGCGTTTGCAGGCGGACGAAGCGCCCGGGGGCAGGGCTGTGCAGGCGGCATGGCCGCGACCGTGAACGGGGAAACGATCGCGCTCGCCGACTTTGAGCAGGAGGTTCGTCGCGACTACCAGCGCGCCGGCAGCGGCTTGGCTGACGAGAAGAAGGCGGAAATCGCCGGCCTTACCCTGGACCGTATGGTGCAGAAGGCGCTCGTGATCCAGGAGGCCAAGCGCCTCGGGCTGGCCGTTTCGAGCGATGAGATCGCACGGGAGATCAAGAAGGAGGAGCTGTTCCAGAAGGAAGGGAAGTTCGACGAGAAGTCCTACCTCGAGGGGCTCGACAAGATCGGCCTCAGCCGGGCTGATTTTGAGAAGGACACCCACGACCGGCTCTTGATCCTCAAGATGCAGGATCTCGTGGCGCGCGGCGCCGTCGTTACAAACACCGAGGTGCGCCGGGCGTGGGAGCTTGAGGCCACCAAGGTGGACCTCACCTACGTTCGGCTCCCGCCGACCAACTTCTACGACGACGTCGTCGTGTCGGATGCCGACCGGGATGCCTTCGTCTCCGCGAACGGCCCCAAGCTCGAGGAGCGGTACAAGGCGGACTATGAGCGCAGCTACAACCTGCCGAAGCGCTACCACCTCCACACGATCCTGCTGCGCACCGACCTCCCCGGCGCCGACAAGGAGGAGGTGAAAGCCCGTGCCGAAGCGATCGCGGCGCAGGCCAAGGCGCCAGGCGCAGACTTCGCGGCGTTGGCGCTGCGCTGGAGCGAGGATCTCAGCGTGAAGAAGCGCGGCGATCTGGGGGTGATCGCGGCCGATAGTGTCGATCCGGTGCGTGCGAAGGCCGCGGACGAGTCGGGCGCCGGGACGGTCACGGGTGCGGTGGAGACGGGGCTCGGGTTCGAGATCCTCCGCGTGGAGTCGATCGAGGCGGCGCGGGTGATCCCGGTCGAGGAAGCGAAGCCGGGGATCGCCGTGCAGATGATCAAGGATGAACGAGTGGATGCGGTCGTGAGCGAGTTCGCGGCGCGGCTCGTGAGCGCGTGGTCGGCCGCGGGCGAAGTGCCGCGTGAGCTGACCGAGGGAAAGGCGCTGGCGGTGGATACGACCGGTTCGTTCAGCCTTGCTGACGAAGAAGTGCCCCGTCTCGGCGATGGCCCGGCGGTGGCGGAATTGCTCACCGCGGTGAAGCTCGCCAAGGCGGGGCAGGTGCTCACGGTGCCGGTTTCCGTCAAGGGGATTCCCTACGTCATCCAGGTTTCCAGCCGCGAAGAGCCGAACGAGGCGGAATTCGAGACCCAGTCCGCCGGGGTTCGGGCGCGGCTGGAGATGTTCAAGAAGAGCGCGTTTGTGCGGGCCTGGATCGACCAGCTGGTGAAGGATGCCACCGTGGAGCGATACGTCGCGCGGGCTGCGTCGAGCTGAGCCCGCCGTGCGAGAGTGATCGTTCAACGCCGGGGTTTTTGAGCCGACCGCGGCCACGGTGCGTTTTTTATGTGGGCGCGCTTCCCTTCTTCGGGTGCGCGTGGTAGAAAAGTCTTGACGCGGCAAGAGCAGACCGAGCTTTCGGTTCAGCCTGTTGTCGGGTCGAACCGGAGGACGGACAGGTTCGTGCGCCGCTGAAGTTGTAGCTCTGCAGTCATGCTGATCCCCAACGCCGTTCGTGTGTGGAGCGCACCTCGAACGTCGATTTCACGCTGTCGCTCCCGCGCGCCCTGTCCGTTCCTCCCACAACCCCCATGCCCGACGCACGCGCCCTCCCCGATCTGCGACGTGTAAACCCGCTCCCCGCCGGTGCGGACGCGCTGCGTGCGCTCGGCGACAGCGCGCTGGCGATGACGTGGCGGGTGCTCCAGCCCGCTGATCGCACGCCCTTCCTTCGCGCGGATCAACCTCCGCTCACGCGGGTTCGGTACCGCGCCGATGATGGCTGGGGCGCCGACTTGTTCCATCTGCCTCCGATCCCCGGCGCGAGCGCGGAGCCGGTGGTCCTGGCGCACGGGCTCGGCGGCTCCCACCGCGACTTCGCGTTGGAGGCGGGCCGCGGACTCGCGCAGGCGCTGCGACGCGCTGGCTTCTCGGTATACCTGCTGGAACATCGAGGGGATCCGTGCGCGGTAGCTCCGGCCGATTCGGCGGGGTTTACGGTCGACGACATCGCAACCCGGGACGTGCCCGCGGCGCTGGACCGCGTCGTCGAGCACAGCGGTTACCCGCGGGTGTTGTGGGTGGGACACGGCCTCGGGGCGCAGGTGTACTGTCTCGCACGGGCGCTTGGTGATGAACGTCGGTTCGCGGCGGTTTCCCTGGTCGCTCCTGCCGTGCGCTTCTCGTCGCCCGCGTCTACCCTCCGCAGCGCCGGCCTCGTTGCCGCGCTCCTCCCGCGCGGCTGGGTGCTCCCCACCCGCCGCCTCCAGCAGCTCCTCACGCCTTGGGTGAGCGCCGGCGCCGACGTGGCTTCGCCCGACACCCAGGCCGCTCTGGCGCGAGGTCGGCTTCGGCACGGCTCAGCGGATGTCCATGCCGGCGTGGTGCGGCAGGTTGCGCGCTGGGTTGCGGAGGGGGCGCTCACGGACGCGACCGGTCGCCTCGACGTGCTCACCGCGCTTCGGCCCGCGCTATCGCAAGTCATCATCCCGAGCGAAGATCCGGCTTGCCCCCCAGGAGCCGCGGAGCCGCTGGCTGCCGCCCTTGGGTCCGAGGTGGTGCGTCTCCCCGCGGGCTGGGGGCACCTCGACCCACTGCTCGGAGAGCATGCCGGCCCTGAAGTTCATGCTCGCATCGTCGACTTCTGCAATCGTGCCCGTCGCCTCGCGGCCCTTCCGGCCGGCTGAGCGCGTCACGCCCTGCCACGGTGCGTCGCCTCGCGCCGCGAACGTGCTTATGCACGGTCGCCAGGAATGACCCCATGTCTGAACTAGACCCGCCGACGTCCCCTTCCGTGGTCCCGAGCCCGCCGAGCGGCCCCCAACGCCCCGTTCCGAGCCCCGGCTCGCGTCGCGCCGCGCGGCTGGTGATCGGGATCTCGGTCATGGCGGTGCTGGCGCTCGTGGCGGGCGGCGTAGGCGGCATGTTCCTGATGTGGGACGGCTTCACGCCCGAGGTGAAGGAGGGCTCGTTCCTGGAGCTAGTGCTGGATGGCGACATCCACGATGCGCCTGGCGGCGAGAGCTTCGTGATGGATCCGGCCAAGTTTCCGTTGCTCATCAGCGAAACGGCGGCTGATGTGCGCCGCGCCGCGACCGACGACCGGATCAAGGGCTTGTACCTCGAGGTGCGTGATCTCGGCGTGGGCTGGGCCGGGGCGGCCGAATTGCGGGACGCGATCACCGCGTTCTCGGCTTCGGGGAAGCCCTGCTACGCCTGGGCGGATGGGTACGAGAACAAGACGTACTACGTCGCGAGCGCGTGCACGAATCTCTACATGTCGCCGGCCGGCGTGATGTTGGTGAACGGCTTCTCTCTCACGACGGAGTACTACGCCGGCACGTTCGAGAAGCTGGGTGTAACCGCCAACTTTGAACACGTTGGCGATTTCAAAAGCGCCATCGAGCCCTACCAGCGCGCCGAGCCGAGCGAAGCCGCGAGCGCCGCGATGGAAACGATGCTTGACGGCCTCTATGGCGAGATGGTGGCGGGCATCGCCGGTTCCAGGGGGGTGGACACCGCCCACGTGCTCGCCTGGATCGACGATCCGCCGATCACCCCGGACGCAACGCTCGCCCGCGGGATGGTGACCGGCCTGAAGTACCGCGATGAGGTTGCCGAGGCGCTGTGTGGCGAAGAGCGCACGGAGATCGGGGATTATCATGAACCCGCATCGCCATTTGCGTCGGGCCGCAAGATCGCGGTCGTCCACGCAGATGGGGCCATCGTGTCGGGCGAGTCGGGGTCGCCGATTTTCGGAGGCTCCCTCGTGGGGGATCGGTCGATGGTGGAGATCCTCGACGACGTTCGAGAAGACGAGGATGTGGCGGCGGTCGTGCTGCGGGTGAACTCCCCGGGAGGGAGCGGGCTCGCTTCCGACAACATCTGGCGCGCGCTCATCCGGCTGAAGGAGGCTGGGAAACCGCTGGTCGTTTCGATGGGCGACTACGCCGCGAGCGGCGGCTACTACATCGCGGCGCCCGGGGACTGGATCGTCGCCGAGCCCGCCACCTTGACGGGGAGCATCGGGGTGTTTGGCGGGAAGATCAACCTTGGTGGCATCTACACCAAGATCGGGGTGACGACGCACACCTATCGGCGCGGGGCAATGAGCGACCTGTTCTCGCCCATCTCGGACTTCTCTGAGCCCGAGCGCGCGAAGTTCCGTGAGTTCCTCCAGGGCTTCTACGACACATTCGTGTCGCGAGTCGCGGTGGGGCGGAGCATGACGCCGGAGGCGGTGCATGAGGTGGCGCAGGGCCGCGTGTGGACGGGCGCCCAAGCCAAGGAGCGCGGGTTGGTGGACGAGCTCGGCGGCTTGGACGTGGCGATCGCGAAGGCGACGGAGCTTGCGAAGCCGACGGAAGGCGAAGAGCTGGGACTCGAGCGGTTCCCGCATCGGAAAACGCTGTTCGAGCAGCTCTCCGAGGATCTCGAGGAGTCATCCATGCCCCCGGAGGCGCGGCTTCCCGAGGTTCGCCGGGCATGGTCGCAGCTCGAGACCTTGGACCGCGTGCTCGCCGATGGCGGGGTTGCGGCGATGCTGCCCGGCACCCTCGTGGTCCGCTAAGCGGCGCCGCGACTACGGCTTGGCGTTCGCGCCCGTGATCTCGATCATGTGGAGCGTCATTCGCCCGGCGCCGAAGGCGCTCAGCGCCTGGTTCACGCCCTCGAACTCGGTGGCATCCCCCACTTCGAGGCCGCCGACGCCCACAAGGTACGTGGAGCCGCGCGGGAAGGCCTCGCCGGGAACGATCAGCTCGTCGATGGGCTCGGCGTCCTCGTCGTTGAGCTCAACGCCCGACTCAAAGTCGTCGGGCAGGTTGTCCCAGGTGAGCTTGTCGCGATCGAGGTCGTAAACGGCGACCACCAGATTCTGGAAGCGGCCCGAGGTGACCTTCACCTTCTGGGCTTCCTGGGACGTTCCCTCGTTGTCCAGGTCGAATTCGGGGGCTTCGGGGGCGGTTACGCTCAGCGACCCCGTTTCATTGCCCAGTGAAAACTGCAGCTTCGCCGTTTGCCCCGGCTCGTACACCAGTCCATCCTGGCTGTAGAGGCGGTACTCGCCATCGTCCGTTTCGTCGAAGCCCAGCTTTCCGGTTTCTTGCGACACGAACGCCACGTCGGCTCCGGAAACCGGGGCATCCGTGACATCGTTCGCATCGCTCACTTGCGCCAGGAACACCTTGCAGAAGCTGGTGTAGATCCCCGCATCGTCGGGGAGCTCGATGCCAAACGGGATCTCGGCGCCCAGGAAGATTCCCTGTACAACCGTGGTATCCCCGAGGCCATCGACCACATCGCCTGCAGCATCGAGCCGATCGCAACCCGTGAGCAGAATTAGGGCGAGCACGCACGATGTCTACCACAAGTGCGGGCAGACGCAAGGCTTCTGCTTGACGAGACCGCCTTCGTTCCTTAGAAGGCGGCGCCTCAGACCGGAGACTCCGTGGCTTCCAAGACCGCCCTGACCACCCTGCGCCGCGAAATTCGCCACGACAATGCGGGTCGGAAGGCCCGGAATGCTCGCGAGAACAAGGGCACCACGCCCCCGTTCCCGGTGCACACCGCCGAAGCCGACGCCAACGAAGCCGAGAAGCGCGCCAAGTAGGTTCGGGGGCGGCTGGGCTCAGGTCCAGCGGAAGAAGCGCAGCGTGTTCTCGGTGGTGATGCCATCGAGCGCCGCCGGCGTGACGCCGCGCAGCTCCGCCACTTTTGCAAGCGTGAACGCCACGAAGGCGGGCTCATTGCGCTTTCCCCGGTGGGGAACAGGCGTGAGGAAGGGGCTGTCCGTTTCGATGAGGAGCCGGTCGGCGGGGGTGGCGCGTGCGACCTCGTGCATGTCGCCTGCGTTCTTGAACGTGACGATCCCGGGGATGGAGATGTACCCGCCTCTCGCCACGATCTCCGCCATCTGCGCCGCGCTTCCCGTGTAACAATGGTACAGCACGCCCGTACTCCAGGCCCGCTCCTCGTCCAGGATTCGTAGCGTTTCTCCTTCCGTTTCGCGGTCGTGGATGATCACCGGTAGGTTCAGCTCGCGGGCGGCCCGAAGCTGCGCGCGAAACGCGGCGCGCTGCTCGTCGCGCGGGGAGCTGTCGTAGTGGAAGTCGAGGCCCATCTCGCCGAGGGCCAGCACCTCGGGCGCCGCCGACATCGCAAAGAGCTCGGCCAACGCGGCTTCCGTGGCGTCCTTCGCATCGTGGGGGTGCAGGCCGACAGAGCAGCGCACCTCAGGATGGCGCCGAGCCACGTCCAGGGCGCGCTGGGCGCTGGCGAAGCCGTAGCCGCTCCCGACGGCCAACATCCTCGACACGCCAGCGGCGCGGGCGCGCGCCACGACGGCGTCCACGCCATCATCTCCGCCGTAAACACCAGGATCAAGGTGGCAATGTGAGTCGATCATCGGTTCTCGGCGGGGCGAGCGGTAAGCTCGAGGTTGAGCTGGGCGAACAAGCTCTCCAGCACGGTGCGGCCGTTGACATTGAGGCGGAGGCGGTCGCGCGCGGTGGCGAGGGCCTGCGTCATCCGCGCGAGGCCGCCGGGCCAGAGGGCCCGCGCCCATGGCTCCAAACGATCCCGCCGGTCGGCGTGCAGCAAGCGGTCCCCGCGCCCGTTGGCGAGGCACACGCAGTCGCGAAGGAGCTCTTCCAGCAGGTTCACTACCAGCTCGGCGCGGCTCACGCCCTCGTCTTTCTTACCTTCCGCCTCGGAATACGCGAACAGTCGAAACAGGGGTTGGCCGATCGCGTCGAGCATCGCATCTCGAGCCGCGAGACGTTCGTCTCCTTCCCCGTCATGCAGGCGCAGCGCGATTCCCGGCGAGCCGCTCGCGGCGAGGCCGTGGACCTCGCTGATTCCACGCCCGCTCAGCCACAGGGCGAAGTCCTCGGTGGGCACCGGCCCAAAGCGCACCCGTTCGGTGCGGCTGCGGATCGTCTGCAAGAGCGAGCCGACGCGCGACGTGATGAGCACGAACTGCGTGCCGCGCGGGGGCTCCTCGATGGTCTTGAGGAGGGAATTCGCGGCTTCTTCGTTGATGACATCCGCCGGGTCGAGGAGAACGAAGCGCCGCCGCGCGCTGTGGCGCTGAAGCTGCAGGGCGCGGGTGAGCGCCTGGGCCTGATCGACCGAGATGATCCGCGTGGCCTTCTCGGGGTCGGGGCCCACCACCACGAGATCAGGGTGCGCCCCGCTGATCATCAGCCGACAACTGCGGCAGGTGCCGCACGGGCGCACCTCGGCTTCGCAATTGACGTAACGCGCCAACCAAAGGGCAAAGGTCGCTTTTCCGACGCCCTCCGGGCCCTCGAACAGGTAGGCGTGGTGAAGCCGGTCCTCGTTCGCGGCGCGCACGAGGCGCGCCTGGACGGAGGAGTTGCCGACAAGTGGGTATGCGGGCGCCACGGGCCCCATTACCATGGCGGGCCATGACTGCCCTCGACGACTGGAACGCGGCCGCACGGTCGAGCCCGCGCCCGGACTTCCTCGCCGAGGTGATGGCGGCGGGGGCCGCACACGGCTCCCGACCGGTGTGTGTGCACCGCACGCCGTTGTTCCTTGATGAACGCGCCGTTCGCATGTGGCGTCGCGTGCTCCCTCCCATGCACCGCCTGCTGCGTAAGGTGCGCGCCGCCCTGCTCGCAGACCTCGCGCGCGGGCCGCTCAGCCTCGCCGCCCGCATCGGGATCCCGCTGGATGCGATCGAGTGGGCCTCGATCGATCCGGGGTTTGTGGATGTGGCGCCGCTCGCGCGGCTCGACGCCTACGTGGTGGGAGGCGTACCGCGTTTCCTGGAGCTCAACGCCGAGTCTCCCGCGGGGATGGGCTACGCCTCGGCGCTCGCCGCCGTATTCCGCCGCGACCCGGCGGCGACTGCGGTTGGGCCGCTGGGCTTCACGGATCCCGTGCCCGCGGTCATTCGCACGCTTCGCGGGCTCTATGGCGACTGGTGCGGTCGCCCCGCGCCACGCTTCACGGTGGCCATCGTGGACGAGCGCGGTGTCGCCACCGCCCCGGAATTCGAGCTGCTGGCGGCCCACTTTCGTACGTCGGGGCTCTCGACCCTCGTGTGCGCTCCCGAAGACCTGCGCTTCGACGGGGAGCGCCTGCTCACGGGAAACGTCGCCATCGACCTTGTGTTCCGCCGGCTGTTGGTCTGCGACATCCGCCGGCGCCCCGCGGCCTGCGCCGCGCTCCTCGACGCGTACCGGGCCCGCCGGGTCTGCGTCGTGAACTCCCTTCGAACCACGCTTCTCCACAACAAGGCCATCTTCGCTCTGCTGCATGACCCCGCGTTCCCGTTGAGCGGGGGCGAGCGCGCGTTCGTGAACAAACACATCCCGACCACGCTGCGCCTCAACGACGCAGCCCGGGAACGGGTTCGCCGCGATCCGACCCGATGGGTGCTGAAGCCGGCTGAGGCCCACGGCGGTCGCGGGGTCGTCCTGGGGTGGACACAGGGCCGCGCGGAGTGGGAGCGTGCGGTAGACGCCGCCGAGGGCTGCGTGGTGCAGGAACGGGTCGAGGCCCCACTGGCGGAATTCCTCGACGCACGTGATGGTACGGTGCACGCGCGGGTGGTGGACCTGGGGCCGTTCCTGGCTCGGGGTCGGTTTGCCGGGTTCCTCTGCCGCGTTGCGGAAGGACAGCTCGCGAATGTGAGCGCCGGCGGCGCCACGCAGGTGCCGGTTTTTACGACGACTCGGAGGCTCTGATGGTCTGGTTGCTGCTCATTGCGGGCGTTGAAGCGGAGACGCCGCTGTGGTGGACCGAGGAGGGGGTGACCAAGGCCTCGGCGTGGTTCGGGAAGGCGCAGGCGCGCGACGCGGAAGCGTACGACGCCGCGGGGGACCAGCTCGCGAAGGCGAAGCGCCTGGTCGGGGCCCTGGAGCTGGCGGATGCCCTCCTGGCGCCGGATACGGCGCGCGCGGCCTACTTCGCGGCGCTCGATCGGAGTCTTACTGGTCAATTCATGCGATTGCAGAAGCACACCGACCTGCTCGGAGGCGACTACTCCCGCGTGTTCGGGGCGGCCGTGGAGCGCGCGTTGCCCATCGTGGCGAAGGGGCAGACGATCACCCAGTGCACCAGCGTTTCGAAGGTGGAAGCGATGATGGGCAAGGGGCCGCGATGCCCGGGAACCGACATCTCCGCGAAGGTGGGGGCGACCCTGGACGAGGACAAGGAGCTGCAGGGGCAGGTGGCGAGCATCCTTTCCGTGGACTGGCCGAAGATCGAGGTGACAGGTGCCGTTCAGGCGCCGATCGCGCTTACGGGGGCGGAGCGGAGCGTGGATGTGTCCACCCTGGCGCGGGCGCTCCGTCCGGCGGAGCTGCAGGAGCTGGATGACGCCCGCGAGGCGGCGCTGGAGCAGATCGAGGAGGAGATTGAGAGCCCGGACATCGCGACCAAGCAGGCGGGCATCGCGAAGGGCGAAGCGATCCGCAAGCAGTGGCGCGAGGGCGTGGCTGCGTTGGGGGCCAAGCTGTGGCCGGAGACGAAGAAGAAGCTGGAGAAGGCCGCGAAGAAGGGCGGCGCGGCGGCGGTTGCGCTCTGCGCGAACCCCCAGGGGCTCGGCGGATGCGGCGTGGCCGACGTCACCGGGGAGGTGGTGGCGGCGCTGGCTGGAGACTGACGTGCGGCCGGAGGCGTTGGTCTGAAAAACGCAAAAAACGGTTTTAGAGAAAAGGCCGCGCCTGACGTGTGCTATGCGTGTTAGCGACGGGGGTCGGTTCATGGCTCACGGAATGATTCTCTCCACGGTCCTCTTGCTCGCGTGCTCAACGCCCTATGTGGCGCCGCCGGAGCCTTCGTGGATGGGCCTTGAGGAGGAAGCGGAGGCGGGGAACCCGACGGGCGATACGGCCGAGGGAGCCGGCGATGGAGCCGACACCTCCGATACTGCGGCGGCGCTTGATTCGGCGGACACCGACGAGGAAGAAACCCCGGCGGATGCCTTTACGCCGCCGTGCGTCACCTACGGAACCACCCTGCAGACGGGCACCGTGGGCGATGCCTCGCTCAACGAGATCAGCGGCGTGGCCGCGTCCTGGCGCAACCCGGGCGCCCTCTGGGTGATGGAGGATCACGCCGGGCCGAACGAGGTTCACGCGATCGATGCTGCGGGAAACGTCGTGGCGCGGCTGGTGCTCGAGGGCGTGGACAACAACGACTGGGAGGATCTGGCCGTCGGCGTTTGCGGCGAAACCACCTGCCTGTTTGTGGGTGATATCGGCGACAACGACCATGATCGCCCCTGGCACGGGGTGCTGCGCCTGGAAGAGCCCGATCTGTCCGGGGAAGGCGTTGAGGACCTTACGATCACCCCCGATATTTTCCCGTACGTGTTCCCCGATGCGGGAACGTGGGACAGCGAAGCGCTCGCCATCCAGCCCAACGGACTCCCCGTGCTCTTTACGAAGGAGTACGACACCGAAGCGTCCACGGCCTACTCGTTCCCGTCGTTGGATGCGGCGCAGACCGTAACGCTCGACGAGCGTGGCCGCTTTGAGACGGGAAGCGCGGGCGAGGGCGGCGGCGCGGCCACGACGGCGGCGGACCTCTGGCCCGACGGCACGCGCCTGATCCTGCGTACCTACGCCCATATCTGGGAATTCACGCTCACCGATGGTGGGCTCGACGACCTGGAGGATGCAGCTCGCGTGGAGCTGTACACCGGTGCGGAGCGCCAGGGGGAAGCCATCGGTTACGACCCCTACGCCCGCGCCTACTACACCCTGTCGGAAGACGTGAACCCGCCTGTTTTCCGCACGGACTGCAGCGAATAGTCACTTCCGCAGCGCGAGGGCCAGGCCCACGTCGGGGAGCGCACGGTCGGGGGAGAAGGCGGCGCTCAACACCAGGCTGGAGCAGCCGTCGTCGTAGCCCAGGCGCGCGCTGCCGGTGAGCGGGTCAGTCTCGGAGAAGCCGCGGCTCGCCCCGCCGCCGAGCACGAGCCGACCGGGGTGCCACGTGAGATCGGCCCAACCGAGCTGGGCATCCGGCGCCAGCAGTGCGCCAACGTCGAGGGCGACGACGCCGCGGGTTTGGAGCTGCAGCGCTGCCGCGTCGCCATCGCTCTCCGCGCGCGCCGACCATGCCTCACTCGACGCGTTGATCGTGAGCTTTGGCGTGATGCCCCCGTCGAGCCCGAGGAGCGCGGTCGCTTCGCCGCTCAACACGTTTGGCCCGAGCGCCGCGCTCGCGCGGAGCGTGGGACCGGCGCCGAACGCGGTGCCGTCGATTCCGGGATGGATGCGGAGCGGGGTGCCCAGCGGATCGCCCACCTCCGCTTCCACGCGCGCACCGGTGAAGAACTGCACCCGATGTTTGCCGATCTCACCCCAGAACGGCACCTCCGCTCGGCCCATCGCGCCGGCGAAGCCCTGGGCGAGCGGGGCGCCGCCCCAACCGACCTGGCCCACTCCGGCCGCCGCGACCGTCGCTTCTGCGTGCAGCACGCTCCCGGTGTGCGACGCACGCGCGTCGGCTCCTGCCATCACGTACGGTGCGCTGGCGACCCCCGCTTCGACCCAGGGCGCAGCGGCCCAGCCCGCTCGGGAGAGCTCGGGCCGGTACCGAAGCGTGGCGTGCTTCCCGGTGCTCTCGTCGTCGGGGATCCACGCGGTCGCGCGGAGCGGACCGGTCTGGGCCAGGGCCCGGCTGTCGTGCCACAGCACCCCGCGATCCACCCAACTCGGACCGTAGTGTTCGGCGTAGAGCGGGTCGGACTGCGCGGTGACATCCCAGGCGAGGCGTCGCGTTGCGTCCGCGAAGCCCCCGCGGGTAACGCCGGCCCCTCGCGGCGATTCCCAAACGCTGTCCCAACCCACGGCACCCTCGAGGGTCACCGGCCCGCTCATCGCCACGTCCAGCCGCCCGCCGCGGTCTTCGCGCCAGGCGGGGCCGATCTCGAGGAGCTCCGGCCCCACCCCGAATCGCGCGTGCTCGCTGGCGCTGAAGCCGAGGCTGCCGTAGCTCACCTGGGGGAAACTCAGGCGGAATTGTCGGGGATCCAAGGCCTCTCGCCAGTAGGGCACAGGTACGATGGGCACATCGAACACCCGAACGGTGCCGCCGCGAATCACCGCAACCTCGGCCCCGATCAGCTCCACCGAACGCGCCCGGAAGCTGAGCGCCGGCCGGTGCCCGTCGGCGCATGCGCACGGCTCGAGTCGGGCCTGATCGGCGCGCACCACGCCCGCGCTTTCGTCGATCGCGATCCGTTGGGCGTCGAGCGTTACGCCATCGCGAACGAGGCTCGCCTCCGCGATCACCCCCGAGCGTGCTCGCAGGTTGATCGTCGCGTTCTCGAAGCGCACGACCCCGTCTGCGCGGTACCACACACCGCGCTGGACCGTCAGATCCTCTGCCGTCCCGTCAACAGCCTCGGCCTCCAGCACCTCGTCGCCGACGTGCACGATGACGTGCCCCTCGGCCGTCACGCGGCCGGCGGTGAAGGAGAGCCGGTCGGCCGCCACGGTCACGCGCTCCACCTCGTGCGCCGGTGCCTCCGCCACCTCGACCGTGGGCGGCCCTGGGCTCACCCCGGCGCCACGCCAAGCAGGTCGCGAACCTCGCCCACCAGGTAGAGCGAACCGGCCACAATCACCAGGTCCCCGGATGCCCGCGCGGCGGCGAGCGCCTCCGCGAGCGGGCCTGCCGGCGTTACCGAGATGGCGAGGCCTTCGCATTCTCCGGCCACCTGGAAGGGGCTGCGCGCCTTCACGTGGCCGCCGGCCGTCGTAAACACCCGGTCCACGGCGGGGGCCAGAGTGGCCGCAACACCGCGTAAATCCTTGTCCGTTCCCCCGCCGAGCACGAGGGTGCGTCGCCGATCGCGGGGCAGGGACGCGAGGTAGTTCGCCAGCGTCGTCGCGCCTGCCGGGTTGTGGGCGCCGTCCACCAAAACGTCCGGGGCCAACCACTCCAACCGCCCGGGGTTTCGTGCGGCGGCGAGGCCAGCGCGAAGCGCGCGCTCTCCGATGTCGAGGGCGGAGAGCTCGAGGATTCGCAGGGCGACCCCTGCGTTGATGACCTGATGGTCGCCAAGCAAGCCCAGCGTGAGCCCCTCTAGCGCGTGCCGACCGGCGTAGCGGAACGACGAGGTGCTTCCGAACGCCTCGAAGTCTTCGCCCCAAACCGAGAGCGGCGCGCCGCGTTCGTGGGCGACCGACCGGATGACTTGCAGCGCCGCCGCGGGCAGCGGCCCGACGACGATCGGCACGCCCGCCTTGATGATCCCAGCCTTCTCTCCAGCGATGCTCGCGTGGTCACGCCCGAGCTCGTCGCAGTGGTCAAGGCCGATGGTCACGATGGCGGCGACCTTGGGAATCACCACGTTCGTGGCGTCCAGCCGGCCGCCCATCCCGACCTCGATCACCGCCGTATCCACCTTGGCGTCGGCGAACGCTTGGAGCGCGCAGGCGACGGTGAACTCAAAATAGGTGAGGGGGAAAGCCTCGTCGGGAGGAAGGGCGGCGCGGGCCCAGGTGCGCCGGGCGGCGTCGATCCGCGTGATCAGCGCCAGCAGCGCCTCGTCGCCGATCGGCTCGCCGTTGAGGAGCACGCGCTCGTTGATGTCTTGCAGGTGCGGCGAGGTGTGCACGCCCACGCTGCGCCCTGAGGCCTGCAACGACGCGCCAAGAAGGCGGGCCACGCTCCCTTTTCCGTTGGTGCCGCCGACGTGCAGCACGGGGTAGGCGGTCTCGGGGTTGCCAAGGCTGGCGAGGAAGTCGCGCATACGCGCGAGGCCGAGGCGGATGCCGGCGCCCGCGAGGGCGTCGAGCACCGGGGTGCCCTTCATGCGCGCGGCGTGAGGTGGCGGCAGAGCCGTGCGAGCGTGTCCTTCAGCTCCGCACGCGGCACGATGAGGTCGACCATCCCATGCTCCAGCAGGTACTCGCTCGTCTGGAATCCCTCTGGAAGTTCCTGCCGAATGGTCTCCCGGATCACGCGGGGCCCCGCGAAGCCGACGAGCGCATGCGGCTCGGCGACGATGATGTCCCCCAGCATCGCGAAGCTCGCGGCCACCCCCCCCGTTGTCGGGTCGGTGAGCACCGAGATGTACGGCATCTTCGCCTCGTCGCGTAGCCGGCCGAGCGCGGCGCAGGTCTTGGCCATCTGCATGAGCGAGAGGATCCCCTCCTGCATGCGTGCCCCGCCCGACGCGGAGATGACGATCGCAGGCCGCTTCTTTGCCGCGGCCCGCTCGAACTGGCGGGTGATGAGCTCGCCCACCACCGAGCCCATGGAGCCGCCCATGAACCGGAAGTTGAAGGTGCCGATCTCCACCTCCACGCCGTGGAGGGTGGCGCTGCCGGCCACGTAGGCGTCCAGCTCGCCCTGGGCGCGTTGGGTGGAGCGGAGGCGTTCGGCGTAGGCGCGGCCGTCGGAGAACGCCAGCGCATCCACTGGCGCGACGTACTGATCATGGCGTACGAAGCTGCCTTCATCGCACAACGCATGGAGGCGAGCGAGGCTGTCCCACCGGTGGTGGTGCCCGCAGTGGTGGCACACGCCCATCACCTCCGCAAGCGCCGCCCGGAACAAGATTTGATCGCAGCCTGGGCAGCGCACCCACAGGTCCTTCTTGGCGGGCTGTGTGCGTGGCTCTGCCTGGAGCAGCGCGGGCTCCTGCTCAAACCACCGGGGCGCGTTGGGGTCCTGCGACATCCGCCGCGCTTAGCGCGCTACCCCCGGGGGGGGCAACTGCTCGCCGACCTCGTCCCACACCGTCTGGTGCCATTCGTGGCGCAGGCCCCGGATTCGCGCCGGATCGCGCCCGTACGCGACCCGATTCGTGAGCAAAACCGCCACGGTTCGGCGGCTCGGCGAGAGCCATACGCTGGTGCCCGTGAAGCCGGTGTGCCCCACCGCGTCGGCCGGGGGCCGGGGGCCGGCGCTGGAGATCGCGCCGGACGGGGAGTCCCAGCCAAGCCGGTGGGAACCCTTTCCCAAGGTGGTGAACGCGATGGAGGCCAGCGGCACGCGCCCGTCCAGCCAGCGCGCCGCGATCGAGGCGACCGCGCGCGCGGTCCCGAACAGGCCCGCATGGGCGGCAACGCCCCCCATGGCTCGGGCGTTGTCGTCGTGAACAATACCTTGTAAGCCGTTTTCCGTGGGCTGTGCCTCCCCGTGCCCCCAGGTGACTCGGGCGGCGGCGTCGGGTGCCATCTCCGTGAACAGCGCATCGATCCGTGCGCCCCCGATCGCTTCGATCGCCGCGCCGAGCGTGAGAAAACCAAGGTCGGAGTAGGTGTGTTCTCGACCGGGGGGCGTAACCAGCGGCTCCGAGAGCGCGGCCCGCACGATCGCGGCGCGGTCCCCGGCGCGCCACAGCTCCTTCCACCACAAACAACCGGCGGTGTGTTGGAGCAATAGCCGCGTGGTGATCCCCGGCTGCCAGAGCGGATGGTGGGCATCCAGGGGCAATCGTCCGTCATCGACCATGCGAATGGCGAGCTCGGTTGTGCACAAGACCTTGGTGACCGAGGCAAGGTCGTACACGCGGTCGGGCTGATGGCAAAACACCTCGTGCCCATCTACCAGCACGCACGCCGAGATCGACGGCGCCACGTTCCCGGTTTCGCGCTTGAGAGGCTCGCTCAACGTGGCTTCGTTCATCGCGCGTACACCGTGAGCGCGCCGTGCTCCAGCGCGGCCGGGGCTCCCAGCGGAAACGCCAGGTTGGTCTTGCCATGCCCGATGGGGACGCCGCGCAGGATGGGCAGGCCGAGCGGACCGAGGACGTCGCGAAACACGTCGTCCAGGCTCCACGCGGCGTCGGCGGGCACGTTGGCGTCCAAAAAATCGCCGAGCACGAGGCCGATGGCGCCGTTGAGCGCTCCGCTGTCGCGAAGTTGAACGAGGAGCCGATCGATCTTGTAGGCCGCCTCCCCGAGATCTTCCAGCACCACGATACGTCCCCGGGCGTCGAGCTGGCCGGGGGTGCCGCACATGGAGGCGAGGACGCACAGGTTCCCACCGGCGAGCGGTCCCTCGGCGCTCCCGCTCCGTAGATTTTCCCCGAGGATGCGCATCTCCCCGCAGCCCGTGAGCAGCGCGCGCAGGTGCAGCCGCGTGGAGTCGTCGTTGTGGGTCGCGAGCGCGTGTAGCACGGGAGCGTGCACCGCGGGCCGGCCCCGCGCCGCCAGCGCGTTGAGCATCACCGTGCCGTCGGAGAATCCGAAGAACGGGACGGGCGCCAGGTTCTCCCAGGCGATTCGCGGAAGCAAACGCGCCAGCCCATATCCGCCGCGCGCCATCCACACCGCGTCGAATTCGCCCGAGAACGCCAGGTGCAGGTCGGCCAGCCGTTCGTCGTCGGTGCCGGCGAAGTAGCGCTCGCGAGCGTGAGCTCGGGGGAGGAGCGCGGGGCGGTATCCCCATCGTTCAAGCTCCTGGATGCCTGCATCCAGCCGCGCTGGCGCGGAGATACCGGAGGGCGAGATGACCGCGATGCGTGCGCCTGGCGAGAGCATGGCTGTGCCTATCGTCGGCGCGCGGGAACGGCGCTACGTTGCGGCGATGTTGCTCACCCTCCTCGCGTGTTGGAGCCCCGAGCCGTTCGCCGCCCCGGCACCCGCCCAGGTTGAGGCGAGCGATGTTTTGGAGGGGACCGCGGGCGCCATCGAGCCAGGGGGGGAGGCAGAGGACGGAGCCGAGGTGGAGCAAGGCGGGGACGAAGAGCCGGTCTTGGCCGCGGAGCCTGGGCCTGACGATGAACCCGACGCCGCCGCTGAAGTCGAGGATGCGCCACCCGCCCCGCCAACGGATCTCGCGGTCGAGCCCTGGAGCGGGCATACATCGGGCCGCCCCCTTACACTTGTTGGTGACGACGGCGCGGTCGTGTTGGTCATCGCCGATGAAGCGGTGGCGGTCACTGTGCTCATGGAGGGCCCCGAACGGCTGAAAGTGCGTTGCGATGGATGTCGGCCTCCGCTTGAGGGTTGGCTCCAGCGCCGCGCGGTTGTGAGATGATCGCGGAGATGTTCGTGGTCGGTCCGGGCTTCGCGTTTGTGGCTGGGTCGTTGACCCTGCTGGTCTTCGCTTTCGCGGCGTGGCGGATTCCCGTCGGGCGGCCGCCGGTCCGGACGAGCGCGGGGGCGGTGTGGGCGATGTGCACCGGCGCGGCGGCCCTGGCGGTCGTGGGCGGTGGCGTCGAGTGGCGAAGCGCGGATCTGGTGGCGCGGGAAGCTGGCGGCGAAGAGTTGGTTTCGGTGGGCGGGCCCAGCGGTTGGTGGTGGCTCGCGGTGCCGGCGCTCGCGCTCGGCATGGCGATCCTCTCGGTGGCCTTGCGACAAGTGATGAGGAAGCAGATCCGGGGCGCGGCGGGCTGGGTCGGGCTTGCGCTGCT
>BJHF01000080.1 GCA_014191855.1 Deltaproteobacteria bacterium
CCGTTTCGCCTTCGGGCACCTCGGTGCTGTGCTGAATGTACACAATCGGCTGCCCGGGGCTGTAGAAGTACTGCAGGTAGGCGTCCGCCAGCTCTCCCGACTCGGGCGCCACGACGTCAATCACCCCTTCCTGGGCGTTGACGTAGAATGCAGGCTCAAGGCCCGTGGAGTCGAACGGATTGTTGGTGATCGCCACACCGTTCGCCTCCTCTTCAGGAAAGTTGGCGTGCACGAGCAGGCCCATGCCCACGTCCAGGTGGTTCATCGAATAGTAGTTTCGTTCCTCGTAGGCCCGCGGGTTCCATACCTGCGACCAGACCTTCTTCACGGCCCACTCCACAGAGTCCGTGCCGTCCCCGTCGATGCTCGGGTCCCCAGTCTCGGAGTTGTAGAGTCCCGCGCCGGTGAATTTCCCAAGGTCCTCCGAGTTGGTGCTCGAGCGGAAACGGATGTTCTCCCCCGGGAAGATCTCGGCAGCCTTCGCGACGATCTCGGCCACGACGTCGGGGCGCATGGGCTTGCTGCGCAGCTCGTCCTTGAAGTCCTCGAGCGCCGTTTCGCGGAAGGTCGGGTCGGCCCAGTTCGGGTCCGCGAACAGCTCGTCCACGCGGTCCCAAAGCCCGTTGTCCTCCATGAACTGGTTGTAGTAGTACATGGGGATGCCAAAGCCGGGCTGGATCTGGATCGGGTAGCCCGCCGCAGAAGCCTCGGTGAGCGCGCCGTAGTTGGTGGCCTTCGCGCCGAAGGTCGGGATGGCGTTGTGGATGGCAGTCGCGAGATCATCGGTTTCGAGGTCGAGCATGTCGATGCCCGGCGTGAGCGCGGTGACCGTGAGGTCCATCGGTTGCACCACGAGCGGCTCCGGCTTGTTCGCCTGCCACCACGCCTCCGCTTCGTCGGCAGTGATCTCTTTGATCTCCCAGTCGAACGAGCCCACGGTCAACTCCACCCACTTGCCCTGCAGCGCCACGAGCTCTTCGAGATCCTGGGCGCCGCGCAGGGCCATGTTGGGGGTGCCGCGATTCACCGACAGCACGTTGATGTGGGCCAGCGGCGTTTGGAACGTGGACGTGATGATGCCCGCGACGATCGAAATGTCGTTCGGAACATCGTCGAGAACCACGATCTCGCGGTACGGCGTGTACTCGCCAGCTACCGCGTTCGCCTCGTGAAAGGTCAGGATTCCCGTGCTGGTCCCGGGGTTGAGCGGCTGGTAGTCCACGCCTTCGTAAAGGTCGTCCGTGCTCACGATGGGAATGTCGGAGGGGAGGCTCGTCGCGACCGCCTCCACCGCAACGCTGGTGGGGTGGAACCCAAGCCGATCGCCGATCCAACTGTTCGCAGCGATCTTGTAGAAGGCTGCGGCGATCATATCGGCGTCAGCGGTGTCGTAGGGGGAAATCTCGTACACCCACTGATCCGGCCCCGCGTAATAGGACAGCGCACCGAGGAGGAAGCGCCGATCTGGACTGTAGTATTCGGTGGTGTTGAACGAGCTCATCTCGGGGACGATAGGCAGTCCGTTGCCGCTGAGGTTGGTCGAGGCAAAATCCCAGTGGATACAATAGCGCTTGGAATTCTGGAAGTAGAGCTTGTTGTCGTCGATGCGATCAATGACGGTCTTCACCGACGTCGCGCCGGGGATGCTCGCGTCGGCCGGCTCGCTTGAGATCAGGTCGTAGTCGGCCTGGCAGCCGAGCTGCGACGCGTAGTTCGGATCGCTCCCGGCCTCCAGGGTACAGGCCCAGGCGGAGGCGGGCGCGGTGTCTTCGACCTCAGGACACCCGATCAGGCCCAGGAACATCAGCGCGGGCAGGGGCAGCAGCTTCGACATCACGACCTCGTCGAGGCCACCATAGCCGCGCACGCGCCGGCTCGCCGGATCAGGGCGCGGCGAAGCTCCCCGCTCCGGCGTCGTACACCCGGCCCGCGCACGAAGCCGCCGGCGTCGTGCCCGTAAACGAGTCGTAGAACAGCTTGATCGTGCCTCCGTTCGACGTGTCCGCCGCGCCGCCACGCGCGCTGACCGCGGGACAGGTGGCGTCGATCGTCACATCGCGACCCTCGAGCCGCAGCCCGCCACCCCCACCCCCGCCGCCCGCCGCGCTGGTGGCGCTGCCCCCGTTGTCCTGTGCGCCGCCTCCACCGCCAGCCCCATTCGCGAGCAGCCGCCCGGAGCTCTCGATCCATAGGGTCTCCGCCGCATACAGGTGGATCGCGCCGCCACCCGCCGCGCCGCCGCCACCCCCGGCTTCCTGGTAGCCGCCACCGCCGCCCCCGCCGCCCGAGCCGAGCGTGAGGCTCCGATCGGTCGACGCGTCGCCGTTGCCCGCCGCGGCGAGGTACCCGCCCATCGTGCCCACGACGCCGTAGCGCCCGCTCGTGACCCCACCCGCGCCGCCGTACGGCCCCGCCCCCGCGCCGCCGGTCGACGTATCGCCGCCGCCTTCCCCGCCTGTTCCGCCGCCGCCGCCGCCCGATGCATCCTCGCTCCCGCCCGCCCACTGCGCGCCGCCGCCTCCTCCCGCGCCGTAGCCCCCTCCCCCGCCGCCCGACCAGTTGTCGCAGCCGCTCACCCCCGTGCCGCCTCCCGCCGCGAACTCGCCGACCCCCGCCGTGCCGGGCACCCCGGACGACGCGGTGCCGCCTGTGCCGCCATACGTCGAAGCCGTGCCGTCCCCACCGTCGCGGCCATCGCTCCCGCTGCAGCCGGTGGAGCCGCTCCCGCCGCCGAACAGGTTTCCATCGCCGCCCACTGTCGCGCCCGCGCCGCCGATGCCGCCCGGTGAGCCCCCGCCGCCCGCTCCCGCGTACGCCGCGAAAGAAACGCCGCCATCGCCGCCCAGTCCAGCGCTGCCGCCTCGCCCACGATAGCTGACCGTCGCGCTACCGCCGCCTCCCCCACCGCCGCCACCGTAGCCCGCACCCGTCGCGACGATGGTGCCCGAGATCGTCACCTCGTTCGCATAGATCGCCAACCACCCGTCGCTCGGATCGGTGACGCTGCTGTCTGTGGCCGCCACGCCCTCGCTCACGCCATCGACCGCTCCCCACCCCTGCACTCGCACCACCGTCGTGGAGGAAATGTTCACCTCCTCGAACCAATGCTCCCCGTATACCGAGTCGGTGCCGGCCTCCGGCCAGTCGACCGTGTACCCGCCCCAGGCGTCCGTCGCGCGCAGATCGGAGACGTCACCCGTCCACAGGGCGGCTTCCGCGATCTGTACCGCTTCGCTGGTTTGGATCGTCGCGCACACGTCGCCGCCCGTCGTCGCGCGCACCGACACGAAGTACTCGGCGCCGGTCCAGGCCCCGTCCACGCTCAAGCCGGTCAACGTGTCGGCGGTCACGCCGCCACGGTCGGTCCAGGCGAGCACGTCTTCGGCGCCAGCGCTCGTGCCGACGGCCACCTCGTAGGTATCGGCGTCCGCGCTGCCGATCCAGTTGGCGTCGAGCCAGCCGAGGCCCGCGCTCACGTCGCTGTATTGGTAGCGCTGACTGTCCCCCGCGACGAGGCTGCCGGCGTAGATCGTGCCGGGATCGATGTCTTCAATCGCGCCGTCGCAGTCGGCGTCGAGGCCGCAGCGCGGCGGGGCGCCGGGGTACACCGTGAAGTCGGTGTCGTCGCAGTCGGTGTCGTCGGCGAGGTACCCGGTCGGGGCGTCGCAAGCGAGCGTCGTGGAGCCGGCATCGCCGTATCCGTCGCCGTCCGCGTCGGCGTACCAGATCGAGGCGTCGGCGGCCGTGTCCTCGTCGATGGTGCCGTCGCAGTTGTCGTCGAAGCCGTTGCACAGCTCGGTGGCGGCAGGGTTTACCGCGGCGTCGGCGTCGTCGCAATCGGTCGCATCGCTCACGGCATCGGCGGGCTGCTCGCACGTGGTGACGAGCGCCGCGGGATCGCCGTATCCGTCGCCATCCGCGTCGGTGTACCAGGCGCCGCCGGTGGCGAGGTCCACGTCGGGGTCGGCGTCGTCGATGAGCGCGTCGCAATCGTCATCGATCCCGTTGCACAGCTCCAGGGCGCCGGGGTTCACGGTGATGTCAGTGTCGTCGCAATCGGTGTTGTCGGTCGTGGTGCCGATCGGTTGGGTGCAACCCGTGATGGTCGCGGTCAAATCACCATAGCCGTCCCCATCGCTGTCGCTGTACCAGGCCCCGCCGCTCGCGAGGTCCAGATCGGGGTCGGCGTCGTCGACGAGCGTGTCGCAGTCGTCGTCGCCGCCGTTGCACACCTCCGTCGCCCCGGGGTTCACCGAGGCTTCCGCGTCGTCGCAATCGTCGCTGTTCTCGGCATAGCCGGTTGGCAAGGAGCAAGCGTTCAACGCAGAGAGGGCGTCGCCGTACCCGTCCGTGTCGGTATCGGCCCAGTAGATCGTGTCCACCCCTTCGTCCACGGCGCCGTCACAGTTGTTGTCGTGCCCGTCGCACACCTCGGTGCCGCCGGGAAAACTGATCGCTTCGCTGTCGTCGCAGTCGGTGTTGTCGAGCACCCAGCCCGCGCCTGGATCTCCGCACGCATCGCTCACGACGGCGGAATCGCCGAAGCCGTCGCCATCGGCGTCCGCGTACCATACGCCGCCGAAGTCCTCGTCGATGGCGCCGTCGCAGTCATCGTCGACCAGATTGCAGGCCTCGGTGGCCCCTGGATGGACGGTTGGCGCGGAATCGTCGCAATCGGTGTTGTCGGCGATGTAGCCATCCGGTGGCTCGCAGGCATCGAAGGCGGTCCCGGGGTCGCCGAAGCCATCCTCGTCGAGATCGGCGTAGAACGTCAAGGTTACGCCCTCGTCGATCCCTCCGTCACAGTCGTTGTCGATGCCGTCGCAGATCTCGGTTGCGCCGGGGTTCACCCGGTCATCGCTGTCGTCACAGTCGCCTTCGGAGGGCAGGTAGCCATCCGTATCTTCGTCGTCCCGGACAATCGGATCGCCTTCGCCGGGTCCAGTGTCCACCACTTTCGTCCCCCCAACCTCACATCCAAGGAGCAACAACGAGAGGAATGCGAAGGGCAAGAGGCGCATGCGTGGAACGGTACCACGGAACGCCCCCACCTCACGGTCCTCCCTCAATGTGAGGAATCGCACAGCGGCGGCGTGTAGGGCTTTTGGTTACGTGGGCCCCCGGGGCGCGACAACCGCCCAGGCTCACCGCTGGTGACCAATGAACCGCGTGAAAAAACGTGAAACTCCCCTGAGCCGCATGCCTGCGCGGCTCGACCTCGCGCAGAGTGTCTCGGGGTTGATCCTTGGGCTTTTCATGTGGACCCACCTGCTGCTCGTGTCGAGCATCCTGCTGGGGAAGGAGGCGATGCACTTCGTCTCCAAGGTGATGGAGATGTCCTTCTTGTCGCCCTCCGGCGAGGGCTACCCCGTCATCGTGTCGCTCGTGGGGATCACCATCTCCGCGTTGTTCATCGTGCACGCTGCGCTCGCGATGCGGAAGTTCCCCTCGAACTGGAAACAGGCGGCGACCTTCCGTGAACACATGGCGATGATGCGCCACCCGGACACGAGCCACTGGTGGCGCCAGGTCATCACCGGGTTCGTGATGTTCTTCCTCGGCTCCGTTCACCTCTACGTGATCATCACGCATCCGGCGGAGATTGGACCGTTTGCCTCTTCCGACCGGGTGTACGGGTTCATGTGGCCCCTGTATTTGATCCTGCTCTTTGCGGTGGAGGTGCACGCGGCCATCGGTATGTACCGGCTGGCCGTGAAATGGGGCGTCTTCGACGGCGCCGACCCGCGGCAGTCCCGCAAACGGCTCCAGATCGTGGAGCGTGGCCTCACGATGTTCTTCCTCTCCCTCGGCGTGGCCTCGCTCATCGCCTACATGAAGATCGGCTACGAACACCGAGAACATGCGGGCGAGCCCTATGTGTCGACTGAGGAGGCCTCCCGATGAAAATCGTGTACACCGACTCACTGGTCATCGGCGGCGGCCTGGCGGGCCTCCGGGTCGCCATCGCAACCAAGCAGCGGGGGCTCGATACCCTCGTGCTCTCCTTGATCCCCGCCAAACGCTCCCATTCGGCGGCGGCGCAGGGGGGGATGCAGGCCAGCCTCGCCTCGACCGGCAAAGGCGAGGGCGACGACGAGGATGTTCATTTCTCCGACACGGTGAAGGGCAGTGACTGGGGGTGCGACCAGGAGGTTGCGCGGATGTTCACCCAAACGGCGCCGAAGGCGATCCGCGAATTGGCGGCCTGGGGCGTGCCATGGAGTCGTGTTCGCGCGGGGGACCGGGAGGTCATCATCAACGCCCAGAAGGTGACGTTGACCGAGAAGGCGGAGAACGAAGGGCTGATCACGGCGCGTGACTTCGGCGGAACGAAGAAGTGGCGAACCTGCTACACGGCCGACGGCACCGGCCACACCATGCTCTACGCGATGGACAACCGTACGATTGAGCTTGGGATTCCGGTTCACGAGCGCAAGGAAGCGGTCGCGCTGATTCACGACGGGAGCAGGTGCTACGGTGCCGTGGTTCGGGACCTGATCACGGGCGAGTTGATCGCCTATGTCGCGCGCGCCACGACCATCGCCACTGGCGGCTTCGGCCGCATCTACGCCGTTTCGACCAACGCGATCATCAACGAGGGCATGGGCGCCGCGATCGCGCTGGAGACGGGCGTTGCGACGCTCGGAAACATGGAAGCAGTGCAGTTCCACCCAACGGCCATCGTGCCCGTCGGCATCCTCACGACAGAGGGCTGCCGCGGAGACGGAGGGCTGCTCAAGGACAAAGACGGCTATCGCTTCATGCCCGACTACGAGCCAGACAAGAAGGAGCTGGCCTCCCGCGACGTCGTTTCGCGTCGCATGACCGAACACATGCGCAAGGGGAAAGGCGTGCCCTCCCGTTACGGCGACCATCTCTGGCTCGACATCACGCTGCTCGGCCGGGCGCACATCGAGAAAAACCTGCGCGAGGTGAAGGAGATCTGCGAGTACTTCCTGGGGATCGACCCGGTGAAGGAGTTCATCCCGGTCCGCCCAACGCAGCACTACTCGATGGGCGGTGTGCGCACGAAGCCGAACGGCGAGAGCCCGACGCTCTCGGGGCTGTTCGCGGTCGGCGAAGCGGCGTGCTGGGACATGCACGGGTTCAACCGGCTCGGCGGCAATTCGGTCGCGGAGACCGTGGTCGCAGGGATGATCGTCGGCGAATACGTGGCCGACTACTGCGCGAACACGCGTGTGCAGATCGATACGAGCCTCGTGGAGCGCTTCGTAAAACAAGAGCAGTACGTCATCAACACGCTGCTCGCGCGAACGAGCGGCGAGAACCCGTACGAGCTTAAGGCGGCGATGCAGGCGATCATGATGGAGAAGGTCGGCATCTTCCGCAACGGCGCGGATCTGCAGGCGGCGGTGAGCCAGCTGACCACGCTGTTGCGGCGCTCGCGGAACCTCGCGGTGCGCACCAAGGCCCCGCACGCGAACCCGGAGCTGGTGGAGGCCATTCGTGTGCCGCGAATGCTCAAGATCGCGCTCTGCGTGGCGCAAGGCGCGCTCGCCCGAACGGAGAGCCGGGGCGCCCACTCCCGGGAAGATCACCCGGAGCGGAACGATCGCGACTGGCTCAAGCGAACCCTCGCGACGTGGGACCCGGGTAGCCCGGACTCACCTACCCTGAGCTATGAGTCGCTCGATATCCTGAAGATGGAGCTTCCGCCTGGCTTCCGGGGCTACGGGAACGACAACACCATCCCGCACCCCGATACAGCGGTACGAATGGCGCAGATAGCACAGATCAAGGCTGACAATCCGACGTTTGATCGCTTCGAGATGCAGAGGGTGCTCATGCCGTACGAGCTCCCGCCCCGGTTCACGGGAAAGAACGAACGCGCAGGGATCGGTGTCAAATGAGCAGTGAATCCGGCCGCAAACTCAAGTTCCACATCCTGCGTTACGACCCCCAGACCCCGGGGGACAAACCCCGGATGGAGACGTTCGAGATCGAAGAAGCGCCCGGGATGACGGTGTTCATCGCGCTCAACGAGATTCGGGCCAAATACGCGCCGGCGCTGCAATACGACTTCGTGTGTCGCGCCGGCATCTGCGGGAGCTGTGGCATGGTCATCAACGGCCGCCCGGACCTCGCCTGCCGCACCCTCACGGCCAAGTTCCCGAAGGGCGAGATCAGCCTCATGCCGCTGCCCGCTTTCGAGCTGATCGGGGATCTCTCCGTTGATACGGGCAAGTTCATGCGCGCCATGACCGAGCGCATCGAGGGATGGATCCACGACGAGAGCAAGGACAACGTGAACCTCGACCAGCTCGAGGCCCGAATGGATCCCGACACGGCCGACAAGATCTACGAGCTGGACCGGTGCATCGAGTGCGGCTGCTGCGTTTCGGCGTGTGGCACGAAACGTATGCGGGAGGACTTCCTCGGCGCGGTAGGCTTCATGAAGGTGGCCCGCTTCGAGATCGACCCCCGCGATCAGCGCACGGATGCCGACTACTACGACCTCATCGGCGACGACGACGGCGTGTTCGGCTGCATGACGCTCCTCGGCTGCGAAGACACTTGCCCGAAGGACCTTCCCCACCAGAGCCGGATCGCCTACTTGCGACGGAAGATGGCGCAGGTGCGGTAGACCGTCGACGAGGAGCGGTGTTAATCGGCCCCCATGCCCCTCCTGATGCTCGCGCTCTTCGCCGGATGCCCCGGCACTCCCGACAACGGCACCTCCACCATCGATTGCGCCGCCGAAGCCATCGATTCGTGCGACGAAGCGGCTTGCGACGCATGCGTTGCGGCCTGCGGCACCACCTGCGCGAGTGACACCGAGTATCCACCGGAGTGGAACTGCGACCAGGGCGCGTGGGATGCGTACACCGAGTGCCCGGACTGGGGCAACGACCAGCAGTGATCCTGGCGATCCTCGGGGGCTGCGCGACCGCGCCAGATGCGCCGATCGACGTACGGGTGAGCAACCTGCCTGACGGTGATCACATCGTCCTTCGCACGCCGGAGGTGGAGATCCCCGCCTCGTCGGAGACGATGTGGTGCAGCTACGGCACTTGGGATGGCGGGGACGTCGGGATCGCCGCGTACCAGCGGGTGCAAAGCGCCTGGGGCCATCACCTCCGGTTGTTATTCGTCGACGACGGTGCCCCGGCCGACGACACCGTGATCGACTGCACCGGCGCAGACGTGTTGCCGCTCGACGAGGCCCGGCCCGTCTTCTTCCCCTCGACCGACACCGACGAACAGATCGTGAACGCGTTGCCCGCGGGCATGGCCACCCCCATGGGCGAAGGCCAGCGATACGTGCTCGAGAACCACGTCGTCAACACCAGCGAAGCCGCTCTTCTGGTCTCCGACGTGGTCTTGCTCTCGGTGGTCGAGCCCGCCACCGTGAGCACCTGGGCGTCGCCCTGGATCGCCGCGCTCGAGACCCTTTCGCTGCCGCCTGCCCAGTCCTCGTCGGCCTCGCTCGACTGCGCCATCGACGAGCCGATCGCGCTCCTCTTCGTTCGGGGGCACCAGCACGAGTGGGGTGCCGGCGTGACGCTCGATCGCGTCGACGGTGCGGGCCTCGTCGCGCCGCTCTACGACTCCGGCCCCTGGCAAGCCTCGTACCGCGAGGCAGCGCCGACGACGACGTTCTGGGATGCGCCCGAGTTGATTTCGGCCGGTTCAACACTCAGAACAAACTGCCAATGGTTCAATGATACCGACGACACGCTTCAGTACCCGGCGGAGATGTGTGAGGTGGCGGGCATGAAGCTGGGGACAGAACCTTGGATTTGCCGGCAATGAGCGCGCTCACGGCCCGTAAAACACCCACGCCGCGCCCATGTCCGTTCCCGCGCTGTCCGCCGGCGCGCCGAACACGATCGCGTCATAACCGAGGCCGTCCAGATCGCCCGCGTTGACAACACCGCGCGTCGTACCGGCGTTGGTTCCGGAGGCATCGATGATTGTGTCCGCGTCGGCCCCCACGAGCGCGCCAGAGATCGGGCTGAGGAACACCCCGACACCGCTGGCATAACCAGCGTCGGTGCTGGTAAACGCCAGATCGGGCACGCCATCTCCGTCCACGTCGGCCCACGTCGCCCCGGTGCCGACGAACCCCAGCGTACTGTCAGCGGTAATGCTCGCGAAAGCATCGGCGGGGGTCACGCTACCGGTGATCGAGCCCTCGAAGAGGTAGAGCTCGCCGTATACCGAGCCCGGCGTCCACTCCATGTTGTTGCCGGTGGAGAGCTCGCCATATCCATCGCCGTTCGTATCGGCGGAGAGGTACACGCCGTACGTGCCGAATTCGGGATCGGTTGCGCTGGCGGCGGTGATGGTGACATCGGCCGAGGCGCTCGTGTGGCTGCCGGTGACCGGACCGTCGAACACGTAGACGACGTTGCCGTCGTAGCTGCCGATGGCGAGCTCATCGATCCCGTCGCCGTCCAGGTCGTGGCCGGAGGCCAGGGAGCGCCCAAAACTGGTCACGCTCACGCTCGCCGTGACGCTGCCGTCGGCCGAGCCGACGGCCACCGACCCGGAGGGCAAGGTGAACACGTACACCGCGCTGGTGGCGACGCCGGTGCCCACGAGGTCGTCGATCCCGTCGTCATCGAGATCTCCGAACGCGGTCGCGGTAAGGAGCGAGGTTCGGAAGTCGGAGCCCATGGTCGCCGTGCCGGTGATCGGTCCGTATTCCAGGTAGGTCTTGCCCTGTTCGATGGCGCTGGCGACCAGATCGAACACGCCATCTCCGTCCAGGTCGGCGGTGGCGGGGCCGGTCAGCGTACCGGTGGCCGGCGAGCGTGTAGCGAGCACGCCGGTGCCCGGCACGCTCAGGCTCCCGGGCGTCGTCGCGTCGAGGATGTACAACGCGGCGCTGGAGGGCCCGCCGGAGAGGCCGGCGAGGTCGGGGCGCCCATCCCCCGTGAGGTCGCCGCCGCCGGCCAGCTCGAAGCCGAACATCTGATCGGTTGAAACGCCGGTGAGCGTGGTGTTGGCGTCGGCCAACGCGATCGTGCCGGTGGGCCAGCAGCCGTCGTCGGCGTCGCCGTCGCAGTCCTGATCCACCGCATCGGCACACACCTCCGCGCCACCGGGGTTGGTGTCGAGGTCGGTGTCGTCGCAGTCGGTTGCGTCGGCGACGTAGTCGGCCGGCTGGGTGCACGCGGGGGTCATCGCTTCGGGCGTGCCGTAGCCATCCCCATCGAGGTCGGCGTACCAGGTGAGCGCGTCGATGGCGGAGAACTCATCGACCACCGAGTCGCAGTTCTCGTCGCCCCCGCCGCAGACCTCGAGCCCCGCGGGCGAGGCGCTCGCGTCCGTGTCGTCGCAGTCGGTGCTCTCGGCCACGTACCCGGCGGGCACCTCGCACGCGGTCGTGGTGCTCGCAGCGTCCCCGAACGTGTCCCCGTCCGCGTCCGCGTACCAGGTCAGCGCGTTCGTCGAGTCGTCTTCGTCCACCACGCCGTCGCAGTCCCGATCCTCGCCGTCGCAGGCGTCGGGGGCGCCCGGGAAGATGTCGTCGCGCGCGTCGTCGCAGTCGGTGTTGTCGGCGAGATATCCCGCAGGTGCCGCGCACTCGCTCAGCGCCGTGGCGGCGTCGCCGTAGCCGTCCAGATCGGCGTCGAAGTACCAGTCGTGGAGGTCCACCGCGTCGTTGTCCACCACACCGTCGCAATCGTCATCCGCTCCATTGCAGGTTTCGTCGGCGCCCGGGTACACGTACTCGTCGGCATCGTTGCAGTCGGTACTGTCGGCCACGTAGCCTTCGGGGGTCGCGCAGGCCGCCACCGAAACCGACACATCGCCGAATGTATCACCGTCAGTATCGACGTAGAAGGTCAATATATCTGTCGCATCCGCATCATCGGTCGCCCCATCGCAGTCACTGTCCACCTCATCGCACCGTTCGGGAGCGCCAGGGAAGCTGGTCGCATCGCTGTCATCGCAGTCCGTTGCGTCGGCAACGAAGCCTCCCGTCGCTGCACAGACCGATTCAAGGACTGATACATCGCCGAATGTATCACCATCCGCGTCCGCGTAGAACGTGAGCACGTCGAGCGCCCCGGCGGTCGCGTCCCCGTCGCAGTTCAGGTCCGTGGCCGCGTCGCAATCCTCGGCCGCCGCCGGGTTCACCAAGGCGTTGGTGTCGTCGCAGTCGGTGTCGTCGCTGACGCGCCCCTCGGGCTGGGCGCATGCGCTCTCGATGTCGTTCGGGTCGCCGAAGCCGTCGCCGTCCTTGTCCGCGAACCACGCCATCGTGCACGACGTGTCGTCCCCCGCCGAATCCGCGGTGTCGGTGGCCGAATCCGAGGTGTCTTTGCCCTCATCCCCCGAGTCCTCTGTAGGACAAGCGAGGAGCAGGCTGAGCGGAAGGAGGAGGAGGGTGCGCATCGGGGAAGCATACCTCAATCGGCGGGATATGCCGCGCCGCCCTCTCGGAGCGCGCGTGGCCTTCGTTCCCCTGCACCCCCTCGGAAACCCCCTGCCCGACGCGCTCGATGCGGCCACCGCCGCCACGCGTGCCCACCAAAACGCCGAGCGGGACACGGCGCTCGCCGCGAAGCAGGCCGTGGTGCGCGCGGGCTGGGGGGCCGATGCTGCGGCGCGAGTTCACGAAAAAGGCAAGCTCACGACGTGGGAGCGGCTCGGGCTCCTGGTCGACACGGGAACCGAAGTTCTTCCGGTTTGTAGCTATGTGAACTGGGGTCGGGCCTTTCGCGGCAGCAAGAAGCTGGCGCCGGGGGCGGGCGTCGTCACCGCGTTCGCTCGGGTGGAGGGACGTTGGGTCGTGGTGATCGCGAACGACAATACCGTCGCGAGCGGATCTTGGTGGCCCCTCTCCGCCGAGAAGATCGAGCGTGCCCAGACGATGGCGCTCCAACTCAAGGTGCCCGTCGTATATCTCGTCGATTGCTCCGGCTTGTTCCTGCCCGAACAAGCCCTGTCCTTCCCGGGGCGCACCGGTGCTGGTCACATCTTCCGCATGAACAGCATGCTCGCGGCCTCGGGCGTGCCGCAGGTGGCCGGCGTATTCGGCGATTGTATCGCTGGCGGCGGCTATATGCCGATCATCAGCGATCGCGTGGTGATGACGGAGTCGGCCTACATGGTCATCGCCGGCGCCGCGCTGATCAAGGGCGCGAAGTCGCAGAAGCTCACTTCGTTGGACATCGGCGGGCCGGAGGTTCACGTTCACCAGAGCGCGTGCGCTGATGAGCGCGTTCCGGACGATGAAACCGCGATCACGCTCATCCGGCGCGAAGTGGCGAAGCTCCCCACCTCCGGGGCCGCGTTCTACCGGCATGGGGCCGAAGCCGCGCCGCCCAAACACGATCCCAGCCAACTGGGCGCCATCCTTCCCGGCGATCACCGCCACATCTACGACGTTCGCGAGGTGATCGCGCGGCTGGTAGACGACTCCCTGTTCTGCGAAGTGATGCCGGAGCGCGGCCAGGAGATGGTGTGCGGCGTGGCGCGCGTGAACGGCCTGTGGTGCGGGTTCATCGCCAACAACGTGATGCCCACCCCGCACCCCGAGCGGCCGGGCGAGCTTCGGGGCGGGGGGATCCTGTACCGCGACGGGATCGCCAAGATCTCCGCCTTCTCCCGCACCTGCAACGAGGATGGACTCCCGATTGTGTGGTTGCAGGACATCGCCGGGTTTGACATCGGCGTGGAAGCCGAAGCCCTCGGTCTGCTCGGGTACGGTAGCTCGCTCATCTACACGAACAGCACCAACACGGTGCCGATGGTGACGGTGCTGCTCCGAAAAGCCAGTGGTGCCGGGTACTATGCGATGGCGGGGATGCCCTACCATCCGGTGCTTCAGCTTAGCACTCCCCTCACCCGCCTCGCGGTGATGGAAGGCCGCACCCTCGCGATCGCGGCGTTCAACACCAAGCTGGACGACGACTTCGAGATCGCCTCGCAGGATCCGGCGGAGCGCGCCCAGGTCGCAGCGGCCATGGACGAGACCGCCGCCCGCATCGAGGCCGACATGGAGCCCATCGGTGCCGCCGCCCGCATGGACACCGACGAGGTGATCCCGCTCGGCGACATCCGCCGCTACCTCGAAGCGGTCGTCGAGATGGCCTGGCAGTCCCCACGGCGCGTGCGCAACCCGCGAATCTGGTCGTTGCATGACCTGATCCTGCTGAGCCGGGGGAGCGTGGCAGTGACGAACACGAAGGAGGCGGTGGTAGAGACGGCCGTCGCGCCCATCGAGGGGCTCATCCCGATCCGCGTGGCGACGTCGGGCACGTTCTGGCAGCGGCCGACGCCCCGGGACCCTGCGTATGTGAACGTCGGCGGTGTGCTTTCGCCGAAGACGACCATCGGGCTCATCGAGGTGATGAAGACCTTTGCCCCGGTGGCGGCGGGGCTCGAAGGGGTGCTGGAGCGCTGGGCGGTCGCGGACGGCGCCGCGGTAGAGGCGGGGGCGGTGGTGGCGTGGGTGAAGTGAGGTTGTAAGGGCGATCCGCTGGCCCTGTCCCGCGGCCGGGCCAGGGTAGGGCGGATCGCGGCGCCGCCGGATCCCTCACCGCTTGCGGACCACGATCGCGGAGGATGCGCTGTTTCTGGGCGCCGCAGTGCTTGCACACCCGTCGATGGAGCGCCCCGACGCAGTGGAGGCGATGGTGGCGGAGGCGCGGGGGTGAAGTAGCCCTCGCCGGCCTCACAAACGTGACGCCTGCCCCGCAGGAATCCGACTCGCGACCTGTCGGCCGAGCGTCGCGCTCATCGAGCCGCCTCCACCTCCACCCTCGCGTCGTTGTAGCAAGCGCCGAGGCCCAGCCGATCTACGTGGCCCGGGATGAGCGCATTGCTCGTCCACCCGTTCTCGGTGGCGCGGCGCCAGAGCCCCTTCGGCAAACAAACCACGCCAGGCCGGAGCGTCGGATCGAGCGTCGCCCCGACGAACACCTCGCCGAGCGGGTTCCACATCCGAACCCGGTCCCCCTCGGCGATCCCGCGCTTCGCCGCATCCTCCGGGTAGATCCCGAGCCTGGTAGCCGGGGCGGACTCGTAGAACGTCGAACTGATGGCGCGGGCAGTCGCGGGGGAGATGAGCACGAGGGGGAGCTCCGCAAACGCCGGAGGGGGAAGGTGTTCCGGTGCTGGGGAGAGGTTCGCCTGGCCGCCATCCGGAAACGTGCTCACGAATTGCACTGGAGAAACGAACGGGATGGCTCGCCGCATGCGCAGCTCCTCCCAGCTTGGAGCCTTCGGACTCGAGGCGAGCACCGCCGCGGCGAGCTCCGCTTCGGTCATGGGATCCTCTACCCCGAGGCGACGGCCGAGGTCCACCATCACCTGGTGGTTCGACCGCGACTCCCCCTCTGGCGCCACCACCGGCTCGAAGTATTGCCACGTGTGGCTGCCGTAGCTCGTCGTGAGATCGGCGTGCTCCGCGAAGGTGGTGGCCGGCAAAACAACATCGGCAAGGGCACACGTATCGGTCCACACCTGCTCGTGAACCACGACGAACCTGCCGTTCGCCCGGAGCTGCTCCACGAGGAGCCGCTGGTCGGGCACCGTGGCCACGGGGTTGCAATTGTAGATGTAGAGGCCCCGAATCGACGGATCGCGTCGTGTCTCCAGCTCGTGGGCGAGCCGCGACAGATTCAGGCGCCGCGCGGTGGACGTGCCTTGCCACGCGTTGCTTTCCACGCGGTACGCCCCCGAAGTTGAGGCGACAAAGCCGCCGCCGCGCACCCCAAACTTGCCGAATACGGCGGGGAGCGAGGCTACCGCTCGAACGCTGTCGCTGCCATTGCGCGTGCGCTCCACACCCCAGCCGATTCGGATCAACGCGGGCGAGGCCGCTGCGTAGAGGTGTGCCATCCGTTCGAGATCGCGCGGCTCGATCCCCGCCTCCGCCCCTGCCCGCGCAGGGCTCCAAGCCAACGCCGCGGCTCGCAAGGTTGCCCACCCAACGCTGTGAGCCGCCAACCACGCCTCGTCCGCCAAACCGTCGCGGATCGCGACGTGGATCATCGCGAGCGCAACAGGCACGTCCGTGCCGGGAAGCACCGCCACGTGGAGATCCGCCAGGGCCGCGAGTGGCGTACGACGCGGATCGACGACGACGAGCGTTCCACCGCGTTCGCGCAGCCGCTTGAGCGGCGGAACCAGGTGGATCCCGCTCGCCGATGGATTGGCACCCCAGAGCACCACGAGCTGTGCGTGGTCCACGTCCGCCGGGCTGGCGGAGTCCATTTCGCCATAGACGCCGCGTGTACCCGCCGCGGCATTTGTGGCGCACAAGGTACGGTCGCACTGGGAAACGCCGAGGCGGTTCCACAGTCGAACATCCAAACCGCCGCCGGTGAGGGCTCCGTTGCTGCCTCCGTACCAAACCGGCAGGAGCGCTTCCGGGCCATCGGCGTGAATGATCGCGCCGAATCGCTCCGCAACCACGCCCATCGCGTCGTCCCAGGTCACGGGCTCCCAGCCTTCGCCGCGGCGTACGTGCGGCACCCGAACCCGCGCCGGCCCGTGCACGCGCGCCCCGAGATCCCCCACCTTCTGGCAGATGTACCCTTCGGTCCAAGGAGATGCTCGCGTGCCCCGCACCCGCACCACGCGCCCGTTGTGAACCCCGATCTCAAGGCTACACCCGTCTGGGCAGTCCAGCGGGCAAGCCGACGGATGCCAGGTCAGCGGATCGTTCACCACGAAATCCACGACTCTCCCCCGAGGATCCTCGCAATCACCAGGTCGCCCACCATGTTCGCGCCCGTGCGGCACACGTCGAGGAGGGTTCCGGTGAGTTCGGCGGCCAAGCGGAAGTCCATGCCTTCCGGCCCCAAAAGGGCAGCGGCGACGGCGCCGAGCGCGAGTCCGGCGAGGATCTTCAGGGGGAGACGTCCCATGACAGGGCAGTATCACAGCGCGGGGCGCACCCGGCACCCGTATCGATCCCCGAACCTCGGCGATCCGTGCCCCGTAGGCCGCCGCCGCCGCATCCGGGCCGAGCGGGCCGTTCGCCGCGAGCAGGGCCGCGACAACGCGGGCAGCTCCGGTAGGCCGGTACGGTTCGACCATGGGCGGTAGGCGAACGCCCCCGCTCCGAGGTAGGGTGCGCCCTCCCTCTGGCCGCGGATGCTCCTTCTCCTCCACGCCTGCGTCACCCCCTCCTTCGAGGCCAGCTTCGCCGCGTCCGAGGCCTTGGATACCGTCGGGGTTGTGAGCTGGACCAGCGCCGAGCCGGCAGAGAGCTGGGTGGAGTTCGGGCCCGATGCGTCCTACGGCTTCCGCACCCGATCGGAGGCCACGCTCACCGAGGCGCACGAAGTGGTGGTCGCGGGGCTGCCGGCCGGCACCTCGTGGCATTGGCGCGCCGTTTCGAAGCTGGGCGACGAGGAGCAGGTGAGCGCGGACGCGGTGGTGGAGACGAGCGGCTCGCCGTTCGACCTGCCGGCCCTCACCTCGACAGTAACGGAGGCCGCGCCGATGGGTTGGGTCCTGGGCGGCATCCTCCAGAGCGATCAGGCGCACGTCGTGATGTTCGACGCGGCGGGGCGGTACGCCTGGTGGCGAGCCGTGGAGGCCGACCACACGACGGGTGGCGCGCGGCCGAGTCGCGACGGAACCGGCGTCTACTACGCAAGTTATCACTCCGATCGCACGCTGGATGACTCCACCCTCACCTACAGCTCGTGGGATCAAACCGTGATCCGCACCGTTCAGCTTGAGCAAGGGCATCACGACTTCGCCGAGCTGCCGGAAGGCATTGTCGCCTACGTTCGCAAGGACGAACGCGAGGTCAACGGCGTGCCGGTGGTGGGGGACGCCATCTGGGAGCTCGACCTTGCCTCCGGCGAGAGCCGCGAGGTCTGGAACACATGGAACTTCCTTGGGGATCCCGACCCGGCCGCCATCGACGACACCGGCTTCTATGTGCAGGGCATCGACTGGACCCACGTGAACACGCTCGACTACGTGCAGGCGCGTGACGCCTACCTTGTGAGCAGCCGTAACCTCGCTCGAGTGTGGCTCATCGACCGCTCCTCCGGGGAGGTGCGCTGGACGTTGGGCGAAGGCCAGGACTTTGCCTTGGGCGGGGGCACCTGGTTTGAAAAACAACACTCGCCCGAGCTCACCGAGAGCGGCATCCTCGTGTTCGACAACACCCAGACCGGGCAGTGGTCGCGCGTGGTTGAATACACGCTCGATGAGTCGGCGATGACCGCAGAGCAGGTGTGGGAGTACAGGGGGAACGGCGACTCGTGGGCGCTGATGATGGGGGACGTTCACCGGTTCGAGGACGGCTCGACCCTCGCGAACTGGGGCTTCGGCGGGAGCGTGACGCAGCTCTCCCCGGCGGGAGCGGAGCTGTGGCGGGTGAACCTTGAGCTGGGGGCGACGCTCACGTTTGCGGATCCCGTAGAGCGACCCGGGGGGCCGGTTCCGTAGCCTCGGTGAACGTGTCCGCTTTTTCGGATCACGATCGCGTCGGCCTACTCCGGGTGAGCGAGGAAAAAGGTTCGTAGCTCCGCGGCTCGCGTGCCATCGTCGGGATCCTCAGCCCCCGACCCATGCCCGATGAAGGGGGCCGGGAGTCGGCTATCGCCAGGACGGATTGTCACTGCAAGCTAGGCGCCAGGCACCCAAACTTGCCTTCCGTCACGTTGCACTGATAGAGGCCCCGGGTGAGCAAATCAACGGTGGTGGTGTACTCTTTCCCGTCCACCGTGGCCCAGATTGAGCACGGCCCCGCCATGACGTCGAACATGTAGCAGCTCGGATCGCAGGCGCGCGCCTCGGTTTCACGGCATTGAACGCGCTGACTGGTGCCCGAGGGGAGCACAAACTTCGCCTTGTCCACCCGATGGGTTGGCATCGAAACGGCCACCGCGCCGGCCTCGACCCGCTTGCGCTGGTCCACGATCTCGATGCCCGGGTCGTATTTGCTCTGCACCGTGGGCAACTGCCGCCCGCCCGTTGCGTTGGGCACCGCGAGGATCAGGAAGGTGTTGATCTCAGAGCCGGTGATCACGCCATCCCGGTTGGTGTCGGCCTGGCCGCTGAGCCCTTCGATAAAGGACTTCGAAAACACCCCCGCTTGCGCCGTTTGACGGGGCCCGGCGCTGGAGATGATGAAGCTCTGCTGCCCGATCACCGGCCAGTCGCTCCCCGTAGGCCCGAGCATGACGAGCCCGTTGAGCGCGCCCTCGTGCGCCGCATCGGTAACGATGACGTACCGGCTTGCGGGCACCCACTTCTGGATCTGCGCCGAGAGGTCTTTTACGGCGAACGACGTCGTGTCCAGCGCTTCGGGATCGGAATCGTAGAACAGGAGCCGCGGATCGCCGTAGTCCCCACCGACGCCCTGGCCGACGAAGTAGAACAGGAACAGGTCCTTCCATTGAACGGACTTGCTCAGCTCGTCGACCATGATGCCCTGCAGGTTTCCGGTGGTGGCGCTGGCATCGGTGAGCAGCCGCACCTCGTCGAACCCAGCCGACTGTTCGAGCGCCGCGGCCACCCGGGCGGCCTCACTGCGCGAAGAGTCAAGTTGAAGCTCCGGAGGCAGCTTCTCGTAGCTTGAGATCCCGACCACGATCGCAACGCGGCGTCCAGGAACGACGGAATCGGTTCCGGCCCCCGCGGAGAGGGGCATGAGGAGCGGGGCAAGCAGGAGGGGTCGGGGGAGCCAGCGCATGCGGCCCGTTATCGCGGCTTCCGCGCGGTTGCCTGTTCGGGCGTGATCACCTCGGCCGGGTTCCCCCCCTGGAGCACCGCGGCCGCCGTGCTGTTGAGGTAGTCCAACGCGGTTTGTGAGCCGCGATCCAGCCCTCCCTCCGAGATGAGCCGCTGCGTCAGCCGGTACTGATCATGGGCAACGATGGTTGCGGGTTCGTTGAGGCGCCCCAGCCGCTCCACCATCGCCGCCGCCTCCAGGCGGTCCTGCGGGTCGGCGAAACGCGGCGCGATTCGTGCCCAATACGGCATCGCCAGCTCCGCCTGCTTCTCCAGTGCCGCCCGCATCGCCGGGTCGTCCCCGGGCTGGGCGCCGGCGCGGATCCCCTCGCCTTCCACCTCTTCGGCCGCAGCCGGCAACGGCTTGGCAGCCGCCTCCGCCGCGGGGCCCGGCGACGGAACGACACCCGGCACCATCGGTGGCTTCTTCGCCTCCGAAGTCACTTTCTTCGCGACCGGTGCGCTCTCCTCGACCGACCCGCTCGCCCACCACGCGCCCACCCCGCCGCCGACCGCGCCGACGAAGAGGGCCACGACGATGAGCGCGCGCCGATCCAGCCGCTACTCGAGGTTCTGGAAGGCGGTGACCATGACCGTGCGGTCGTCCCCGCCCATGTTGGCCGTCAAACCGACTTTTGGGGTGCTGGGCATCTGGTAGGCGCCCGAGAGCCCCTTCATCTGCTTCCAGATCTCGACGGCCTGCTTCACGCCCGTCGCACCAACGGGATGCCCGAAGCCGACGAGCCCGCCGCCCGTGTTGACCGGGATGCGCCCATCGATGTTCGTCGCCCCCTCCTTCACGAGGTCCGCGCCCTTGCCCGGCGCCGCAAAACCGAGGGCCTCCGTCATCAACAGCTCGGTAACCGTGAAACAGTCGTGCACTTCGGCCACGTTCACATCCCCCGGGGCGATCCCGGCTGCGCGATACGCCTTCTCGGCGGCCGACTTCGTGGTCCAGAGCTGGGTGAGATCCCCATCTTCGTACAGCGACGCCGTACTGTGCCCGTACCCGGTGATCTCGATGGCGTCCGCATAGGTTTTCCCGGCCGCCTTCAAGCCTTCTTCGCTCACCACCAGGCAGGCCGAAGCGCCATCGCTCACCTGCGAGCAGTCGCTCATCTTGATGTAGGGCGCGTACTCCGCGTTCTGCAGGAAGCACGGGTTCTTCTCGTTCACGCTGCCGGCCGTGGCGAGGTCCATCTTCCTGGCCTTCATGTGCGCCAGCGGGTTTTTATTGGCGTTCGCATAGGCCTTCACCGCAACGCGCCCGATGTCCTCCTCCGTGACGCCGAACGCTTCCCGGTACGCCTTCGTCCGCTTCCCGAACAGCGCGGGGAACGTGAAGTCGTCGATGCTGCGCTGCCGACGGTAGTGGCTCGCCCGAGCAAGGTAGTCCGCCCCTTCCCGCGCGCTCACCGTGGTTTGCACCTCGACGCCGGCCACGAGCACGGTGTCGTTCCCGGCCCGGATCGCGTCGATCGCGCAGGCCAGCGCCAGGCCGCCGGAGGCACAGGCCGCTTCAACCCGCGTCATCGCCTTGCCGACCAGCGCCGGATGGCTGCCAGCCAGCGCGGCGCCCAGGTGACCCTGCTGGCAGAACAACTCCCCGACGAAGTTGCCGATGTAGCCCTTGTCCACCCGCTCGGGGTTCACGCCCGTAGTCGCGAAGGCGGCGTGCACGGCGCTCGCGAGGTGCTCTTCGAGGTTCGGATTCTCACGCTTTCCGAAGTCCGGGTGGTTCTTCCACACGAAGTCGGGGTGGCCCTTGCCGATGAACGCGGTGTTGGCACCGCCGAGGAGGAATACGCGACGCTGGGACATCTGAGGCTCCGAAGTGCCCCCGCGCTAACCGCCCGCGCCGCCCCGCGCCGCGCCCGACAACAACTCCCGAAGGGCAGCCGGGCTCGCATTGTCGGGGAGCCAACTGACCGGAGCGTACTTCCGCTCCAGCGCCGCCCATCGACGCGGCTCCCCAGAAAAGTCATGGCTGAACACCGCGGGAAGCTCGCACCCGGCGGCCCGGAGCGCCGCGAGCACGTAGACCCCCTGGTTCTCCTCCAGAAACCGCGTGGCCCGGACGGGATCGCCGTTGAAGCGCTCGGCCGTCTCCGCGAGATCGCCGAGCAGGCGACCGGCCTCGATACGATCGAAGCGCATATCGAGGAACAAGCAGTCGAAACGCTCGGCCGCGACGGCAGCGAGTGCTTCGGCCCCATCGCCCGCACGGGTGAACGCGAAGGAGTCGGCCACGAAGCGCCCGAGCGTTTCGTGGTACTCGAAGCCATCCTCAACGATGAGCACGCGGGGGAGCATCTGCCGGGGTAGCGCGTTTTTGGGCGAAGTGCGCGGCCCAGTCCCCTTCCTCAGGCGCCGCTCGTGGCACTTCGCGGCGGATCTCGGTAGACTTCTGCCTCCATGCGAGCCGTTCGCCTCCCAATCCTCCTGCTCGCGGCCCACGGTTGCGCGCTCGTTTCCGAAGCCGACCTCGCCGAGCGCATGGACCTCGACGGCGACGGGATCGACCGACCCACGGACTGCGACGACCTCGACGAGGCTGTTGGCCGTCCGCAAGAATGGCTCGTAGATGCCGATGAAGACGGCTTTGGTGGCACGGCCACAAGCATCGGCTGTGCCTCCGACGTCGGCTTGACGGAGACGCCGGGAGACTGCGACGACGGGGACGCGGGGGTGTTCCCCGGCGCGGCCGAGCAGTGCAACCTTGCGGATGACGATTGCGACGGGGAGACCGACGAGGGGGCGCTCCTCGCTTGGTACATCGACGCCGACAGCGACGGCTACGGCAGCCCCGACACCGTTCGCGAGGACTGCGAACAACCGGAGGGTTTCGTCGCCGACGGCACCGATTGCGACGATACAAACGCCGAGATCAGCCCCGAAACACTGTGGCATCCCGACGCCGACGGCGACGGATACGGCGCGGTGGACGCCGATGAGGCCGCGTGCCGCGCGCCGGAGGGGACGGTGCTCGACTCGGCCGATTGCGACGATGCCCGGGCGGACGTCTCTCCCGCCGGTGTTGAGGTTTGCGATGTGGAGGGCGCTGACGAGGACTGCGACTCCCTCGTGGACGACGACGACGACTCCGCGACCGGGCAGACGAGCTGGTACCCCGACACCGACGGCGATTCTTTTGGCGATCACCTGGCGCCCGTCTCAGCTTGCGACGCGCCGGCCCTCTACCTGGCCGACCGTCGCGATTGCGACGACCTGGACGCCGAAGTGACCACCGAATGCCGATGGACCCAGGTGGCCGCGGGCGACTACGCCAACACCTGCGGCCTCCACGAAGATGGGAGCGTGGAGTGCTGGGGCCACGACATCCCCGACCCCGCAGGAACCTTCTCCAGCATCTCCGCAGGTTTCGGCTATGCGTGCGGCGTGCTCACCGATGGCAACTTGTCGTGTTGGGGGAACGCCTCCAAGGGAGAAGATGAGTTTCCTGCCGGCACCTTCACGCAGGTAAGCGCGGCGTTCTACCACGCCTGTGGGCTCACGACGGAGGGCTCCATCGAGTGCTGGGGGTACGACACGGGCGGTGCGGCCCCGCCGACCGGAAGCGGGTTCGTTTCGCTGAGCGTCGGGTGGTACGCCGGATGTGCACTTGACGCTTCGGGCAACATTACCGGGTGGTACAGCGCCGAGGGCATCGCGGGCACCTACTCCCGCGTAGACGCGATCTACGACGGTTGCTCCGGCCTGGATCCCGCCGGCGAGATCGAGGACGCGAGCGATCCCAAGGCCGGCGCTGCGCCGGATGGCCCATTCGCCACCTACAGCGTCGGGATCCTGGCCGGCTGCGCGCTCGACGCGGCGGGCACGCCGGAGTGCTGGGGATCCAACACGTACGGGATCGTGTCGGCCCCGCTGGGCCCGTTCGTTTCGATCAGCGTGGGCTTCCACCATGCGTGCGCGCTGACCGCGGATGGGTTCATCGAGTGCTGGGGAGACAACACCTCGGGCTGCGTGGAAGCACCCAATTGAGCGCAGCTTCTCGCAGGTGGTCGGCCCTCCTCGTGGGGTGGGTGGCGTGCCCGCTGCTCTCGGGCTGCCCGCTCATTCCCGAAGCCGACCTGGCCTCCCGCATGGACCTGGACGGGGACGGCGTGCCTCGCCCCGAGGACTGCGACGATGATGACGCAGCGGCGGGCGCGCCCACAATGCTCTACATCGACGCGGACGAGGACGGCTACGGCGGAACCGCCACCGGGGTCGGCTGCGCCACCGCCGGCTACGCGGACGCCGCGACGGACTGCGAGGACGGCGAGCCCCAGACGTTTCCGGGGGCGGTCGAAGGGTGCGACTCGCGCGACAACAACTGCGACGGCGCGGTGGACGAGGGTGTCGCGACCACATGGTACTTCGACGGCGACGGCGACGGGTGGGGCGCGGACTCTCCAACCGAAGCGGCGTGCGATCAACCGGAGGGCTACGAGGCCGTGTCCGGAGACTGCGACGACGAAGATGCATTGATCAACCCCGATACGCTCTGGCACCCAGACGCCGATTCGGATGGGTTTGGCGACGCCGCGGCGGCCCTCGCGAGCTGCGACGCCCCGCCGGGCTGCGTGGCCGACGCCACCGACTGCGACGACACACGGGCCGATGTGTCGCCGGCCACAGAGGAGCAGTGTGACGCGGACAATGTGGACGAGGACTGCGACGGCGCCGCGGACGATGACGATGTGTCCGCAACCGGGCAGGTTCTGTGGTTCACCGATGCCGACGGCGATGGTGATGGCACGGTAAACGACACCACCTCTGCGTGTGATCTCCCCGCAGGCTCAGCCGACAATCACGACGATTGTGACGACGCGGACCCCATGTCCGGCCCTGATTGTCCCTATGTGACCGTGAGCGCCGGAGCCACCCACAGCTGCGCGATCAAATCGGACGGCGACGCGTTGTGCTGGGGAACCGGGGCCGGTAGCCCGCCCGACGGCGCGTTCACCGACGTGTCAGCGGGCGACGGCACCACGTGCGGCGTCGTCGCGGGGGGCGGCCTCGTGTGTTGGGGGAAGGATACGAACGGGCTCGTTTCCGCTGCGCCCGCCGGGAGCTTCACCGCGGTCTCCGTCGGCGCCTTCGCGGCATGCGCGATCGGGCTGGACACGACGATCACCTGCTGGGGCCGCCTCAACGGCGTCGCCGCACCGACGGACACCGGGTACAACGCGGTGAGCGTCGGCGAAGAGTCGGCCTGCGCCCTCGCTTCCGATGCGAGCCTGGCCGCTTGGGGATGGGCGACGAGCGCCGAGGGGCCGTTCCGGGACATCTCCGCGAACAAGGAAGGCTGCAACGCGCTCTCGGTGGCCGGCGAGCTCGTTGATCCCGACGGCGCCTTCGGCTCCGCGATCCCCTCCGGCCCCTTTGTCGGCTTCGATGTCGGGCAGATCGCCGGCTGCGCGATCACTCCGGACGGTACGCTCACCTGCTTTGGTGATGACACCTACGGCGAGAGCAGCCCCCCTTCAGGGAGCTTCACGTCGGTGAGCATGAGCCCAGGCACTCCCCACGCGTGCGCGATCACGACGAGCGGGAGTGTCGTGTGTTGGGGGTACGATGGGGATGGGGCGGCCGCTGTGCCCTGAGCTATTATGAGGAGTGAGTGGCGCCATTGCGATTCGGTGCGGTGGCCAGGCAGTGCTGCGCCTCGACCAACCCGGCGCGGAGAGACGACACCATCCGAAGTTGGGTAACGTCCGCCCCGACCGCCTTGATCTCCATGGCTACCCGCGCACCAATGCCGCACAGCAGGCTGGTGGCGCCCAGGAGGGAGGCGGCTTGAACCAGCTTGATCAGCCCCTTGGCGGCGAACTCGTCCACGGTGAGCAGCCCCGTCAGATCAATGAGCACGACGCGAGCGCCCGTGGTGTGGATGGCTTCAAGTGCGCCCTCGATCAGGTGGTCGGCCCGTTCAGCGTTCAAGACGCCGATAAGCGGCATGAGGAGCACGCGTTCGGCCACGACGAGCATGGGTGTGGACAGGCTCAGGATCGCCTCCTGTTGCTTGCGGATGGTCGCGAGCTGGGCATGATGCGCCGCCGTGCGTTCGCTCAGGTCCCTCAACAGGACGTTGAGCGCGATTCCGAAGCGCGTGGGAATGTCGTTGAGGTCTGGAGGCGCGGGGATGATGACCCGCGCATCCACGTTCCCTACCGAAACGGCGCCCATCACCTTGAATATGGCATCGAACGTGGGTGCCCCCGCGGGCGCAGGGCTCTCCGGTGTCATGCCGCAAACCCCTGCGCCCGGAGCCAAGCTCGCGCCTCGGGCTCGTGCGCGAACAACTGAAGGCGAACACCGGATCCGCTGGCGAACAGCGCGCCGGCGATCTGCACGTCGGGGCTGGCACCAAACCCCGCCACCACGCCTTCCCGACAATGCTTCATGTAGAAGCGGCCCCAAACGGTGCGCCAATCCGCGGTTTCGTGATCCCCGGCGGTAGAATCGCTCAGCAACGCAAACGCTCGCTCATTGTTCCCGATCCACCGTTCCAGTGCACCCGTCAATTCCTGGGCCTGAGCACCCGTGCCGTACGGCGCCATCGCCAAAACGGCGACCCGGGTGGAAGGATCCCACGTCATCGACATCGACCCGGCTTCGATTGTTTCCACGTTCACCCCGAAATATAGGTAGGCACGCAAACTGCGGTGGCAAACAGCGATTCACACGACCACGACCACCATCGCATCGTCGGTATCTCGAGCACAGCGTTCAAGGATGCGTTGCGCCAGTACCCACGGCGGAACCCCGGCCGTGTCCGCAACCCTGCACTCCGCGAGTGGATAGGTGGAGCCATCCGTTGCAAGGACAAAGATCGACCCACGCGGCATCGGGAGCCTCGATGGCCGGAGGCGCTCCCGGGCCCGGCCACTTCCGACGACGCCCGGCTGCGCCGGCAGCCGGCTCACGACGCCGCCCTGGCACACGCCAGCCTCGATGTTGCCTACGCTCGCGCCGGTGAGGTGCCCGCGCTCATCCACGTGCACCATGGTGACGGCCGCTCCCCGGGTCGGCCGAAGCGCGGCATCGCACGCGGCCAAAACTGCTTCGGGCGCTGCGTCGGGGATGGCGTTCGCCGTTCTGATCGCGAGCTCGGACGCCTGTCGGGCCTCGGCGCCGTGCCCGAGACCATCGCAGAGCATCACACGGACAAAGGCATCGCCTCTCCAGAACGCGCTAGCGTCGCCGCTCATCCGCCCTCCGGGCAAAGGCCGGCCGAGGATCGTCACCGTGCGCCGGCGCGGTACCGGGCGATCGTACATCCGGGCGACGATCCTCGTCCCCTCGCCGGCCCGAACGTCCAGGTCGACCTCGGCAGATAGCCGCCGCACGCTGGCGAGGCCGCCAGCCCGAGCTCCACTACGTCGTGACTCCTCCGCGAACGACGCGGTCGGATCCGCGATACCGGGTCCGGCGTCCACGGCTTCGATTTCCACCCCCGGGACGCCATCGCGCGCGTCCGTGCGCACCAGGATGCGACCGCGGCTGGCGTGGCGAAGCTGGTTGGTCGCGAGCGCGGCGATGACGGTGATGAGCGACTCCGTCGTGGGCCCGGAGAGCCTGGAACGGTCGCCGATTTCCCTCACGAGCCGCGCGGCAGCCGATACATCAGCGTCTTCGCGGATCTCCACAAGGTCGCTCATCGGCGCGCCCGCTTCGTGGCGAGCAGCGCGAACCCCTGGTCGACGTTCAGCGCCGTTTCCAAGCCGACAAGCGCCTCACCCATGTGGGCGAGCGTGGCCGCGACCTCCGGACGCATACCAACCAGCACGGTGCGGGCACCCATCAGTCGGGCCATGTCGGCCGTATCGACCAAGACATGCGCCGTGTAGGTGTCCACCTCGTCGAGCGAGGAGATATCGAGGAGCACCTGAGTGGCCCCCGAGCGCTCGATCTGCGCCAGCAACTGACGCTGAGACTCCTCCGCGATCCGATCACTGAGCCCGCTCTGAAACACACAGAGCAGGGCGCTGCCAATGCGCACGATAGGTACGCCCGGCACGGCCATCAGCTCCCCCCGGTCCGGAGCTCGCGGCCCGTGAGGTGAAGAGCGAGCTCAATGCCGTCGGCAAGCCGACTGCGGGTGTGCATCGCCGAGATATCCACGCCGAGATCCACGATGGTTCGCGCGATCTGCGGGCTGATACCGGTGAGAATGGTCGCCGCGCCCAGCAATCGTACCGCTGCATAGGCTCGGAGGAGGTGATCGGCCACTTGGGTATCCACGACCGCAACGCCTGCGATGTCGATGATCATGACCTGGGCCTCCGCGTCGCTCACCCGCTTGAGCACAGTCTCCATGATGCCCTGCGCCCGGGCACTGTCGATGGTGCCGATGAGTGGAAGGAGCAGCACGCCTTCAAACACGCGAATCACGGGCGTCGAGAGTTCTTCCACCGCAGCCCGGTGCTGGCCGATGGACTCGCTCACGGCCGCGACGTAGGTTTCAACCGCGAGCGCCATATCGAAGAACACGAGCCGACGCAGGCTCACCAACGAGAGCTCAGCACCACCCGGGGGGAGCGACTGCCGAATGAGCTTCTCAGCCAGATCCAGATATCGGCTATACGAGCCGATGTACCACTTGAGCGGGAGGCCGACCCGTTCGTGCGCGATGCCCACCCGGAGCCGGTGCTCAACGTACTCGGTGTCGCACTTTCCCGCGAAGAGGCCCAAGAAGTACTGAAGCTGGGTACGTTTGAGGCGCTCGACCACCTCTGGATCTTGAAGGAACTCACGCGTGCCCGGATGGGCAAGCAACCACTCATAGAAACCGGCGAGCACCTCGGCGGTGTGCGTTTCGGCGAGCGGCCGCAGCGCGCTCAATCGCTGCAGATCCTCGTCTTCGATCGCGAAAAATCGCCTCCGACTGGCGATCTCTGCAGCGTCGAGCTTGAGCCGTTGCATGTAATCGGTGTGCAGCGTGGCCGGCATCACGACCTCTGACATTGAGTAAACACGGTTGGGTTGTGGTCACGCGAGACCGAGCTCCATTTCCCGGGTTGGCGTGCAGCCCAGCCGGGAGACCAGGTGCTCCCCAGCATTGCGCGCCGCGTCGTGGCTGAGGTGGGTCTCCACGTAGATCACACCGGCCCGGGGATGGAAATACTCAAGCGGGGCCCGAAACGGCGTGCCGTCTTTGTGGATGGCGATCCTCGACAAGAAGTAGCGGCGGTTCGGGGCGCCGCCGCCGTTCTCCAAGGGGAGCGCCTCGTCCAAGGTACGCAGGCTCGCGTCGTGTGCGAGCAGCCCATCGAGCAGGTTCTGAAGGAATTCCCGGACCGTACGCCCCTGCGCTCGCGTCGTGGGGCCCCCGTCAGCACTAGTACCTCGTCGCAGGGGTTTTGATCTGTGGCAACGTCGTCACTCCAGTTCTGGTAGTTCGGCTCGCCGTACCAGCACCCGGATGCTGCGCGGGGCACCCGGAGTCTTCGCGAGGAGGCCGCGCT
>BJHF01000081.1 GCA_014191855.1 Deltaproteobacteria bacterium
GGAAAGAGGGTCGCGCAAAGGCGCAAAGGCGCGAAGAAGAAGGGGAAGAAGAGGGGGAGGAAGGGGAGATGGGGATCGGGGAGCGGCGAGCGGGAGGTGGTCCGGGCGGGCTTGGGTGGCGGGGTGCGCTTTTGGCGATTGGGTGACAGAGCCGTGGCTCACGGACACGGGAAACGGGGAACCGAAAGCTGGACGTCAGGAAAAGTTCCAGTTATCAATGCTTCGCGCACGGCCGGCGCACGAATTCGGGAGCGAAAGTGGAAGAGAACGGAATTGCTACGATCATCGTGGACGCAGCCTACAAGGTGCATACTCAGTTGGGGCCGGGGTTGCTGGAGTCGGTGTATGTGGCGGTGCTCGCGTACGAGATCAATTCCCGTGGGCTCGAAACGGCGCGGCAGGTCAGGATTCCGGTGACCTACGAAGGTCTGGTGTTCGAGGAGGGCTTCCGGGCGGACCTCGTCGTCAACGGCTTGGTCATCGTCGAGGTGAAGTCGGTCGAAGCGAATCACCCGGTGCACCGAAAGCAGCTCCTCACCTATTTGAAGCTGAGCGGAAAGCGTCTCGGGCTCCTCGTAAATTTCGGGTTGCCATTGTTTCGCGATGGCGTCTGCCGCGTCGTGAATGGTCTCCCCGGCTGATCCCGCGCACTCCCGCCCCCCTCCCGGCTCCCTCGTCTTCCCCCGCGCTTCGCTTCTCCTCTCCTCCCTCCCTATCTGTTCTCTTCTCTTCTCTTCTCTAGCTCTCTCCCTTTGCGTCTTAGCGGCTTTGCGCGAACCTTTCTGCCTCCGCCTCTGCCTCTGCCTCTGCGTCTGCCTCACGCATCCCCCCCTCCCTCCCACTCCTCCCTCTCTTCTGTTCCGCCCTCTTCTCTTCTCTTCTCTTCTCTTCCCTTCTCTCTCGTCTCTCTCTCTCCCCCTTTGCGTCTTAGCGGCTTTGCGCGAACCTTTCTGCCTCCGCCTCCGCCTCTGCCTCTGCCCCCCTTACCGCTCCAAGTATGCCCCTTCCCCCGAAACCACCACCCCCACCGAATTCAGCGCCTCGGCGAGCTCCACAAACCGCGCCCCCTCCACGCGCCCCACCCCCGCAGTACCCCGCACATACGCCGCCTGCCGCGCCACCACACAATCAATCTTGCCACCCCCCAATTCGGGGTCGAGCTTCACGATCTCCGCGTTCGCAACGGCCGGATCCACGAGGTAATGCTCCCACCCCGCCTGGCTCGCCGACACAAACTTGCCTACCCATCCCTCGGCTTTCTCGCCTCCGCGCACCACCGCCAACGACGCGTAGGGGTTCCAACCCGCCTCCTTGGCCGGCAAGAACCCCACAGAGGCGCCCTGGGCCTCCGCAAGGCAGGGCTCGCTGGTGACGTACGCTTGTTGCGCCGACGCGGGGTTGGCCATGAACGGCGCGATCGTGCCCGTCGTCGGCACCAGCTCAACCTTCCCTTCCCACGCATATCGCGCCCAGACGAACTGCTGAAACGGCGACCCCGCTTCCGCTGCCACCGGCCCGACGACGTCCTCATACCGCGCGGGCCCCGGCGCGTGCACCAGGAGCCCCACCGGTGAGTCCTGGAACCCGGCGTAAACCGCCACCGCGTCGAGCCCCTTCGCCCGCCGTACCAAAAGGTCGTCGGCCCCGGTGATCGCGACGTCCACGCGCCCCGCGGCGAGCAGCTCCAAAACCGGCACGCCCGGGCCGCCCGGAACGACCGTGACCTCCAGCCCAGCGTCCCGATACAACCCTCGCAGAGCCGCATCGTAGAACCCCCCGAATTCGGGCTCAGGGTACCAGTTCAGCGCGAGCTGCACCGGCTTGAGCGTGGGCACCGGCTGCGGCGCCGGCCCATCGGACACCACCGGCGACTCGGCGCAAGCGAACAACAGCGAGGACAGGAGCATCCGCGCCCTCTAATTGAACGCCCAGCCCACGCCGGCCCACGCCGAGTAGAGCGGGAGCGGCTCGTAGTCCGGCGCACCGGCTTCGCGCTCCACCGACATTCCCATGCCATACACGCCGCCGGCGGCCACCTCGAAGCCAGAAGCCACGGGCACCCGCGCCTTGAGGCCGAGCCCCAAATACCACGGAAACATCGGACCAACGGTCGCTTGTACCCACGGCAGCCCGACGCCCACATGGGGGTACACCACCGTGCGAACCTCCGTGTCTCCCGACGGGAGGCTGTGATAGTCCCCGGTAGCCACCTGCCCGGACACCCCGCCGCTGACGGCGAAGAGCCCCGTGCGCCACTGCACATCCGCGCTTAGCGCCGGGGAGAACGCGTTCACCGACTCACCGCTGTAGGGCGCGCCATCGTCCACGTTCAACAGGAAGAAGTCCCCAGTGGACATCCATCCCGCCCCCAACGCGGCATGCACCGAGATCGGGCTGTAGGTGACCGCAGGCGCGACGATCTCCACCGCCTCGGCCGTTCCTCGGTCCACGCGAACCAGCTTGGGACGCCCGTTCCCCGGTGTTCCCAGGTACACGGGCTCATTGGCCCCCCGGATCGGTACGAGCGCCGCCTCAGGAACGCTCCACCCCGCCGGTTTGGCCGCCAGGGCGACCAGGGCATCCCGCTCCTTGGGACCAAACGGCGCCTCCGCGCGCATGGTCGTGGCCTCGCGCAGCTCGGCATCGCCGTGCAACAGGCCCACATCCCCCACCTTGATGCTGAAGAAGTGCCGCCCCGGGACGATGAGCGTGCGCGATCCGGGGCTCGCGTCTACGCGGCGACCGTCGAGGTACACCACCGCACCCTCCGCCAGCCGACCGATCTCGAAGCTCGCCGCGGGCATCGCCGAGATGATGGCGCGCACGCCGTCGTAGCCGAGGCGCTGGGGCTTTTCGGGAACGTCGGCGTCGTTCGGGTTGGCGGCCCCCTTGAGCGCCACCGCGTCCACCCAGGGACCAACCACCACGATGGGGCCCAGCTGGGTGCGGTAGGGGGCGGCGCCCGGCTCGCTATCGAGGCGATCGCCAAAATAGCGGTGAACCGCGTTGCCCTCCACACAGAGCGCCTGCCACAAGAGATCCGCGTCTTCTGGGGTACGAAGCTCGGTAACGTCGGCCGTGGCCTTGCGCAGGCGGGCCATGATCTGCAGCTCGCCGTCAAATTCGGTGAGCAGCGGGCGCACCGCCTCGAGCTCTGCGCGGAGCGTGTCGAGCGCCTTGCCCTGACTGGCGTCGGGCGCCTCGGCCACAAGCGCGTCGAGCGGCGCGGCCGAGGCACCAGGCAGGGTTCGCGATGCGGCGTCGACGTCGGCCGGAGCGGGCGGCGACACCCAGTAGACGCGGTCGGCGAAGGCAAAGGACGCGAGGGCCAGGACTAGCGACATGTGAGGGTGCCCGATTCCAGGGTGCAGTCCACCTTGCGGGGCTCCTGCACGTTCACGGTGGTGGTGAGGCCCCCGGCGGACACCGTGCACGGGCCCGGGGGGAAGGACTGCATCAACGCGTTGCCGGAGCCGCCGTTTCGGACATCGCCGCAAACCACGTCGATGCGTTCGGTGCTGTTTGCAAGCGCAAACTTGGCGGACCGCAGACGGGCTGCGGTGTCGACCACCGGGGCGGGCGTCGCGATCGCTGCGACCACTGGAGGCGCGGCGGGAGGGGGGACCTTCGGCGTGCCGGACTTGGGAGGGAGGTCCGCGGCGACTGGAGGGATTGGCGCGGCCTCTGGAGGGGAGTCCTTGGGCGCGCTCGCGGCGGGCGGGGGCGCCGCTTCCAGCGGGGCGACTTCGACCGGTGCGACTGGAAGCGTGACTGGGACCGGCGCGGGAGGAGCGGGATCCTCGGCCGGACGAAACAGCGCCCATCCGAGGCCCGCAATCAGCCCCGCCACGGTGAGCGCGCCGACGATCCACGCCATCCGCAGCGGCCCGCCGACGTTTGCCGGGGGTTCAGGCTGCGCCAACGCCATCGTGTCGCTGGTCCGTGTGGGCGGGTCCACCGCCGCGACGGGCTGCGGTGCGTCGGCCGGCAGCACCATCGTCGCGGAGTTCACGATCGCCCTTCCGCTCACGTCCGATTCCGCGAGCACCCGACCGCGTACCGCTCCGTCGTCGTCGGCCGCGGTGAGGTCGAGCGCCGGAACGGCCCGGGAACACCATGCTGCGAGGTCGCCTTCAGTGCGTGTCGCCAGCAGCGCGCGCGCTTCCATCTCCACTGCGTGGGCGCTCGGCCGATCCTCCGGCTCATACGCCAACATCCGCGCCACGAGGGCCGCGATCTCGTCGCCAGCCGCGGGGGACAGCGCCTCGGCGGCGCGCTTCACCTGGGCGTCCTGCGCGTCGGGGGCCAGCTCGCTCCGCCCGTACGTGATCCGGAGCAGCAGCTCGTACAGCACCACGCCCAGCGCGTACACATCTCCAGCGGGAGTTTCGTCGCCGCCGAGCAGGCGCTCGGGAGACATGTACCCGAGCGACCCGTAGCGAACACGCTCGGTCTTGGCTTCGCGCCCCACAAAATCGGCCCGGGCGACGCCGAAGTCCAGCACCTTCACGTCTCCGGCAGCGGTAACCCGGATGTTGGAGGGCTTGATGTCGCGATGCACCACGGCGAGCGGACGATCGTCGTTGCCGATCGTCTCGTTTGCCGCGCGCAGTGCGCTCGCAGCGGCCGCTACGATTTCCAGCGCGGCTTTGGGCGACATCGCGGGGATCGTAGAGTCCGGAGGGGGGGAAACCACGCACTCAAGGTCCACGCCATCGATGAATTCCATCAGCAGCGCCCAGCGCCCGTCCAAGCGGAGCAGGTCATCCACCCGCACGATGTGGCGGTGCTGGAGGCGACCGAGGAGCCGCGCCTCGTCTCGTAAGCGGGTGCTCGCGTCGCTCACCTGATCCCAGGTCGGGTTGAGTACCTTCAGGGCCACCCGCCGCCGAAACCCGCCCGCGCTCTCCATCTCCGCGAGGTACACGGTGCCAAAACTGCCGACGCCGAGCGTGCGCACCAGCTCGAAGCGCCGCCCGGCCGAGGGCTCGCTGGGGTTAGTAGCCGGCACTCGGCGTCCCCAGCGTACATTCGCCCGCCGTCACGTCGAGGAGCAGCGTGTCTTCGATCACTGCCTCGTTCTCGTCGAGCATCGGGCTGTGGTCGTTGTTTACGAGCTGCGCGGTAACCGTCTGGAAACCTTCACTTTCCAGGCCGATCAAGCAGTACGGCGTCGCGCAGGGGAGGTACTTGTCCTCAAAGAGCAGGTGGTAGTGGCCTTGGCCCTCCACCGCCTCGGTGTTGACCATGAAGTCGACCAGCGTGACGTTTCGAACGTCCACGACCACCATCGCGCACCCGGTGACGGGGGCCTCCGCCACCGGCCACACGATGTCGAGGCCCGCGGCCGTGTCCTCTTCGTTACCTCCGTCTCCTTCGCCCGTGTCTTCCGGGGGGGCGGTGTAGGGCGGGGGCGCGCAGGCAACCAGCGGCGCGAGCGCCGCAAGCGTGAGGGAGAGGGTCGGCATGCGCCAGAGTGTAACGCCCTTCGGCGAGAAAGGGTCCCCGTCCCTGCCGGTCGACGAGCCGCCGTCAGCCCGGTATGTTGCGCCATCGGACGTTTGAATGTTGCTCCTGCTCGTCACGGCTTGCCTCCCGCCCATTCTGCTCGACACCGGCATGGTGTCCGACACCGGAACGACCGATGACTCGGCCGATACGAGCGACTCGGGCGATCCGATCGACGACGCCGACAGCGATGGGTATCTGGCTGGCCCGGCCTCGACAGACGATTGTGATGACAACAACCCGGCGGTTCACCCCGGCGCCGAAGAAGTGCTGGACTGGGTGGACGGGGACTGCGACGGCTCCGTGATCGAAGCGGCGCAGGATTACGCGGAGCACGGTCTGTTCACCGAGGTGGGCTTCATCTCCGAAGTGGCGGCGTTCCCCCCAGGGGATGACCGGGTGGCCGCGGGTTTTCCGAGCGTCAACGCCGTGCGGATCACCTCCACCGTTGACCTTGCGGATGGTTCGATCGACGGTGGAAAGGACATCACCTATGGGGCCGGTACGGCCTTCGGCTTCGACGTCCTGAGCTTCGACCTGGATACGGACACGCATGCGGATCTCCTCATCGGGGACCCGAGCTATGGCGCCTACTGGATCGTTCCCGACGATACGATCGACGGTGCCGGGTCTGCGATAGCGGCGGAGAACCTCGATATCCTCTACGCCACCGGCGGCTCCATCGGCTTTGCCGCTGCTCAAGTCGGCGATCGCCTGGCGATCACCGTGTCGAGCCCCTCCACGACGGTCTACCTTCTCGAGCTCGAAGACGTAGAGGGTGTTGGTGGCGCGGTGGAGCGCGGGGTTCCCGTCAACTCGGACTCGCTGGTTGATGGCTTCGGCGCCTCCCTGGCCGCGCTGGACCTCAACGGGGACGGCGTGGGAGAGCTCATCGCCGGCGCGCCGGGAGGTGCCCGCGGGGCGGTGTACGTGTTCGACGGCACGCTCGTGGCCTCCGAGGTGGCTTCGCTCACGACGGACGACGCGGAGGCGACCTGGACGGGCGAGGTGTCGGGCTCGCCGATCGGCGGCCAAACGCTCGGTGCGGGGCAGATAAACGACGACGGGTACGCCGACGTGTTCATCGCCAGCTACGTCACGGACGCCGATTTGCCGCGCACGTTCTACACGATGCTGGGGGCCGAACGTCCAGCTTCCGGAGCGGCAGCCTCGGTCGCGATGTCGAGCGTCACCGACATCCAGGGCTTCACGGCAGACGCGGTGGTGAACTTCCCCTCGGCCGACGCCGCGGATCTGGACGGCGACTTCAAGGCGGAGCTCGTCATCGGCTCCCCGGGGGAGAGCCCCGGGCGGCTGTACGTGTTCTCTGGGGATATGCTGGGTGGACCTGGAACGTTCACGGGCGCCGACGCGCCGGTGGGCATCCAGGGCCAGGATCCCGACGACAACTTCGGCGAAGTCGTAACGCTCGCGGGGCTCGGACAGGCAAACCCCATGGCGCTGGTCGCCGCGCCCGGACAGTCCGGCGGCGTGTTCTGGTCCTTCCCTCTCGCATTCTGAACCGAGGTCGTATGTCGTTCCTGAAAACCCTCCTGGCCGGCCGGCCCAACGGCCTCCGTGCGCGCCTGTTCAAGGGTGAGCCGGGCGGAAGCGCGCCGGCCTCGTCCTCCGCTCCCTCCCGCAAGCCGGAAGCGGCGCCGCCGGTCGCGGCGGAGAAAGCGATGGGGCTCCTGAAGGAGGCGCCCAAGAACGTCACGCCGCCGGATGGCTACGAGGTGGTGCTCCACAAGGACGCTCTGCCCGAGGGACAGATCATCGAGGTGATCATCGGCGGTACGTCGATCGCAGTGGCCAACGTCGGCGGCCATCACTGCGCGATCACGAACACCTGCCCGCACGCGGGCGGGCCGCTAGGGGAAGGGAAGCTGGACGGCAACGTCGTCACCTGCCCGTACCACGGGTGGAAGTACGACGTGACGAATGGGGCGTGCCTCACCGACACCGCCGTGAAGGTCCGCACCTACAAGGTGCAGATCGTCGGCGATGCGGTGTGCGTGGAGCTGTAGGGCGCGCGGCTCAGCGCCGGCGCCGGCGGCTCACGAAAGCGAGAGGCCTTCTTCGCGCAGGAACTGCCCGAGGGTGCGGTTCCGCAAGGTGCGGAGCACGCGGGTGGACAGCTTCAACGTGACGAAGCGGCTCTCCTCGGCCCACCAGATGCGACGCACCTGCAGGTTGGGGAGTTGAACCTTCTTGGTCTTTACGTTGGAGTGCGACACCTTGTTGGCGACGTTCTGACGTTTTCCGGTGAGGTCGCAGCGGCGAGCCATGGGATACTCTCTATTCGTGGGGGCGGCGCGTTTAGCCCACCACGGCGCAGGGCGCAAGCGGTTGATGAACTCCGCTGCCCGTGTGAGAGCAGGAAGGCGTGGCCGAAGCCTCTCGAACCCTGGCGCCGCTGGCCTCTGCCCTTGGGGGCACGATGATGTTGGCGGGCGCTTGGGCCGTCGCGCCGGCGCTCACGGCTGCTTTGGAGGACGCCGACCTCGCCCGGGCGGCGGCCGGCGTCGTCGGGCTGTTATTGGGCCTGCCCCTGGCGATCTGGCCGTGGCTGGTCCGCTCTGGCGTCGTGGAGGACCCGGGCGCCCCGTGGGCGTTGGCGCTGTCGAAGCTCGCCGCCGAGCACGGGCAACAGGTGCAGACCGATCCGATTCTCGGCTTATGGTTCGATCTCGTGCATGGCGGTCCCCGCTTTCGGGTGAGCCTGGATCCCCATCGGCGCACCCTCCAGCTCAGCAGCAAACGCGTCGCGCGTCACGGCTTCATCGTGGTTCCCCGCGGCGTTCGCTCCGGGATCGACCTCACCCGGTGGACCGAGATCGCGCGGGGCAGGGCGTGGTCGCTGCGGGTGGAGGTGCGCTCAGCGAGCGGCAGTGTTTCCGGGAACAAGGCGCTCGAGGCGGCGCTGGACGACTTCTTCAACTTCGCCGGGGCCCGCTCCGTCGTCTTCGGTCCGGATGGCCTGCGGTTGGAGCTGGAGTCGCCCCACCCGGAGATGGCCGATCGGGTGGTCCGGTCCGCCACTGCCGCGGCCCGAGCGGTTTGGGAAGCCTCAAGCGGATAGACGCTTCGGGATGGACCCGGTCTACCACCGACTGCCCGTTGTCGACGCGGGCGGAATGGAGCTTCACCTCCCGCTTGTGGACATCGGGCCAGGGCCTCCGCGCCTCACCGTCGTGGCTGGCATCCACGGGGACGAGCCCTCGCCGCTCGTCCTCGTCGACCGTTTGATCACTGTGCTGCGCACCCGGGAGCTGCGCGCGGGCATCCGGGTGGTGGCGGCGGCCAACATTCCGGCGCTGCTACAGCGGGCGCGGTGGAGCAGTTGGGATGACGAAGACATGAACCGGATCGGGGACGGGGGAGGGGGCCCCGCGCTCACTCGCCGCCTCGCGGCCGCGGTCGTTCGTGCCTGCGAGGGTTGTGAACTGGCGATAAACCTACATAACTTTGTAATGCGCACGCCGTTGCTCGCGATCCAGCCGCCCGTTGCCGACATCGAGCACCGTGCCCGGCACGAACGCTACCTCGCCGCCCTCGACCCGCACGTCGTCTGGGTTTTCGGCGATTCTGCCGACGACGTTCGGTCGTTCCAGGGCAGCCTCGACGCGGCGATCGAGCGCACGGGCGTGCACGTCCTCGCGGTGGAGATGTCCGATCTCCCGGAGCTGGACGAGCCCTTGCTCGCGCGGGCGCTCGCCGGCCTGCTCCGCCTGGCCGCGGCGTGCGGTTGCCTGGACGATCAAGAGCGTTCACCGCGACGCAATCGCGTAGATGTTCACCGGCGCCTCGTGCGCGCGCCCGGTGCCGGAATCTTCGAGCCGCTCGCGGCGCTGGGGGGGAAGGTTCAGCCGGGGGACATCATCGGGGAGCTCATCCCGCTGGAGCGGCCCGGGCAGCGGGTGGCCATCGCCGCGCCCGACAGCGGTTGGCTGATTCAACGGCTTGGACGACGTTTTGTGCGGCCCGGCGACATGATCTTCACCGTCGGCCATCCGGTCGGCTAGATCGAGAAATCGACCTCGACGATCCCGCGGTCCCCCCGATCCTCGCCGCCAGGTTCCGGCCGGCGCCACTCCACGTGCGGCGGAGGCAGCGGCACCTCGATGCGGAGCGGCAACTGGGCGCCCTCCGGAATTTCCCGTTCGCGATGGATGCGGTCGATGATGAACGCGTCGAGCATGGGGGCTCCCGGAGAGGGCCTACGCCACAAACTATAGTCCCCGCTCTTGACGGCGCCACCGGTTTTCGTCACCCGCCTTGGAGTTTTTTGATTGTACGGGTGCCCGCGTCGTAGAGCGCGAGGGAGTCTGCGGGCAAAACAGCGCGATGTGCGGCGATCGTGGCCTCGTCTCCCCGGGCCGCTGGCCCCGTGATGGCGGCCGAGCCTGCCACGACGACGCGGGCCAGGGTCGCTGCGGCGAGCGGCTCGAGCGTGCGCCGCGCTTCCGCCTCCGAAACCCCCGTGGCACTGGCAAAGATGACGCTTGCGTCGGCAAAACACGCCGCGATGTGCCCCGAGGCCATGCAGGCCGCCGCGTGGTAGCGAGCGCGATCGTGCACCTCGCCGAGCACGCGCCAGCCCAAAGCGGCCGCGACCTCGTGGGCGGCAACGAGGGCCTCCGGGTGGCCACTCGCCGTGCACGGCACGAATGCGCCTTCCGGATGGGGAAAGGTCATCAACGGATGGAGCACGGCGCCGCGATGGGGGGCGAGGACCTCGGGCCCGAGGCTACCCGCGCTGTGCAGCACGAGCGCACCGGGCGGGAGCGTGCGGGCGCGAGCCGCGACGGCGTGATCGGGCACGGTGAGCCAGATCAAGCTGGCCCCCTTGGGAGCTTCCTCCCCGCGCCCTACCGTCGTGACCGCCCAACCCGCGCGCCGCAGGCTGCCTGCGACGGAGCGGCCCAGCCGCCCCGGACCCACGATCGTGATGGAAGGGGGAGCGGCCACGCGGCCCTCGTATCGCGGACGCGCTACAAGGGGCGCGATGGCGGACGTACGACCCATTCAGCGTGTGCTCGTGGCGGATCGAGGGGAGGTGGGCGCTCGCCTCGTGCGGGCCGTGGAAGCGGCGGGCTTTGAGAGCGTGGCGGTGTTCGCGGATGCCGACGCTGAAGCGCCGCACCTCGACGAAGCGGCCTATGCGGTGCGGATCCCCTCATCCGGAACGAGCGACCCGTACCTCGACGCTGCCGGAATCGTCGCTGCTGCGCTCGATAGCGGCGCTGATGCCGTGCATCCTGGCTTTCATGGGCTCGCCCGCAGCGCCGAGTTCGCGCGATCCGTGCACAACGTCGGCCTCACCTGGCTTGGCCCGCGGCTCGACGACTTGTTGTGGACCCTCGATCGGGCGCAAGCCCGGGCCCGCGCGCGGGACGCTGGCCTGGAATGCCTGCCCTCAAGCTCGCTCCTGTTCACCCCCGACGAGGTGGGCTCGTGGTGTGAACGATTCGGCCTCCCCGTTGTGATTCGCCCGGGCCGGCGCGGGCATGGTCGAACCGTAGTGGCGCATGATCTTGCCACGGCGCGCCGCGCGGTGGCGGATGCGGGCGAGGTCGGCGCGTTCGCCGAGCGCGCGCTGGCCGAAGCCCGGCACGTGGTGGTGGTAGTGGTCGGCGATGGCGTGGGAAACGCGGTGCACGTAGGCGAACACGAAGCCTCCCTGCCGGGCGCAGCGGGCGTCCGGCTGCGCGAATGCCCATCCTCGGGGGTGGACGCCGCGCTTCGCGAAAAAATCGGCGTTGGTGCCGCTGACTTCGTGGCGGCGTGGCGTTTCTTCGGAGCCGCCGGCGTTCACTTCCTCATCGGGCCCGACGATCGCCCATGGTTTCTGGATGTTGACCCGGGTTTGCCCGAGGGGTTTGGCCTCCACGACCTCGTGTACGGCACTGATCTGGTGGGCGCGCAGGTTGCGCTCGCGGCCGGCGAGGATCTCGGCTGGGACCAAGAAGAGATCGCGGCGGATGGCTGCGCGGCTGAGGTCGCCGTGGCCCTGCGTGGGCGTGGTCGCCTCAAAGCGTTCAGCTTTCCTGATCCCACGGCGGTAGACTCGATCGTGGCGGAGGGCCAGCGCGTGGATCCCGGAAAGAACGCGATCCTCGCCCGGGTTCGGGTGCGGGCGCCCACGCGGCACGCCGCGCTCGTCCGACTGCGAGGGATGCTCGAAGCTGCGCGCATCGAGGGGGTGGAAACGGACCTCGCAGAGTGCATCGCGGCTCTGGCCGACCGCGCCGTGTGGGACGGTCGGACCGCGCGTCGCGTCGTCGATCGCCAGACGTGAGCCCGGTAGTGGTATGCTTCGGGCGGCCGTGTCCCAGACCCTAGAGACCCTGTGCGAGATCGAGCTGCCGACGGGAGATGCCGTAGCAGTGGCGCGGCGCCGCTTTGTCGGGGGCGATGGCCCGCACGTCGTGATCATCGCCGGACTTCGCGGAGACACACCGGAGGGCACTCGGGTCGTTCACACCGTCGGGAGACACCTCGCTTCGGTGGCCAGCCTGCTCCGGGGCACCGTCGATCTGTACCCCTGTGTGAACCCCCTGGCGGCCCATCAGGGCGCACGGAACTGGCCGGGGTTCGACGTCGACCTGAACCGGCGTTTCCCCGGGCGGTCCGACGGGCACGCGCCTGACCAGGTCGCCGCAGCGCTGTTCGCGGCGCTCCGGCCGGCTACGCAGATCGTGGAGCTTCGGAGCGCGCATCCAGCGTTTCGGCAGTGCCCCCAGGCCCGAGTGAGGGCGGATCGGCCGGTGGCGATCGAGCTCGCCGCGCAGTCGAACGTTCGCTGCGTGTGGCGCTACGCCGCCGCCCCAGCCGCCGGCTCCCTCGACGACGTGTTTCCTGATCTGATCGGTCTCGAGGGGGGCTCCGGCAACCGCCTCACCGAAGGGGTGGGACTGGAGCTCGCCGATGGCGTACTCAACCTCCTGGCGGTGCTCGGCGCGCTCCCCGAGGACCAACTGCCCTTCCACTGGGCGGCCATTCAGCGCCCCGTCAGCGTGGACGATGACGGGATCTTCGACGTGCGCACCACCCGGGGGGGCTTGTTCCTGCCAACGCTCGGGGTGTGGGCGGAGGTGGAGGCGGGCGCCGTGCTCGGAGAGGTGATCGAGCCGATCTCGGGCGAGGTGCGGGAGGAGCTCCGGGCCCCGATCTCGGGGCGACTCCTGGCGCAGCGTGAGGAGCCCGTGGTGTATCCGGGAAACCTCGTCGCACGGATGGTGGCTTCGTGAGTGCGTTCTTCCGGTTGGAGTCGCCCTACCGGGGCGAATACGTGCTCCACCGGTTGACGTTCGGGAGCGGGGACCCGGTCGTTTCGATCGTGGCTGGTGTACATGGCAATGAGGTGAACGGCGTGTGCGCGCTGAACCTCGTGGCCGGCGTGCTCCGGCTCCAGCGCGCCCGCGGGACCATCCACATCCTCCCCTGCGTGAACGTGTTCGGCGCCGAGGAAGCGCGAAAGCGCTGGCCCTTCGACGATCGCGACCTCAACGACGCTTTCCCCGGGGATCCAGACGGATCTCCGGTGGACCGCATTGCCGACGCGGTGCTGCGCGCCACCGATGGCCCCCTCTGCATCGACATTCAAACCGGCTCCGCGACGGTGCACGAAGCGCCCCACGTTCGGGTGCCACTGTCGGGGGCGGCCCAGGAGCTGGGGCGCGCGGCGGGACTGCCCGTGATGTGGCGCCGGCCAACCGCCCGGTTCGACGAAGGGCTCGTGGGGGCGTGGCGTGCGGCGGGGAGAGCTGCGCTCGTGCTCCGCGGAGGAAGAGGCGGCTCGCTCGACCTCGACGATGCCCGCACCCTTGCCCGAGCCCTCGTGAGGGTGCTGGTGGAAGGGGGGTTCTTGCAAACACCGGAACCAGCCGTACCCACGATGGTCACCACCGAGGTGCGCGAGTACCGGTCATCGCTGGGCGGCTTCTTTGTCCCCGAAGTGCGCCCGGGGGATCGCGTCGTAACGAGGCAGTTGCTGGGGCAGCTCCGCGCTCCGCTCGGCGGGGAGCCTCTGGAGGATCTCCACGCGCTTGCGCCGGGGATCGTGCTCGCTGTGCGCGTGTATCCGATGGTCTACGCGCGTGAGCTCGTGGTTCGCGTGGCCGAGTCCGTGGGATGATCGTTCTCTTCATGGGCGCCGCCGTGGCGGCGGATGCCACGGTCGAGGTCGGGGAGATCGTGGTTGCGGAGAGCGCAGCGGAGACGGTGACGCAGGCGCAGGCCGCGCTGGCGGCCGGGAAATTCGTGGAGGCGGCCGGCTTGTTCGGCGCGCTGGCCGAGGCGGGAGGTGGCGCGCCGGCCCGCATCGCGGAGGCCGTGAGTTGGTACGAGGTGGGGGACCTGAACGGGGCCCGCCGCGCGGCTGACGAGGCGGTGCGCCTCGCGCCCAAGGAGCCGGCGGCGCTGAACATCCAGGGTTTGCTCCAGGTAGACGGTGGCAGCGTGGTGAAGGGGATCGAGACGTTGAAGGCTTCGAAGGCTGCGGCACGCGCGGCGGGGCGGAAGGCGAGCGAGGCACGCGCAGGCGTGAACCTCAGCCTAGCGTACCTCGATCAGGGGGATGCCACAGCGGCGGCGGCGGAAGCGACGTCGGCCATTGCGTTGGCGGAGAGCGTGGGCGAGGCAGACCTCGTAGCGGCCGGTCGCGCCGCTTCGACGGCCATCGCGGCGCTCTCGGGCGCGGATGCAAACGTCGGATCGCTCCTCGGAAAGGGGCAGTCCAAAGCTGCACGAAGCGCGGCGGAGGCGCGACTGGCCGCGGCCAAAACGCCGCGCCAGGAGCTTGTCGCCGGTTTGGACCTCGCCGCGGTGGAGCGCGCCGAGGGGAACCTCGACGGGGCAATGTCGCGACTCGCAGGTGCGGTGACGAAGGCGCGCGAGCGGGGGCTGGTGCGGGAGCATGCGGCGGCGCTCGTGGATCTTGGCCTGGTGCAGTCGCTCGGGGGGCGCCCGGGCGTTGCGGCCGACACGCTGCGCGCGGCGGCGAAGGTGGCGTCGTCGGGGGGGTACCGGGTGGTGGAGGTGGACGCGCGGTGCGAGCTGGGCCTGGTGCTCGCGCACGAAGGGGATCTCGCCGGGGCCGAGGTGGAGCAGCGGGCGGCGGGGGCTTTGCTGGCGGCGATGCAGTACAGCCAGGGCGCGGCGCGGCAGGCGGAGCTGGGCGGCGTGTTGGCCGCACAACGGGGGGACCTCGCGACGGCTAAATCGGCGCTGGGGAAGGCGGCTGGATACTACGCGGGGAAGGGGCGGAACCTCGATGCGGCACGCGCGCAGACGGCCCTCGTGGGGGCGTGGGAACAGGTGGAGCCGGCGAGCGTCGGGGCCGCCGTGAAACAGGCGGAGGCCTACTTCGCCGCCGCAGGAGACGCGCTGGGGCCCGCCCATGTGGAATTGGCGCGAGCCCTCGGGAACGCACGCGCGAAGCGGCTCTCCGAGGCGCTCGCGGGCTTCGCGAAGGCTGCGGAGCTGGCCGAGAAGGTCGGGGGCGGCCGCGCTTCGGCGCTTGCGCGAGTGTCGCGCGAGGACGCGGCGGCCACTCTCGTGATGCTCGGCCACGACGTCGACATGGCGAAGCTCGCTTCCGAGGCGGGCCTCGGCGATCTCGTCCGGCGTCAAACGGAGCTGCAGGGCGCCTCCGACACCTACGATCTCGGGCTCGCCGCGTACACCGCCACCCGCTTCGCGGACGCGGAGGCCCGTTTTACGGAAGCGCGGTCCACGTTCGATCGGCTCGGAGAGAAAGAGTACGCGATGCGCGCGCGCCGCAGCGCTGCCTGGGCGGCGTACAACGGGTTGGTGACCAAGCCCCCGGCCGCGGCGCTCCCGAGCTGGCAGGCGCTGGTGGAGGAGACCGGACGGGTGGAGGACGCTGAGCTGTATGCGCGGGCGTACGGGGCCGCGGTGATGGCCTCGGTGGCGCAGAAGGTTCCCGGCCTCGAAGCCCGCCTGAAGGAGTGCACGAACATCGCCGAAAAGGCTGGACTGGGAGACGTCGGTGCGCGCTGCCATGGCGCGGTGGCCGAGGCTCCGGGCGAGCTGAAGGACCGCGCCCGGCACGCCAAGGACGCGTTCCGCCTCGACCCGGAGGGCATCGCGGGCGTGTACGCGCTCTACGCCGTGGCTGTAGACGCGTACAATGCCGGCGACAACGCGCTGGCCGTGGAGCTGGCCACGCTGGCGCGGCCTCGCGCTGGCAAGCTCGCGACGCCCCTCGATGAGGTGATCGCAGCCGCCAAGGCGGGCTGATGCTGGAAGTGCTGACGTTCAGGGATCGGTCGCTCTTGTCCGCCATCGCGCATGATCTGTGCTTCGACGCAGCGCCGATGGTTCGGGTCGAAGGGGCGCAGGTGACTGTGCGATGTCGTGTGGACGGGCTGCGCGTTCGTGGAAAGGTGACCGGCGGCGCGGTGGCGCAGCTGGCGCAGCGGGATCGCGAACAGATCGAAGCCACGCTCCGCCGCGAGGTGTTGCACGCGGAGAGAAACGCGGAGATCGTCTTCGAAGGAGAGCTATCCGCGCAGGGAGTGCACGGTTCCCTGCAGCTCAACGGGCGCGCGCTGCCGCTTGAATTGCCGATCCTCGCGAGCGCTGGGCGGGTACGGGGGGAGGTGGAGTTGGTCCCCTCGCGATGGGGAGTGGCGCCCTACTCCGCCATGTTCGGAGCGTTGAAGGTTCAGGACCGCGTCGTCGTGCGCTTCGACCTGCCGCTGGCTTGATTCGGACCGCCCGGCGGGGGCGGCAGCGCGCTATGGAGGCGGCATGAAGTCGGACAAGGCCAGCGATCCGCGGAAAGTGCTCACGGATCTATCCGCGTTAGAAGAAGCGTTTTCCGGAGTGCGCCGACTTGGAGAGCCGCCTCGGAAGGGCCTGCTGCCCGCCGCAGCCGTGGCCGCGCCAGCCGGGCGGGCCCCGATCGCGCCTTCTGCTCCCGCGCCTACTGCTCCTGCGCCGGTGGCGGCGCCCCCGCGCCCCATCGTGGACGACGCCACCCTCCTCCGCGAGGCGATGCACGGGGTTCGCCGCCTGGATGGAGCAAATCCGCGCCCCCCAGCGCGAACCGCCGCGGCAACGCCCCCCGCGGCCCCGCAGCGATCGACGCCGCCGACGCCTCCCGCCCCACCGGCGCCGCCCGTCGTCAACCCGCTTCGCGAGGTGGTGGACACGCTCTCGACGCAACTCGATGTTGCTCGGGCTCGCATCACCGAGCTGGAGGCAGCGTTGGCCGCAGCCGGGGCGGCGCGCGCGGAGGCCGAGGCCTCAGTCGCCGCGCGTCCGCTTTCGCCCACGACGCCGGCGGAGCACGTAGGCCCCCCGCCAAGCCTCCGCGAGATCGCGACTGAGCGCGGGTTGATCGGCGACGACGAGCTGGTCGTGGCTCTGCGCGCGGTGTTCGATGCGCGGCGGGCCGCGGCGATGTTCGACGAACTGGTGGCGAAGGACGGTGCGGGCCTGGAGCAGTTCTTCGCGGAGCGGCTGGTGCTCGCCGCCGAGGGCGAGGCCGTGCCGCCCGGGCGAGTCGCCGTGGTGGTGCCGGCGGAGCGGAGCGAGCTCCGCGAAGACAGCCCGATCCGCAAGGCGCTCTCGCTGTTTTCCACGGCCTGCCTGATCCATGGGAAGCTCCGCGTGGTGTTCGTCGGCGGCTCACCCGCGTACCGGCGGCAGCTCCGGGAGGGCCTGGACCGGCGTCTCGACGTGCGCTTCGTGGAAGGGGACCAGCGTCGGATCCCCCGCACCGACGGTGCCGATCTCGTGATCGTGTGGGGCGGCACGGAGCTGGACCACACCGTGAGCGCCCACTTCCCCGACGCGATCGTGATCCAGCATCGCGGCATCATTCGCATGCTCGAGCTCGCAGCCGCGCGCATCGCGGGCTGAATCGCACATCCCGAGTGCGTGACACTCTCAGACGCGAGACCGCTTGACGTTCGCGAGACGGTGATTCATTTTGAGGACGTACCCGCCGCGCAACGGTGTCTCACCATCGCGGCCGCCCAACTCAACTTGTATTTATCATGCCGCGCGAACCGGTTGCACGCTCCCGCCAGACCCGCGTAGAGAGCGTAAAACGACCGGGTTCGCCCGCTGCGCAGTTGTCCTTCTGGGGAGGCGGACAATCTGCGCCGGTCGGGATCGGGGGAAACCCCGATCCCGACCGTCCGGGCGTTTTTGTCACTCGGCGCCGCCCGCCTTCCCGGGCTTGGCCAACTTGCCGCCGGCTCCGGGCTTGCCGCCCAGCTTGCTCCCGGGGCCCATCTTTCCTGGCGCCAGCATCTTCCCGGCGGCGGGTGCTGCGGCTTCCTTGATGGCCTTGAGCTCGATGTCGAAGGTGAGCGGGCCGGAGGGTGCGCCGGGGCGCTTCGGCGTGTCCCCGTACGCGAGGTCGGCCGGAATCCAGAAGCGCGTCTTCTCGCCCACGACCATGAGCTGCACGCCTTCTGTCCAGCCGGGGATGACGCGGCCGAGCGGAAACGAGGCAGGCTTGCCGCGGGAAACGGAGCTGTCGAACATTGCCCCGTCCACCGTCCAGCCCGTGTAGTCCACCTCCACCGCCTGCTCCTTGGTCGGGTGCACCTTTCCGGTTCCCTTGGTAAGCACCTTGTAGCTGAGGCCGGACTTCGTCGTCTTTGCGCCCTTGGAAGGCGCCGCCACGTCTTCTGGCGCGGGGATTGGCTTGGGACCGGGGATGATCTCCACCAGCTCGACGTCGAAGACCAGCATGCCTGCCGGCTTGCCGGGCTTCCCGCCGTAGGCGAGCGCCTCGGGGATCCAGAAGCGCACGGTTTCCCCGGTGGTCATGAGCTGGAGGCCCTCGGTCCACCCCGCGATCACGCCTTTCAGCTTGAACTTGGCGGGCTTCTTGCGCTTGGTCGAGCTGTCGAACATCTTGCCGTCGGTGGTCCAGCCGGTGTAGTTCACCTTCACCGAATCGATGTCGGCGGGGTGCTCTGCTCCGGTGCCGGGCGTGATCACCTTGTAGGCCAGCCCGGAGGCGGTTTTCAGCGCGTCGGCCGGGGGCGCGGCCACGTCGGCCGGGGCGGGGATGTCGGTCGAGGCCGGCGTCGTTGCGTCAACCACCGGGGCGTCCGCTGGCTTCTCGGCCGCGGGGGGGGCCTCGGGAGCTGAGGTGGAGCAGGCGGCGAAAAAACAGATGGCGAGGAAGCGGATCATGGCGCCGCCGCTAACCCGGATTCGTTGGGGCGCGAGCGCGGTGACCACGAACCTAATGGCGAGTCAAGACCAGATGGCCGCCAAGCCGGTGGATCCGGGCGCCAGCTCGACCGGATCGATGTCGAAGCCGAGGGCGAGGGTGGCGGCGAGCGCGCCTGGATCGAAGCGCTCGGCGCCGTCCGACGCCTCCCCGGTGGCGCGGTCGAGGCCGCGCGCGACGAGGCCATCGTCGGTGCCGCCGTAGATGCGCCCCCCAGCAACGTCCGCGCCGATCAACATCGCGCTGGTCGTAGGCCAGTGGTCCTTGCCGCCCTGGGCGTTGAAGGTCGGTTGGCGGCCCATCTCCGAGAGCACGAGGATACGGGTGGAGGCGAGGAGCGGGGCACCGCTCGTGCCGGGCGTGCTTTGCAGCGTGGCGCAGAGGTTCTGGAGGTTCGCGAACAGGTTCTCGTAGCAGCGGTCCTGCCAGAGCTGGTTCTCCACGTGGGAATCCCACTGAGACATGGGCGGCACGGCTCCCGTTACGATGGCGGTGCGCGAGAGGCCGAGCGCGAAGAGGCGCGCGATCAGGTCGACACGGGCGAATTCGTCGGAGAGACCGGGGCGGGTAGTGGCGGCGAACTCGCGGAGGGAGGGGAGGCGTGCGGCCGCGGCGCGCCAGGCGACGAGCTGGGGATCCACCCCGGTTGCGGCCTCAACATCGAGCCACGCGCGGATGCGCTCGTCGCGTGAAAGATCGCGGGGGGAGGGGACTTCGCCTCGCGCGGCGCCGAGCAGCGTGGCGTCGAATTGGGTGACGAGGCCCCCGTGCGCGCCGGGGTAGCTGGGCCCGGCCACGACGGCGTGAGGGAGCGTGAGCTCCGACCCAGTGGCGGCGGCGAGGCGAGTGGGCAGATCCTCCCCGCCCTCCTCGCGTTGCCCGGTGAGCAGCAGTCGCGTACCCGCGTCGTGCGAGATCGAGCCGACGGCGAGCCCGTTGATCACCGCGGTCTGCGCGCCCCAATCGAGGAAGAACTGGCGGACGGAAGGGCGACTCGCCGCGTCGGCGAAGTCGATGCCGCTGGCGCTGCCCGGCTCCGCCAGCGGATCCCCTTCCACCGAGGCGCTGTCGAAGTGCGGATCGAAGCAGAACGTGGGATCCCAACCCCCCTTCACCCAGTAGACGAGGAGGAACCGCTCTTCGGCGGCGTTCGCCGGACGGGATCGCACAGCGGTCGCCAACGTGGCGAGCGCGCCCGCGAGGAATCCGCGGCGGCTCGTCATGGAGCCACCGACAGGGAGGTGCCGCGCGAGGCCCAGGAGCCGCCCTCGTCCAGCGGAAAGCCCGGCGTGCCGTCCCTTTGCGCCGCAGGGGCCGTGTTCAGGACCGTCGTCCAGGAGCCGTCCAACTCTTGCTGTGCCTGGGCGACAAGCATGCGAGTGGCCGAGAACCACCAAAGCAGGGCGGGTTCGCCGTCGAGCTCGGCCACCACGCGACTTGGCGCATCGTCCATGAAGCGCGGATCTGGGTCGGCGTCGATCTCACGCGTGACCGTCCAGGATTCGGTCGCGACATCGCTTCCGGCAGGCGTGCTCCGGGTCACGACCGGGTCGCCGGAGGCGGTCGCGACAGCCTCATCGTAGATCTGGAGCGGTGGTTCGAATTCTACGGCTTCCACCTCCACCCCGGCCTCATACCGCGAGAACCCAACGAGCGAACCGCGCCCATCGTTGTCGACCTCGAAGCGCTGGGTGAGCCAGGGCAAACCCCCCTCCTCAAGCAACAGGACGCGCCCGCCGCCGTCTGCCTCGATGGCGCCGGTGAGCGTCGTCGCGTCGAGGAGGTCGAGGTCCCGTTCCGCTCTGGGGAAGGCCGATTCCTCGCCTGGCGCGCCGCACGCCAGCCACGCTTCGACCGCTTCGAGCTCGGACACCGAGACGCCACCGCGGGGCGGCATATCGGCGGAGGGGCCGAGTGAACGCCGAGAAATCGCCTCTGCGTGCCCGCGCACCTCGTCCAAGGTGTCGAGGTTCACGCTCGCGGGGGCGCCGTACCGGTCGGCTCCCGTAAGCCGGCCAGAGTGGCAGCTCGTGCACCAGGTGAGCACGAAGGGATGGCCGACGGAAGCCCAGGTTCCACAAGAATCGTCGGCAGGAGCGGGCATTTCGACCACAGTGGAACTGTGCTCGCACGCCGTGGAGAGGAGGAGGAGCAACATCAATGAAGCCCCATCATCGGGTGCTGAAGCAGCGCCTCGATCACCTCGCCCCAGGGGTCGGCAGGGTCGGCGGCGAGCCACAACGCATAGAGCCGGTCGATCTCGGCACTATCCGCGGCGACGGGCGCGCTCAGCAGCCGGGCCCACAGGGTGGCGAGCTGTGCGCGAATCTCGCCCTCGTCGATCGTCGCCTCGTTCGCCGGTAATAGCAGGCGCTTATCGGCGGCGCGAAGCCGATCCTCGTCGAGCGCCTCGGGTACGGCCACCCGAGCGAGCCACTCCGCCGCGAGGAGGTGTGCCGGGGCGGCGGTCGTGGCGCGGCCGAGCACGTCCACATCGTCGGAGTCGCCGCCGAGAACGCGCAGATCGCCCTCCAGCAGGAGCTCGTCCAGCCCTTCCCAGGCGCCGCTCGCGCCTGCCGCGAGGCCGAGCGCTGCGGTGGTGGAGATGACCCGCTGGTCGACGGATAAGCGTCGTAGTTCCGGCGTTCTCCACCCCGACGTTCGCGCCACTGCGCCCACGAGCTTGTCCCACCGATACCCAGACTCCACGAACGCCTCCACCAACGCCTCGCGCTCCGGGGCCTCCGCGAACGAACCGCCCGTGAGCCCCTCATAGGCCCGCTGCGCCACGCAGCGCGGGAAACGGGGGTCGGCCGCCATGAAACGTCCCAGGTCGCCCACATCGGCGCCCGGGTTTCCGAACCACGCGGGGGGGCTCCGGGCGGCGGCCCAGTCGGCGAGCCACGGGCTGTACTGGCCTGCCTGCTGCAGCGTGGCTGGCTCTGAACGCTCCGAGAAGCCCCCGAGGAAGCCGGCGATCGGATCAAGCGCCGCGTGACAAGTCACGCAGGAGGCTTCACTGCGGACGGCCTCTTCTACGTCGGTTCCGCCCAGCGTTGAGTCGCTGGCGAGGTCAACGTCGCGGTCGAAGAAGTCGGCACAGAGGAACACGCGCGTGAGCATGTTCGCGCGGCGACGGTGGAAGTTGGTCTGGTCGGCCTGGTGGCGCATCCAGAGGCCGTTGGTGGACAAGAGTCCGGCCAGGGGGCGGCCGTCTGCGTAGCTTGTCCATCCCCAACCCCCATTTTCGCCGGTATAGGGCAGCCCCCACAGCTCGGCCACGACCGGATCGGCGGGCCAGGACGCGGCGCTGAAGAGCTCCGTCATCGGGCGGTCTTCATTCACGATCGCTTCGATCCCCGCGAGCGGCTCCCAAGCGAGGCTGCGCATGATGCCAGGTTCAAGCACCGAGAGCCGCGCGAGGTCGTCGCGCCAAGCGGCCTGATGCAGTGCATCGTTCCACATCCAGGCGGCGCGCCTTCCCAAGGCGGGATCGGACTCGGCGCCGACGATCAGCGCCTCGAACGCGGCCTCATCGGCGGTTTTCAGCGCCTCCGGAGGCGGCCGGCGCCCCAGCAGATCCAGGGAGGCGCGCACGAGCGAGCTGCGCGCATCCAACGCGGGCACAGCGGTCGTGTCGCCGCTGTCGCTAGGCGCGGTTTCACCGCTCTTCCCCTCGTCGCACGCGATCAAAACCAGCGCGACGAGGGCGAGCGGGGGGGGCACCCCCCAAGTCTATTACGCCGCGCTAACGGTCACCTTGTTCATCTTGACGGCGCGCGAGAGCTTGCCCGAGCGGGAGCCGAGCCCCTCGATCTTCTTCACGACGTCCATGCCCGTCGTGACCTTGCCGAACACGGGATGGCTGCTCGGCGTGCTGCGGTCGAACCAGTCCAGGAAGGAATTGTGCACGGTGTTCACGAAGAACTGCGAGCCGCCGGAGTTGGGCTGGCCGGTGTTGGCCATCGAGAGCGTGCCCGGCTCGTTGCTGAGCTTCGCGGTGAACTCGTCCTTGACGTTGCCGAGGGGGGAGTCGCCCGTGCCGGCGCGGGGGGACTCGGGATCCTTGCTGTACTTGCAGCCGAACTGCAGCATGAAGCTCGGGATCACGCGGTGGAAGTGCAATCCGTCGTAGAAGCCGCTCTGGGCGATCGCGATGAAGTTGCCCGTCGTGATCGGCATCTGATCTTCGTAGAGCACGGCGGTGAAGGAACCTTCGGAGGTGTCGAAGGTGACGGTGCGATTGGCCATGGGGACTCCGGTTGAGGGGCGCGGCTGGTAACCTGCGCTCAGGGGTGCGCCCACTCCCAGCCCGGCTTGCCGGGACCCGGGGCTGGACCATCGACACATCGAGGTGTATCACCTACCGGAATACTCTGCTTCTCCGCGATCATCCGTGATACAGTCGTCGCGATCGCGAACGCGCCCGCGGCGCTGGGATGGCCGATGTCCTCAAATCCCCAGCAGGCCCGCTCGCCCAGGCTGTGCCCGGCGAACAGCACGTGCTCCGCGGCGAGCTCCGTCGTCCAGTCCTCGCTGCCGGTGAAGCCGGAGAGCGCCTGGTCCAGTCGGTTGGGGAGCTGGATGAACCATACGGGCAGTCCGCGTTTGTGCGCATCCTGCGCCAGCGTGCGCATGTCCTGGTACTCCGGCTCGCGCCCCTCGCCCTGCGCGATCTCGGCGTACATCCCGCTGCGCAACGGCGCCAACCACCGCCGCACAAGCAGGTAGGTTCGCCACGTGCTCGCCGGCCCCTCGCGCACGCTACGGTACCAGGTGGCCCGGCTCGCGGCGAGCGACCGGGAGTGTGCGGCGTTGTGGGGTTGGCCCAGCAGGATGCCATCCGGATGGTACACGTCCACCATTTGCCGGTAGCGAGTCAACATGTCGAAGGCGCCCGAGCCGAACACTCCCGCGTTGATCACCTCGACGGGGCGGCCGAGGGCCTCGCTCACCTGGAGCTCGACCACATCCGGGATTGTGGCCCCTTGATCCACCGAGAAGCCGAACATCCACGAGTCCCCGAACGCGAGGATCCGGAGCGACCCGGGGGCCTTGCTCCGCGGCACGGGCGCATCCTCGCGGAAACCCAGGTCGTTCAGGCTGATTCGCCAGGTGTAGGGGCCATCCGTACGCGTGGCCTTCATGTTGGGCTGGGTAACGATGTTCCCCGCATCCGAGGTGGCGATCAGGCCGGTTGGCCGTTCCCATTCGAACAGCAGCGCTTCCGGTTTGTATCGGGCGCGCAGCCCCGCTTCGATGCCCGCGAAGAGCAGCGCCGTGACGCCGAGTCCGAGCATCGCCTTGCGCAGCACAGGCGCAGATTAACCCGGTTACGCACGCCCCGTGCGCCCCGCCCTCCGTCGCCTGCTGTTCGCGCCGGTCGCTCTTGTGCTCGGATTGCTCGTCTTGGAGGGAGCTTGCCGGCTGGTGATGCGCGAGGCGGTGCTCACGACGATCCCGAGCGGCGAGGTGAAAGCGCACATCACCATCGGCGGCGACATCGTGTACGACCCGGTTTTGGGCTGGAAGCGATCGATGCTCCCGAACCCGGGGCTGGGCCTCGACAGCAATGGGTTCCGACATGCAGAGGTGGCCCGTGAAAAACCCCCGGGGGTGATCCGCGGGTTCGCGCTGGGCGATTCGCAGACCTACGGCGCGGGCGTGGAGTCGGCCGAGGCCTACCCCGCCGTGGCGGAGGCGTTGCTGCGGCAGCGCGGGTTCTCCGTGGAGCTGATCAACGCAGGCCTGTCGGGCTACCACTCCCGGCAAGCGTTGCGGCTGTTCAAGACGCAGCTCATGGATTTCCACCCCGATTTCATCGTTATCGATTGCCAGGGGCGTGACGACGTGCGCGATGAGCAGCCCCCGCAGGCGGGCGGGTGGTCCGAGAGCGCGCAGCGCGCGCTGTTCTACAGCCGGCTTTACCGCGCGATGCGGATCGGCGTTCAACAGGTGTCGGCGCGGCTACACCCGGGGCAACGCTCCGACCTCAGCTTGCCGAGCTTGTCGTTGCGCTCGCCCTTCCCCGAAACCGAGCATCCGGGGAATCACGACCTCATCCTCGACTTCGCGAAGGCGAAGGGGATCGAGGTGTTCTTCATGGACTATCCCTTCGGCACGGTGCCGCCGCAGGCGCTCACCCGTACGGATCACCTCCCGCGAGGCGCCCGCCTGGTGAACACGCTGCCGGCGCTGCTGGCCACGGGCGCCACGACCCCCGAGCTGTTCCACGACAACAATCACATGACGGCGCGCGGGAATGCGATCGTTGGAGAGAAGCTGGCGGATGCCGTGACGAAATGGCTCGATAGCCGGAAGGCCACGCCGTAGGGCGTGGTTCAGGGCGCGTTCTGCGCGTTCAGCGCCTCCGCCACCCGGGCGAGGAGCGCGTCCTCCTTGGGCTCCAGGTAGATGATCAGCGGGCCAAATTCCGCGCGCAACTCCTGGGCGCGCGCTGCCATCGTTTGGGTCATCCCGAGATCACCACGGTCAAAGTTATCTTCCGCCTGGTGCAGGTACCAGAGGTACAGGTTTGTGACCAGCATCGGATCGCGAGTGCCGGCGAGCCGCGCTTCCGACGCGGCCGGGTACGGCTCCATGCCCTGCTTGGCCACCCCCACCAGCACATTCGCCACGATGTTGTCGTTCAGCTCCTTCTCGGTCCACGGCTGATACAGGCCGGCGGCGGCGGTGATCTCGGGGGATGCCCACGTGCCGCCGCGGCCGGACGAATAATAGTCTTCCGCCATGAAGAACTCCTCGCCAATGGTCTGACCGTCGAAGCTCACCCGCGTGCCGTCGACGTCGATCGCGCGGAATTGGGTCGTCTCTACGAACAACGGCGGCTCCCCGCTCGGCCCATCGTACCGTAAATATACGTGGTAGGGAGAGGGTATCGCCTTCATCGCGAGGTCCAGGCGCGCGGCGACGTGCATGAACGCATACACCAACTGGTCGCAATCGAGGTGCACCCAGGCATCGCCACGGTGCAGGCTGGGATCGAAGCTGCGGGAGAACAGCGCCTCGGCGTTGTAGTAGAACTCTTGCTTCCGCATCGCAGCCGCGATCCACAGCGGGAGCTGCTTCTGCTCGCCAGCGGCCCACAATGCGGTTTCGGCGGCCACCGGATCGGCCTCGCCGGTGGTTGCCGCCAACTCCCACGCGACGTCGTTCGCGATCGCGTCCATCACGGCGAGGATCCTCGGCTTGTCCACCGGTAACCAGCTCGCCTCGTAGTCGAGGTACCACTCGACCGGGCTCCCGGAGTACGGAAAATCCGTGGCCTGGGCGACGAAGCCGGACTCCAATGGGTTGCGGCCGGCCAACACGCCCCGCGTGCGTGCCCACATGGCCTCCCATTCTTCCGGCCATACGCCGGTGGCGATCAGCGCCAGGACGGGCAGCGCCGCCCCTAGGTACATCAAGGGAAGCAGCCACGGGCGGCGCCGAGGCGGTACAGGCAGATCGTCCGCCGAGCCACGGGCAAGCTCCACGGCGGCCTCGGCGTTGAGACGCTCCGTTTCGAGATCACCGGCGCGCCGCACCTTCTCCACCTCCACGCTGTCGCTGAGGCTCACGAGGAAGCCCAGCCCAGCGAGGCACGACCATGCCGGTGACACGAGCGCGAGCAGGGTGAACAAGCCGTGCGCCATCGCCCAGAACGCCCAGGTGATGCCGAACACCGCCAGCATGCCGCAGAGCGGCAAGGTCGCGAACAACGCCCAGCGACGGGGGTGCGCGAGCGCCCGGCTGGTCAACATCGTCACCACGCCGGCTGCAGCCTGGGCGAGGGGGAAGATCACCATCCAGCGGTCGGTGAAGGTGACGCTCAGGGCGACCTGGCCGCCCGCGAAAAACGTAGCGAAGCCCGCCCCGAACACGAGGAAGGTGGTCACGCGACTGAGGGTGGAGAGCTCCACAAAGAGAGGATACCACCCCGCATGGCCTCGCCCCTCGACTGCGTTGCGGATCTGGTGGTGATCGGCGCGCAGGTGGTCACGATGAACGCCGCGCAGCCGCGCGCGGAGGCGTTCGCCGTCGCGGACGGGGTGGTGGTGCGCGTGGGGAGCGACGCCGAGATGGCAAGCTGTCGGGGGCCCGCAACGGTGGTGTACAACGCAGCCGGGCTCACGGTGCTCCCCGGCTTCGTCGACGCGCACGCGCATCCGGGAGACTCGGGGATGGAGGCCGGGTTCGTGGACCTCGACGGTGCCCATTCGATGGAAGCGGTCGTGGCGCGTGCCACGGCGTGGCGCGCGGCCCATCCGGATGCGAAGTGGGTGCAGGGCGGCCCTTGGGACGGCATTGCGCTCGCCTCCGTGGCGCCGCTCGCGGCGTTGGATGCGGAGTTTGGGACGACCCCGGTGTTCTTGTGGTCGGAGGACGGCCATTCGGCCTGGGTGAACACCGCGGCCCTGCGCGCGGGCAGGCTGTTGACGGAGAACGTTCCCCGGGGCGGGCAGGTGGTCCGGGACGCATCTGGAGGGCTGACGGGCGTGATCCGGGAAGCGGCGGTGGATGCCGTCACGGCCGTGATGCCGGTGCCGACGGCCGACGCCGTGGACGCAGGCATCACGAGCGCGCTCCTGGAGCTGCGCCGGTATGGGATCACGAGCGTGATCGAGGCCTCGTCGGACCTGAGCCTGCTGGCCGGCTGGCGTCGGGCGGAGCGCGCGGGGCGGCTGACGGCGCGGGTGTTTGCCGCGATGCCAATTGATCTGGGGGAGGGCGCACCGGCCGTGGCGCGCGTGGCGAAGCTCGCGCGGAAATACCGGTCGGAGCGGTTGAGGGTGAACGCGATCAAGCTGTTCGTGGACGGCGTCGTGGAGCCGAAGACGGCGTTGATGCTCGATCCATACATCGGCGGCGGCACGGGCCCTGTGCAATTCGAGGACGCCGAGTTGGACGAACTGTTCGATTCGGCCGACGCCGCCAAGCTACAGATTCACGCCCACGCCATCGGGGATGCCGCGGTGCGCCAGGTGCTCGATGCCGAGTCGCGACTGGTCGCGCGGCGAGGGCCCGCGGATCGTCGGCCGATCCTCGCACATCTTGAGTTTGTGTCGCCAGTGGACGCCCCCCGATTCGCGACCCTCGGCGCTATCGCCGACCTCCAGGCGCTGTGGGCGTATCCAGACCCGTACGTTACCGCGCTCACGGTGCCGGTGGTCGGCGAGGCCAGGGCAAACGCGGCGTATCCGTTCGCGATGTTGGCGAAGGCCGGTGCCCCTCTCGCCGCAGGGAGCGATTGGAGCGTAACGACGCTCAACCCCTGGCCCGCGATCGAAGTCGCGGTGACGCGGCGTGATCCCGACGCGCCGGGCGAGGTGCTGGGCGTGGGCCAGGGGCTTACCCTCGATCAGATCGTCGCCGCCTACACGCTCGGCGGGGCCCACGCCATTTTCGCCGACACCTGGCTGGGCCAAATCGCGCCCGGGTTCAAGGCTGACTTCGTGGTGTTGGACCGGGATCCGTGGGCGATCCCCACCGAGGAGCTCTCCGACGTGAAGGTCAAGCTGACGGCGGTCGACGGCGAGCTGTTTTCGCGGGGGTTTGTGGACAGTGGCAATTAGGGGGTGCGGGGGCGGGTGAGCCCAGCGCCGCGTTAGCCCCAGAACATGGCAACCATGACCAAGCGCCTGGCCCACGAACGCGGCCACGCCGACCACGGCTGGCTCAACAGCTTTCATACCTTCTCGTTCGCCGATTATCGGGATCCCGCCCACATGGGCTTCTCGGTGCTACGGGTGCTCAACGACGACCGGGTGGCGGCCGGCCGCGGCTTCGGGCGGCACGGTCATCGCGACATGGAGATTGTGTCATACGTGTTGGAAGGCGCCTTGAAGCACCAGGACTCGATGGGCAACGGCTCCGTGATGGTACCGGGGGATGTGCAGCGGATGAGCGCGGGAACGGGGGTGCTGCACTCGGAGCAGAACGCCTCGGCCACGGAGCCGGTGCACTTCCTCCAGATCTGGGTGTTGCCCGACCGGGCGGGGCACGCTCCCGGCTACGAGCAAAAGCGGTTCTCTCGCGAGGCGAAGTTTGGGAAGCTATGCCTCGTGGCGAGCGGGGAGGGGCGGGACGGCAGCGTGTCGCTCCACCAGGACATCGCGTTGTACGCTACGATTCTGGAGGCTGACGCGGCGGTTTCTCACACGTTGGCTCCTTCGCGGGCCGCGTGGGTGCACGTCGCGATGGGGCACGTGAATGTGAATGGGGTGCGCTTCGGGGAAGGGGAGGCGGTCCCGTTCACCGGGGGCGACATCCGGCTCGACGGG
>BJHF01000082.1 GCA_014191855.1 Deltaproteobacteria bacterium
CGGGCGACAACGTGCTCTCCGCGGTGCGCGATGCGCTCAACGAATCCATCCTCGAGACGTTCCCGACGACCCCCGTCGTGATCGCGTGGCAGATGTGGGACGTGGATGACTGGTGCTCGGACGCGGATATCACCGGTGCTTTCCTCAGCCCCGAGGACACCGACGGCGACCACGCCGACGACTACTCCGGCTCCGAGATCTTCGATGCGGGCGATCAGATCGACGGCGGCGGGCACGCGGTAGAGAGCGGCGCCGGCGCCATTTCCGACAGCGTGTACCAGTTCACCGTGGCCCATGGCGAGTTCTACGTCGGCGGCTTCACGCTGGTGAACGCGACGCCCGTGCTCGTGGAGGGCACGGCGGATGAGACGATGAACACCGGGAAGTTTGCGTTCGGCCTCACGGTGGAATTGATGGAGCAGATCGCGGTCGAAGAGGGCTACGACCCCTCGCTCGCCACCGCGCTCGCCGACCTCGACCTCGACGGGGATGGCGTGGGGGACGCGCTGTCGGTCACCCTCGACTTCACGGCGCTGCCCGCTTTCGTCGAGTAGCTACCGCGTTAGACGGCGCGGATGTCCACCCCGAACGAATCCGACGTCATCTTCGACTGGAACATCCACGGCGCTTCGCAGCCGGCCACGGCGCGCAAGGTGCTTTTGGTTGATGAGACGATGCGCGACGGGGTGCAGTGCCCGAGCGTCACCGACCCCAGCATCGACGCGAAGTTTGAGATGCTCCGCCTCATGGCCAAGGTCGGCGTTGATTGCGTCGATATCGGCCTGCCCGGCGCGGGGCCGCGCGCGGTTGGCGACGTTACCCGCCTCGCGGAGCTGATCCGCGACGAGAAGCTGCCGATCCTGCCCAATTGCGCCGCTCGCACCCACGCGAACGACATTGCGCCGATCATCGAGATCACCCAGAAGACGGGCGTGATGATCGAGGTCATGGCGTTCCTCGGCGCCTCCCCGATCCGCCTGTACGCCGAGGGTTGGGACGTGGACCTCCTGGAGAAGCGCACCCGCGACAGCATCCGCCTCGCCAAGCAGAACGGCCACGTCGCCACCTTCGTGACTGAGGACACCACCCGCGCCCACCCCGACACGTTGCGCCGGTTGTTCCTGGCCGCGATCGAGGAAGGGGCGGACGGGCTCTGCGTGTGCGACACGTGCGGCCACGCCTCCGACACGGGCGTGCGCAATCTCATCGCGTTCACGCGCGGCGTCATCGCGGAAACGGGGAAGAACGTGCGGATCGACTGGCACGGCCACAACGACCGCGGGTACGGGCTCTCCAACGCGATCACGGCGTGCGAAGCGGGCGCCGACCGTGTTCACGGCTGCGTGCTCGGCGTCGGCGAGCGAGTCGGCAACACGTCGCTCGATCAGCTCCTCGTGAACCTGAAGCTCATGGGCTGGCACGACGGCGATCTCACGTCGCTTGGGGAGCTGGTGGATCTCACCAGCAAAGCCTGCGAAGTGCCGATCCCGGTGAGCTATCCGGTGTTCGGGAAGGATGCGTTCCGTACGGGCACGGGTGTGCACGCGGCCGCTGTGATCAAGGCGCTGAACAAGGGCGCGGATTGGCTGGCGGATCGCGTGTATAGCGGCGTTCCGGCCGGGTGGTTCGGGCGGCACCAGGTGATCGAGGTCGGCCCGATGGCGGGCGATAGCAATATCGTGTACTGGCTGCGCCACCGTGGCTATGAGCCGGTGGAGGGACTGGTTTCCGCGATCCGTACCCGGGCCAAGGGGACGAACCGGGTGCTTGAGGAGGAGGAGATCCTTGAGGTGATTCGCGGCGTTTCGGGGTGACTCCCGCCCGCGAGGATTCGCAGACCGGGGGGCCCACGGGGTCGCGACTCCGGGTTGCGTTCCGCGCCCTCCGCATCGCCCTCGCCCTGCCCTGGCTCGCCTTCACCGCCTGGCTGTTCGTCTACGGGATGCCGCTGAGCGGGATCCACGCCTGCCTGGGCGTGTGGGTGTTGTGGCCGAGCAAACCCTCGAAGCCCGCTTCCGCCGCTCGACCGTGGGCGCGCCGCTTCGCCGCTCTCGCGATCCTGAGCGCCTCCGTCGCGACCGTCCCGCTTGTCGGCCTCCCCGAGTACGCAACCACCACCAACCGCCTCCACTGCCGCACGCTCGGCTTCACGGGGGCGCGCGCTCCGGGCGATTGCGACGCCGCCGAGGTTGCACGCGGAAAACATATCGCAGCCGAGAACGGGCGTTTGTTTTCGACGCGCGAGCGCCTCGGGGTCCACGGATTCAATCTTGTGCTCGCGACCGGTGGGTATCTGGTGGGGTTTCCAGAGGTCGCGGACGAGACGGCGTTGATGTCCTTCGTCGCCGACCCGCTGCCGGCGGGCGCGTCAGTGGCCCAACGTCGGGCCCAATGTCGCGCGAGTTACGGAGACTCTCCCTCCAAGCTGGCGGTTCTCGGAGCACCGCGCACGATCCACTCCGACTTCCCGATGCGGACCTCCCGCGTGCGAGGCGCGGTCGCGAAGGGCGTGGCGAGGCTCGGAAAAGCAGAAGGGTCTACGCTCGATCTCGGCGAAGTGCACTTTGTCAGCGGGCACACCGACCTCGACGCCTACTCGGGCGCGCTGCTCGGCCACAGCCTACGCGTCGCCCTCGCGCTCGAGGTCGGGGACAGCCGCCTGGCGCTGAAACGCGGCGCGAACGCCACGATCGACGTCACGTGGACCGGCACCATCCACTACCCGGGCGACGACATCGCTTTCGCCGCGCCGCTCCCGCTGCCCTGGTCGCCGCCGATGCTGCGCGTGAGCGAAACCGTGTTCTGCGGCATGCAGATCGACGGCGCGATGAACCCGTTCGTGCTCACGCACACCTGGACGCTCGAAGCCGACGATCCCCGGATCCACGCCGAAGTGGACGAGTCGGAGCGCGGGCTCGGCGAACGCCTCGCGCTGGCGGTGGTGGGGCTCGCGGGGATGGTGCTCGGAGGCGGATGATCGGGCCGACGCGCGGGTCCTCGTGTCGTGGTCGAGCGCCGTCGCCGCGCGTCGGATAGCGGGGCGGGGCGCCGTCGGCACCCGCCGTTGGCGGGGACGATCCCCTCGTGGCCCACCAGCTCCTCCTCCTCCGCGTCCCAACTGCCGAAGCGGCCGTTGCCGCCGCGACCGTGCTGCGCGGGTGCGGCCTCAGCGAGCTGCGCGCCCGCGAGGTGCTTGCCGGAGGATTCGAGCCGCCGCTTCTGCTCTTCGAAACGGAGGATCTCGCCCGGCTCCGCGACCTCGCTTCGCGCGCGACCGCCGCGGGGCTCGACATCGCGGCGGTCATCGACGACCCCACGGCGCTGGAGCGCCTCCAGCGCTGGTGGGCGCGGCTGAAGCCGGCGGCGGAGGCTGTTTCTCCAGCACGGCCGCCTTCACGCCCGCCCGCAGCCTCGGGGGGCGCCGCCGCGGCGAACGCCGAGACCTTGAGCGCCGCCGCGGCCGCGGTCGGCCTCCGCGAGCGCTGGCGCGAGATGGGGCTTGGCCCGCGGATCTGGCTGGTTGGCGGCGGCTCGATCCTGGTGCTCGGCTGCGCCCTGGGGACCGTTGCCTACCTCTACGGGGACGACCTTCCGGACGAGCGCCTTGTGCACGCTCAGTTGCCGGGCACGCCGAGCGTGGCGATCGAGAATTCCCCGCCGACCGAGGGAACGCCGGGTAAAACCCTGAGGATCGAAGTGGCAGCGGGATCGGGCCCGGCCACCGGAACGCACGATGTGCTGGCGGGGGGCGGCGGTGGCGGAGGTGGGGCCGCGCTCCCGCCGCCGACTGACGGCCCGCCGACCACGCTCGAGGTGGATGCTGGCCCTGCGGCGGCGGCCCAGGGCACACGCTCCGAGCGGGCGAAGAACACCGAGGATGGCGCGCCGAAGCCGACCGTCGAGCGGGAGATCGCGCCGCGTACAAGCGGCGATCGACCCAGCTTCTTCGCCATGCTGCTCGGCCTGGGAATCGGCGCGGGCATCGGCCGGAAGGTCGGCCTGGCCGCGGCGCGTGGGTCCACCACCACCCGGCTCCGCACCGGCCTCACGGTGCTGGCGGTGGCCGCGCTGGCGTCGATCGGCCTGGTCACCGCGGCGTGGGTCGCGACCGGGGGCGGCCTGGGCGAGTCAACGGCGGCGGTTGCGCCGGGCGCGCAGCCCGTTGCCGCCACCGGCGATAGCTCCGCTTCAAACGGCACCTTCAAGCACTTCGTCGAGGCTCATCGCACCGCTTCTACGTGCAGTCGCGAGCTGGCCCCCTTCGCGAAGCTGGCGTGCCAGGCGCGCGAGATGAAGGCGGCGCCGGTCCCCGGGGCTGGGCCAGCGCCGGTCGTGGCGCCATCCTCGGGCGTGGCAACGGAGCCGAGCGCGGATGTGGAGGGTCCGGTTGCGACGACGCCCGTGCCCGGCGACGCGGCGACGGCCGACGCGAGCAGCGCCAATACCGGGGGCGGCGATGCGGCGGCACCCGCGCCGAACCCGGCGGTCGCACCCGGGCCGGAGGCGGTCGCCGAACCCCCCGTGGCGGCCTCGCCCGCAGGCGGTGGCGAAGCACCGCCGAACGAGGCCGGCGCCACGAAACCAGGCGGCGAAAACTCCGCGGCGGCGGTGCCTTCGACCTCGGGAGCCGGCGCGCCTGCCGCGGCACCGAGCGACGAATCACCCGGAGGATCCGGCGCACCTCAGGCCGCGCAGGGCGCAGCCGCGATGGCGCCATCCGACCCCGATCAGGCGCGGCGCGCCGGCCTGGGCGGCCTGCTCGGCTTGCTCGCCGGCCTCGTCCTCTCCACCTTCTTCCACCTGTTCCTGCGCGGGGCTCGCCAATGATCGTCGTGCTGTGGTTCACGCTCGGGCTGGCGCAGGACGAGGAGGTGGTCCCGACCGGCGGCACCGTCGACGCGACCGCCTACCTCAACGCGCTCCGCACCCGCTTCATGGACTGCGCCACCGCGGAAGGCACCCCGCTCTCCGCCGACGATCAGGCCGCGGTGGACGACGTGATCCGCACCGTGGCCCCCATTCTTCCCTGGACCGGCGCCTCAACGTGCACTGCCAGCGACGCCGCGGTGGCCGACTGCGCCGCCGCGGTGTCGGCCAGCTCGTGCACTCGGCTCGCGACGGACCTCGAACAAGCCATCCGAGGCGGGTTTTCCTCCAAAGCGACCCCGACTTGGGCGGTGGCCTATGGCTACGCGCTCGGCGACCGCGTGGCGGCTTGCTACGCCGAGGAGACGGGCACGCCTCTGGCCGAGAGCGATCAGCTCGACATCGACGGGTTCTCCGCCGGGATCGCGGGAGCGCTGGGTGGCCTGGCCGCATCCTGCCCCGTGGACACCGCCAAGGCGGAGACGTGCCGCGCCGCTGTCGCCGGGATGGAGTGCGCCGCCCTCGCGACGGCGATCAATTCCGAGGACACCGAGCTCATCGTCAACGCGCTCGTGCAGGGGTGCCCGGGGTTTCTGGACTGCGAGTGAGCAGGCGCCGCGGCAGCGCTACGGCGGGTGGCCCAGCGGCACGTCCGGAAGGTCGATCGGCTTGTCGGGCAGGAACGGGGCTTGCTCGCCGGGCGCGGGGAGCGCGGGCGCCTCGACATCGGGAACCGGCGCGGGCTCGGCGGGTGGAGGCGCGGCTGGCGGCATCGGCGCGGCCGTCGATAACGCAGCGTTGTACGCGTCTACCTTCGGCCGAAGCGTCTCCGCCGTCCAGTACCGCCACGGCTGGCCATCGCTCTGAAGAGGCTGCCCGAAGGCCACCACGCCGACCACGAAGCCGAGTGTGCCCGCCACCGCCGTGACCGGCTCCGCCACCGGATCGTTGTTCACCTCTTCGATGGAGTGCACGGCCAGCATCGAAGCAGCGGTCGCGACACCCACGCTGCCAAGGATCACGCCCAGCGTGACCTCCCGCTTGCGGATGCGCGCCACCTCCGGGTCGTTCACGGTACGAAGCAGCTCGGTAACGCTCATCGGCCCGTTCGGACCGACCACCTGGAAACGGTGCTCGATCGCGCCGGTCTGAACGCCCGAGCCGCCGAGCCGGAGCGCCATCGGGGTGTCGAGGAAACCGTCGAGGCGCAGAGAGCGCGGGTCGGTCGGCTTGGGCGTGGGGGCGAGCGCCGCCCCAGGCGAAGTGGCCTCGGGCACGGCGGCCGCGGGCACCGCCGCCGCCGGCGCCGCCGCGGGCACATCCACCACGCTCGTCGGATCCTCCGCGAACGCGGACGCCAACAACAGCATGATCATAGCTTCTTCCCCCCTTTACGCACAAAGAGGTTCTGAACGGCGTGAAACACCAACAGGGCGGCGACCACGAACTGCGCCACTGGAACGTCCGCCATCCCCAGGATCCCGAACACCGCGAACCACGCTGCGGCGCCGAGGTTCACCAACTGAAACGCCCAGAACGCGGCGGGCGCCTTCAGCGCGGGCACGACCGTGCGATTGCAGAGCAGGATCGCCGCAAGCACCAACAGGTCCCAGGGAAACGGGTCCATCAGGGGCCGATCGCCACGTTGTCGAGGAGGCGCGTGCGCCCGTAGCGCGCGGTTGCGATGGCGCGAAGCGGGCGGTTCACCAGCTCCACGGGCTCCAGGGTGTCGGGGTCCACGATGTCGAGGTAGTCCACCTTGTCGCACACCAATTTCTCGCGTGCGAGCGCGATGCGCTCCTTCGCTGAGGGCGAGCGGCTGTCCCGGATCGCGTAGAGCGCCTGGTGGAGCGAGAGCGCCCGCGCGCGGTCCTCCGTCGACAAGTAGACGTTGCGGGAGGACAGGGCGAGCCCGTCATGGTCGCGAACGAGCGGCCCCGGGACGATCTCGATGCCCATCGCAAGATCCCTCGCCATGGACTTCAGCACCGTGAACTGCTGATAGTCCTTCTCGCCGAACATCGCGACGGTCGGTTGAACCAGCCCAAACAGGCGGCACACGACCGTGGCCACGCCGGCGAAGTGGGTCGGCCGCTCCGCCCCTTCCCAGCGTGAGGTGATCCCGGTGACGTTCACCGTCGTGCGAAAGTCGGGCGGGTAGAGGCTCTCCGGCATGAACAGGATGTCGCAACCCGCGGCTTCGCACTTCTTCGCGTCCCCATCCGGATCGCGGGGGTACCGGGTGAGATCCTCGGTGGGGCCGAACTGCAAGGGGTTGACGTAGATGCTCACCACCAAGAGCTCGCAGCGGGGCCGCATCAGCTCGATGAGCGTGGTGTGCCCCCGATGCAGGTAGCCCATCGTGGGCACGAAACCTACCTTTTTGCCGCGAGCACGCCAACCCAGCGCGAGGGCGTGCATCGTGTCAACCGAATGGATGATGTCCATGGCCGCCCACGGTAACCCGGGCGCGACCTCGGAGCGGATCCGGCTACTTCCCGCCGCTGTAGAGCTTGCCGCTCGTGTCGAAGGTGTGCTCCGCGGCCGGGAACGTACCCGCGCGAACCTCGGCGACGTACGCGCCCGTTGCCGCTTCAACGGCGCCAGCCAGCTCGGCGAAGCGCTTCACGAAGCGCGGCTTGAAGCGCTCGTCCAACCCCAGCAAATCGTTGCAAACGAGCACCTGCCCGTCGCAATCCACGCCCGCGCCGATGCCGATCGTGGGGATGGAGAGCGTTTTGGTGAGCTCTGCGGCCAGCGCCGCAGGGATCATCTCAAACACGACGCAGAACGCGCCGGCCTCCTGCACGGCGAGCGCGTCCGCCCGGATGCGGTCCGCCGCTTCGTCTCCCCTCCCCTGCACCTTGAACCCGCCAAACGCATGCACCGACTGCGGCGTGAGGCCCACGTGGCCCACCACCGGGATGCCCGCCTCGACGCACGCCCGGATCGCCGGAGCGGAGCGAACCCCGCCCTCCAGCTTCACGGCCTGCGCCCGACCGTTCTGCACCAGCTTCCCCGCGTTCTCCAGCGCCTGTGTCGGGCTCAACTGGTAGCTCATGAACGGCATGTCGATCGTGAGATGCGCGCGTTCGAGGCCGCGAGCCACGCAGCGCCCGTGGTACGCCATCTCGTCGAGCGTGACGCGCAGCGTGTCGGACTCCCCCTGGATCACCATCCCGAGCGAATCGCCGACGAGCACCATGTCGGCCCCCGCGCGGTCCATCAGGCGGGCCATGCTGAAGTCGTACGCCGTGACCATGGCGATCCGCTGGTTGGCGGCCTTCATGCGCAGGATGTCGGGGGCGGTGAGACGGGTCACGGGCGCTCGGGTGGGCGGCCCACGTAATCGGAAAGTCGAAGCTCAGCCCCCGAACAGCGACCGCTGACGACTCTCCCGATAGGGCTGCGGCGATCCCGGCAGCGGCTTTCCTTCGAGCCAACCTGCGATCATGCTGAGCACGTGCGCGCGGGCCTGCGGATCGCCCACGTAGTCCACGTGGTCGGTGCGGAGCACGTGAACGGGGCAGAGATCCCAGCGATCCCAGAGCTTGTAGTACCGCTCGCGGAGATCATCGAGGTACGCGGCGGGGATGATCTGCTCTGCGGAGATGCCTCGTCGCGCGATGCGGCTCCGGATCACCTCCGTCTCCGAGTCGAGAAACACCACGAAGTCGGGGCGGAGCGGCTCCTCGTCGAGCAAGCCCGCGAAGCGCCGGTACAACGTGAGCTCGTGGCCCTCCAGCGTCATCTCCGCGAAGATGCCGTCTTTCGCCATCAGGTAGTCGCACACCGTGAGCGGGTGAAAGAGCGACGTTTGCCGCGCCTGGAGCTGCTGGGCGTAGCGGTTCGCGAGGTAGAACATCTGGGCGGGGAACGCGAACCGCTGCGGGTCGGCGTAAAACTCGGCCAGGAACGGGTTGTCTTCGGCGGGCTCCAGCACGAGCCGGGCACCCCACTCGCGCTCCACGATGCGGCACAACGTGGTCTTGCCGACCCCGATCAACCCTTCGATGACGATGAGCCCGCGCACGAGTCGCCACATAGCGCGGCGGGGATCGACTCGCGCGCCTCAGGGCCAGTCGAGCCGGATGTCGTGGCTGTCCTGGAGCTGCAGGCTCGTGAGGCGGCCGGCTTCGAAGCCTGCATAAGCGGACTTGAACGTCGCCCAGTCGCCGTCGGCGGAGACGGTCGCACTCGAAAGGCTGACGGAGCCGCGGGCCAGCTCCGTCGGGCTGGCCTTGAGCGTGGCGTCGGCGGCGAGGGCCCCGCCGCCGTCTTCGCGCGCCACATCGAGGGTCGTCGGCACGGTGAGACCGCCGTCGCAAACCACGCCGATCAACAGGTACTCATCCCCGATCCCGAAGTACGGCCGGACGTTGTCCACCGCCTCCGCGTTCGTCCACTCCGCGCCGCCCTCGCCGCGCGCCGCGGTGACCGACACGGCGGCGACCTCAAGCACTTCGCGGTCGTCGCCGAGCACCTGCGCCGGCACGATGCGCTCACCCGCGAGGCCGGCGAACAGATCCGCGACGGAGAGTTCGAGGTCGGGGAGCGGTTCGTCGTCGGCGATCTCACGGGTGGTGGACTCGCAGCCCGGCGTGTGTGTTTGGCCGCAAGCAAGCAGCAGAAAGAGCATCACAGCCTCCCTGGGGTGCTGAGTCGGGCTTCCTGCGCGCCGTCTGCCATCGTGACCCATACCGTCAGCTCAGGATCCAGGTCGGCCAGGAACAGCACGTGCAGCGCGCCGACCGTCGGGTAACCGTGGTAGCCGGAAGGGAGGGTACTGGCGACGGGATCGAACGCCGCATCGAGCGTGACCCCGGTGTACATCGTGCCATCGTCTGCCGTGTATAGCGTGCCTTCCGCCTGGATGTTCACGGCGCCCGCCTCGTCGGTGAGCGCCACGGTCACGGGAACGGTGACCTCGTCCCTGCACCCGTCGTTGAACTCATAGGTGACGCTCCGCCCCGGTCCGCCCTCGCTGATGATCTCGGTTTCGATGGTCTTGTCGACCAGCACCGCGTCGCCTTCGGCCCGAAGTACCGAGAGCGCGATGGTGAGACTTTGACCTTGGAGGGTGTTGACCGCCACGCTCTCCAGGTTGGCGCTGGCGACAAGGTCCATGACCGTGAAGCCGAGGTCGAGGACTGCATCGTCGGCGACCGTCGTGTCCGCTTCGGCACACGTCTTGACGGCCTCCTCGGGGGCGCATGAGAAGAAGGCGAGGATCACCATCGGCGCAGGATAGCGTCGGCTGCGATCATCGTCAGTGGGTATGTTGGCACAGTGTGGGTGGGCACAGTCGCGACGGGGGCGACTCCGGCGGTGCGCTGGGAGCGATCCCTGCCAACGTCCGCCGCGTGAGCGCGTCAACACTTTCACTTATTGCACTTGCCGGCGATCGGGGCTCTCCTCAGTCCATGCCCCCGAGCACCGCACCCAGCCGCGACACCGTCCGCTCCGCCCGCCAAGCCGGGACGGCGTTGGCTCAGGTGCAATCGTCCACCCCAGGCGTCCTCCGGATCCGTGACAGGTCCGGCACGGTCTTGGAGATCGACGTTCCTGGCGACGCCGTCGAGGCACTGGGCACGGTCCTGGCAACGATCGGCGACGGCCATGCTGTCCGCGTGCCCCCACCTGGTGACCATGCTTGAGCGCGGCGACCTGCCCTTCCGGCGAGTCGGGACGCACCGGCGCGTCCGTCTTGCCGACGTGCTCGCCCTCAAGCGCCGCGAGGAGGAGGCTCGCCGCGCCGCCCTGAGCGTGTTGACCGGGCTGTCGGACGAGCTTGGGCTCTACGACTGATCCCGCATGGCTCCCACCCGCGTCGTGATCGATGCATGCGTGCTCTACGACGCGGCGGTTCGCGACTTGATGCTGCGACTCGGGATGGCCCGTCTCATCGAGCCGATCTGGTCCGCCAGCATCCTCGAAGAGGCCTTCACCGCGCTGGCGCGGAACCGGCCGGACCTGTCGCCTGAGCAACTGGCTGTGCTCAAAGCGGCGATGTCGAGGGCGTTCCCGCGCGCCGAGTTCGCCACGGGCATGGGGAGCTGGATGGACGGATTGGAGCTCGACGAATGTGGGAATCTCTACGCGCCGAACTACAGCGACCGCATGCTGTGGCGCATCTCACCGGATGGCCTCACCAAAACCGCGATGGTGACGCGCAGCTCCACCGACTATGGCCACGGCGTAACGTGGGGCAACGGCGTGGGAAGCTGGGACGACCACACGCTTTACCAGCCGCAGCCCTACGCTTCCTACCATGTGCGCGAGGTGGAGATCGGGTTTGCGAGCGCCGACACGGTGCGGACGCGGAATGGGGTGGCGGTTTCGTATTGAGGGGGTGGAAAGGGGGGTCTGGGCGAGGCTCAAGGCCGGGTCCCGCTGTCAGGGGTGGGTGGGGGAGCCTCGCGGGTGCCACGGGGGAGTCGAGCCCGTCTAAACAGCCGCGCCTCCGAGTCGAGCCGACCTGTTTGACCACGCAAGCGCGGAGGGCAAGGTGCACCTCCACCAAAAGCTGCTTTCGTCCGTGGCGACCCGTCCGAGCAGTCCGACCATGGAGGGTCCGCGCCGGCGAAGGCGGCCGCGGGGGGACAAGCAGCCCGGCTCGACTTCAAGGCACGGCCAACGACGACGACTCGACTTGAGGTGGCAACCGGGCCCGGCCCGGAAACCATCTCTCCAGCCGTTCCGCGACGCTCCGCGCCCCCGCCCGACGAAGCGGGCCGGCTCGCCGCACTTGCGGCCGCGCGCTTCGCCCAAAGTTCTGCGCTGCCCCTTGACGCCGCCCGCCTGACGAACGTCAACGGACACTGTCGGCCAGCCGACACCTTCGTCGCCAAAAACCCCCTTTCCCCCGTTGGCACGCCGCGTGCCAAGACCCCCGTCGGCACGCTCAATGTCGGGCGGCCACGGAGATCATCATGAACGGATTGAACAAAGCGTACTTCATCGGCCACCTCGGCCGCGACCCCGAACCCCGGACCACCAAGTCCGACAAGACCGTGGTGAGCGTCACGCTCGCGACGCCGCACTCGAAGAAAGAAGGCGAGACCTGGGTCGACAACCCGGACTGGCACCGCCTCACCGCCTTCGGAAAAACGGCGGAGAACCTGCTGCGAAACGCCCACAAGGGCGACGCGATGGCGGTGGAGTGCGTGATCCGCCCCAGCCGGTGGACCGACAAGGAAGGCCACACTCGCTACGAGGTGAACCTCTACATCGAGCGCGTGCTGTGGATCGCGCAGAAGCGTCGTTCAACGGGCGATGTGGCCGTGGCCCCACGTGCTGCGAACGCCGCGAGCCCCGCCCCCAGCGTCGGGGCCGAGCAGCTCGACATCGAGATGGAGATGGAGATGGACGCCGAGGCGGAGGCGGAGGTCGAGCGCTCCGATCCGGGGCGCATCCGGAACTTCAACGCGGACGGCGAAGAGATCCCGTTCTGAGTCAACCGTGCGCGGGGCTCGCCCTTCGGGGCGGGCTCCGCCTGCTGGCAACCCAACCGCCAGCGCGTCCCCCACCTTGACGAAACCCCGACTCTCGCTACAATCGCGCCGCCCCCCGGAGTTCACCGTGTCCCTCGTCCCCCTGCTCGCCCTCGGCTTCCTCACCGCCTGCCCCGGAGGCAAGGAAGAACCCAAGGAGATCGTCATCGGCGAGTACGGATCGCTCACGGGTACGGCGGCCACGTTCGGCCTCTCCACCAAGGAGGGCATCGAGCTCGCCACGGACGAAGAGAACGACGTGACGAACAATGGCGGCGGCATCGCCGGCGTGCAGATCCGCGTCGTGGTGGAGGACGACCAGTCCAAACCCGAAGAAGCGGCCACGGCCGTGAACAAGATCTTATCGAGCGATCGCCCGGTCGCGGTGCTCGGCGAGGTCAGCTCCTCGCGCAGCCTCGCCGCAGCGCCGCTCTTGCAGCGCGCCTCGGTGCCGATGATCTCGCCCTCCTCCACCAACGAGAAGGTCACCTTGGTCGGGGACTATATCTTCCGCGTGTGCTTCATCGACCCCTTCCAGGGCGAAGCCATCGCGAAGTTCGCCTATGGCGACAAGGGGCTGCGGAAGGTCGCGATCCTCGAAGACGTGAAGAACGACTACTCCGTCGGCCTCGCCAAGGTGTTCACCGAGAACTTCACGGCGATGGGCGGTGAGATCGTGGGGCAAGAAGCCTACAGCGAGGGCGACTTCGACTTCAAGGCCCAGCTCACCAACCTGATCGCCAAGCAGCCGGAAGCAATGATCCTCACCGGCTACTACACCGAGGTGGGCCTCATCGCGCGCCAGGCCCGAGAGCTCGGCTTCCAGGGCCTGTTCCTCGGAGGCGACGGCTGGGACAGCGAGAAGCTGGTGGAGAACGGGAAAGACGCCATCGTGGGCGGCTTCTACACCAGCCATTATTCGGTCGACGACCCGGAGCCAGTGGTTCAGGACTTCATCAAGAAGTACGAAGCGAAGTTCCACAAGAAGCCCGATGGCCTGGCGGCGCTCGGTTACGACGCAGCTAAGATCCTGTACATGGCGATGGACGACGTGGCCAAGGACCCGAAGATGGCCGCGGCCTTCGCGGATCGTAGCTCCACGCCTGCCGGCGATGCCACCCGGCTCGCGGCCCGCGCCGCCCTGCGCGATCGCCTGGCGATCGTGAAGGATTACCCTGGGGTTACGGGCAACATCACGATCGACAAGGATCGCAACGCCGAGAAGCCGGCGGTGGTCGTGGAAGTGACCAAGGAAGGCCCGAAGTTCGTGTCGAAGATCTCGCCCAAGGGCACGGCGCCCATCGCCCCGCCGGTCGATCCGGCGGCGCCGGCGGATCCGGCCGCCCCCGTCGATCCTGCGGCCGCGCCGGCGCCGGTCGATCCCACAGCGCCTGCCACCCCGGCGCCTGCGACCGCGCCCTAGTCCGTGACGCTCTTCTTCCAGCAGCTCATCAACGGCCTCTCGTTGGGCGCGATCTACGCGCTCATCGCGCTCGGCTACACGATGGTGTACGGCACGTTGCAGCTCATCAACTTCGCGCACAGCGAGGTGTTCATGATGGGCGCCTTTGCCGCTTTGTTGTTCTCCGGCGCGATGGGCTACGAAGACGGCGCGGGGGTGATTCCGGCGATCCTGGTCGCGCTCGTCGCGATGGGGAGCTGCGCGGTGCTCGGCATGACCATTGAGCGCCTTGCGTACCGCCCGATGCGGAACAGCTCGCGGCTCAACATGCTGATCACCGCGATCGGCGTCAGCATCTTCCTCCAGAACCTCGCGCTCAAGCTCTGGGGCACCAACCTCGCGTTTCCCGACCTGATCCCCAAGACGAACTGGAACGTTCTCGGCGTCAACGTCGCGAGCAACTCGGTGCTGGTCCTCGGCGTCACCCTGGTGCTGATGGTGCTGCTCACCTGGGTCGTGGAGCGGACCAAGATCGGGCTCTCCATGCGCGCCGTGAGCCACTCGCGCGAAACGGCGGCGCTGATGGGAATTCCCGTCGACCGGACAATTTCCTTCACCTTCGCGCTGGGCTCCGCCCTCGCCGGCCCCGGCCCGTTCCTGTTCCTCCTCCGCGCTCCACAGGTGGACCCGCAGATGGGCGCTGGACCGGGCCTCAAAGCCTTCGTCGCGGCCGTGCTCGGTGGCATCGGCAGCGTGCCCGGCGCCGTCGCCGGCGCGCTGGTGCTCGGCCTCTCTGAAACCTTCGTGAGCGGCTACCTCTCCAGCACCTGGCGGGATGCCGTCGCGTTCTGTGTGCTCATCCTGATCCTGCTGTACAAGCCCTCCGGCCTGTTCGGAAAGAACACGGTGGAGAAGGTATGAAGCGGGTTTTTGGGGGCTACGCGCTGTTCGCGGTGGCGCTGGCGGCGATCTGGGCCATCGAGATCTTCGTCATCCCCAACACCGATCGCTACCTCACCGACATGCTGCTCCGCGTGGCCTGCACGGTCATCTCGGTGATCGGGCTCGCGCTCGTGCTCGGCTTCACCGGGCAGTTCTCGCTGGGCCACGCCGGGTTCATGGCGGTGGGCGCGTATGGATCGGCGATCCTCGCCATGAATTACGGCGTCCCTTTCCCCGTGGCGGTGTTCCTGGGCGGGCTGATGGCGGCGCTCGCGGGCCTCGCCGTCGGCGTCCCAAGTCTGCGCCTCACGGGCGACTACCTGGCCGTGGTGACCCTCGGCTTCAACCAGATCATCATCGTGGCGGTGCAGAACATGCCGGTGCTGGGCGGCGCCCAGGGCCTGATCGGCGTTCCCCTGGAGACGACGTTTGGTTGGGCGTTCACCTGGTTGCTCCTGGGCCTGGCGTTCCTCCGCAACGTGCTGAACAGCCCCCAGGGGCGTACCTTCGCCGCCGTGCGCGACAACGAGATCGCCACCCGCTCGCTCGGGATCGACACCACCCGGGTGAAGGTGACGGCGTTTGTGATCGGCGCCTTCTGGGCGGGCGTCAGCGGCGCATTATTGGCGTTCAAGCTGTCGAGCATCTTCCCCGCCCAATTCGAGACGAAGATCAGCATTGAGCTTTTGGCCATGGTCGTCCTCGGCGGCACCGGAAGCCTGAGCGGCCCGGTCCTCTCCGCCTCGATCCTCACGCTTTTGCCCGAGGTGCTCCGCGGCCTCGCCGATTACCGGATGATGTTCTACGCCCTCGTGCTCATCGTGATGATGATCGTTCGCCCGAAGGGCCTGCTCGGCAGCCGCGAGCTCTCGGACGTCATCTGGGCCGGCTTCCGTAGGTTCGTGCCCGCGAAGGCCTGAAGCCCCGCTCGAAGCGCCGTCAGCGGTTCAGGGATCGCAAGTACTGTCGACGGCGTACTCGATCTTCACCTGAGCTCCCAGCGGCGGAGCCGAAGCCGGATCAAAATACACGGCGTTACCCGCAGCCGAAAACTCCCAGCCGCTCGCCTGCACCACACCATCAACCGACACGACGAGGCTGGACGCCACCGGCACTTCGCCCAGGTGGAACGTGAATTGCCCCTCGTCCACAAACGAGCGGGCCAGCGCCTCCATGTTGGCGGTCCAGTCGGAGTAACAGATGCTCAGGAACGTGCCCCCCGTCGCAACCGCAGCGTCTGCGAATGGCGTGAACGCCTCCGCCTCGAAGCATCCCGCCGTTACGTCGCCGCCGATCCCGTGCACGGCGATGTCTCCAGGATCCACCTTCTTGGCGAAGTAGTGATTGAGGTAGGGGGTGGCGTTTCCGGAGCTCTGCTCCTGGTCGCTGTTGATGCCGACGAGGTTCAGCTTCGCGCCCGACCAGGCTACGTCATCATCGACCAGGAGCCAGTCGGCGTTCGCGTCGACGCCGAGATCGAGGGCGTTGAGGAGATAGTCATTGTCCCCCGAGGCATCTTCGACCATTTCCAACGCGATCTCGGTTGCATCGGCGGCGCTCATCGTCTGATCGATGTAGGGCACCGGGCCGTCCACGACGCCGTACACGCTGTGGCTGAAGGCGACCCGGTAGGGCAGATCCGTCGCGAGCAGTGTCTCGAAGAACATCGGCAGGGAATCGTGGAAGCGCGCCCCGAAGGCGGTGTTCACGACCTCGTTCACGACGAACAGCCCCGTGATCGCGTCGCTGCCGGTGACCTCCCAGGACTCCGAGGCCAGATGTCCCTCCCCCACCGTTGCGTGGAGCGCCACCTCCAGCTCGGGGTTGAAATCCAGGCTCGACGGCCCGATCTCCCAGTGCATGCTCCAATTCTCTTCGTCGGCCGCGTCCCCGGCACCCTCCACGATCGCCACCTCGCGGCCGGTGAGCAGCGTTAGCGCGACGATGCGGGAAAGGTTCGGGCGAAGGCTGGATACGTCCCGATGCTACACCCGAGCGCCGGCCGACCCCAAGGGCCGTGGGTGGGCGATGCTGCAGCCCAGTCCCCTTCCTCAAAATCGGCCAGGAACGCATCGCGGCTACTACCGTTAGGCTGCTCCGATGATCACCATCGCCGTACTCGCCGCCGCGTTCACCGCCTCCGCCGCCACCCGCCCCCACGCCATCGTCGCGGGCAGCTTGGGGATCCCGGATCTTTCGGGCGCGCACGTCGAGGTGTTCGTCGCCGACGAGTGGTCGATCGAGGCCGGCGCCGGCATCGGCCTGCTCCCGCTTTCGGTGCACGCGGGCGTGCGCTGGTCTCCGAAAGCGGTTTGCCCCGGCTGCTGGCAGGGCCACGGTTTCCGCCTCTCCCCAGGCGTTCTGGCGTTCGTGTTCCCTTCGCAGCTCGAAGAAGGGATGGCCGTCCTCGACGCGGACGCTGCGTACCTCTTCTACAACCGCGGCTTCGGGTTCAGCGCCGGCGCCCGCCTCGGGGTCGGTATCGCCTGGGGAAACGTCGCGAGCGGACTGAAGCTGGAGCCGGCGATGGAGGTGGTGCCGGTGCAGGTGGGGGTGGTGTTTTGATCGCTCCGCGTCACGGCGCGCCCGGATTCCCCTCCACCGCGCCGATGCTCGGCGGATCGGCGTAGCAGGCGCCCAAGCGGTCCGCCGTGAGAGGCGGGCTCGCAATCCCCGCCCCAGCCGCGGGGCTCTCGGGGCCGATCGCGGCGGTCCTACGCGGTTATAGCGCCGCATGGCTCAAGACCCCTACGGTTTCCCCGAAACCGCCGCTGCCGCCGGCGGCTCCTCCGGCGACGCGGTGAACGCGATGTGGTTCGGCATCGCGAGCGCCATCCTCACCGCGGTCGGGATCTGCGCCTGTTACATCCCGTACTTCATCGGGGCGCCGCTCGGATTCTGGGCGGCTTGGAAGGGGATGAAGGCGATGGAGGGCGTGGTCGATGCCCGCGACAAGGCCATGGCCACGGCTGGCATGGTGTCCGGCCTCGTCGGCGGCATCATCAGCGGCCTGTTCTCGTTGTTCATCCTGATGTATGTCGGGTTCATATTGCTGTACTTCGTCGTGATCGCGATCTTCGTCGGCGTGGCCGGGGCGAGCGGGGAGCTGTAGCCGCGGCCAAACGGCAGCTCCGTGAGCCCGCCGCAGCAGGCCCGTACTCGTCCCCCAACCCATCCGCCGCGCCCTTGAGCCCCCACTCGGTGGAGCCGAGCGTCGGCCTAGAAGGCGCGCCATCGTCGCCGACGCCGAACAACACTGCCTTCACCGCGTCGTAACCCATCGCGCAGACACCGACCGCAGCGGCTCCCACAACCCCGTTCTTCTCCCCTGGAACTTCGCGCACAGGTGGCGCTCCGGCGCCGCGTCGTTCAGGTCCTGCGGCGCCTTGCCGCAGGGCTTCAGCGGGGCCGTCGTCCGAGTCTGCCATCGTGGGCGCGTCGACACCCGCAACCGCGCCGGCGTCCTGGCTCCCGCCGCTGCTGGAGAGGTCGGTGCCATCGGCGGCCACCCCGGCGTCGAGGTCGTCAGGGCTTGTCGCGTCGTCTGCGCCGCTGCGTCCACATCGGGCGACTGGCTGTTGCCGGAAACAGACGCGGTCTGACGACCCTTTCCAGCCATCGAGCACCTCGATCTCCGAGGCTACCGCAATGCGGTGCTGAAGGGGAGAATGGGAACGAAAACCCCGCAATCTGCCCGGGGAGCGTGGCGCCCGGCGCCATGTCGACCCTTCGTCCTACTCCATATACCCCGCCGCCTTCAGCGCCTCGGTCACGCTGGATTCGCTCATCCCGGTCATCATCCGGTTCGCGTCCAACGTGTGGAGGAGGGCGGCAAAGTCGGCGTCGGGGTCGCCCGTGAGCACCTGCAATTCGTGGGGATCCACCCGAAGATCGAAGCGGAGATATTTACCGTCCATCCACATCTCTTTCGCCAACCCGGTCCACCGGGCCACCGACGCGGAGGCGAACGCATGCCCCTGGCTGTGGATGGCCCGCCGCACATGCGGCCACGCCCACTGCTCCACCGGGGGCAGGGTTTCCGGTAGCGCACCGTCGCGAACCAACCAGTACGCCGTGGAGGCCGACAGGGGTTCGGGGAGCGCCGGGATCTCCGCGCCCACGGCGAGCACGAACACGTTGGCATTCTCCTCGTAGGTATAGAAACCGTGGTCGATCAGCCCATGCTCGCCGATGAACTCGCCGTGATCGGAGGTAACGACGATGCGACATCGGTCGCGACACCAGCCGGACTCACGCACGGCCGCCAGCACCCGACGAACGCCCGTGTCCGCGCGCTCCACGCCGTAGTCGTACACATCGGTAATGTGGCTGAGGAACTTCCGCTTCTCCGGTACCGACATCCTCCCTTCAAGGAACGAACGCCACTTGCCGTCCTCCGCTTCGTTGTCGAATTGCAGCCGTGACTTGGGGTGCAGGAACGGGTGGTCGTCGGGAATCGCCGTCCACGGGCGATGGGCATCGGCGAGGTTCACCGTCAAGAACAGCGGGCCGCCGGTGGGATCCAGTTCCCGGCGCAGCAGGTACTGCAACGTCGAATCCAGCTTCTCCGCGTCCAGTTCGCCGAATTTCCGCGCAGTGTGCACGTATTGGTAGCCCTGGCCCAGGCCCATCCTTTTGCTCACGATCGGGTTCCCGGCGATCAGCGCGGTCTGATAGCCGCGCTCCCGCATCGTCTCGGCGAGCGTCGTTTCTTCGGGCCGCAAGAGCTTCGCGAGGATGCCCGTGCCCTTCGGATCATCCACCGTTCCGTCGTACTCGTGGGCGCCGTGCTGAATCACGGACTCGCCCGTGAAGAAGCTCGCATGGCTCGGGAGCGTCCAGCTCCCCGGCGCATACGCGCGGCACGTGAACCTGGCCCCCTCGACGCTGCTCAGGGCGCTCAAGGTCGGCGTCGTAGGACGATCATATCCACACAACCCCGTGTGGTCGGCGCGCACATTGTCGGTAACGATGAAGATCACCGCATCCCGACCCACAAGGAGCGGCGACACGTATCCGCGTCGATACGCTTGGCGGTAGGCGGCGAAAGCACCGGCGGCGATCCCCGCCAGCACGAGGGTGAGCAGCCCAATCCGAGTGCGCTTCCGCATCGCCGCCTCGGTAGCCCGCTCGGCCGCGGTGAGCACCGGTCGGCATGATACAAGGCGGCCCATGTTGCTGCAGTTGGAGGGTACCGGCATCCGCTTCGGGGGCCTGCGCGCCGTAGCCGACCTCGATCTCCAGATCGCCAGCGGGGGCCTCGTGGGCCTGATCGGCCCGAACGGCGCCGGCAAAACGACGGTGTTCAACCTGATCACCGGGATCTACGCGCCGACCGAGGGGGACATCAAGCTCGCGGGCGCTTCGATCGTTGGCTTGGGGCCGGTCAAGGTTGCCGAGGCCGGCATCGCCCGCACCTTCCAGAACATCCGCCTCTTTGGCGGGCTCACGGTGCTTGAGAACGTGAAGGTGGCGATGTACCGGCACTCACGGGCTTCGATCTTCGAGTCGGCGCTGCGAGCTCCCCGATACCTGCGCGAGGAGGCGGAGTGCACAAAATCGGCGCTCGACCTCCTGGATACTTTCGGGCTGCTCCAGGCGGCGCACCTTGGCGCGGAGGAGCTGCCCTACGGTCAACGCCGGCGCCTGGAGATCGCCCGTGCGCTCGCCACCCGGCCGAAGCTGCTGTTGCTCGACGAGCCCGCGGCCGGCATGAACCCCTCCGAGGCCGATGAGCTCATGCACCTCATCCGCTGGACGCGGGACACGTTCAACGTCACCATCCTGCTCATCGAGCATCACATGCCCGTCGTGATGGGGATCTGCGAGCGGATCACGGTGCTCGACCATGGGGCGAGGATCGCGGAGGGCACACCCAGTGAAATCCGGAATGACCCGACCGTGATCGAGGCGTACCTCGGCGCGGAGGCGGTCGCATGAGCGCGGCCCTGGAGGTGAACGACCTCAACGTGTTCTACGGGCAGATCCACGCGCTGCGCGGCGTGAGCATCCGCGTTGAATCGGGCCGCGTGACGACGCTGCTCGGCGCGAACGGCGCGGGCAAGACGACGCTGCTGCGTACGATCAGCGGGCTGATCAAGCCGAAGTCCGGTTCGATCAAGCTGAATGACACCGAAATCGGCGGGATGGAGCCACACCTGATCGTCCGGGCGGGGATCAGCCAGTCGCCTGAAGGCAGGCAGGTGTTCCCCCAGCTTACCGTGAAGGAGAACCTCGACCTCGGGGCGTACAGCCGCAGCGACAAGGTCGCGATCAAGCGGGACTTCGACCACGTTTTGGAGCTGTGGCCGCGCCTGAAGGAGCGCCTGACTCAGCGGGCGGGCACGCTCTCCGGCGGCGAGCAGCAGATGCTCGCGATCGCGCGGGCGATGATGGCGCGGCCGAAGGTGCTTTTGCTGGACGAGCCCTCGCTCGGGCTCGCGCCGGTGATCGTGGCCGGCATCTTCGACACGATCCGGGCGATCAACGCCGAAGGAACCACGGTGCTGTTGGTCGAGCAGAACGCGCACCTCGCGCTGAAGGTCGCGCACGTCGGCTATGTGCTGGAGACGGGCGCCATCCAGAAGTGTGCTCCGGCGGCGGAGCTCTTGGCGGATCCGTCGATTCGCGAAGCTTACCTCGGAGGCTGAGATGTTCGTGAGCGCGCTATGGGTGGCGGTGCTGGGCGCTTGCGATGGCGGCGGCACCGTCGGCAAGATCAGCAGGGTCGACACTCCCCCGGAGCCGGAAGAAACCGGCGTCGTGCCGGCGACCTGTGAATTGCTGGGGATCACGCTCCTCGGCGAGCTCATCCCGGGGCACACGATCGGGCTTGGCGTCGCGACGACCGGCGATGACACCACCCCCGACCTGACGTGGACGCTCACTGGGGAAAACGGCGATCTGGGCACGGTAAACGAAGACGGAACGTTCACCCTCCCGGAAACCGTGGCCGTGCTCCAGGCTGAGGACGTCGAGATCAAGGTCGAGGGGTGCGACGGCGAGCTCAGCACCACGGTCAGCGTGGACTGGCCGGAGGCGGAGCGCGTCGTCGTGATCTACAACCCTGCGGCCCCAGGCTCGGAGGACGTCGCGCTGGCCTATGCGGACTTCCGTGGGGTTCCGGCCGAGCGACTCTGTCCGGTCACCACCACCACCGAGGCTACCCTGGCCGGCGCCGATTACCCCGCGTTCGTCGACAGTGTTTTTGCGTGCGCCACCCCGTGGACCGAGTACATCGTCCCGGTTTGGGGGGTGCCCTACAAAGTGTCGGACCGCGTGAAAGACCTGGCGTATGACACGCCAGCCACCGTCAGCCTGGACGCGCTGCTCTTCGGCGGCCCCGAGAGCGTGAACGTGACCGAGGTGGGCGACAACCCCGCCTACATCCAGGGAGACAGCGTTTACGGCGACTACAAGGACTACAAGGAGATCGGGCGCCTGCGCGGCCGGATGGACGTGTGGCTGGTTTCCCGCATCGACGGCGTCAGCCCGGACGCCGCCATCGCCCTCATCGAGCGCACGCGCGACGCGGAAGCCACCGCCGCCGCCGGCAGCCTCGACGGGATCGTGTACGTGGATGGAAACCGCGGCGACACCCCGCCGATCGCGGACGCGGGCTTCGGCAGCTACGAGTGGGGCGAGTGGAACATGTGGGGCACACGCCGCGTGTTCGAAGATGTGGGGCTCTACGAGGTCGTTTGGGACGGCAACTACGAAGAGTTCGGCACTTCTCCGGCCCCGACCGAGTGTCCCGACGCGCTCTACTACGCGGGGTGGTACAGCTATTACAACTACAACGACTGTTTTACGTGGGCGACAGGCGCGATCGGCGCGCACCTCGACTCCTGCTCGGCGTGTGACATCCGTAACCCCGGCACCTGGTCTGGCTCGGCGCTGCTCGATGGCATCACCGCCACGTTCGGCGCGGTGAACGAGCCCTATGTCGCCGGCATGCCCGAATACGACCAGTTCTACCGGAACCTCCTGCAGGGCGCCAACTTCGGCGAAGCGGCCTACGAGAGCACCGTCGTAAGCTACTGGATGATGGTGTGGGTCGGAGATCCGCTGTATCGGCCATACCGGGACAATGTGGTGATTGAGCGGGAAGAGTAGGCGAGCGCGAGGCGCGAGCGTGGCACCGCAGCCGGCTCAAGCCCGGTCGAGCCGCTACGTGCCCCCGGCGTCCAGCCCCCGCTCGAACGCCGCCACGCAGCGCGCGGCGCCGTGATGCTCGCGAAGCCAATCCTGCACCACCCCGGCGCCCGGTAGCTCGGGGACCTCGTCTGCCTCGGGATCGAGCAATACCACGCTCGCGGCCTCGGGAATCCCGCCACACCCGCTCCCGATGGAGGGAATTCCGCGCGCGGCGGCCTCCAGCAGTACGAGGCCAAGGCCTTCCTGACCCGAGCCGTCGGCGTCTGGGCGGGAGAGGAGCGCCAGCGCCCAGGTGCCGTCCCACGGGATCTCCGAGGTTGCGCCTCGGAAGTCGGCATGCACGTCCAACGCCGAGGCCAGGGCCTCCAGGCGAAGGCGCTCCGGACCGTCGCCCACCACGACGAGCGGGCGGCCGAGGCGCGCGGCGAGGCGAACCGCGCGGTCCACGCCCTTCAACGCGTTGAGACGGGCGACGACGAGCAGCGCCTCCCCGCGCCGCGCCGGGGTTGTCGGTTCGATGGGATACGGCAGCACCGTGTGGGGCGCGCCGACCAAGCCACCAAGGTAGCGTGAAACAGGAAAATTCACCGCGCGTCGCGCCACCGCCTCCCGGCCCTCGATCAGCGCCGGTCGCGTAAGGTCCGACCCGTGCCACGCAACGGCGAGCCGCGTTTCGGGGGCGAAGTGCACGGCCAGGGGCCAGGTTGTGGCCAGCACGACGTCGCCCCGCCCCAGACGCGGGCGCACCTGCGCCGCCGTCCATACGTGTCCCCAGCGGTTCCAGCTCCGGCCACGGAGCCGCGACACGGGAACCCCGGCCTCGGCGCCCCCTTCGGACTCCCCTCCGCCAAGGTGTGCGAACACATCCACCTCGTGCCCCGCGCCCGCCAGGGCGCGCGCGACGCTGCCCGACCACGTGGCCACGCCGCCGAAAAACGGGGGGTACTCGGTGGTGACGATGCGGATGCGCATTGCGAGGGCCTCAGGGTAGCGCGATTCGGCGCGGCGGGAACCGCGGTGCGCGGCGACGTCCGCCTGTCGAGGGACCGGGCCGCGAAGTGCGGCGAGCGCGCGCACCGCCCACGGCACAGGCCTTGCTCAGGCCGCCCATATGTTCCACTCCGACGCGCGCTTCAAAACCGTGATCGAGCCCTTCCGCCTCAAGATGGTGGAGCCGATCCACTTCACCTCGCGCGATCAACGGGTCGCCGCCTTGGAGGCCGCCAACTACAACCTGTTCGGGATCCGGAGCGAGGACGTGCTCGTCGACCTGCTCACCGACTCCGGCACCGGCGCCATGTCGATGGACCAATGGGCCGCGCTGTTGCGTGGCGACGAGTCCTACGCGGGCTCCACCAGCTTTCGCTTCTTCGAACGAGTGGTTCAGGAGCTGACGGGCTTTGCGTTCGTGCTGCCCACGCACCAGGGCCGCGCGGCCGAGCGACTGCTGTTCACCGTTTTTGGCGGGCCGGGGAAGATCATCCCGAACAACAGCCACTTCGACACGACGCGGGCCCACGTGGAGTTGACAGGAGCCGTCGCCCAGGATCTCCCCTCCCCGCTCGCGGCCGACACCCAGATCGAAGCGGCGTTCAAGGGGGACATGGACCTCGTGGCGCTCGAAGCGCTCTTGAGTCGTGACCACGACCGGGTGCCGCTGGTGTGCGTGACCATCACCAACAACGCCGCGGGCGGCCAGCCGGTCTCCATGGCGAACCTGCGGGCCGTGCGCGCCCTGTGTGATCAGTACGGCAAACCGATGTTTCTGGACGCCGCGCGGTTCGCGGAGAACGCGTGGTTCGTGAAGGAGCGTGAGCCCGGCTTCGCTGCTCAGGAGGTGCGGGCCATCGCGGAAGAAGCGTTCCGCATCGCCGACGGCACCTGGGTGAGCGCCAAGAAGGACGGACTGGTGAACATCGGCGGCTTCCTCGCTTTCAAAGATGAGAAGCTGCTCTACCCGCTTCGGAACCTGCTGATCCTCAACGAGGGTTTTCCAACCTATGGCGGGCTCGCGGGTCGCGACCTCGAAGCGATGGCGGTCGGGCTGCAGGAGGTCACCGATGAGGACTACCTGCGCTACCGGGCGCGCAGCGTCGCGTGGCTTGGGAAAGGGCTGGAAGCGGGAGGGATTCCCGTCCTGCGCCCCTTCGGCGGGCACGCGGTGTACCTCGATGCAAAACGCCTGCTCCCCGACTGGGCGCCCGATGACCTCCCGGCGCAGGCGCTCGCCTGTGCGCTCTACGTCGAAGGCGGCGTTCGGGGTGTGGAGATCGGCACACTGATGTTTGGTCGCACCGATCCCGCAACCGGCCGGCAGATCGCCGCGCCCCGCGAGTTGGTGCGCCTCGCGCTCCCAAGGCGCGTGTACACCCAGGCCCACGTGGACTACGTGATCGAGGTGGGCCGCTGGGTGGCGGAACACCCGGAGACCCTGCGCAAGCTGCGCGTCGGGTGGGAAGGCCCGGCCCTGCGCCACTTCACGGCACGACTCTTGCTCCACTCGGGCGAATGACCCCTTCTGCGTCGCTGTCGACCCTGATCGATCGCATCCTCGCGACCCACCACGCACGCCTGCACCGTGAGATTCCGGCGTTCACCCAGAGCTTGCTGAGCGGGAAGCACCCGAAGGCGCTCACCGAGCCCTGGCTGCAGCTCTGCCAGGTTCTCGTGCCGCACATGGAGAAGGAGGAGCTGATCCTCTTCCCGATGATCCGGGCGATCGACGCCGGCGAGCTGCCCGCGGGCTGCGGCATCGAGGGCCCCATCCACCAAATGGAGTACGAACACGACTGCATTCGTACGCTCGAAGGGTGCTTGCGCAACGCCGCACATCTCGCCGGCCCCGAGGAGGCCGCGCTCCTGGACCTGCTGGACGATCTGGCCACCCATGCCAACACCGAGGACCAGGAGTTGTTCGCCCCCGCCCGGGAAGCCTTGTTGGCGTTGATGCAGGCGGATGCCGGTTTGGCGCAGGCGGTGGAGGCGGCGCCCCAACCGGAGCCCGCTGCCCAAATCCGCAGGCCCTCCGATGACGACCCGCCCGCTGCACCGGTCGGCTTCGTTGATGGCCCGGAGGTGCGCGTGATTCGGCACACCCGTGGGCGATGCAACACATGCCTGACGGACGTTCCAGCACGAGTCGTGCGAGATGCACACGAGGCGCGTCTGGAGAAGTGGTGTTCCACCCATGGCGTGACCCAGCAGGTGCTCAGCCGCGCGCCAGACTATTGGGAGAAGCTCGATCATTTCTACTTCCGCGTGAACGCGGAGAACTACCGGCAGCGCGACTACATCGTGCGCATGACGGAGAAGTGCAACCTGGACTGTCCGATCTGCCTCGCGAAGGCCAACACCGAAGATACGCCCGATCTCGGCCTGGATCGCCTCAAAGAGCTGCTTCGGGAGCGCCGCGGCATCAAGGTGGATCTCATGGCCGCCGAGCCCACGCTCCGCGAAGACCTTGAGGAGTGGGTGAAGACGGTGAAGGCCGCCGGCAGCATCGCCGCGCTCCACACCAACGGGTTGAAGCTCGCGGATCGGCGCTTCGCCGAGCGCATGAAGCTCGCGGGCGTGGACGAGGTGTTCCTCCAGTTCGATGGCCTCGACGACTCGGCGAACAAGGTGCTCCGCGGTCGCCCGCTCAACAAGGCCCGGCTCGCCGCGCTGGCCAACCTGCGCGAGCTCGGAATCGCCACCAGCTTGATCGTGGTGGTGGCCAAGGGCGTGAACGAGCGCGAGGTAGGCCGCGTGCTGGAGTTCGCAATGCAGCCGGAGAACCGGCACATCCGCGAGGTGTTCTACCTGGGCTTGCGCATGCTCGGGAGCGCGCGGCAGGCCGTGAAGCTCGACGGCAGCTCGCTCGCCGACTCGATGATGATGCCCGACGAGATCCTGGACTTGCTGGAGGCCCAGCACCCGGAGATCCGTCGCGACGACGTGCAGGCCTTCAACCAGCTCTACTTCGCGATGCTCTCCGCGTTCAAAGTCAAGAAGTGCCTGTACGTGCAGCACTACATGATGGTGCGCGACGACGACGGCGGGGGCGCGCCCATCGCGAACTTCCTGGATCTCAACAACCTGGCGCATGCCGCAGAGCGCTACGCAGACACGATGGACGACCACCCGATGCTCGCGCGCGCCGGCCTCGTCGCGGCGACCGCAAAAGCGGGGATCAACCGCAAGGCGCTCCCGCTGCTCGCCGACTTCGCCCGACTTGAGCGCCTGTTCGAATCGGGGATGAACCTGCGCGAAGTGCCGAACCGGTTCCTGCTGCTCGGCTTCATCACGGCGTGCGACCCCAACAACTTCGATGCCGACGTGGCCATCAACTGCGGAAAGGGGGAACTGAGCGCCGACGGCGGCTTCATCGAGAGCGGCGCGGTGGCGAACGTGAACCGCGAAGGGCGGTTCGACGCGAACTAGTCGAATTCGCCGGGATAGTCGGTGGGGATGTCCACCGAACGTTCCAGCACGAACGCACTTCTCGACGCGAACGATCTCTCGCCGCACGATCGCGCGAAGGGGATCGCCACCCTCTCCCATCTCCGGCTCGCCGAGGTGTACGACCCGCATAGCCTGGCGTTTCACCAGTGCTTCACGATGCTCGAAGGCTTCTTCGGGCCGCGCGGCGAGATGGAGGACCGGGCCGCGCTGATGCGCTTCGTGGCGGAGCGCGTGATCGACTACGGAGGCGGCCTGGAGGGCACCTACCACCTGATCGGGGCGTGGGCCGGCGACGAGCTGGTCGGGGTACGGGACTGCTATGTTGATCTCGATCGACAGAACGGTTTCAGCATCGTGGCGTTGTCCCATGCGTATGTCGCGCCCGCATGGCGGCGATCGGGGCTCGGAGCCATCCTCCGCGCGCTGCCCGTCACGCTCTCGCGGCGGGTGCAGACTGAGCGGTTGGGGACCACGGTACCGACGCTCGTGGCAGCGGAGATGGAGCCAGTCGACCCCGACAATCCGGACACGATCATCCGGCTGATCGCGTACGGGCGCTCCGGGTTCTCGGTGCTCGACCCCCAACGTTTCCGCTACTCGCAGCCGGACTTCCGATGTTCGCCGGGGGCCGCGCACACGGGGATCGCGCTCCTCGGCGTCGTGCGTCCGCTCGGCTTGCCGGAGGGGCCGCTCCCCGTAGAGCTGTGCGCGGCCTACCCCACGCTGTTCCACGCCTGCCACCGCATGTATCTGCCGGCTTCGCAGGTGGATCCGTCGTCATCGCACGCGTTCGATACGCTCGCCGCATGGACCGAGCCGGTGCGGTTGTTGCCCTTGCCGACCGGACGGGGGGATTTGTCGGGCCTGGCGCCGCTCGTGCGGGGGGCGGTGTTGCCGCTGTACCCGCGGGGGCTGTGGGGGGAGAATGCGGAGTTTGGGTTGGCGGAGGAGGAGTTTTTGCGCGTGGTGGAGTGGGGGGCTTCGGGCTAGCGGGCCTGACGGCCCTGGCTACGGGCTACGGGCTCATGATCCTACACATCGACGGCCGCGGGGCGCGCGCGCGTCCGCGGGGCTCGCCGCGGCGGTCGGGCGCCCGAGAACGTGAGGGAGAACGATCCTCTTGGAGGTAGGCGCTTGTGCCCGGGATGC
>BJHF01000083.1 GCA_014191855.1 Deltaproteobacteria bacterium
GGGCCCGCACCTCCAGGGCCCGGCCCTGGTGGTCCCTCGAGATGCGCCACGTGCCCACGCTCCGGAGCCGGCCGAGCGCGTCGCGACCCAGCGCGAGGCCGCTGCCGTCGGGGAAGCGGATCGACACCAGGCGGCCCGCCTGATCTCGCGCGAGCCCGGTGAGCCGCCCCTCGGGATCCCGCACGCCTGCGAGCAGGCCCCGCGCATCCCGCAACCACGACCAGCGGGTTCCTCCGACGACGTACTGCGAGATCCGACCCTGCGAACGCACGACCGTTCGTCGCAATCCGTCAGGCCCCGTGAGCACGTCCAGGCGCCCCGTCGCATCCGCGCGAAGCTCCCAGCGCGCGCCGGCGGGGTCCGTCAGCGCGGTGGGACGGCTTGCCGGGTCGCGCTCGATCAGCCACACGCCGCCGGCGCCGTCTTGAACACGCAGCAACGCGCCGGCAGCGTCACGCTCAAAGCGGAGGGCGCCCTGCCCTCCCACTTGCAGCGCGCTGGGTCGCCCCGCCGCGTCCCACGTAACGGTGGTCGTCTCCGCCCCCACATGCACGACGCGCACCCGCCCGTCCACCACCTCCCGACGCAGCGTGCGCCCGTCGGGCTCAGCCCGGCTCTCCACCCCGGCGCTACCCCGCACGAGCCGCCACGAACCCCCGCTTACGTCGCGAACCTCCGTGATCCCGTCGCGCCCCCACAGCATGGTGGCGACCGCCTCACCGCCCTGCTTCACCGCGCTGATCCGCCCGGCATCGTTCCGCGCGAGGTCTACGCGCACATCGTCCGCGTCCGTCCACCCCAGGAGCCGGCCGCCGAGCCAGCGCGTCTGCATTCGGGCCCCGGTCGGATCCTCCACCACCAGCGTCGTCGCGTCACGCGACACGGTCCAGCGTTGCTCCCCGCTGAGGTCGATTCGAGTCGTGTCCCCTGCGCGCTCGCATCGCCAGCGACCGCCAAACCCCGATGTTCCATCGGCCTCAATCCGCAACGCCGCCGCGTCGGGCCAAAGTACCGTGCGCAGGGCCGCACCCTCGTAGTCGTAGCTCACGCGGCCTGCCGGCCCCTCCACCGCGTCGATGCGGGTGCCCGTGCGCCGGTAGGTCACCGTCCGGTCCCCGGTCGCCACCCCTCCCTCGTCCGTCAATCGCACCGAGAGCTCGCCGCGCCCCATTCCCCGAAAACTGCCGTCGTCACCGCGGAAGATCACGGTACGGAGCCCGTCCAGCGTTCGCGATACGACCCGACCCTGCGCGTCTACCTCCAGCGTTCCCTGGAGCTCGCCCACCGGAATCGGTGCTCGCCCCGGCCTCGCCACCAGCCCGTCGCGCACCGTCCAGTCGTCTGCCCAGCCCCACGCAGCGCCGTCCCACACGCGGGCGAGGCGGATATCGCGGGCGTACGCCCCCGCATCGAGATCCACCACCGCGACGTGCACGGCGCAGGTCGCCGCGTCAAACGCTACCTCCCCTCGCCACCCCGCCCCCGGAACCGGGCCGACGCTCCCCCATCCCGAGGGCATCGGCAGCGGATCCGTCGCGAGCAGCGCGTTCGCCGCAACAAAGGCCAGCGCCCCGGTCAGGGCTTGCCGGCGACGAGGTAGCGCACCCAGTTGACGGGCCGGTTGGCGGCGTCAAACTCCTTCAGGGTCGTGCTGCGCGAATCATAGAACGAACGCGACGCCGTGTACCGACGATTCACGCCTTCCCAGAAGTGCCCCACGAGCCGCTCGTGGAACGCAGGGTCTACCGCGGTGGCCCCCACCAGGAAGTCCGGCAGCCCGGCCCTACGCACTGCCGCGAGTCGAATCTGGGCGGCCACGGGGTCGGGTCCACCTGAAACGTAGCCGCCCCGGGCGCTCAGGGGCGTGTTCGCCACGTCGCCGACGGTGAGCTCGCCATCGGCCAACTGCCAGCCGCCCGTGGGTCCGGACGGGAACTCCCCGATGTGGATGAAGCGGGCGCCACCCGCGTTGGTCTTCCAGCTCGCCACGGTTGCCGTCGGCCCCTCCAGCACCATCGCACCGGGAAACAACCTACGGATCATCTCGCCTTCCGTCGGCGAGGCGCACAGCGCGACGAGGGTCTGCTGGTACTCCTCGATCACCGGCGGCGGTGGCGCAATGAGCGCGTCGAAGCCCGGGTAGTACGACACCGAACGGATGTCGGCCAGGAAGCGGAGGCCGTCGGCCTGCTCCGGCAGCGAGTTGATCGCGAACGAGCCGAACGGCGGCGGCCCGAGTACGACGAACCGACCGAGCCCCGACAGTACGTCGTCCGCGCTGTCGAGCAGCGCCGTACGCAGCCGATCCCCCGCGGCGATCCCCGCGTCTCCGGCGGAGACGCCGCGGGTCCACGCGTTCATGGCCTCCACCGTCTGCGGCTTCACCTTCACGAGTTTGCCGCCCGACGGCGTGACGAAGAGGATCTCCACCATGCCGGGGAGCTTTCGGAACGAGATGACCGCAGAGGCCTCCAGCGCCGACCGGACCTTGACGACGTCTGGCAGCGTCGTGTGAATGAGCCCGGCTGCGCCTTCCGCCGTAGCGAGCGCATCTCGCGAGGCCACCGGGAACGCCCCCCCCGTCGCGAGCCACTTCAGCCCGTCATACCTGTACTTCGCGGCTGCGTCCCACACGGCAGCGGCCTGCGCCGGCGTCGCCGTGGGGGCGAGCGGAGAGGCGCCCGCGCGCCACAGCCCCACCGCCGTTTCGCGACGATGGCTCCAGCCGTGCAGCACGATGGCGGGGGTGACGGGATCGGCCGCGCCGCGCACGCGCTCGGCATCGGTGGCCAATAGTTCGGGGCCGACACCGTCGAGCGTCAGCACGGGCGCCCAAGGCCCCGTGCGCCATTCCGGGGCGGCGCTGCTCATCGCGCCGTACTCCTTGGCAGCCGCGACGACATCGCCCGAGGCCAACGCCGCACGCGCGCGCGCCCATGCCGCGAGCCCGGCGCCCGGCGCCCCCGCCTCGCCCCCGATAACCGCGTTCCAGGCCGCTGCATTCGGGTGATCGCTCACCAGAGCCGCGCCCTTCCCCGAGCCCAAAAAGCCGCGCGCCGCCGCTTCCGCCTGGAAGCTCGGGGCACCCTCTCCCGGCAACGAGGTCGGGCTGGCCCACGCGGCAGCCCACAGCTTCAGGTCGGGCGAAGTCGCGGCGTCCACCCGTGCGATCGCGGGTGAGGGATCATCGAGCCAACCCGCGGCCAAAAGCGCGACCAGCGCCGATTGATCCCCTTCCAGGCCGGAACCCGGCAGCGTGTCGCCGCCCCGAAGCGCCGACGCGAGCTCCCGCGCCGCCGTGGCCTGCGGCTCCACGAGCCCAGCCACCGCCCCGTCGATGCAGGCGGGATCGCCAAGCGCGGCACAGGAAAGCGCCAACTCCCAGCTTCCCCGCGCCTTTCCGGCCGTTCCGGCCGCCGCGAGGGTGGCCGCGGCGCGCGCCGCGCCCGGCTGCCCGGAGCGCAAGCTGGCCTGAGCTTCCACCGCCGCCAGCGCCGAAACACCCTCCGGATTCTTGGCTTCCTCCGCCTTCTTGCGCAGCTCCTGCGCGAGCGAGGCCGCGCCATCGGCCCGCCACCCGGCGATCGCAAATCCGAGCCCAAGATCAAGCGCTTGCCCCGCGCCCACGCTGTCTCCCAGCGCCATCGCCTCGCGCGCCGCGGCGTCTGCCGCCCCCCACGCCGTAGCGGCGTCCGCCGCCGTGCTCAGCGCGAGCGGGAGCCCCTGGAGCCGCGCAAGGCCCGCCGGCAGCTTGGCCAACTCCGCCGTTGCGCCCGCCCGATCCCCACGGGCCTCCTTCAGCCGAGCCCGCACCAGCGCCACGCGCCAGCCCGGTAGGGCATCCACGAGCGGGTCGATCGCGGTTTTCGGGTCGGTCTGTGCGGCGATCAACAGCAGCGTCGTCGCGTCGAGCCCCTCGGGAGTCGGGGCACCTAGCGCGAGCGCACCCGCGTACAACGCCGCAGAGTCCCCCGGGGCGGAGGCTGCGAGCGCGCGAGCCGCCACCAAGGCGTCCGCCGGACGGTTCGCGAGCAGCGCGAGGGCGCCGCGAAGCGCGTGATGCCGGTCGGCCCGGCCTCCAAGCGCCTGATCCGCCGAAAGGCGGTCAACGAGGCCCCCGGCGTCGTTGGCACGAATCGCGGCCAGCTCCACGAGCTCCCACGTTGCATCGTCATCCGGGTGTGCAGCAAGCCAGGTTTCCGCGTGCTTGAGCGCGCCGGCCGCATCCCCCGTCGCGAAGGCGGCCCGCGCCTGCTCGATCTCGCTCTTGACCTTCTCCACCGCCACCACGGGAGTTGTCGGGGTCTCTGCGGGCTTCTCGTCCCCCGTGCAGCCGAGGAGAACGAGCGGAAACAGCACAGACAGCATGGGGCGCTCCGAATACGCGGCGCCGAACGCTACCACAAGCCTGCCCGCTTTCCCACCCCCCCGGCTGCCGCGGCCTTCACTTGCAGATGCGCGTTCCGCCGGCGAAGCAGGTGTACGAACGTGGCCCGCCGACCGTTACGAGGGTCATCACGGTGGCCGAATCCGACTTGCCGACGACCCGGCAGTTCCCCTTCACGGCCGCGGCAACCTCCACGGTGGCGCCGGTTCCACCCCCTTCGATGCACTTCACCTCGAGCGACATCCCCGGCTCCGCGGCGGTAAAGCTGATCCGGAACGGCCCGGTGACTTCGGGAGCGGGAGTCGGAGCAGGAGTCGGTGCAGGAGTCGGCGCGGGGGTCGGGGCAGGAGTCGGGGCTGGAGTCGGCGCTGGAGTGGGGACCGGGGCGGGCGAGGGCGAGGGCGCGGGGCGACTGCCAATCCGCACCGGGCCATCCCCCGCCGGCTTGGGCGTGGTTGCCGGGGTCGGCGCCGGAGCGGGCGGCGCGGGCTTCGGCGCGGGCGTGGCCACGGTCGGAACCGGCGCCGGCTTCGGCGCGACCACGGGAGCGACCACCGGAGCCGGGGCGGGAACCACGGGAGCCGGCGCGGGGGCCGCGACGATTGCAGGAACGGCTGCTGGCGCGGAGGCCGGCTCCTCGGGCGCCGGGACGGCGGGAGTCGGCTCGGCAGCGGGCTTGAGCGGTTCCGGGCCGCTGCCCACAACATCCGCGAGCGAAAGCACCGGTTCCTCCGCCGGGGCATCGTCTGAGAAATACCAACCAAGCACCAGCACCATCACGATGGAGCCGACCACGAAGAGCGCGGTGAGCCCCGCGAGGAGCAGCGGCAGCATGCTGCGCTGAGGCCCGGTCGGCTCTCCCTCATCCATCGGGCGCGCCGTGATCGCCACGCGCGCCGGACCTGCCGGTGCCGCCGTTCGGGGCGTGAGCGGCGCCGCGAGCGGATCGGGAGCCACGTTTGGCGCGGGCTCGGCGCGCGATAACGGGCGGGCCACGACCGTGAGCTCCGCCTCGTCGTCCGTGGCCTCGGGCAACAGCACGAGCGGCGGCGCCGACGACGCAGCCGCGGGGCTCGGGCCCGAGGCGAGCGTGGGACCGATCGCAGGCCCCGAAGGCGACGCGGGGGCCGCCGAGATCGCAGGGCCCGGTGACAATCGCTGGGGCGCCGGGCGCGGCGCGGGGGTAACCGGCACCGGCACCGTTTCGTTCTGCGGCGCAACCCGCGTTCCCTTGGGCGAAGGGCCCGACTTCACGGGCATCGCCTCCGGCTCAGCGGCGGCCCGCACCGCGGCGAGCGGCATCCCCATCACGGTGGGGTCGGGGTCTTCCATCGTCGGCCCATCGATCGCCGGCAGCTCCTGAAGCGGCGGCAGCGCCTGGCGAGGCGGGGTGATCGAAGGGTTGGGCAGGCTCGACTCCTGCGTCGGCATCAGCGTGCGCCCCGACAATGCGCCGCCCTTGCCAGACACCTGGCGTTGAACGGCGGGGATCGTGCCGGGGGCCCAGGCGCGCAGACCGGGCGTTTGGAGCTGCACCGCCAGGTCGCGCAGCATACGACCGAAAGCGCCGGGCGTTCCCCGCACATCCACATCGTGGGCCAGCGCCTGCCTCACCGCCTGCACCAAGAGCTCGCCCGGCGTATCCCCCGGGCGCGAGAGCATCCGCAATACGACTCGACGGAGCATGGCTTCGTGGCGGCTCGCGTCGGCAACGCCATCGCTTGGCGGCTCTCCGGTCAGCAGATCGACGAGGAGCGCGCCGACCATCCACGTGGCGGCTTGCCAGCCCCCTTGCCCTTCCGCCGCGGCGTACCCCGACGAAGCGGCCGGCCACGCCTCCTCCTTGTGGAGCACCCGCACGCCCGCCAATTTCACCCGCCCCGCCGTATCGACCAACACCTCCTGCGGCGTGGGCGAGGGATGATATAATCGACGTTCTCCGTCATTGATCTTGAGCGATTCTTCGAGCGCGATGCCCACGGCCGAGGCGATCTCCACAGCAACGCGCGAAGGGAGAACCTGACCGCGCGCCTTGAGCGCGGCGACGACGTGGTGCATAGCCACACAGTCGAAGTTCTCGTGCACCAGGGCCAACTGGCCACCTACGCCGCTTGTTTGCTCGATGCGCAGCACACTCTCGTGCTGGAGCCGCGCGAGGAGCCGCCCATCGTCCCGCAGGGTGTTCAGCGCCGCTTCATCGGCCTTCATCCCCTCAAGGATCCGCACCAGCACGAGCGACTCCGCGCCGTTGGCGCGCTGAAGCCGGCCTTGGCGCACATACGGCGCCCATGCCTCGAAGACGCCGGTAAGTTTGAGTGTCGCCCTCGCCACGGTTGCCAAACCCCCCCTCTCATAGCACGCCGGCCCGAAAGCCACCCGCTTTGGGTTACGAGGCGCCATGTCTTCGGGCCTCAGCCCCCGCGCCCTGGTGATTCGCGACGCCCTCATTCAAGCCGGGAACGCGGCACAGGCGGCATGGTCCTCCGGAATGGGGGTTTCCACCAAGTCGGACGGCACACCGGTCACGGCCTCCGATCTCTCAGCGGAGGCGGTGATCGTCGCCGCGCTGCACCTGGCGTTCCCCGAGGACGCGGTGATCACCGAGGAGAGCGGAGGCAGAGCCGGCTCAGCCGCGTGGTGGGTCGTGGATCCGATCGACGGCACGAGCAGCTTCATCGAGGGCCTGGGGCACTGGGGGCCGACGGTGGCGCGGATTACGCCGGGACCAGATGGTCCAAAAATCGACTGCGGGGCGTTGTACCTGCCACGTTTGGGTGAGCACTATCATGTGGACACCCGAGGGCCGGCGCGGGGGGGCTACTTCAACGGAGCGCGGATGCCGAGGTTCGCCGAGCGCCCTTCTCAGCGCACCGTGTACCTCCCATCCCGGTTTCACACCCATTTTCGGCTTCGTTACCGCGGAAAAACCCGATGCATCGGTGGCACGGCCGCCCACCTCGCGCTCGTGGCGCGGGGCGCCGCGGAAGCCGTGATCGTGGCGGAAGGCTGGGCAACCTGGGATACCGCGGCAGGCCTCGCCTTGATAGAGGTGCTGGAGGGTCGCGCGGCCCTGCTCCGCACCGGGGCGCCGCTGAACCCCTTCGCCCACGAAGGCCAGGCATTCGTGGCGGGAAATCCTGAAATCGTGGAGGAATTCCTCCGCGCCGGGGCCATCACACCCCTCCCCGAGGAGCCATGAGCACGCAACCCGACGAGAACGACGAGATCGACGGGGCAGACGAGGGAGATGGCGAAGAAATCCTCGATGCCTCTGGTGAAGTCGTGGATCCGCTGGGCAACGAGGCCCGGCGTCCGCTCCCGAAGCTGCCGGCCATCGCCGGCGGCCGGCACACGCTGGCCGGCGGCGGGGACCTGCTCACGCACTACCTCCAGGAGATCCGGAGGTATGCGCTCCTCGATCCCGAAGAGGAGAAGCGCGTTGCGTTGCAATACTACGACAACGCCGATCCGGCTTCCGCCGAGCGGTTGGTCACCGCCAACCTGCGTTTGGTGGTGAAGATCGCATTCCAATACCATCGGCAGTGGGCCAACGTGCTCGATCTCATCCAGGAAGGAAACGTCGGCCTTGTTGAGGCGCTCTCCCGCTTCGATCCCTACCGCGGCATCCGCTTCAGCTCCTACGCCCAGTACTGGATCCGGGCGATGATCCTGCGCTTTTTGATGGACAACTTCCGTCTTGTGCGCCTGGGCTCCACGCGCAACGGCCGGAAGCTGTTCTTCCAGCTCCAAAAGGAGCGGCAGCGCCTGCTCGCCGAGGGCCAGCCGGCCACCACCAAGGCGCTCGCGGAGCGACTTGAGGTGCCGGAGTCGGAGGTGATCGCGGTGGACCAGCACATGCGTGCACCGGCGATGTCGCTCACCACGCCCGTCGCGGGCGAAGAGGGCCGCCCGCTGCAGGACGTGGTTCCCGACGAGGAGTCGCTCGACCCGGAGCAGCGCGTGGCCGGAAGCCAGCTCGGCGAGCTGGTGCAGTCCAAGCTGAAAGCGTTTGAGGCCACGCTGGAAGACGATCGCGAACGTGCGATCTGGCGCCTGCGCCTGATGGCTGGCGAGCCCGCCAGCCTCTCCGACATCGGCGATCGATACAACGTGAGCAAGGAGCGGATCCGGCAGATCGAAGCCCGGATCAAGGCCCGCCTCAAGAACTATCTGCAGCACGAGCTGGGAGACGAGATGGACTTCGACTTCGAGGTCCCTGGGGAGTCGTGAACCTCTTCGAGAACCTGCGCACACGCGCGGTGCGCGCGGTGCAATCCCGGCTCTTCGGCGACGCCCCCGTTTCGCCCCTCCCCGCCGAGCCGCTCGCCGGGCGGCTCGGGCCGAGCGCGTTTTCACCGGGAGCCGTTCCCGGCGGGGGTGAGAGCCCTGCGGCGGAGAGCCGTCACGCCCACCGGCACGACTGGTTCGCCCACCTCGCGGCGCGCCACGCCGCGGGGGAGGCCGGCGCGGCGGAGCGCGCCATCGAGGGCCTCGAAAGCTGGCTTCGCCATGATCGCCCTGGGCAGGGCGCCGCCTGGGCCCACCCCACCGACCTCACCGCGCGCCTCGTGCACCAGGCGGCCGGCTTTTCTTGGCTCGGCAGCGCCGCGCCGCCAGCGCTGATCGCGCTCGCCGCCGGAAGCGCGGCCTGGCACCTGCGTCATCTTCGCGCCCGGCTCCCGCTGGGCACCGGGGACGAACATCGCCGCGTCGCCCATCACGCGGGCGTGCTCATCGGCGGCCTCACCTTCCCGGCGATCCCGGAGGCCCGGGAAGCGTGGTCGGAAGCCGCGAGCCTCCTCGGCCCCGCGCTCGATGAGCTGACGTTCGGCGACGGGAGCGACCGCAGCGGAGCCCCCGCCTTCCTCGCCCAGTCCCTGTGGCTGGCGGCGATCGCGCACGCAGTCGCCCGGGCAAACGGCGTGGCGTTGCCGACGCGCGCCCTCTCCTCCTGGTCGCGGGGTGTGCGTTTCCTCGACCGCATCGCGAACGAGAACGGGTCGATCCCGCCGCTGGGCGAGGCGCCGTTCGGAGAAATCCTCCCCCTTCCTGGCGTTCCCCTCGCCGCATCGCTGCGCGGCCTCGCGATTCGCTGGGGGTTGGACGCGCCGGAGCCCGTCGCAGGGGATGCGCGGCAGCGTTGGTTCGTGCACGACGAGCCGCCTCCTTCGCGCAGCGCCCCGGCCGCCGCGCAAACGGGCGCCGCCGGAGCGCGCACCTGGGCGTCGTGGACCTTCGCGGAGGATGGCCTCGCCGTGGCCGTGATGCCCGCCCGCGGCGAGCCGCTCCGCGTGATCCTCGCCGCAAACGCCAGGAGCCGGGGCCGCCTCGCCCACGACGCGCCGCTGCAGCTCCTGGTGGATGTCGGCTCGCGGCCGCTCCTCGCCGATCCCGGGCCCGGGCGCCCGGCGCGGGAGGAGCACAACGGGTTGGTGGCGCGCGGGCTGGTCGGTCAGGAGTCCCGGCTCACGATCGCGCGGGTAGACGGGAAAAAGGCACGGCTCGAAGGTGGGGTGGCGCTCTCCGGCGGCGCGCGCTGGGCTCGGGAGGTGCTGCTCAACCAGCAGCGCGTGCGCGTGACGGATCGGCTGGAAGGCGTTGGGGCCACGGTGGCGCTCCGGTGGACGCTCGGCCCGGAGTGGGTCATCGAGGGCGCGGAAGGCCGGTACACCCTGCGTTCTGGCCCGTTCACGGTCGTGGTGGAGCTGCCTGCGGCGCTGTCCTGGCGCCTTGAGGCCGGAACGGCACCCGCGCTCGTGGGGTCAGGCTCGATCGCGGCGGGCACGGAGCTGCTTAGTAGTTTTGAGGTGCGGTAACCGCCGAAAACGCTGCCGCCTCAATTACACTTCGTCGTAGTCCCCGTGATCGTGCAGCTATACGAAGCGCCGCCGCGCACCGCTACCGAGGACGCCACGACGCCGCCCTTCGGGTAGAGCTTGCAGTCGCCCGAGGTCGGAACGCCGGGGATCGCCGCGCTGCCCCCCGATACCGTTTTGCGCTCGCGGAAGCCCCCGCCGCAAGACACCTCGACCGAGCCGGGAACCGTGGCGCCACCAAACGAAACGGTGACCGTGCCCGTGGCCGAGGCCTTGGGGGTGGGCGGCGTGGGCGTGCCGCCGCCCGACGTCTTCGTCGTCTTCTTGGCGGTGGTCGTGACCTTCGGTGCCTCCTGCGTTGCCGTGTCCACCGCCGCCTTCTTCGGAGCCGGAGCGACAACGGCCACCTCAACCGCGGGATCGGGCACTTTGTCCTCGTGGGTGAGCTTCCACCACACCGCGACACCGGCGAGCACGACGGCGAAGCAGAGGATCGCCAGGGCCACGAAAACCAGAGCAAACACGCGGGTGGACTGCATCCGCGACTCGTCGGCCGAGCCCTGGTTCGGCTGCGAGCCGCTCACCTGGAACGGCGTGCCGCCGCCGTGCACGCCACCACCCGATTGTGCACCTCCCATGCCGATACCGATTGACTGCCCGCCCATCTGCTGGCCGCCCATCGGCTGACCGCCCATCGACTGCCCACCCATCGGTTGCCCGCCCATGCCGGGCGTAGGCGGCACGAACTGTGGCTGCGAAGGCATGCGCGCGCCGGCGGGCGGTGGCTGGAACGCGGCCGACGAAGGCCCGGGGCTCGGCGTGGCCGCCGCCTTCGGACGCTCCGACTTTGGGGCGGGGATCGCGAAGAACGCCGTAGCGCTGGGATCGGCCTGCGCCTCCGCTTCGTCGGCATTGCCGATCGGGACCATCTGCAGCATGCCGGTTTCGGTGGGGCTGCGCGCGCCGATCGGCTTCTTTTCGGCAGGCCGCGCGCCAGGCGCAGCCGGTTTGGCCCCGCGCACGCTCACCGGGAGGTCGTCATCCTCCAGGATCGGCGCCACTTTCGTGGCGGCGGCCCGCGGGGTGATCTTGGGCGGCGGAGCGGCCCGCGGGGTGATCGAGGGCGCGGCGGAGGGCACGGGCGAGCGCGCGGGCGGCGGAACGTCAACCGGCGTGGCGCGCGGCGCGCGGCGCACTGGCACCGGAGCGCGCGGCGCGGGATCCCCCGGGTCGCCGTCGAGCGACTCGGCGAGCCGCTCCTCCATCGACTTTCGCTTTTCCGTGGACATGCGCGCTCCGGGGGGGGCATCGGGGTCGGGAGGGGCGCCGATCGGGCGAAGACTCCCAAAGTAGAAAGACACGAATTCTTTGATGTACGAGCCACGATCCTTGTAGAGCTGCCGCCGCAGGTCTACCAGCAGATCCTGGCCGTTGGGGTAACGGTTCCGCGGATTGGCCTGCAACAAACGCGCGACCACCGGGCCCATTCCCGGCAGCTTGGCTTCCAGTTCGCGGCACTGATCGTTGAGCGCGCCGGCCTCGATGGAAGCAAATGCGGCACGAATGGGATCTGCGGCATCGGCTGGCGCGCGATGGGCGGCGCGGTTCATCAGCAGCTCGTACAGGATCAACCCCAGCGAGAAGAGGTCGGCCCGGTGGTCGATCTCCTCGCCACGCGCCTGCTCCGGCGCCATGTAGATCGGCGTTCCCCGCACGCGGCTCGGATCCTCACGAGCAAAGTCCGCGTTGTCCACGCGAGCCAAGCCAAAGTCGAGCACCTTCAGCTCGCCGTCGGGCGTCAGCATGATGTTCTCGGGCTTCAGATCGCGGTGCACCAAGCGGAGGCGATCGCCGTTGTCTCCCGGGGAGGTCCACGCCTGGTACAGCGCATCCGCAACCTCACACCCGATCTCGATCGCCGCCTCGGTGAACACCTGTTCCCGCGCCTTCGCACAGTCGTCGAGCACGGTTCTCAACGTAACGCCGTGAACATACTCCATCACGACGGCGCGCTCGCCTTCCAGGTATTCGAACACCCGCACGATGGCGCGGTGCTTCACCTGCTCCAACAACGCGAATTCCTGCTTCAGGAGCCGCGCCGACTCCGCGTTCCGGCGCTCGCGCAGCGACTTGATCGCCACCAACCGACGCCGACCGGGGCCACCGTTTCGGCCCGGAACCTCGCCGACGGCGAGGACGACATCGCCATACTGGCCGTGGCCCAGCTCCCGCAGCACCTCGTATTGGCGGATGAACACAGCCATATCCTAACGCCGATCTGCGTTACCGCTTCCGACCGCCCCCTACGATCCCAAACAACGCCCGCCGAACGTTGAACATGGCCGCCGGCACATAGTTCCACACGATGAGCGCCGACAGCACCACCATCACGACCACCAACGAGGTGCGAAAGGGAGAAGGCACCGGCCATCCGTCCTCACCCGGCGTGCCGGCGGGGCCGTCGAGCCAGGCGTTCGGGTAGATCGGCACGGTGGCTTCGACCTGGTAGGGGGAGGTGAGCCGAACCGTCACCTCGAAGCCGCGGCGGAGGTAGAACGGGTCCACCTTGTAGCGGAGCTCGAACCACGTATATTTTTCCTGAGCTGCGGCCTTGAACGCCTCGGCAAGACCATCCGCGTCCCGCTTCACGTAGCTCTCGCCGCCGCCCACCTTCGCGATCCAGGAGAGCGCAGCGTTGTCGACGCCCAGGTTCTCGACGTTCCCGTCGATTCGCGACTCCGCCCATTGTTTGCAGAGCTTTCCGGGCACGACGTTGTAGTCGTCGGGCACCTTGAAGCGCTTCCACGCCCGTACCCCCAGCCCAACGGTGAAGATCTCGGGCTCGTACCCGGCGACCTTCTTGCCCATCCTTGCGGCCTGCAATTCGGTGAGGAGCGACTGGAGGCGCGGGGCGTTCGCCGCGCACGTGTCATCCGGCCGCTCGTTGTTGAAGCCATCCGTCAGCGCGATGATCGTGGGAGAAAGACCACTATTGTCGACAGCCTTCTTGATCTCGGGCTGCTCGTGCAGGGCGATGGCTGCGTAGTTGATGGCCTGGTACAGGTAGGTGTACCCCGAGCCGACCTTCAGCTCGTCCTTCACCAGCCGTTTGTACTCCGCCGGCTCCGAAACCACCCACTTTCCGCCGAGCGGCTCGGGAAGTCCCCCTCGGAATACGAGCGGAGAAACATAACTTCCGAACGATCCACCGCTGAAAAAGGCCTCCTGAACGTCGTCTCGCAAGAGCGCGCGACGGAGCTTGTCCATCCGCGAAACGCCATCGCCCCCGTCTTCGATGGCCATCGAGCCCGATCCATCGATCAGCAGGATGAACAGGTGGCCGATGACCGCCTGCTGGTGGGGGATGATCTGGACACGATCCTCGCCGTTGCTGGCCGGGTTTCTCTTGTCGTGCAGCACCGTGATCGCATCGCGCCGCAGCACCATGGGCGCCGGGCTCCCGTCCACGAGCACCTGAAACGCGAGATGCACGGTCCCGGTGGCGCGATCGATGTAGGGGTGGCAGGCATCCCGCTCGGCGTCCACGATGGAATCGGAGCCGCAGTCCTCGTCGGAAGCGAAGATGCGCATCGAGTAGGCGCCAGTCTCCCCCTTGGCTTTCGGCTCCCCAACCCGCACCGTGGTGCCGCGGATGGCCGTTCGCGCATCGTCGGCGCAGGCCACCCCGAGCAGACACAGGACTGCGGCGACGAACCCCCTCACCGCTCTTCTCGCGGCAACATCAGGAATTCCACCACGGTTTGGTTCCCCGCCGGGCCCATGACGATGCGATCGCCGCTGTACAGGCGCGTGTCGAGCGGGGCGGGGCGGTTCTTGTCGTAGCTCAGGTCGATCCGCTCGAGGAACCGCCGCACCGTCGTGGGCTGAAGCGTGAGCCCCCGAACGCGAAACTCGCGGTTCTTGTTCAACAACACGCTCGCGTGCAGCTCCATCACGCCATCCTCGGCGGGGAGAAACAGATCGAGCCCTCGCGGGAAGTGGCCCACGAAGCGCTCGCGGGCGGAGCCATCCGCAGCGTCGACCGGGATGCGGCGACTGTGGCGCGTAACGCTCAGAACCCTCAGCCAACCGGCGTACAATTCATCGGGCACGCCCCAGGTGAGCAGACCGAACGTGAAGCCGAACGCAGTGGCGCCGAACGCGGAGGCGTAGAACAGATCCTTTCCGATAGGCCACAGCGAATAGCCGGCGACATACCAGACCAACCCGCCCACCATCCCCGCGACGACGCCGCCAACCACATGCGAGAGGCCACCGCGGAAGCGGCGCACCAACATTGTGGCCAACCCCGCCCCGAAGCCCGCGGCCACCCAGGCCATCACGCGGTAGCGCAGGCTCACGAGGCTTGGGTCCACCAGCTCCTTGCCGAGCAGCAGCGGGCCGACGAGGCCCGTCCAAGCCCAATACCAGCCCAGCGCGAAGACGAGGGACAGAACGGTGCCCAGCGAGGCCAACAGCATGCGCTTCCACAAGGCCTGGCGGCGCAACGAGCCCTCGGCCAGCACGGAGCCGCCCCCCGCGGACGCGGCAAGCGCGCCGAGGAACACGGCCCCATCCCACTCCTGCGACCATGGGGCGCCCTCCCACGACATCGCGAGGATCAACCACCACGTCAACAAACAGCAGGCCGCGCAGACGACGGCCACCGAGGTGTGCCGCAGCGGCGTGAAAGGGATGAGGAAGATGTTCACGGAGACGCGATCGTAACGCGTCCGTTATGCTCGCCCCGCGATGGCTCGTGACGAACTTGCGCTGTACCTGACGCTCTCGCCGGAATTCGGCGGCACCCGCTTCGGCCCCTTCGAAGGGTTGGAAGTGCGCCTTGGGGCCGACAACGAGCGCTGCCACATCGTACTGCCCGAAGCCTTCGGGGTGGCGCGGGAGCACTGCAAGATCATTCGCCAGGGCGATGGCGGCATGATCCTCGCGGCGAGCGAGCGCACCGCGGCCGTGTTCGTGTGGAAGGGGGATGCGCGCCGCGCCGCCCAGATTCAGTCCCCGACCGCGGTGCGCCCGGGGGACAGCTTCGCGCTCGTTTCCCCCGATGGCGCCCGATTCGCCATCGAGCTCGCGCCGCTACCGGCGGAGATCCTGGCAAAACGTTCCAAGGCGAAGGGAAGGCGGAACAACCTCAGCGCCGAAGGCTTCGCGAAGGAAGGCTGGCGGCTCTTGATCGGGCGGGTGTGGTCGATGGGCCCCTTCGGCCTGTTGATGCGCGGCTGGTACATGGTCACCAGCGGCGCGATCCTTCAGCCGCGGATCATCATCCCGCTGGCGATCGCGGCCGTCGGCTACATGGGCGCGTTCGGCAGCTCCTGCGCCGCGATGAAGTTCAAGTCGGACGCGGTGAAGGCGGATGACGATCTGAAGGAGTGCGAGCAACGCGCTGGCACGGGCGGAGGCGGCGCCGGCGGGCTCGCCACCCGAACGCCCGGCGAGCTGATCGCCCAGGTTGCGGGCAGCACTTCGCTCGCCGCGGTGCTGGAGAACCAGACTGCGCTCGAAGCCAAGGTGGAGCAGGAGCTGCTCGACGTACTGGCCAACCGCGACCAGTACGCCTGGCTGTTCAACGACGGGAACGACGCCGCCTCGGACTGGATCAAGCTGCGAGAGAGCATCGGCAAGTCCGACGAGTTCGACGACCTCACCCGGGTGCTCCTGCCCTTCGCGAGCGCCGTTACGAAGCGGACGGGCGAAGACTGGAACGTGCAGCTCGACGTCACCAACCGCCGTACGTGCCTTCGGGGCCCGGCGCGGCTCACGTACCGCCAGGCGAAGTCACTCGGGATCGAGACCATCCAGCTCGACGCCTATCGCGGCGATGAAACGGTCGACTTCACGAACGACGACGCGGGACGGATCCGCCTGCTCGGCGCGAGCGCGATGGCCGCGGGGCTCCCCCCGCTCGATCCCGCGCCGGAGATCCAGGAAGCGCAGCTCGCCTCGGGTCGTGAGTTCTGCATGTACGCCGTTGGGGACGACGACCGCGAGTCCCTCTCGAAAGTGCTCGCCGCGCTGAAGCGCCACCTCGGAAAGGACGCCGCGTTCGTGCCCGAAACCAGCAAGAACGAGGCAGGGCTCGCCCGAATCGTGAAGCTCTGGTCGGCCGACGTGCCGGGAAACATCTACGAGGGCACCGACTCCCCCTCGCTCGACTTCAGCAACAGCATGGCGGCGCCACTCGAAGAGAACCCGGCGAAGGACCTGATCGTTACTCGCACCGCCGAGGTGATCGCGCGCTCCGTGGGGTTGCCCTGCATCGCGGCGCTCGACAATCCTTCGTCCGTGGAGGCCACGTTCGGTCGCAAGGTCGATCCGGTGACGTGCCTCGTGCTTGACTACAAGCTGCGCCACAAGGCCAAGTAGCGGGAGCCAACGCGGCGATCAGCGCAAAAGCGCCTCAGCCGCCGCGTTCTCCCCCGCCACACGCCCGCCGAGCGCCACCGCGGTGAGCGAGCCCGTAAAACCATAGTCCCCCACGATGGAGCCGCCGAGCATCCCCGTGAGCTCCCCCGCCGCGTAAACACCGGGGATCACGGCGCCGTCTTCGGTCAGCACGCGCCCCTGCAAATCAACGTCCACCCCGCCAAAAGCCTTGGCGACCGAGATGACGACGGGGACCGCGTAGAACGGGGGCTCCACCACGCCCCGGGCGTCGTCGGCGTCGTCCGCCCGCGGAGGCTCGAGCGCGTCGCCCCCCGCGTTCCATGCGGCCATCTGCGCGGTGACCGTAGCCGGGTCGAGCCCGAGATCTCCCGCGAGGCCATCGAGCGTATCCGACTTCACGACGATTCCGCTGGCAACCAGTTCGTCGACGCCGAAGATCACGGACTCGTCGGCCGGGGGGAAGAAGTCGTCCCCCTCCAGCGCATTATCCGCGAACAACCATACGTCTCCACCAGGGAGCATCGCGCGGGTCCTCCCCACCTGGAAGCCGCGGAAGTCCCACTCATCCACGAACCGCACTCCCTCCACGCCCACCCACGGGTACACGCCGAACGCGCCGGCCACGAGCTCCTGGTGCTCGCCCTCCGGCGAGAGCGTGGCGTGGGCGTAGAAGCCGATGGCCTGCATGTTTTGGGTGGATGCGCCGAGGCCGGTCAGCATGTCGAGTCCCGCGCCGTCTGCCGCGGGCGACGAGCCGTACACCAACTGGTCCACGGGCAGCTCCGGGAACAGCGCCTCCACGCGGGCCAGGTCGTGCAGGAAGCCGCCAGTCGCGATGATCACCGCATCCGCCGCCTGGTAGTGGTCGTCCGTGCCGTCGGACCATCGCACGCCCGCCACCCGCCCGTCCTCCACCTCAAGGGACTGCGCCGTGGCGCCGAACGTGATCACATCGGCCGGCGCGGCGGCAACCAGCGTGGCCACCAACCCTGGGCCGCCGCCCTTCGGCACGTGGATCCGGTCGGCCGAGCCCCGCGGGGTGTCCGCCATCGGGCCGGTGAAGCTCATTCCCATCGCGCTGAGCCAGTCGTGCACCCGGAGCACGTTCTGCTCTGCAAAGTACAAAAACCAGGGATCGGCAGGGTTCCCGCCGGTGATCTCTGGCCAATCCGCGGCGAGCAGCTCCGGCGAGTCCACGATCCCCGCCGCCGCCTGCTCGGGTGTTCCCGAGAACACCATCAAGCCACCCGCGTAGTTGGCCGCGCCCCCAGCGAAGGCCTCGCGCTCCAACACCCGCACCGTCGCCCCCGCCTCGAACGCCTCGATCGCCGCCGCCAAACCGGCGACTCCCGCGCCAACGATCACCACGTCCACCGGTTCATCCACAATCACCGGGGTCGGCTCGCCCGTGTCCCCCGAGTCGGCGGTGTCCGCGGTGTCCGCAGAGTCCCCGCTGTCCGACGTGTCGCCCGTTTCCCCGGAATCGCCCCCCGACGGGCCAGAATCCGTATCCTGAACGGGTGAATCCCCGCTATCCGCGGAGTCGCACGCCAACGCCAGTAGCAGGAGCCACATCAGCGCGCATCATACCCCGCGTCGTACACCGCACGCACCAGCCTCGCCCGGTCGAGTCCCTCGCCCCGCACCTCAGCCCGCTTGCCCGCCACGTCCACCTTCACGTCTTTCACGCCGGGAACGTTGCGAAGCGCCTTGTCTACCGACATCGCACAGCCGCCGCAGGTCATCCCGTCCACGTCGAGGCTCACGAGGGGTTCGGTGCTCATGGCGCGAAGCTATTCACACTCCCCTCTGCTGGGGAGGCCAAACCACTTTGTGCATCTGGATCTGGAACCGCGCGGGCACATGATCCGCGAGCATCCAGGCCACCACATCGGCCGGCGACACGAGCCCGAAGGCCACCGAGAAGAGTACGGTGCACCGCTCCGCGAGCCGGTGCTCGGCCACCGCGTCCCGAGCCCACTCATAGTCGCGACGGGAAGCGAGCACGAACTTCACCTCGTCTTTCGCGCGGAGCTTCTCGATGTTGCTCCAGAGGTTCGCCCCGACCTCCCCGGAGTCGGGCGGCTTCAAGTCCAGGATCACGTGAACGCCCGGCGGCACCGGCGCGATGTCGCGGCTCCCCGAGGTCTCCAACAACACAGTGTGCCCCCGGGAGAGTAGGCGTTCCATCAGTGGAATCGCCTGGCGATGCACGAGGGGTTCGCCGCCGGTCACCTCCACGAGGTTCACGCCAAAGGCGCTCACCTCCGCGAGCACGTCGTCGATGGAGCGGTGGGCCCCGCCCGTGAACGTCCACTCGCTGTCACACCACGTGCAGCGCAGATTACACCCCGCCAACCGGACGAAGACGCACGGCAGCCCGGCGAACGTGCTCTCGCCCTGAATGCTGACGTACACCTCGATCACCCGAAGGCGCTCGGCGCTGGGAATCTCTACCATCCGTGGGGAGCTATCCCCACCCGCGCGCCAGGGACCACTCCCCGGTGGCGCATCGGCGGCCGATTCGGTATACGCCGCCCCCCTTCGGAGGTGTTCCATGTTCCTCCTCGTTGCTTCGGTGCTCGCGGCCGACCCGAGCGCCCCGCACCCGCACAAGGGCGTCGTCACGCCCTACACCTCGGCGCCGCCCCCCGTCAGCCTCTCCTCGGCCGACCTGGCGACGCTCTCCACGGGGAAGGTGGTGCTCAAACAGCAACAAGTGGCCTCGGGCGGGCGCGGGGTCGTGGTGGTGAACATCAACGCCACCCCCACGCGCATCTGGTCGAAAATTGTGGACTATGCCCACTACCCGAAGATGGTGGACAAGGTGGCCGAGTGCGGCAACTACCGCGTGTCCGGCAACGAGATGTACACCCGCTTCTTGCTCAACGTGATGGGCGCCGACGTGGAGTATTACATCCACCACAGCTACCATCCCGAGGCGAGTTATCTCACTTGGACTCTGGACTATTCGCGCAAGTCCGATCTCGATGACTCGGTGGGGTACTGGCGCGTCACCCCGCTCACGACCGAGCCTGCACTGTCGCGACTCGAATATTCGGTAGACATCCGGTTCACGGGCTACGTGCCCGGGTTCATCCAGGACGCGATCTCGAAGAAAGGGCTCACGGATGCGACCTCGTGGGTGAAACGGGAGAGCGAACTCTGATAGAGTGAGCATCGGAGGCTCGATCCCATGATCCGTTCCCTGCTCACCACCGCGCTGCTCGTCCCCTTCCTCGCCAGCCTGCTCGTCGGCTGCGCCGATCCGTACGGCGACGCCAAGAAGGCAGACACCATCGAGGCCTGGGAAGGCTATCTCGCCACCGGCCCCACGGGCAGCAACGAGTCGATGGCCATGAAGCGGCTCGAGGAGCTGATGATCAGCCGCGCCGACGAGAGCCATTCGATCGCCGACTACGACGCGGTGCTGACCAAGTTCCCCAAAAGCACCAAGAAGAAGAAGATGCAAGAGGGACGGGCCAACGCTGCGTTTGCCGCTGCGGAGGCCGATGGCTCCCTCGAAGGCTGGAAGAAGTTCCTCGCCGAGAACGACTTCGCCGACAGCGCGCTCAAGAAGCGGGCCACCGGCATGGTGGACGTGGCAGCGTTCGCGGCGGCGCTGACCATCGCTGCGCCCACCGTCGCCGAGGTGAACCTGGCGAACGATCCAAAAGGCGCGAAAGATGGCTGGGGATTCACCGCTGCGGTCACGAACAACGGCGCTGTGGCGCTGGAATACGCGAACCTGGAGCTGCAATTCCTCGGAGCCGACGGGAAGAAGCTCAAGGCCGTGAGCTACCCGATTGCGAGCCAGACCGGGCCCGGCGGCATGCCGATCGAGGAGGCACTCATGCCGCCGCTCGCCCCCGCGGAAACGCGCACGTGGTCGTACACGACGGGAGAGGTGCCAGAAGGCTGGGCGGAGGGCAAGGGCGTAAAGCTCGTCCTGGTGGGCGCACGCGCGGTTCCAGCGGCGCCAGAAGGCGCGCCGAAGTAGTCTTCCACGCCTCAGGTGCCCCATTCGTACCCTCCCCCTTGCGGCCCTCCTGGGCCTGCTTGCCGCATGCGTGCCGGAAGGCGACGCGAAGGACTCCGCTGATCGCGACGGCGACGGGGTAGCGACCGCCGACGACTGCGACGATGATGACGCGAACGTCGGCGAAGCATCAACCTATTTTTTCGACGGGGACCAAGACGGACACGGCGATCCGGCTGCGAGCGAGTCGGCCTGTGCGCGGCCCGAGGGCTTCAGCGAAGCGGGCGACGATTGCGACGATACCGACGCGACGGTGTACCCGGGGGCGATCGACACCTGCAACAACCGGGACGACGACTGCAGCGGGGCGGCCGACGACGGCGTGGACTCCACGGCGTGGTACGCCGATACCGACGGCGACAGCTACGGGGACGCCTCGGCCGAGACGTTTGCGTGCTCCGCGCCCGCCGGTAGCGTGGCCGACGCCAGCGATTGCGATGACGCCGATCCGAACACGCACCCCGGCGCCGCCGAAACCGATTGCACCGACCCCCACGACTACAATTGCGACGGTTCGGGCGGTACGTCCGATGCCGACGCCGACGGCTACCCTGCCTGCACCGACTGCGACGACAGCGACAACACCATCCGGCCAGACGCGCGCGAGATCTGCAACGCGGCCGACGACGACTGCGATGGGCTCGTGGACGACGACGACGCCAACCTCGACCTCGGCACCGCGGAGCGGGTGTACGCCGATGCGGACGGAGACGGCTACGGGGATGCGTCGGTACAAGCCCAGCTTTGCGACCCCGGCCCGGGGTGGGTGACGGTGACGGGTGATTGCGACGACGCGGCGGCCGAGGTGAACCCCGGCGCCACCGAGGTGTGCAACGGCTGGGATGACGACTGCGACGGCAAGGTAGACGACGACGACGCTTCTCGCGACGAGGCGAGCGCCACGGCGTGGTACGCCGACCGGGACGACGACGGATACGGCGCGGACTCGACGGTCATCTACGCGTGCGCGCCGCCGGCGGACACGGTGACGACCGGGGGCGACTGCGACGACCTGGACGAGGCCTACAACCCCGGTGCCGCCGAAGCGGATTGCACCGATCTGAACGACTACAACTGCGATGGCAGCGTGGCCTGGACCGACGGCGACGGGGACGCCTACACCGCCTGCGAAGACTGCGACGACGCCGACGCCGACGTGAGTCCGGCGGCGCTTGAAGTGTGCGACGGCATCGACAACGACTGCGATGCCGAGACCGACGAAGGCGACGCGTTGGACGCAGATACCTGGTACGCGGATCTGGACGGGGACAGCTACGGGGATCCCGGCGCGGCCTCGAGCGCCTGCAGCCAGCCGGCCGACAGCGTGGCCGACGCGACGGACTGCGACGACAGCGATGCGATCGTGCACCCCGGCGCGGTGGAGCGCTGCGACGGCGTGGACGACGACTGCAACGGCGAGATCGACGAAGACTCTTCGGCCGACGCCGACCTCTGGTACCTCGATGCCGACCTCGACGGCTACGGGGACGCGGCGGTGAGCACGCGCTCCTGCTCGCTCCCCTCCGGCTACTCCTCCGACAACACCGATTGCGACGACAGCGACTCGAACGTGAGCCCGGGCGCGCTGGAGACCTGCAACGGAATCGATGACGACTGCGACAGCGAAGTCGACGAGTCCACGGCCTTGGACGCGGGCACCTGGTACGTCGACGGCGACGGCGACGGTTATGGCGACGCCACGATCGCCGTGATCGAATGCGACATGCCCCCCGGCTACGTGGCGGACGACACCGACTGCGACGACACGGACGCGATCGTGAACCCCGCAGCGGTAGAGCGCTGCGACGGCGTGGACGACGACTGCGACGGCTCGATAGATCCTTCAACCAGTGTAGACGCCGACATCTGGTACGCGGACGCCGACGGCGATGGTTATGGCTACAACGCATCCACGCTGAGCGCCTGCACCCAACCCAGCGGCTACGTGAGCGTGGGTGGGGACTGCAACGATGCCTCCACGGCCGTGAGCCCGGCCGAGACCGAGGTGTGCAACAGCATCGACGACGATTGCGATGGCACCACCGACGAATCCGACGCGACGGACGCGCTCACCTGGTACCTCGACGCGGACGGAGACGGGTACGGGGACATCGGGTTGACCGCGCCAGGCTGCACCCAGCCCTCCGGCTACGTTGCGGACGACTCCGACTGCGAGGACTCCGACTCCAGCGCCTACCCGGGCAGCACCCACACCGAAACCCCGGGCGATGGGATCGATACCGACTGCGACGGCGAAGACGCCTGCACCGACCTCAATTGCGACGGCATCCCCGACCTCGCGATGGCCGGCTATTACGACGGCGACTACACGGTGGACAGCTATGCCACCTACGGATCCGGCTTCGCTTCGGCGAGCCGCACCACGCTCACCAACACCGGCTCCTACCGGGTGAAGGCGGGGGACATCGACGAAGACGGGTACCAGGACCTGCTCTTCGTGAACCACTACAGCGGCAGCACCTATGTCACGAACTCCTACGTGTATTGGGGCTCCGCGAGCGGCTACTCGAGCTCCGACCGCACCTCCCTGGCCACGCTCGGCGCCCTGGATGCGCTGGTTCAGGATCTCGACGACGATGGGTACAACGACATCGTGTTCGCGAACTACTCCTCCGCCACCACCTCCAACACGGACTCCTACATCTACTGGGGTTCGGCCTCGGGCTGGTCGTCCAGCGATCGCACCTCCATCGCGACCAACGGCGCCCGCACGCTCACCTCCGCGGATTTCGACGACGACGGATATCCCGACCTCGTCTTCTGCAATTACTACAGCACTTCCGGCACCACCTACAGCACCAACTCCTACGTGTACTGGGGATCCTCGTCCGGATACTCCGCCTCCGACCGCACCTCGTTCGCCACGAAGGGGTGTTTTGACACCGACACCGGGGATGTGAACGGCGACGGATGGACCGACCTTGCGTTCGCCAATTACTATGACGGCAGCGCCTACACGCTCACGTCTACGGTGTTCTATGGCGCAGCGGCCGGCTTCTCCCCGGCCTCCAAGGCTTCCCTTCCGACCAAGGGCAGCATCGGCGTGGAGATCGCGGACACGGACAACGACGGCTACGACGACGTGATCTACCCCGGGTATTTCGCGGGTGCCTGGGCCACGACAGCCGCGACCTACGTCTATAAGGGTGCCTCCACCGGGCTTTCTTCGTCCAGCTACACCTCCCTTGTCACCACCTGCGGCGTCCGTGATCCCCAAGTTGCCGACCTCAACGGCGATGGCTACCTCGACATGGTGTTCCCACGGCACTACGCCCCGAGCAGCTACAGCACCGATTCCTACGTGTATTGGGGGGCTGCGGCCGGCTTCACCGACACCAATCGTACGTCGCTGCCCACCGTAGGCGCCACGGAAGCCACCATCGGCGATCTCGACCAGGACGGCTACCCCGACCTACTCTTCGCCAGCTACTACAATGGCACAACGTACAGCCTCTCCCAATACATCTACTGGGGGTCTGCAACCGGGTACTCATCCTCGGACCTCACGACGGTGGGCGGCACGGGCGTTGTCGGACCGGTTCGTATGGTGGGTGACGTGGAGTGGTAACCGTGGCTGGTCACCCCACGACAAGGTGACTATCGAAGGTGGCTCATGCCCGCTTCCGGCCTCCTCGCCCTCCTCGACGACATCGCCTCCATCGCCGACGACGTCGCCACGTTGTCCATGGCGGCGGCAAAAAAGACGAGCGGCATCGTCACCGATGACATGGCCGTTACCGCCGAGCAGGCCATAGGGATCCGCCGCGAACGCGAGATCCCGGTGGTGCTCGCGGTCGCCAAGGGGTCGTTCAAGAACAAGGCCCTCATCCTCGCACCGGCGGCCCTGGCGCTCAACGCCGTCGCCCCGTGGGCCATCACGCCGCTGTTGATGCTCGGCGGCAGCTACCTCGCGTATGAGGGCGTGGAGAAGGTGCTGCACGCCGCGCAAGCCGGTCGCGAGGACGCCGACGAGCAGGTGATGCCCGATCCGGAGACGTTCGAGAAGGGGCGCATCGCCGGCGCCATCCGCACCGACCTCATCCTGAGCGCCGAGATCATCGCGATCAGCCTTGGAGAGGTGGCAGCGGCGCCGTTCCTGTCACAAGTCATCGCCCTGTACCTCATCTCCGTGATCATGACGGTTGGGGTGTACGGGATCGTCGGAGTGCTCGTAAAACTCGACGATATGGGCGAGTATCTCTTCCGGTTTGGCGGCCGGCGCGCGTGGCTGGGGAATATCCTGATTGTCGGAACCCCCAAATTGTTGCACGCGATCTCGGTGATCGGCACCGTGGCGATGTTGATGGTCGGCGGCCACATTGTGCTGAAGGGGATCACCCCGGCCTACCACGCGGTCGAGGGTCTGCTCAGCCGGCTCCCCTTCCACTGGTTGTTCGGCTCAATCGCCGACGTCCTCGCGGGTGCCCTGGTGGGTGTCGTCGTGGTCGCGGGGGTAACGGCTTGGAAGCGGATCAGGGCGATGCAACAGGCCCGGTCCTGGGCTCGCTGAGGCTCGCCCGCCTGGGCGGGTCGGGTTGCATCGCGGGGAGCGGGTTACCGGGGTGGCATGCGGTTCCCGATCGGCTTCTCCGACTTCCGGCAGCTCCGGCTCGATGCCTACGACTACGTAGACAAAACCGCCCTGGCTGCAGACGTGGTCCGCGCCGCCGATCAAGTGCTGCTGTTCCCACGGCCGCGTCGCTTCGGCAAAACCCTCAACCTCTCGATGCTCCGCTACTGGTTCGAGCGTTCCACCGAGGATCGACGGGCGCTGTTCGCGGGGCTGGCCGTAACGAGCGCCGGGCCCGAAGTCGCCGCAACCTTTCAGCGCTACCCCACGGTGTACCTCACCTTCAAGGACACCAAACACGCCAACTGGGCAGCGTGCCGCGCGGACGTCGCCTTCAACCTCCGGATGGAAACGGAGCGGCTACGCCCGGTCTGGGGCTCGGCGGCGCTTTTGGACTCGGAGCGAACCTCCCTGGATGCGATCGTGGCCGGCACAGCCTCCGACACCGATCTGCACCTGTCGATCCGGCTGCTCACCCGCGCGCTGCACCTCGCCACGGGCGAGGCCGCCGTCCTACTCATCGACGAATATGACACCCCCACCCACGCGGGTTGGAGTGGCGGCTACTACGACGAGGTGATCGGGTTCTTCCGGAACTTCTTGTCGAGCGGCCTCAAAGACAACCCCCATATCTATCGGGGCGTGCTCACGGGCATCCTGCGCGTCGCGAAGGAGTCGATCTTCTCGGGGCTCAACAACGTTGCGGTGTACTCCGTCCTCGCACAGCCCTTCTCCTCCCACTTCGGATTCACCGAGCCACAGGTGCAGGCGCTGTGTGAAGGGGTAGGTCCCACCGCGGACCTCAACGGCATCCGCGAGTGGTACAACGGCTACCGAATGGGGGGCACGATCATGTACAACCCCTGGTCCGTCCTTCGGTATCTCTCCCACCCCGAGGAAGGCTTCCAACCGTATTGGGTGAACACGGCCTCGCACGATCTGCTCCGGAGCGTGGTCGTGCAGGGCGGGATGGGCCTGCACGACGACCTCGCGCGGCTGATGGCGGGGGGGGAGATCGAAGTGCCGATCTCAGAGAGCATCCAGCTCCGCGATCTGGCGCGGGACGTCACGACCGTGTGGAGCTTCCTGTTGTTCACGGGGTACCTCAAGGTGTCCGCCACCCGCTTGGAGGATGGGCAGCTTTGGGGCACGCTCTCCATCCCCAACCAGGAGCTGCACACCAGCTATCGGGAGATGTTCCGAACCTGGCTCGATCTCGGGCTCGGCTCCGCCACCCGCGCCCGAGCCCTGTGCTCCGCGCTGCTGGCCGGCGACACTGAAGCGTTCGAGGGGCTGTTGTCCAGGCTCGTGGTCGAATCGCTGTCGTTCTTCGACGCCCACAGCCGCACACCAGAGGCGGTGTATCAGGCCTTCCTCGTGGGGTTGTTCATTCAGTTGGACAAGACCCACATCGTGGACTCGAACCGGGAGAGCGGCTACGGGCGCTACGACGTTTGTGTGCGCCCGCGCACCGCTGGCCAGCCCGGGGCGGTTTTGGAATTGAAGAGCTACGACGCGGAGCGCGGCACCCCCGATCAGGCGCTCGACGCCGCCGTGAAACAACTCACCGATCGCGCCTACGCGACAAGTCTGCGCCAGGCCGGCGCGGAGCCGGTCTGGCAGTGGGCAGCAGTGTTTGATGGGAAGCGGGTGCGGGCCCGCGCCCAACAGGCGTAGGCCTGCGCCCGACGGTCTCCCACCCGTTACACGAATCTCTTTCTGCTCCCTCACGCTCGCGGGTCTCACCGCGCTGGAGACTCCCGATGCTCACCGTGCTCCTGCTCGCTTGCCAAGGCCAACACGTCGAAAAACCCGACGGCGCCGACACCGGCCCGACAGACACGGCGGACACGGCGGACACCGGCGGGATCGACACGGCAGACACGGGGGACTCCACGGACACCAGCGACACCGAGGACACGGCGGACACGGCAATCCCGATCCCGGCAGACAACGTCGCGAACGTGCTGGGTGACTGCGCGGGGCAGTTCCGCGAGCCCGACGAGTACCCCAACCAGCTCGTCGGGGGCACCGAGCTGCAGCGGTACACCCTGCAGGATCCGGAGGCGGTGTGCAATGACGGCACGCGCGCCGTGATGTACGTGCGCCCCGCCACCAGCGCCGAGCTCGCGAACGTTTGGGAGATCCACCTGCAGGGCGGCGGGAGCTGCGCCTCCTGGGAGGACTGCGCGGTGCGGTACTGCGGCACCGACTATTACGACGCCTCGAAGCTCTCCTCGACCTACGCCCCGCTCGACATCGGCGCGACCGGGATTCCGGACGATGGCGCGGCGAACCTGCTCTCCGGGGCGAACCATGCGTTCTTCTACTACTGCTCCTCCGACGGGTGGGGTGGCCGCGGCAGCGTGACGTACACTGCGGCCGACGGCACCTCGCCGGCCTACACCATGTTTGAGCGCGGCCACACCATCCTCACCTCCGGAATCGCCGAGCTGGAGGCGGGCGCGGTTGCCGACGGCGGCGTGGAGATGCCGGCGTTGACCGAGGCGAGCCTCGTGTTGTTCAGTGGCACCTCCGCGGGGAGCGCGGGCGCACGTACCCACGCCGACTGGCTGGCCGACCGCCTCGACGCCAACGGCACCGAAGTCATGGCCATCTTCGACGCGGCGAACGATCCGGCGCGCGAGGCGCTTCCCCCCGAATACCAGGCCCAGTTCGACACGCTCTACACCCACCTCTGGGCGAGCGGTCTCGACGGTCGCGACTACTC
>BJHF01000084.1 GCA_014191855.1 Deltaproteobacteria bacterium
GTGACCAGCGAGCGTACGGTCTCGGCAACCGAACCGTCCTCCGACACCGACACCGAGAGCTCAGCGGGCCCGATTCGGACGCCGCCAACCGCCAAAATGGTTTCGTCCGAGGCCGAGTCTCGTAGCGTTACCCGCACGACGCGCCGGCCCCCGAGCCGCGCCGCCAGCGCGTCGAGCGGGCCGTCGTGGAGGAGGTTTCCTTCGGCGAGCAGCAGCACGCGGGGGCACAGCGCGCGTACGTCGCCGAGGTCGTGCGTCGTGAGCAGCACGGTCGTACGTCCCTCGTCGCGAAGCGCGGCGAGGAAGGCACGAAGTCGCAGCTTTACCGCCACGTCGAGGCCGACGGTCGGCTCGTCGAGCACCAGCAGCGGCGGGGCGTGGAGCAGGGCAGCGGCGAGCTCACAGCGCATACGCTCGCCCAGGGAAAGTTGGCGTACGGGGGTGTGAAGGAGCGGCCCGATCCCGAGCACCTCGTCGAAGCGCGCCATCCGGGACCGCACGTCGGCGGCGGGCACCTCGTACATGGCGGCGAGCAAGTCAAACGCTTCGATGACCGCGAGGTCCCACCACAGTTGCGTGCGTTGGCCAAACACGACGCCGAGCTTCCGAACGTGCGCGGTGCGGTCGCCCCAGGGGTCGAGGCCGCCCACCCGCACGACGCCGGAGGTAGGCTTCAGGATGCCCGTCAGCATCTTCACCGTCGTGGACTTTCCGGCCCCGTTCGGCCCGATCAGCGCCACCGCCTCGCCCGCTTCGATGCGAAAACTCACGTCGTCTACGGCGTGCTTTGTGCCGCTGGACGGACGAAAAAGATCGAGGAGCGAGCCGGCCAACCCGCGGCTGCGCTCGCGAATCGGGAAGGTGCGGCCCAGGTGCTCGGCGACGATGAACGACACGGGGCGGGGGTGTATCCGGGAGGGGGGCCAGGTGGGCGATGGCGCAGGCCCGTGGCGGCCTTCATCGCGCGGGCGTGGCGGGCCATCGCGGCGCCGTTCAGAGGGTCCGCGCTCGCTGTCGCGCCCGAGGATAACGCACCTCGTGCTCATCCAGTTCTCCACCGAATCCAACGCGCCGGGTTCGCCCGAAGCCGCATTCGCGTTCATCTGCGATCTCACCCGGTGGCCGCTGTTCACCGGATACGGCCCGCTCCCGGGGATCGTGGAAGCCACGGTAGAAGGAGCGGTAACCCTGGGCTCGCGCATTCGCGTGAGGAATACCGACGGGAGCGTGCACCACGAGGTCGTCGAGCGCTTCGAGCCGGGGCGCCGCTATACGATCCGGATGGAGCTGAATCCCCCCGTTTCGTACGTCATGGCCAGCATCGAGGAGGACGTGGAGCTCACCGCCGCTGCGAGCGGCACCCGCATCCGGCGCACCTTCGTCCTGCGGCCCAGGAGCTGGTTCACCGCGCCGATCGCCTGGTTGTTCGGTGGTGTTTTGTTGCCTCGGGCGGTGGCACGGCACAACGCGCGCATGGCGGCGGCGCTTGCTTAGCCGCCGGACCCCAGCCATCCTGATCCACGCCGACGATCTCGGGATGTCCACCGCGGTGAACGCCGCGATCCTCGGGGCGCTCGCCGACGGCACGGTCACTTCCACGAGCGTGTTGGCCACGGGCCCGGCGTTTGCCGACGCCGTGACCCAGCTCCCGGCGCAGGCCTGCCTCGGCGTTCACCTCGATCTGACGGGGTTTCCGTCGATCACCGGCGCGCCGGAGCTGGCGGGGCTGGCGAGCATCGCCGCGGCCCGGTCGGCCGAGCTCCCCGCCGCGATAGCCCGCCTCCTCCGCGAGCATCCCTCGATGATCCTCGACGAATGGCGCGCCCAGGTTGGGCGGGTCCGCGAAGCCGGCCAAGAGGTCACCCACCTCGACAGTCACCAGCACGTCCACTGGATGCCGGCGCTCTGGCCCACGCTGAAGAACCTGATGGTCGAAACAGGGATTCGCGCCGTGCGCGGCGTTGGGGCTTGGCGCCCGGAGTTGTCGCGACTACGTGCGTTACCCCAGGCGGCGCGTGCGGCGCGATTCAAACGGGCGTTCTCCGCGTTCGTCACGACGGAAGCCTTCGCCAACGCGAGCACTTTTCGGGCGCGCGAGGCGCTCGGCCTTTCGAAGCCCGAAAGCCTCGAAGTGATGGTTCACCCTGGGAACCTGGCGCACGCGCGCTACGCGGAGGAGCTGGCGTGGCTGCGAGCGGGTACGTGGCGGGCGGGGACGACGCTGGTGAGCTGGCGGGCGCTGATCGCCTGCCGCTGACGCCGCCTCACGGAACGAGTCGCGCCGCCGTCTCGCAGAACACCACCACACGCTGCGCGGCCTCAACCGCGATCGACGAAAACGCTGACGAGACCATGGGATGCGCCGCCACCGTTCGCCAGAACCGCAGCGCGGCCGCGCCGGCCGTCTGCCAGCCCGCCGGGTCGTCGCCGTCCAGGCTCGGCAGGGCCAAAGCGCCCTCTGGGCACTCCCCGCCGCGCGGATACCAGCGCATTGGGAGCATGTCGTAGGCCGGCGCGAGGCGCGACACGCGGCCTTCCTCCGCGTAAAAGCTAAGGTTCCACGCGTGTCGGTCCGTGTTGCCGATCAACGCGCCGAATCGGTCGAGCCAACGGGCGCGGCGCGCATCGGCCTCGCTGATCACCCCCTGGTGGGCCAGTCGCGCACAGGCCGTCGTCCAACCGTCGATTTCGCCGGTGAAGTGGGCGCCGACGGCGGCGAGGCTCACGACGCCCCGCCGGCCGAGCCTCCCCAGCCTGTCGAAGCGATCGACCTCAAGAAACATCCGACCGCCCGCCCGAATCAGGCGGGATGTGGCGGCTGGGTGCCCCGCATCGTGCACGGCCACGAGCGCGAGGTGCTCGGCCACCAGCAGGTCGGCCACGCGGGCGCCGACGGACTCGCCGACGGGCGGGGAGAATTTCACGAGCACCGGCGTGTCGTACTCTGAGCCGTCCACGCCGCGGTCCACCCGGGTGGCAAGGAACTTGGGTTGTTCGCCTCCCGCCCACGAGCCGGCCGGCTCGCCCTCGAGCACGCGAGCCGCCAGGTCGAGATACCGCTCGGTGCGCTCCCCTCGCGCGACACGGGGCGCGGTTGGGGCCGAGAGCGCCCGGTTCAACGCATCGTCCCCGACCAGCACGTTGCCCGGCAGGTCGGCTCCGACCGCCACTGCCCAGCGCAGGATGTCATCGCCAGACCACTCCCGCACATCGGGAGGGAGGCCTAGCGCGGGGGCCTGCCGCGGCGCGAGGCGGCCAAGGAAGCCGGCGGGGCGCAGATCCTGGAGGAACCAGGGGAGATCGTCATACCAGCCGGCGGCGGGTCCGGCGGCGGCGAGCCAGCCGCGTGGCGCGACAGCGACGAGCGTCGTTCGGCGACTCAACTGCCCGTCGGCGTGCTGGGCGTACACCGAAACGGGGTTTGGAACGCCAGGTACTTCGCGAACGGCCGCGTATCGGGTCGCTCGGGCGCGCCCGTGTACGGCCACCGCGGGGCCCAGTCGCGAGAGCACACGGGACAGCGTGGGTTGCGAAACGGCGAGCTCGGCCTGGATCGCTGCGGCGCCGGTTGGCCCGCGGCCGCGGAGCGTCTGAAGCAGCTTCGTTGCGAGCGGCGTATCCATTCGTGAATGGATACTACTCTCTATAAAGCTTATGTCAACGGCTCCCGGTCCGTCAATGCTGAATGGTTTCCATCAGCGTTGTCCCAGTTCCGCGTACACGCCCGACACGGCCCGCGAGAGCGCGTCGAAGCTGAGCGCGGCGTCGAAGCGCGCCCGAACCCGGTCTCGCGCATCGGTATAGTTCGATGCCCCGATGGCGGCGGCCATCGCGGCGCTGTCGCCGACCGGAAAGAGCTTCCCCACCGTGCCGTTCGCGGTCATCTTGCGGAAGCTCGGGATGTCGCTGAGCACGCTCGGTGTGCCGGTGCCAAACGCCTCCAGAGCGGCCACGCCGCACACCTCGCGGGTGCTGGCTTGCACAAAAAGGTCGGCGGCCCTCAACAGCAGCTCTGTCCGCTCCCGGGACGCGCGCCCGAGGAAGGTGACGGGCAGGCCGGCCGCGGCACGTCGAACCTCGGCTTCAAGCGGGCCTTCTGTCCAGGCAAAAGTCAGGTGCGCGCCGGGTAGCTGGGGAAGGACGGCGCGGAGCGCGGCGAGGGTGGTCAGCGGGTCCTTTACGGCGTCGAGCCGGCCCAAGTGGAGCAGCGCCGGCGCGCCGAGGAGCGCGGTACGAGCGCGCGCTTCGGCACGATCTCCCGGCCGAAACAGGGTGGACGTTTCGTACACTTCGACCACCCGGCGCGTATCGGCCAGGGCGCCGCTCTGCTCCCACGGTGCTGCATGGTGCTGCGTCGTAAACAAGAACCGGGTGACGTTGGCGAACGCCGCGCGCTCGACGCGGCGAAGCGCGTCGAGCCGCGCCGGCGCGCCGCCGTGAAAATGCGCCACCAGCGCCGCCCCCCTGCGGCGGGTGTCGCGACCCAGCTCAGCGAGCAGGCCATAGTTAACCAGGTCAAAGCTATGTACGATGTCAGCCCGGAGCGCCGCGGCGACCCGGGCCAGGTGCGGCGCCGGCGCCTTGACGACCGCATCGTCGCGCCCAACCGCGCCCAGCGCCGCCCGGGCCGCCCGCGTGTACCATTCGGGAGGGACGAAGTGCCACCGCACGGGGCCGTCATCGACCGTCGCCGCGGTCGGCAGCTCTTGGACCACGTGAACCTCGTGACCGAGCGCCGCCAGCCCGTGCGCCAGCTCACGACGCAGCGTATCCGCCTCGATCTGCGCCCCGGGCTCGGCGGCCGCATGCCAACAGTTCACGAGCGCGACGCGCATCGCGCCGGGATAACCGCCGCACGATGATCCTGTTTCGGAACGCCCAGGTGCTCGCGCCCGATCCGCTGGGCGAGGTGGACGTGCTGGTGGCCGGGGGAAAAATCGTCGCGATTGGAGCTGCGCTCGCGCCGCCGCCCGCGGGCTGGCCGGTCGAGGTCATCGACTGCGCCGGTGCCTGGTTGGCGCCCGGTTTTGTCGACGCACACGCCCACCTTGGCGGCGGCGGCGGCGAAGGCGGCGCGCGCACCCGTGTTCCTCCGGTGCCGTTCTCCGAGTTCAGCCTCGCCGGCGTCACGACGGTCGTGGGGCTCTTGGGCACAGATTGCACCACCCGCAGCCTGGGGGATCTGCTTGCTGCGGCCCGCGGCCTCGAAGAGCTCGGGTTGACCGCCTTTTGTTACACGGGTGGCTACGTCGTTCCGCCCCTCACCCTCACCGGCTCCGTGCGGGGAGACATCGTACATGTCGACCGGATCATCGCCGTCGGGGAAACGGCGATCTCCGACCATCGCAGCTCGCAACCCACGTTTGAGGAGCTGATCCGCATCGCGGCGGACGCGCACGTTGCGGGGATGATGACCGGGAAGGCGGGGTGCCTGCACCTCCACCTCGGCGATGGGGCGCGCGGCCTCGAATTCGTGCGCCGTGCCCTCGAAGAAACCGAGCTTCCGGCGCGGGTGTTTCACCCTACCCACTGCAACCGCAATCGGCGGCTGTGGGAGGAGGCGATGGCGCTGAGCGTTTCGGGGGTCACCATTGATATCAGCGCGTTCGAGGCGGATGGCGATGCACCGAGCGGCGGCCAGGCCATCGCGGAGTGGTACGGCGAAGGGCTCGACCCGGCGCGGCTCACCCTTTCGAGCGACGGTGGCGGCTGTCTGCCAAACTTCGATGGCGCCGGCCGGCTCCTGCACATGGAAGTTGGCGCTCCGGCGAGCCTGTTGGTCGCCGTTCGCGAAGCCGTGAACGCCGGCGTACCCATCGAGTTCGCGCTGGCCACCGTCACGCGCAACGCGGCCGATCAGCTTCGGTTGTCGAAAAAAGGCAGGATCGAGGTTGGGGCAGACGCGGATCTGCTCGTGCTCTCGGCGGAGATGGAGGTCCTCCACGTCATCGCGCGGGGTCGCGGGATCGTGCGCGGAGGTCGCGCCCTCGTCAGGGGCTTGTTCGAGGCGCGCTGAGGGGCACCCGCTCAACTGGTTTCTTGATAACGGGGTGCGCCCATGCCCTCGCGACCCTCCTCGCCCGAACACCGCGGCTTCATCGTCCCGATCGGCGGCGCGGAAGACAAGCTGCTCGCTCGCAACATCCTGAGGCGCTTCGCCGAGCTGTGCGGGCTCGGCACGGGGCGGATCGTGGTCATCCCCACCGCTTCGGTCGATCTGAGCACCGGTGAGCGCTATCAGCAGGCGTTCGCCGAGCTCGGGCTGCCCGACGTGGTGGTGTGCAACCCACGCACGCGGCAGGAGGCAAACCCCGCCGCGAAGCTGCTGAAGGGGGCCACGGGTGTGTTTTTCACCGGGGGCGACCAGCTCCGGCTCTCCACGCTGCTCGGCGGCACCGACGTGGCGCGGATCGTGCGGCGGATGAACGCGGAGGGCGTTCACGTCGCGGGCACCAGCGCCGGCGCGGCGTTCCTCTCCGAGCACATGATCGCCTTCGGAAAGGAAGGGGGAACGCCGCTCGCCGGCCAGGCCACCCTTGCGGCCGGGCTGGGCCTCACCAATCGCCTCGTGATCGACCAGCACTTCCGCCAGCGCGATCGCATGGGCCGGCTGCTCTCCGCGCTGGCCTACAACCCCTTCGCGATCGGCATCGGGCTGGACGAGGATACGGCGGCGTTCATCGCCCCGAATGATGTGTTTGAGGTGGTGGGGAGCGGCGGGATAACGGTGGTGGACGCTGGGCACATCGAGCACAGCGCGATGGCGGAAACGCCCGAGGGCGGCCCGGTCGAGATGCTGGGCGTGCGCCTGCACGTGCTCGTTCAGGGGTCGAGGTTCGACCTGCACCGCCGCAAGGCGAAGCCCGCGCCCACGCGGGTGGACATGGCGGCGCAGGAGCCGTAGGGGCGCCCGCTCAGTCCCGCAGCACCCGCACCCGCGCCACGGCCTTGACGTTCGCGCAATTGCTGCCTTCGGACTGGTATACGCGGAATGGACCCCCTTGGCCCTCGGGCAGCGCGCCGTTGTCAAGGGAGTGGACGAGCACCGCCCGGCCCACGCCCGCCACCTCGGCGGGCGGGGTGGTGAACCCATCGCCCGCGCTCACGACGTAGCGCGCGCCTTCACCTGCTAACAACAGCACTTCCGCCAGGCTCACGCCCGCGCCGCGCTTGCCGGGGGCGACTGCTCCGACGTCGGCCACCTGTCCTGGCAGCGCCATGAGCGCGCCGCGGCTGAGCGGGATCTCCAGCCCGGATGCGTCTACCAACACGACGGCGGTCGCGTCGAGTGTGTCGGGATCGCGGTCGGGGAGGCGGGCGGCGCGAAGGTGGGCGTCGAAGCGGTCGAGGTCCACGTCGCCGGTCACGATCACATCGGCTCGTGAGTCGCGACGGAACGCGGTGGCGGCAGGGTGGACGACACCCCCCGCGAGATCGAGCCGGTACCAGCCTAATTCGGTGCGGAACACCCCCTTGAAGCGCTCCACCCCGGGCGTTCTGGAGACCAGCTCCCGCAGCGCATCCCAGGCAAACACCGCGTCGGGAGGGAACACCCACGAACGGGCGCGGAACCCCTCGGTGGAAGCGGGCCGTTCGGCGCCGCGGTCGTGCCCGTGGTCGTGGTCGTGGTCGATCGCCGCCCCGGAGGCACGGGGTCCGCTTCCGTCCGGCCAGGACCACACCGCCTCGGGCATCCGTCCGCGGCTCACTTTCGCCACGAAGATGGGGGCCGGCCAGAGCGAGGCGGCGAGCCGGTCGAACGCCGCCATCTGGTCGATGTCCGCGAGGTCGCAGCGGTTGGCCACCAGCACGTCGGCAGCGTCGAGCTGCTCGGCGAACAGGCTCGCGTCGGGAGGCGTGCGCGAAGGGTCGACGAGCACGATGGTCGGCCCGAGCACGATCCGATGCGCCAGGGCGGGGCTTCGTCCAAGCATATCCACGATGTCTTTCGGGCGCCCCAGCCCCGACGGCTCGACGAAGATGCGATCGGGCTTCAGCTCGTCGAGGATCGCGGTGAGCGCAGGCACGAGCCCTTCCGGCGCCGTACAGCACACGCAGCCGCCGGGAATGTTGGTCACGCGAAGCTGGCCGCCGAGCAGGGTTGCGTCGATCTGGGCCTCCCCGAAGTCGTTCACGAGCACCGCGCAGCGTTCCTTGCCTTCGCGGCGGGAAAGCTCGTACGTGAGCGCGGTGGTCTTCCCGGTGCCCAGGAAGCCACCGACGACGTGAACCGGGGTTTTCATGGCCGGACGGCTACCCGCCTGGGGCCTTCGGGGCCACCCGCCTATGCGTGGTCTACCCACGCGAGGATTCGGCCCATGTCGGCCCAACGGGTCAACTTCCCGTCGGCGCCGAGCAGCGTGATCGCGAGATGGCGACCGCTCTCGGTGCGAAGCACGGTGGTGAAGGTGTAGCCGGCGGTGTCGGTGTAGCCGGTCTTCGCCGTCTCAACTTGAAGGTCTTCCCGGCCCAGCAGGTGGTCCGTTGAGTTCAGGCGGCGAACATACGCTTTGTTGCTGCGCCAGAGGTCCCAGAAGGGGGCGCTGGCCACGGGCTGCAGCACCGGGTGGTAGGACACCGCGACCGTTGCCTTGGCGATGTCGCGGGCCGTCGAGAGGTTCTCGTCCTCCAACCCCGAGGGGTCCACCCAGCTCGACCGGGTCATGCCCAGCTCCACGCTCACGCGGTTCATCCGGCCGACGAACTCGTCGAGGTGCATGTCGGCTGCGGCCGCGAGGCTCATCGCGCCGCGGTTGTCGCTCGCGACGAGCGCTGCGCCCAGAACGTCCCAGCCGGTGGTGCAGTCGCCCGTGGAGAGGCGCGAACGGGCGCCGCTGCGGGTGGGATATTGTTCTGCACCGATGCAGAATTCTCGCGTGAGGTCGGAGTCGGCGCTCACCAACGCGAGGCTGCTCACCAGCTTGGTGATCGAGGCGACGGGCCGCGGCGTGTCGGGGTTCTTCTCGTACAGCACCGCCCCGGCGTCCAGGTCGTAGACAAACGCCGCACGGCTGCGAACGGAGGGCCCCTTGGTGGGGCCGGAGGCGTCCATGTCGCCCAAGACGAGGATGTCGGCCGTGGCCGGGTACCAGCTTGGCGGCAGGAATTCGGCCGGAGGCACGATGGTAAGCCCCTGGTCGGCGTCGCCCACGGTTTGCCAACCCACGCTCGGGCCCACGGCGCCTGCGGGCGGAACCGGCTCGAAGGAGCGCTGGAATTCAGCAGGTGCCTCAACCGTGGCCACCATGCCGGTGTCGCCGGGCGCGACCGATTTGGCGCCGAGCAGCGGGGTTACCACCCAGATCGCGAGCAGGGAGATCCCGCCCGCCCAGCCCGTCGCCAGCACCCGCATCGTCGACCGCATCAAAGGCCCCGCAGAAGAAGGGTCAATAGAGCAAGTGTGCATTGACGTGTCAAGAGGCCGTGGGGCCTTTTCAGCCGACTTCTTTCGTCCCGCACACGAGGTACATCACGAAGCCGCCGGCTTGAGCATAGGTGCCCGCGCGGCGATCGTCTACAAGTCGCGCGAAGGCCCGCCCGGCGACGGACCATGAATCGGCGAATCGGGCCGATTCGCCGCCACCTGCAAGAAAGTATCGCTCCGTCGTCGCCCGATCCCACATCCACACTTCGCGGGCGTACGAGGATTCCAATTCTTCGATCGCGGCTCGATTGCCCGGCCGCGCGTAGGGCGGCACGAGGGTGACGGCGCGGTTGTTGAGGACGGCCTGCGTGTTCTGGAGCCCGGCGGCGGCGAAGAGTCCGGGAACGAGCTCGCCATAGGAGTTGTTCCCCTCGCCCAACCCGGACTTTCCGCGCTCGCACCGCACCTCCAACTCCACGAGCGTGAGCAGCTCCTCCACGGGCATCGTGAGGGCGTACGGCGAGAGCATCGGGCCGGTGAGGTTGTTCGGCTCGGCCACCAGAACCCGGCCGCCGGGCTTCGTCACCCGGATCATCTCGGCCAGCACGGCTCGCGGATCGGGGCAGTGAATCAGCACCGTTTGACAGGTCACGAGGTCAAAACTGTCGTCGGGGAAGGGGAGGGACTCGCCGCTCCCCTCGACGTAGCGGAAGCGTTGGGCAAAGCCAGCCGCCGCCGCGCGTTCGGTCGCGACCTGCACCCACTTCGGTTCACGATCGACGCCGACCAACGTGGCGTCGCCGGCCACCATCGACGCGATCACCTGGCTCCAATGGCCGGCGCCGCTGCCGACGTCGAGCACGGTTCGCGCCGTGTCGAGGTTCCAGCTCTGCCGTAAGAAGGCCAGATACTCGTCATTGTACCAGTAGTTGCGCTGCTCACCGAAGTACTCGGCGGAGTGGGCCTGGTCGCCCTCGAATTCGTTGGCCATCGCCTCTCCACGGGGAGGTTATGCCCGGATCGCCCATGCTGCTCGTCGCGCTCGCGGTGTCCCTCGCCCACGCCGAGCCCACGCCCACCGAAGCCTGGTTGCACCTCGAGATCGGCGAGGAGGGCCCTTTCCGTGGCCGGGTGCGGTACGCGGTAGCACTGGACGAAACGACGACCGAGCTTCACGTGGACGCGAGCCCGCGCGTGCGGGTCGGGCGGGCTTCCCTCGCCCGGGAAGCAGGTGGCGGGACCGCACTCGCGGTATCCACGGTCGGGGATGTGGTGACGCTCCGGCCGCCCGGGCCAATCCTGCCCGGGACGGTGCTCCTCACCCTCGACTTCACAACGCGCGGTTCGACGGAAGATCAAACGGGGTTCTTCGCCGTCCAGGGCAAGAACGGCCCGTTCTACTACAGCTACTTCGAGCCAAACCACGCACGGGAGGCGTTCCCGTGCTTCGACGCGCCGCGCTTCAAACCGCGCTGGACCGTCGAGGTCGTCGCCCCCAGCCGGTTCACCGTCGCAACGAACGCGCCGCTGGTGGCGGTCGTTTCGCTCGCACGCGCGAACCGTTGGGAGTTCGCGAAGTCCCCGCCGATGCCGAGCTACCTCGTGGCCGTCGCGGCCGGCGCCTTCCACGTTTCAACGGTGCGCGGCGTAGGGCGTGGCGATCTCAACGTTCGGGTCCTGGCACCCTCCGAGAACGCGGGGATCGCCGTCTCTCGGCAGGTCCGTGGCGCCGTGGAGCGGGTGGAGGCGTGGATGGACGCGCCCTTGCCGTGGCCGAAGCTCGATGTGGTGGTCTCCGAGGCGGAAACGTGGTTCGGGGCGATGGAACATCCGGGGTTGATCCTCGCGAGGCGCAACGACGACGCCGATGTCGCCGGAGCCATCCTGGTTCACGAGCTGCTGCACTTCTGGTTCGGCGACGTGGTGACGCCGCGAACCTGGGCCGATGTCTGGCTCAGCGAGGGGCCGGCCTACTGGGCGACTGGCCCGATCCCTGGCAGTGATACGGCGGCTTGGTTCTGGGACGGCGGCCTGCAGTGGGGCACGCCGGGCGCCGTCCGCCCGGCCGCGGTCGGAGGCCGCGAGTTGGAGCTCACCCATCGCCAGCAATGGGGGGCCGCTGCGCTCCTTGAGCTGCTGGACACATGGAGGAGCCTGCAGCCGAGCGATGCGCCCTCCCTCCGCGCCGTGCTGCTGGACTATGTCGCGCTCCGGCTCGACGGCCACTCCGACACCGGCACCTTCGTCGCCGCCCTCGCCGCCGCCTGGCCCGATCTTCCGGTTGAACCTGTGCTGCTGGGCCTGCTCGACGAGCCCGGAACCCCCACGGTTGCGCTGAGTTGGGCGTGCGATTCGCCGAGCGCCACCGACGCCCCGAGCGCCACGGTCTACCTCACGCAAACTCGCGGCCCTGGACGCTCCGGCCTTCCGCCCCTCCCGGTGTTCATCCGGGCCGAAGGTGGGCCTTCGTTTGCGGTCCTCGTGGAGGATTCCCTCACGTTACACCTGGGTACCTGCCCCGCCTGGCTAGTCGGTAACGCAACGGGCGCGGGCTTCTATCGCGTGGACTACGACGCCCCGGCGCGGGCCGCGCTCGACACGTACGCCGCAGGGGACGCCCTCACCGACCGGGAGCGGTTCGCGGTCGACGCGAAGCCGTAGCGGGCCGCCGCGCCGTTTCCGGGCTAACGTCCCCCGATGTCCGACTTCGACTTCGGCGGAGACGCCTTCGACCTGAACTCGGCGGAGGACCGTGAGATCCTCCAGTTCGTGCTGAGCCAGGCGCTCTTCGGGGAGGCCACGGGCGTGTACTGCGGGAAGTCCCTGTACGCGGCCACTTCGCTGGAGGCCGCGCGCTTCTACCTGCGGCAAGCGCGCCAGGAGCTCAACCACCTTGAGCTGTTCGCGGAGATTTTTCGTACGTTGGAGATCACCCCCAAGCCCGCGCACTGGGTAATCAAGGTGCTCAGCGCCCACAACAACTACTACCCGCTCAAGGTGTTCATGGAGCACGCGATCGGGGAGGGCATGGTCCTCGACATTTTCCGCGATGTCATGATGCAAACACTTCCAGACAGCGATCCTCGGGTTCCGGAGATCAAGAAGAAGCTCGCGGTGGTGTGTCGCGAAGAGGAAGAACACATCGCGTGGGGGGAGAAAGAAACCAAGCGGTTCCTGGCCGAATCGCCTTGGCTTCGTCATCCGTACTACGGGCTTCTTGAGCTTCAACTTTCCGTTGCGCCCATCGTCACCCGCGCGTTCGCGGGTCGGGCCGCCCAACACAAGGTGTTGCGGCACCTGCCGCGCTTCGTGGACCACGTGAAGGCGCGGGTATGGAAGCAGGGTCAGGAGCTTGGCTTTGTTCCCGCGGTGCGCCCCGGCTTGGGCTACCGCCTCTTTGCGATGACGTGGGGCGTGTTGCTGTTCATCCGCAGCCAGTTCTCTCGCAGCACGAGCACCCTCGAAAAAACCTACCTCACCGAGCTTGGATTCACCCCGTGAACGAAACCCTGTACTTCCGTCAGCTCCTCGCAGGTCGCGATTTTGGCCGTAGCAACATCGTCTGTCAGCAGATGCAGAACTTCGTGTACCTGGTGGGGGACCGCCAAACGAAGGAGTGTGTCATCATCGATCCGGCCTGGGCGGTGGACGACATCGTAGACGTGGCCGAAGCCGACGGGATGCGGATCGTCGGGGCGTTCGGCACCCACTACCACCCGGATCACGTGGGCGGCTCGATGATGGGGTTCCAGGTTGAGGGCTTCAATCGCCTGCTCGCGCGCTGCCCCTGCCCGCTGCACATCCACCGGGCGGACGCCGAGTTTGTTCGCAAGGTAACGGGACTGTCGGTGTCCGACCTCACGCTGCGCGACTCGGGAGACAAGGTCGCCGCGGGCAAGGTGGAGATCGAGTGGCTACACACGCCGGGGCACACGCCAGGCTCGTGCTGCTTCCGGGTGAACGGGGCGTTGGTGGCAGGGGATACCCTGTTTCTCCAAGGGTGCGGCCGCACCGACCTTCCGGGCGGAGATCCTGCGGAGATGGCCCGCACGTTGCACGAGCGCCTGTCCACGATCCCGGACGACACCGTGGTGTTCCCCGGGCACAACTACGGTGGCCCGGAGGCGCCGATGGGCGCAGTGCGCCGCACGAACCCGGTGTTTGATGCGCGGATGTTGAAGCGGATGTTGGGGTAGCGGGGGCGGGGGTCAGAACGATCGTCGTGATCGTCGTGAGGAATTCGGGCGATGCGCCAGGCCAAATCGCCTTCCATGGGCGTTCACTGCCGCGCATCGCGGGCCGCGGCGCCCGGAACGGTAGTGCCGCAGGGATGGTGCTCCTCATGCCGACCCCGAGGCCGGGGGACCTGGCCTCGGAAGCGGCGGCGCGCTGCCGAGGCCAGGACTGCCGTGGCGGCGAGTCCGCCCGCCGATGAGCCACCGTCGCCGGCGGCGCAGCCGCAACCCGGTCCGGTGAGCGGCTTCGGCCCCGAGTCGTCGCCACCCTCGTCGGCGCTGTCGTAAGGGTCGGCGCTGTCGCCAGGATCTGCGGAGTCCGCGGTGTCGCCGTCGCAACCGTCGGTGTCCACGGCCCACGGGCCGTCGTGACCGTCGCAGTCGCGGTCGATGCCGTCCGCCGTGACGTCGGGGACGCCGGGGTTGATGGTGGGGTCGCCGTCGTCGCAGTCGAGGTGACTCGACGAGGTCGCAGCAGGCTGCCCACAGGCGAGCGTGCCGGCGCCGGTACCGAAGCCGTCGCCGTCGCTGTCGGTGTACCAGAGTTGACCGTGTACCGAGGGGTCGCCGTCATCGCAGTCGTCGGGGTAGGGCGCCCGGCCCGGCTGGTCGTGACAGCTGCTCACCGCGACGGCGGGGTCGCCATGGCCGTCGGCGTCGCTGTCGGCGTACCAGGTGCACACGGGCGCGAACACCGAGACGGTCCCCGCGTTTCCGGCAGGCACGGCCAATTCCGGGCGACCGTCGCCCTGGACATCGCCAATCGCGTTCAGGGAGTACTCTTTCGCCCAGCCCTCGTCGATCCCGGAACCCTCCTTCAGCAACAGCCAGTCCGGCGCCTCAGCGCGCGCGGGATCCCCGAATATGATGCCGACCCGGCCTTGGCTGCCCTTCATGCCGACCAGGATGTCCCCGAGGCCGTCGCCGTCGACGTCCCCGGCGGAGGCGACATCGGACATCAGGTCGCTGAGCAGGTAGGGGTGGTCGATGTCCACCCCTCCGGGCAAGCCCGGTGCCCCGTAGTACACATACGCTCGGTAGCTCGGGTACGGCTCCCGGACCACGAGGTCGTCGCGCCCGTCGCCGTCGAGGTCGGGCACCGCGTCGGGGGCGCAGCACACCGGGAGCGCCACCGGGTCGTGCGGCGCAACGCCCGTCGGACCACCGTTCCACACGAAGAGCGTGCCGAGCGTGCCGTCGCCGTGGCCCGAGGAGCACCAGTAGCAGCCGCCCAACAGCTCGGAGTACCCATCCCCGTCGAAGTCCTGCCCGCCGCCGAGGTACGCGCCGAGGGAGGAGCCCTGGCCGGCGCCGTCCTCCGTAGTCAGGAGCTCGTCCTCGCAGCTCTCCAGCCCCGCTGCCGAGCCGGCGTAGACGAAGATCGCCCCGCCCGTCCCCGCGTCCGGCGTGAGGGTCCATGCATTGTCGCCGATCGCGAGCTCAGCGTAACCGTCGCCATTGAGGTCCCCTGGCGCAAACATCACGGAGCCAAACATCGTAGAGCCGAGGCTGGCCGTCGTCGGCTCCAGCAGGCGCGCCGCTTCTGAACGGAGGCCGCCGGGCCCACCGGGATACCAATAGGCCCGGCCGGCGAGATAGGCGCTGACCACCAGGTCGTCGTAGCCGTCGCCGTTGGCGTCCAAGGTTTGAAGCGCACGGCCGTACCCGGCGGGAATCTCCGCCTCCAAGGCCACCAGGGTGGCGATCGGGGCGGGGTCGAGACCCGTCGATCCGCCACCGTACACGAACACCTTCCCGGACGGCGACAGACCGGGCCCGGGCTGCCCCACCGCGACGTCCGAGAAGCCGTCGGCGTCGTAGTCGCCCCCCTGGACGCCGATGCCGAAGTACAAGTGATCACCCGACTCGGGTGAGAGCACGGCCTCGGCAAACGCGAGGTCGGGGTCGGCAGCCCGGGCCACCGAAGCCGTGGTCGCCAGCACGAACCCGCTCGCCCAGGTGACGAAGCGGCGAGGCGGCGTTGCCACGCTCAGGCCCCCGGAGGGAGAACCACGTCGGGATCGTGAACCCCGACGTCAGGACCCGGATATCCGAAGTGAACCCCTCCACCGGCCGGCGCGAACCTCCGAACCGGCCCGGGTGGGAGCGGGGGGATCCCGCTCACGTACACCATCACGTAGCAGTCTCCGAAGCGTGCCACCGCCGCGTCCTTCACGTTGACATGCTCGTAGTCACGATCCTGGACCAGCACGGGCTTGCACGGGTTACTCCCGGCGAACGCCCCGGATGCCGTGATCAGCGGCGCGATGATGTAGTTTCCTCCAGCGTCGGTGACGAACCCGTACCAGCGGATCAAGCCCGGCCAGTCGGCGAGATCCACGGTCTCGCCATCCGCGAGGGCGTTGCTGAGCTTGATCTCGTACCCTGCGCAGTAGTCCAACCGTTCCTGGTACTCGAGCATCGTGAAGCCGTCGGCCGCAAAGCGTGCGTCCCAATTGGGCAGCGGGGTGCCGTCCGGTTGTTTCACCAGAAAGAGCTTGCCGGAGAAGTACCCCTCATCGCCCCCAGCGCCGAGCGCGCGGCGGGGGCGCTCGCTCCCAGCGCCGCGCCGCTACGCACCGCTCTGGCCGTGCCGCGACTTGAGCGCCGCCAGCTCGCGCATGAGCGCCTCGACCTGGGCCTGCGCCGTCTCCTTGGCCGTGCGCTCCGCCTCCTTGGCGCCACGCTCCACAGCGACCTCCGCAAGCGCAGCCTCTTTGGCCGCCGTCTCCGCGGCCATGCGCTCCTCCGCTTCTTTTGCGCGGGCGAACTGCTCGCGCTGGAAGTCGAGGCGGGCCCGGTAGAGCGAATTGAGCTGGATGTTGGTTCGGAAGTCGTTGAGGATGGTCATGGCTTCCTCGAGGAGGGGGTTGTGGAGGGCGGCGGGAACTTCGTTCCAGGTTGCCGCTTCGTTGAGCAGGCGACACCACCCGCCCAGGGCGGCGTCGGCGAGTCCGGTCCCGCCCGCGGTCACGTGGGCGAGCTGGATGATCTCAAATCGGATGTCCGCGTGCAGGACGAGGTTGTCCTCTACCTCGCGCAACGTGAACCGGAGGTGCGCGCGATCGGAGCCCGGAAAGGCATCCTCCTCGCAGATCCAGATGCTGACCACCGGGTTCAGCTTGTCGTAGTCCACGCCGGCGCCAAGCTGGTCGGCGTACAGCCGCGCCCACCCGTAGAGCATACGTTTGTCCAGGCCCCGGTGGCGCTGCCGCTGCATCTCGACCTGGTAGACGCGCTTGGCCTCGTCCTCCACCTTCAGGTCCAGCCGAAGCGCGGCCTGACCGTCGAACGTCGGCATCTGAACGGCGTTGATCACCGCAGCGCTTTTGATGCGCACGTCGGGGGCGAGCACCGCGTTGAGGAAGTCGACGCGCACCGCCTCGTTGGAGCCGCCGAACAAGCGCAGGAAGACCACGTCCACGCAGGGGTCGATTCCCAGGGGTTCGTCGAGGTGAAAGGCCATGCTCAGGTAGGCTAACCACGCCGAGGGCGCCTGACCCGGCTGCGGCAGCGGCTATCGACGCCGAGAGCGCAGATCGCGGGAGGGCCGAGCATGCTTCTCAGGTACCCCGCCCCCGAACCCCAGCCGTGGAATGGACGCCGCGGTGGCTGAGCGGCGACCCCGCCCGCTCCGGCGCTCGATCCGCGTATTCGCCTGCGCCGCCTGCGGCCACGCCGTGCCGCTGTGTTCGGCCTGCGACCGAGGGAATCGGTATGGACCCTGCTGCGCACGGGAGCGTCACACCGCCTCCCGCCAGCGCGCACGACGGACGTACCGCGCCACGCCGGCCGGTCGTCGTCGCCATTGCCGCGGAGAGCGTCGCCGTCGGCGTCGTCGAGCCGTTCCTGTTGCGATCGTGGGGGATCAGGGTTCACGCCCACCGCCGGTTGAGCGAGCCTGCGATCCGCCTCCGCCGCATCCCACGGCCGCCGGTCCGGATCCCGCTCATGTCCCCGTCGTTCCCCTCGGCCCGCTCGACCCCGTTTCCGCGCCGGCCCCTGATGCGGCCGCCCCTCCTCCGCGAAGCCCACACCTGCGCTGCGCGCGCTGTGGCCGCCGCGGAATCCTGCGTGGAGCCGACCCATGAGCGCTGAGCTCACGCTCGACGAGGTGACCCGGCGTTGGCTGCGCCATGTCCAAGGTCGCCTCGACCTCTCCGAGGCGAGCTTGGTCACCTACCGACGCGTCGGCGCCCACGTGCAGGCCTGGGGCGAGGGCCGGTCGCTGGTCGGGCTCGACCTGGCGCCGTACGCCCAGATCCGGCGAAACGCCGGTCTCGCGCCGCGCACCCTCTGCCTGGAGCTTCGGGTCATCGGCGTGCTGTTTCGCTGGGCGGTGACCACCGGCCTCGCCCCCGCGGCCGGCACGCTCCGGGTGCCGAGGGTCAAGGTCGACCCGAAGCGGTTCGTCGTGAACCACTCGACCCCCAATCCCTCCGACGTCGCGCGGGTGCTCGACGAGATGGCCCCCGACGACTTCGGGCTAGCGCTGCTGGTGATCGCCCGAACGGGCGCGCGGGTGGGCGAGGTACTTCGCCTTCGCGGCTGCGACGTCGACCGCCGCACCGGACGTGTGAGCTTCGGACAGGTCGAAGGCGCCAGCAAGAGCGGCATCCGGAGCTTCCCCCTGGACGCCAGCACCCTCGCTGAGCTCGCGCCCCGGCCGCGAACGGGAACCGCGCCCCTGTTCGACTTCGGCGAGATCACCTGTCCGATCCAGGCCCTCGAACGCCGCATGGCCCGCGCCTGCGACGCGGCGGGTGTCCCCCGGTTCACGCCGCATGGGCTCCGCCGGATGGTGGTGAGCCGGCTGATGCGCGCCCAGGTCGACCCGGGCACCGCCGCCACCCTCACCGGACACAGCGTCCAGGTCATGCTCCGCCACTACCAGCAGGTCACCGAGGGCGACCAGCGAGCCGCCGTCGCCCGCGCCCCGCTCGGCGACCTCGTCGACAGTGCCGATGGAGGTGGTACCGCCCCGCGCTGACGCCAGCCGGTTACCTTCTCGGCGTGGTCGCCACCCCCGCCCTGCTGTCGAGGAAGAACCCGCGGAACGCGGCAGGGATCGACAGCTATGAGGAGTACCATCCCTGTAGCACTACCGTTCCGGGCGCCGTGGCCCGCGATGCGCGGCCGTGAACGCCCATGGAAGGCGATTTGGCCTGGCGCATCGCCCGAATTCCTCACGACGATCACGACGATCGTTCTGACCCCCGCCGCCTCCGCGCCGTCGCCAATGCCGCCATAACGAGCGCCAACCCGCCCAATGGAGCGCCCGCCCCGCTCGCACACCCACAGCCACCCGGGGTTTTGGCTCCGGTATCTTCGCTTTTGCCACCGCCCGAATCCACGACGACCGCGGAGTCCTCAGGCACCCCCGAATCCCCCGAATCCGCCGTATCAATCGGCTCGCCCGTATCGCGAATCGGGAACCCCACCGTCGCCGCGTTCTGGCCTTCAACAGCGGTTTCATACAGCTCCAGATCGTCCTCCCCGGCCGCGAAAAGCGCGTAGTGCCACTCGGTGCCGCGCTCGAGGCCGGGGAGGGTGTCCACCACGGTTTTCACCTCCCCCCAAACCGGGGAGAGATCGAGATCCAAAATAACGCCGTCCGTCAGGCTCTCGGGCGCCCGCCCTTCCTGGCGCACCAGCACCGTGAGCGAGAGGGGCTTGATCCAGGGGGTGTGCCACGAAACATCCACGGTTCCGACCTCCTCTTCGCCGGCGTCGGCCCACGACGCGACCAACCCGACGCGGCGATAATGATCGGGGACGTCGTCCAGCTCGATTACACACAGATCGTCGAGGGCCCAGCCGCCGAATTCGAGGCCGGCGTCGGTTTGGAGGCTGAAGTCGAAGGAGAGAGGCGTGCCGGTGCTGCCGTCGGGAGTCAGGAACGCGGCCAGGTCGTGGTCTCGGGTGGACCAGTCGCCGTCGAGGAGCTGGTGACTCCCGGCGGCGGTGGCGGCGTTCGACCAGATCGGGGTCCAGGTGGTGCCGTCGTTCACCACGACGCGGGCGTGATCGTAGAGCCCATCCTCCACCGTGAGCCAGCGCTGGTAGGTGAGCAGGCGCATGCGCCCCGGGGTCGACAAGTCTACCGTCGGGGTTTGGAGGTATTCGGCGGCCTGGGGTTGGTAATTAGCATCGAGCGCCGTGGTGGCGATTTGGGCGCCCGACCAGGCGAGATCGGGATCGAACGTGCCCGTGCCGAGCGGAGAGCCGAAGCTCCAATCGTCGACCGCGCCGGTGAGCGACTCCCAGGGAATCCCGTCGGCGTGGACAAAACCAGCCTCCCCGGCCTCAAAGTCTTCGCACCACAGCGGGGCGCGATCGCCGATCCAGAATTGGAAGAGATCCTGCTCGTTGCCCGAGTGGGAGCTCTCGGAGGTGCTCCCGTCGGCGGCCGTGATCTCGTAGAAGTACCGCGTGGTGGAGGTCGCGGGCAGCCGCGGGATCGTGCCGGTGTAGCTCACGCCGTCGGCCGTGCTCAGCGGCAGCTCGCTCCACGGCTCCCAGCCCGAGCCATCCGCGTTTGGCGGCAGCGCATGCGCGTCGGCCGTGTGCCACACCGACACGGAGGGCGCGCCAATGCCGGTGCACGTGGAGAACGCTGAGAGAACATCGACTTCGACGGGGTAACCCTCCGTGTCCGAAGCCTGCGCGCCGAGCGGCACGTGCCCCACCTCAAGCACCCCCATCGCGCCGGGTCCGAGGCCGTGAAGGGTCAACAGGTCGATCAGCTCGCAGTCGTGGGGGGTGCCGTTGCTCCAGTCGCCGTCGTCGTCGTCGGCCACGAGCACGGCTTCGAGGAGATCGGTGAGCTCCGGACCCTGCTCCAGCGCGCCGAGGAACAGCGCATCGGTGAGCTCCACGCCCGCGTCGTACGCGTACGTTGTGGTCCACGCTTCGCGGAGATCCCAGAGGAAGCTCGCCCAGATGAGGCCATCGTTGTGCACCTCGCCGGTTACGTCCGTAGGGTACACCCGGTCGGTCTCCAGCTCGCGGATCGCGGAGCCATCCACGTAGAAGCCGGCGGAGATCGTGGGGTCATCGAGGATCGTCGCGGAAACGAAGTCGGCGCTCCCCTCCGAAACGTCGCTCGCGAAGGTGCCGCCGGCAAGGATGTACTCGTGGATGCCGTGGCCGATCTCGTGGTACACGACGCTTGCGATGCGTCCCGTCGCGTTGCACACGCCGGAAGAGGCGAAGAAATTGACGGTACCGCTGGTGTAGTAGGCGTTGCACGAGCCCGAGCTCATGTCCACGTTGGCCTGCACCTGCCGGCCAAGCCAGCCGTGGGTGGGCCAGCGATCGCCGAGCCAGTCCCACACTTGATGGAAGTGGTGGAGCGTGTTGGCGGCCGAGTAGGTGATGTCGTCCCCGGGGTCGAGGTCGATGTCGTCGGTGCCGGTGTGGGTGATCGAGGCTCCGTTTTGCAGTACGACGAGGTCCGGGCCGGTCAGCTCCACCATCAGATTGCCCGTGAGGCTGTGGCTGCCGTCGTCGGCGGTCACCTCCATCACACTCGTTTCGTCGGTGACGGTGACGCCGCGCGCCGCATCCGTGACCAGCGCGTCGCCAACGGTCGTTTCTTCGTGGGTCACGGTCACCGTGTCGAAGCGGCGCGGATCGTAGTCGAACACGACGGCGCCGGCGCGATCGACCGCCCGAACCTGCATGGGCGATCGATAGACGTGCACCAACCTGCCGAAGCCACGAGCTGGGTCCGCGACGATCACCTCGTTCGAGCGCGGGGTGGGCAGCCCCGAGATCGGCGTCAACCGCACCCATACCGCGCCGATTCGCCCGCCTGTCGCGACGATGACGACCTCGTCGCCTTCCACGGGGGCGCCGCGCCAGGTGCGGGTGTACCGAGAGGTCGTGCGGTCGGTGTCGCCGAAGGGGCGGCTGCGAGTCGTGGCCAGCGTGAGCTCGGCTGCGTCGAGGTTCGCCAGCTGGGCGATGGCGGCCACCAGCGCCTCCGCGTCCGACTCCGCCGCGCCGGTCATGCCGAGAAACCGGGGAACACCGGTGCGTTCATCCCAACGAACGTAGGTTGCGCCCCACGCGTCGGCGAAGGCCTGGTAGCGGGGCGAGGCGGTGAGCCGCCACTGCACGGCGGGCGTGCGCGAGAGGTGCAGCGTCGGCGGCCCGGAGGAGGGGCCGGGGGCCATGGCCTGGGCGAGCGACAGCAGCAGGGTAAGCGTCATCGCCGTGAGGCTAACGTGTGCGGCGTTTCGCTTGACACCCGGGCGTGCACGGGGAACGATACGCCCCTTCCCGATCCTCGGAGCTCCCATGCAATGGCGTCCCTCCCCCCGTCCGAAGCCCGGCCCGAAGGCCTGGCGTCCGTCGCCCCGCCCCAAGCCCGGCCCGAAAGCCTGGCGCCCCTCGCCCCGCCCGAAGCCGGGCCCGAAAGCATAGGTTCCGAGGGGCTCGGGCGGGCAACGCGGGCGTCGGCGAACCTCGTCGGCGCCGCTGAGGCGTGGTCCACTTCCCCGGAGTGGATGGACTTTTTGTGGGAAGAGAGTCCGGCCAACCGGGCGAAGCTTCTGGAGCGCGAGCTGTATCTGCGCGTCTGGGCGGAGCACATCCCCCCCGGATCGCGCGTGCTCGATGTGGGCGGCGGCATCGGCCGCTTCGCGATGTGGTGCCTGGACCGCGGCTGCGACGTGGAGCTGGTGGATCTCGATCCGCAGTCGTTGGCGTGCGCGCGCCGCCACGCGGTGGGGCGCCCCGGCCGCTTACGAACGCACCTTGCCTCTGCCGAATTGCTTCCCGAGCTCGAACCGGTCGATGTGTGCATCGCGGCTGAGCTGCTTTGTTACGTCGAGGGGCCCGATGCGGCGCTCGCCGGCATTCGAAGGGTGCTTCGCCCCGGGGGGGCGCTTTGCGTGTCGGTGGAGGCCCGGTGGGGCTGGGCGATGGCGGAGGACGTTCCGGTGGGGCAGATCGAGGCGCTGCTCACCGATGGAGTGGTGGATGCGCCGGGGGACCGCTTCGTCACCACCTTCACCGACGCATCCTTTCGCGCGCTCCTCGAGGGCGCCGGCTGGGAGGTGCTGCTCCTGCAGCGCTCGCACTACGTCTCCAGCGGCCCGTTCGAGCGCCTGGCCGGGGAGATTGACGCCGCACAGCTCTTTGCGCTGGAGGATCGCCTCCGGTCGATCGCGGAGTTGACACACTTGAACCGCGCACTCGTCGCGGTCGTGCGGTAATGTGGCGGCGCGATGGTCTTCCTTGGATATCTCGTGTGGGCGCTCGGCGGCTGCGACGCCGCCGGCGACACCGGAGCCACGCCGGACTTCATCCCGCGCGGTGAGCTGAAGCTCGTCCCGAACGCCGCGATCGTGACGTACTACGAGGCTTCCTGGACCACCGAGGTGTCGGGCCCGACCCGGCTCGAGATCGACGACGGCGACGAACCGCTGTTCGTGACGGACTGGTTCACGGGCACCGACGTGCTGCACGTCCCCGTGCTTGGCGTTTGGCCGTCGCACCCCTTCACCGCGCGCCTCGTGGACGAAGAGGGGGGCTTGATCGCCCGAGAAACCTTCACCACCGAGGCCGGTCCCACCGACCTGAGCCGGATGACCGTTTCCGGGGAGGCCACGTGGGAAGGCTACCTCCTCACCGAGATCGCCACCTCCGACGTGCAAACCGTGATGATCCTCGCGCCGAGCGGGAAGCCGGTTTGGTACTGGCAGCTCACGGGGAACTACGTGGTGAGAACGTTGCTGCGTCGCGATGGGCTGGGCGTGTGGGTGTTGGGGATGCCAGGCTTCACCATCGGCGTCCGCGGGTGGATCGGCTCCGTGGCTTGGGACGGCACGATGCTGATGGACCTCACGCCGGTAGGTCACGACGGGGAGGGGGCAACCCACGACATCTACGAGCTGGAGGATGGGCGGCTGGTGTTCATCGCGCCGGACACCCGAAACGTAGACGGCGTGGACTATGCGGGAGACACGATCTACGCCCTGGAAACCGACGGCGCGGAAACCGCGCTGTGGTCGTTCTGGGATGAGTTCGCCCCCGACGACACGGTGGTGGCGCCGCTCTCGTGGACGCACGCGAACGCCCTGCGCTGGAACAATGACCGGCAAACCTTGTGGGTGGGCTCGCGGGACCTCAACATGCTCGTCGAGCTGGATCCCAAGCTCTGGCGGATGGTAAACCAGCTTGGTGGCGTAGAACCTACGTTTCACCTCGCCCCTGGCACCGTTCCCCCGAAGGGCCAACACCAGTTCGACTTCCGCCACAGCCGGCTGGCCATGCACGACAACCGGGATGCGACGGTGGGTACGCGCCTCGCCATTTACGACTTGGACTTCAGCGAGCAGTTGCCGAGCGCGGAGGAGACCTTCGAGTATGTTCCGGAGCCGACGATCTACGACTTCGTGATGGGGGATGTCACCTGGCTCGACGACGAGCGGCTCATCACGACGTGGTCCACCACGGGCATCCTCGAAGAACGGCATCTCGATGGCGACGCGCCCTGGTCGATTACACTGGACCTCGGCTCAGTTTTTCCGTACACCCAGCACGTTGACGCGCTGCCGGGCTGCCTGCCTGTCTCCGTGGACTGACCGCCTCGTTACCGAAGCTACGAATCGGGACGCCAGCGCCGTGAGGCTCGGCTAAGGTCGCCGCCCATGCGCGTACTGCTCGTTCAACCGCCGCGGAAGTATTGGCCCTACACCAGCGAGGGGGACAACTTCCTGCTCCAGCAGGCGCTGCCCGCGCTGGCGGCGCCGCTGAGAAACGCGGGGATGGACGTGCATGTCCTCGACTGCATGCCGCTCCACATCGGCTGGCGCTCCCTGTACGACCGCATCCGGGAGCTCAACCCCGACGTGATCGCCTGCGGGGAGAACCACGCCTTGTACGCCACGGAAGCGCTCCGCTTCTTCCGGATGTGCAAGGAGGCCGCGCCGAACGCCAAAACCCTGGCAGGAGGCGGCCACTTCACGAACCTCGCCCATCGGTACGCCACCCGCGATTCGGACATCGACGCCATCTGCGTCGGCGAAGGCGAAGAAACCATCGTGGACGTGTGCAACGCCTGGGCGAGCCGGGATGCCGACCTCACCAAGGTTGACGGGCTCATGTACTGGAACGGCGAAAAGACAGCGCGAACGAACACGCGCCGGCTGATCAAGGACCTCGACACCCTCCCGATGCCCGCGTACGACATGCTCCCGATGCACCTCTACGGGAAGAGTCGCTACCTGTTTTCGCCCGGTGGAACGACCATTCATCACAGTCGTGGCTGCGTTTCGAGCTGCAGCTTCTGCGCGTGGTGGACGGTGATGGCCGACCGCAAGTACGACGCCGAAGGGAACGTGACGCTCTCGCCCCGGTGGCGCTCGAAGTCCGTCGACCGGGTGATGGAGGAGATCGAGGAGCTCTACTACCGCTACGGCAAGCGCTCGTACGTGTGGGTGGACGAGAGCTGGAACATCGACGCGCGCTTCAACGACGAGTTTGCCGAGCGCATGATCAAAAGCGGCATGAAAACGCAATGGTTCGCGTTCATGCGCGCCGACTGCATCGTGCGCGACGAGAAGAAGGGCATCCTCGAGAAGCTGGTGCGCGCCGGGCTCGCGCACATCCTCATCGGCGTGGAGCGCGCGGAAGACGATTCGTTGTCCTCGTTGGACAAGCGCTTCTACACCGGCGGCATCGCCACCGAAGCCATCGAGATCTTCAAGAAGAAGTACCCGCAGGTGTTCGTGCAGGCCACGTTCATCGTGGGGGTGAAGGAGGAGAACAACGAGTCCCTCAAGAAGCAGGTCGCGATGGCGAAGGCGCTGGATGTCGACTTCCCCGCCTTCCATCCGATCACGCCGGTTCCGGGCACCCCGATCTTCGACGAAGCCCTGCGCGAAGGCTGGATCACCGAGGATGACTTCGACCACTTCGACTGGCTGAGCCCCGTGCTCGACAGCAAGTTCATGACCAAGGACGAGATCGCCACCGCGCTGTACGACATGAACAAGCAGTTCGTGAACAACCGCTGGCTCATGCGCGGATTATTCTCGCGCGTGCCCTACAAGCGCGACATGTACATCTGGTTCACGAAGGTGTCGGCCAGCATGGCGATCGACGCGATCAAGAAGCGGATCAACCCCTTGAAGGTTGAGCACTACCAGCAGCTCGTGCAGCCCGACTGGTATGACACGTAGGTTGCTCTGCGGCGCACTTTTCGCGCTGGTCGGGTGCGCGGTGAGCGATCCGGGCATCGCGGTAGACGACGACATCACCACCTTTGCAGTCGCGACATGGAGCGCGGGGGGCGATGTACGCTCCCGTGTTGAGGTGGACGGCCCGGATGGACCGTGGTTGGTCACGGACTGGGAGGCGCCTGAGGCGATCCACTCCGCGAACCTGCTCGGCCTCCTGCCCGGCACCGAGTGGACCGCGCGCGCGGTCACGGAGGATGGAGAGTCGAGCAACGACATCCCCTTTTCCACGGGAGCGCTGCCCCCGGAGGTGCCGGGGTTCTCGACGACGGGAACGCCGGGCTGGGAAGGGTACCTCCTGACTGCCTTCATCGGCGATCCCTCGGTCGTGGTGATCCTCGACGAAGCGGGCCGGGTGGTGTGGTACCGGCAGGCCAAGACCGGGGAACGGGTGCTCCGGGTGCGCCTGCGTCCCGACGGGAGTGGGCTCCGATATGCGGAGATCGAGCCCGTCGAGATCACCGAGAAGTCGGCGCTGATCGAGGTGGACTGGGGTGGGCAGGAGACCTCGCGCATCGGCGTAGACAAGTTCCATCACGACTTCGCGGACGCCGAAGGAGGCGGCGCGGCGTGCCTCGTTACCGACATCCGGCCGGGACGCTCCGGGGCAGACGTGCTGGGGGACTCCATCGTGATCGTCGAGGAAGATGGCACGCAAACCCCGGTGTGGTCCTCGTGGGATGTGTGGGATGTCCCCGCCGACAGCTCCATGGAAAAACACTCGTGGACGCACGCGAACGCCATCGACAACGACCCCGTTGGCGGCGGCTACTGGCTCGGCCTTCGGGACCTGAGCACCATCGCCCAGGTGCTCCCCGATGGCTCCGTGGGCACGCTCATCGGTGGCGACGACTCTTCGTACGCCTTCCCCGAGTCCACCGATCTGCCGAAGTTCCAGCACCAGTTCCAGATGCTCGAGGGCGGCGTGCTGATGTTCGACGATCGCGATCCGACGACCGGCGAGGACTCGCGTCTGTTGGAGTTGAACCTTGATGATTCGGCCATGACCGCCACCGCCGCGTGGACGTGGCACCACGATCCCACCTTCTCCATCTACGCCCTCGGGGACGTAGACCGTGCCGCGGACGGCAGCACACTCGGCGTCTACTCGAGCGCCGGGGTGATCGTGGATCTCAGCCCCGAAGGCGAGGTGCGCTGGGAGCTCGGCACCGAGCTGGCCGTAGGAATTCCCTACGTCGTTCGCCTCTCCGAGCTTCCCGGCGTGCAGCGAGTCCGCTAAGGAGGGGGCGGTGCCCCTGAGCTCGCGAGACCTGTTCATCGCCGTCGTGCTCGTCGGCGTGTTGCTTTTGCTGGTGGCGGGCCTCGTGAATTGGCTGGCTCCCGCCCAACGCCCCCGGCTGCGCACGCCGCTGATTTTGTTCGCCTTCTACGTACTTCTGGCGGCCGGCCTGGAAGGGGCCCGCGTGAGCCACGCCGACAAGGCGATCCCCTGGATGGACTTCTCGGCCCGTCTGCTGGGAGGCTTCACCGCGGTAACCCTGCTTTCGCTGCTGTTTGTCGATGTGTTGTTGCCCAGGGTTGGCCTGCGCTTTCCCCACATCGCCGGTGATCTGCTCTCGGCGGTGGGGTACGGCGCCGTTGCCGTGGTGGTGGCCACCGACACCGGGGTGAGCGCAACGTCGGCGCTCGCAGGCGGCACCGTGGTGGCTGCCGCGCTCACCATCTCGCTGCAGAGCACGCTCGGCAACGTGATCGGCGGCGTTGCCCTCCAGCTCGATGGCACGGTGCAGGTGGGGGACTGGGTGCAGTTGGAGGGCGGGCGCCAGGGGCGCGTGGCCGCCATCCGGTGGCGCCACACCCTGGTGGAGACGAGGGACGGAGATGCGATCGTGCTCCCGAACTCAATCCTGCTCGCGACCCCGATCACCTTGCTCGGCCGGCGGGACGGGGTTTCGCACCCGCACCGGCAGTGGGTTCACTTCCGCGTGGACCATCGGTTC
>BJHF01000085.1 GCA_014191855.1 Deltaproteobacteria bacterium
CGAGGGGGCTTCGAGCGCGGGGAATGCCGGGGACAGGCGATCAAGGAGCGCTCGGGCGGGGGGAGTGTTGCCGCTGCAGAGATTGGACGTACTCGCGGATACTCCGCCTTCAAACACCGCGACGATGCCGCGCGCCGCGTCCCGAACGTCGAGGACGTCGCGCGGCTGGTCCAGGCCGAACACCGCGATGGGGCGCCCGGCGGCGTGGTCGGCGAACCAGCCAGCCACCTCCCCTCCACGCGGAACGTCGGGGCCGAGTACGAAAAAGGGGCGCACGATAAGGAGGTCCTGCGCGAAGCGCGCGGCACGCCGGAGCGCGAGGGCCTCGGCGCTGGCACGGGCGGCGCCGTAGAGCTCGTCTGGGCGCAAGGGGCCCGCCTCGTCGGTCGGACCGGCGCCGTATACGGCCGCGCTGCTCACGTGGAGCACCCGCCGCGAACCGGCACATTCGAGCACGTTGAGCAGCGGGTGTACGATGTTTTCGGACTGCAGCTCCGCCGGTCCCGCGCCCGGCTCCTCGGCGCGGCTCGTGCCCGCGAGGTGAACGACGCCCTCCGGCTCAGCCTCCCGAAAAAGCTCGGCGACGAGCTCGATGAGCCGAAAATCCACCGGAAACGCTGCGTTGTGGCCGGAAGCCACGACCTCGTGGCCGCCCTGGGCGAGCGCGGCGCACACCTGCTGGCCCAGGAAACCCGCGGCCCCGGTGACGAGGACCCGCACCCGCTACTGGGGCTCGATCTCGAGGGTATCCACCGGCACCGCGGAGTTATCCGCCGTAAACCAGCGAACCTCGATGGGCGCGCCGAAGCCCTTGATCCGCACGTGCGGCTCAAGGCAGGTTGCGTTCGCGTCGGAGCCCGCGACCCACTTCTCGTGAACCTCCACGACGTTGCCTTCGCCCGAAAGATCAGGCTCGAACGAGTCATCCGTGTTGTCGCGCTCCACGTAGGTGCGCCACACATCCGCCACGTCTCCGTCGACGCTGTACTCGACCGTAGAGTCCTGCGGCTCGTCAAAGTCGTAGTTCGTGCAGCCCTGCGAGGAGGGGCTCAACTCCGGGTTCCCGACACACGCCAGCAAAAGGACGATCATCGTAGCTCCGTTGCCTACGTGTACCGGGCGAGCCCGCGGGCGTCGAGGGCCGCGATCACCTCTCGCAGTCGTTGGGCGTCCTCCCGCCGCGCCACCAACAACGCGTCCGGCGTGTCGACGACGATGAGATCGGAGATTCCAACCAGCGCAACGAGCTTGCCTTCGGCGTGAACGAGGTTGCCGGCGCTGTTGAGCTCGACCATCTCTTTGCACACGCCGGCGCCCCACGGAGCGGCCGGGAGCACCTCATCCAGCGCGGGCCAGCTCCCAACGTCGCTCCACCCGCAGTCCAGCGGCACCACAGAGACGCGGTTGTGACGCTCCATCACCGCGTAGTCGATGCTCGTGGCGTCGGTGGCCGACCATGCTTCGGCCAGCGCCATGCCGGCATCCAGGGCAGCAAGGGCGCCCGCCGTGGCCGGCGAATGGGCGGCGAGCGCGGCGCGGAAGGAGTCGACGCGGAACACGAACATCCCCGCGTTCCAGAGGTGCTTCCCACCCGAAAAAAGCTCGTTCGCCACGGCCTGCGGTGGCTTCTCGATGAAGCGCGCCACCCGCCCGTCCGCGCCCGGCTCGATCCAGCCGAAGCCGGTTTCCGCTCGGGTCGGCTTGATACCCAGCGTGACGAGCGCCCCGGACGCCGCCACGCGCACCGCTTCATCGAGCGCCGCGCCCAGTGCTTCGGGGCGTGCAATGTGGTGATCGCTCGGCAGCACGAGCACGATGTCGGCGCCACGCCGCGCGGCTTCCCAAACGCCCCAGGCGATGGCGGGCAGCGTGTTGCGAGCGGAGGGCTCCACCACGACTGTGGCGCCACCGGATTCAGCCCGAACGGCGGCTTCCATGTCCGGCCCGGTGACGACAAGGCGCAGCTCAGGCTCAACCCGCCCGTCGAGGCGGGCCAGCGTTTGCGCGAGAAGGGTACCGGCGCCAGTCAAATCAATGACCTGCTTCGGACGAATACGCCGGGACAAAGGCCAGAAGCGGGTGCCCCGCCCCCCGGCGAGGATGACAGCGCCGAGCTTCATGGCCCGCCGCCCGCGAACAGCTCAGGATTGAGCTGGCGGAGCACCTCGTACCCCACCACCGCCGCCGCGTTCGACAGGTTCAGGCTCCTCGTCGGGCCGACCATCGGGATGCGCCACCCGCCCCGCTGCGCGACCCACTCCGGGGGCAGCCCGACCGACTCGCAGCCGAACACCACCACATCCCCCGGCGCGAACCGAATCTGCGTGTACACCGGAGAACCATGCGAAGAAAGCGGATATACAGCACCCGCAATGCCCGCCCCCGGTGGGCCCTGCCCGCCGTTCAGCCAAACATCCAGCGCCTGCAGGCTCTCGTGCTCCACCACGTCCACATGCTTCCAGTAGTCCAGGCCGGCTCGGCGCACCGCTTTTTCGTCGGTTTGGAAGCCGAGCGGGTGCACGAGGTGGAGGCGCGCCCCTACGTTGAGGCACAAGCGCCCAACGTTCCCCGCGTTCCCGCCGATCTCGGGGGATACCAGGACGAGGTGGAACGCAGGCTCGGCCACCGAACTACGGCCGACCGATGCAGCGATACTCGAGCCCGGCCGCGCGAACGTCGGCCGGGTTGTAGATGTTGCGACCGTCGATCAGGACCGGCGTGCGGAGCGCCGCGGCGAGGGCTTGCAGGTCAGGGCTCCGGAATTCGTTCCACTCGGTGACGAGCAGGACCGCATCCGCCCCCTGTACCGCATCCATCGGCCGGGTCGCGAATTCGATGCGGTCTCCCAGCATTCGTCGCGCTTCGTGCGAGGCCTCCGGGTCGTACGCCACCACGGTGGCCCCGGCGGAGAGGAGGCGGTCGATCACCGTGAGCGATGGAGCCTCGCGCATGTCGTCGGTTTCCGGCTTGAACGACAAGCCCCACAGCGCAAAACGCTTGCCGGTGAGATCGGCACCGAACCGGCCGATCACGAGGTCGGCCAGTCGGTGCTTCTGGGCTTCGTTCACTTCCTCCACCGCCCGCACCACCTTCATCTCCATCCCGTACTGCTTGGCGGTATCCACCAACGCGCGTACATCCTTTGGAAAGCAGCTTCCGCCGTAGCCCGCACCCGGGAAGAAGAAGCGCTGGCCGATGCGGCTGTCGCTGCCCGCACCGCGCCGAACCGCGTCCACATCTGCGCCCACCAGATCGCACAGCGCGGCGATCTCGTTGATGAAGGAGATCTTCGTCGCGAGGAACGCGTTGGCCGTGTACTTGCACAGCTCCGCCGAGCGATTATCCATGAACAGGATGGGTTTTCCGGTACGCACCAGCGGCGCGTAGAGGTTCTCCATCAGCTTCTGCGCTTCAGGCGAGGCCACACCGCACACGATCCGGTCGGGCCGCATGAAGTCATCGATCGCGGCGCCTTCCTTGAGGAATTCGGGGTTGCTCACGACCTCGACTGCGTGCTCGGTCATGCCCGTTACGTGCGCCCGAACCCGGTCCGCCGTACCCACGGGCACGGTCGACTTGATGATGAGGGTGACCGGCCCGTCGGCCTGCTGCGCCACCTGCCCAGCCACCGCAAAAACGCCCGAAAGATCAGCAGAACCGTCCGGTGCCGATGGAGTGCCGACCGCGACGAAGACGATGCGGCTGTGGTGCAGGCCGGCCTGGAGATCCCGCGTGAACCTCAGGCGACCTTCGCGAACGGTGCGCTCCAGGATCTGGTCCAGCCCCGGCTCGTAGATCGGCACGTTCCCGGCGAGCAGGGCGCTGATCTTGGCCTCGTCGCTATCTACGCACGTGACGCTGTGGCCAAGGTCGGCCATGCACACGCCTACGACGAGACCTACGTACCCGGTGCCGACAACGGAGATGTTCATGGGGGGCGGTGCTAACCGAGGCAAACCAGCAAGGCATCCGCGATCCCCGCGCGATTATCGTGCAGCCTCGGGGGCGGCCGGAGGGCGGCCAGGCGAGCGCCAAGCGCCTCCTCGATCGCGACACGAACTCGCCCTGGTGGGTCGCTCCCCGGGTTGGCCGCTACCTTCTGATCCCCGCGGGCGAACAGGGCAGCTTCCAGGAACGGGGCCTCCGGGAAGTCGCCGCGGTCGAGCCAAAGGACCGGCACGCCCGCCAGCGTTGCCTCCGCCAGCATTCCATAGCCGGGCTTCGTGAGCACCACGTCAGCGCCGGCGAGCAGCGCGGAGAACGGGATGTCGGCCTCAAACCAGCAGTCCACGCGCCCTGTCCGCGCCATGGGCGGCGCAAGGATCCAGGCGACGCCGGGCAGCTCCGGGAGCAGCGACTCCAGATGATCGAGGCCGAAGCCTCCGAAGCCAACGAGGATGTGCACGGGCGCCGGGTGCCTGGCGCGCTGGGGGGCGAAGCGGCGGGCGAGGAGTCCCCCCTCCGTAGTCCTCGCGAACCCGGTGAGGTCGGGGCCGGGGCGAAGCTGCACCGCCGGGTGCGGGGCCTGCCAGTCGGCAAAGCGTGCGGCGTGGTCGGCGAGTGGGGCATAATGCCTGTAGATCCACGCCCAGTCGAAGTTGCCCATCGCGACCGCGGGCACCCCGGCGAGGCGCGCCGCCTCGAGCGCGGTTGGAGCGATGTCGGCAATCACCCCGTCGAAGAGCGCGAACGTCCGGGACATCGCGTTGATCGCTGCGTTTGAACAGCACGTGTCCAACGCGACACGCGTCGCATCGAGGTCCTGGCGCAGCGAGTCCGGCTGAACGAGCCCCACATCCACCCTTCGCGGGAAAATTGCGTGTGCCCTGCCGATTACCGAAGCGGGGGCCGCGGTGAACAGCGTGATCTCGTGGCCGCGAGCGGCCAGCTCGTCCGCCAAGGCGACATCGCGCGTGGCGTGGCCGAAGCCGTGGGCAGAGGCGACGATGGCGAGGCGCATCGGGGGGTGTGATATTCTCCGCGCGATGTTCCTGCCCCTGCTCCTCCTCACCGCCTGCCCGCCCCCCCCGTTTCCCGAGGATCACCTCCCGATGTACGAGGAGCGACCGGTAGAGGTGAGCTTCGACGACAGCTACGAGCACGTGTGGGATGAAACGCTCGCCGTGCTCGGCGACACCTGGCCGATCGACCGGATGGACAAGGGCGCCGGCAAGCTCAGCACCGAGTGGGTGATCGGGCAGAGCGACTACATCTTCAACCAGTACGGCGGCACGCGGATCCCCGAGAAGATCCGGTTCCGGATGACGGTCGTGATCGATCAGGCCCGCGGGCGCTCGCGGATCACCGTGAAGAACCACGAGCAGGTGGAGAAAGACATCATCTCGGCCGACCTCACGTTCACGGGCAGCATCTACGAGTGGCTGGACGTGCCCTCGAGTTGCAAGAAGGAGCGCGCCTTCCTCGAAGATGTGGCGAAATCGCTGGGCAAGGATGCACGGCGGGCGGAGCTGGATTTGCGGTATAGGTAGGCTGGAGGCGGCACCGCGATGCGCGGCAACGGCCCGCCGCGGGCCCCTCCCCTGACAACGGGACAGGTTCGCGCGCATCGCCCAGCCCGCCTTCGGGCCTGCTCACCCCTTCGGCAAATAAACCCGCTTGAGCCGATGCACCGCCGCGATCCGCTCTTCAGCCACACGGTTCGCGGACATCGCCGTGGTGGTGCCTTCAACCTTGGCTTTGTTGATCACACGCTTCACGGTGTCGAAGATGTTGGCCGCATCCTGCATCGCCTTCTCGCGCCCGTAGCCCTTCAGCTCGCTGTAGACGTTGATCAGGCCGCCGGCGTTGATCACATAATCGGGGGCGTAGCTGATGTTCTTCTGGGAGAGCGCTTCGCCGTCCCGCTTCTCGTCGTCGAGCTGGTTGTTCGCCCCGCCGGCGATGATCGGCGCGCGAAGCATGGGGATGGTGCGCGGGTTGATGATGCCGCCGATCGCGCACGGGGCCAGGACATCGGCCTCCGCACGGTAGAATTCGTCGCCTTCGAGCACCTTGCCGCCGAAGGCTTCGGTGACCCGTGCGAGGCGCTTGTTCGACACGTCGGTGTAGAGCAGCTTCGCACCCACGTCGTGCAGGTACTTCGCCAGCCAGAAGCCGACGTTTCCGACACCCTGGATGGCCACCGTGCGGCCGGCCAGCTCGGGGCTACCGTAGGTGACCTCCAGACAGGCCCGGATGCCGTGGAACACGCCCCACGCGGTGACCGGCGAGGGATCACCGGAGCCGCCATGCGCCGCTTCGGACCCCGTGACCCAGCGCGTTTCCCGCCGGATGTTGCCCATATCCTCGACCGTGGTGTTCATGTCCTCGGCGGTGACGTACCGGCCGCCGAGCGTATCCACGAACCGGCCGAACGCGCGAAACATCGCCTCGGTTTTCATACTCGGATCGCCGATGATCACGGCCTTGCCGCCGCCCAGGTCGAGCCCGGCCACCGCCGCTTTGTACGTCATGCCGCGGGAGAGCCGCAGAACGTCGCGAATCGCATCCTGCTCGCTCGGATAGTCCAGCATGCGGGTGCCGCCGAGCGCGGGCCCTAGGGACGTGTTGTGCACCGCGATAATCGCCTTGAGGCCCACGCTCTCGTCGCGACAAAAGACAACTTGTTCGTGATCATAGGAGGAGAGTTGCTCGAAGATGCTCATAGACCTCTCGGGACCGCGCGCTGCCTAACCAGAGGGCCCCCGCGGAGTGTCAGGGGGGGGCAAAACATCCGACTACACAGGTGCGTAATCGCGGTGGCACCCCCGGGCGACGAGCAGGCGGTGAACCAGCGCCGTCGTGGATTCAGCCCGATCCAGCACGGTCTCCTGCACGATCTCAGCCCCGTACGGCGCCCAGCCCGGGTCGGTCGTTCGGAAAACCGCGAAGGTGGGCGCCCCCATCCGGGCGGCGAGGTGGGTAGGGCCGGAGTCAGGGCCGAGCCAGGCCCCCGCGCTGGCGGCGAGCCGGATGAGCTCGGAGAGATCGGGGCGGTACTCGGCCCAGGGCTCGGACGGACCCCCCACGAGGACCACAGGAGCGTGGGGCCGCAAGGTCTCCGCGAGGCGAAACCACTCCGATAGGGGCCAACTTCGCCCCGAATCGCTGGCGCCAGGCGCCAGCACGATGGGGCGGTCGGGGCGGAGCGGAGGGGCATGGAGCCGCAGCCCGGGGTCGGGGGTGGGCCAGCCAGGCGGGAGCGCACCCATGAAGTGTTTCCAGGCCGGGACCCGGGCTGGGGGTCGTGAGCCAACCGCGTGGATCGTCGGGATCGGTAGCTCTGTACGGCCCTCGGCGAAGCAAACGGCATCGGTGTACCCGACGGGATCGACGCCGCCGAACATCCACAGGGACTCGGTGCCATCCAGGTCCCAAAACCGGCCGGGCTCGCCGACCAGGCGGACCAGGGGGCGGTGCCTGGGCGCGCACGCGACATCGACCCTTCGGCCGGTGGCGAAACACGCGGCGAGCGCCGGGAGCGTGAGCACGAAGTCGCCGAGGGCGCCGCCGCGGACGAAGAGGATCATCGGGCCGAAGTCGCCTCGATCGCGCGTAGTCGCCCGTACGCGGGCCGCCGCAGGTACGTGGCAAACCATCCGTCGCACCGCTCGTTGAGCGAGCAGAACCGGCATTCGTCGGACTTGTGGAAGGCGGCGACGTCGGGAAAGAACAGCAGCGCCTTGTCGCGTTGGTGATCGGCGTCCACGTACCAACGGTTCCCGGTCTTTCCGGCGAGCGGCGCGAATTCATCAAGGAGACAAGCCGGAAGTCCGCGGATAGCCACGGCCACGCCAGCCGCCACGAGCCCGGGGATGACCAGCCGCAGCGAGGCGAGCACCCGTGCGGGAGGCGGCGCTTCGCCAGAGGCCGCACCGTCGATCGGGAACGGGTAGGTGAAGGTCATCGAACGCACGCCGGTGGCCCGAGCCACGCGGGCGGCACCTTCCAGGCTCGGCAGCGCGGACGCCACGATCTGGGTGTTGGCAACGGTGGCGAGCCCGATGTCCCGGGCCGCAGCGAGCACCCGGGCGGCGGCGGCGAGGTTGCTCCCGGACTCGCCGACCTGGAGAGGAAGCACGAGCGTATCGACGGGGAGTGGGGCGCCCCCGAGCGCGGGGAGGTCTTCGACGCCGGCGTGGAGCGTGACCCGACCGATCCCCCGTTCCCGGGCAAACGCACAGAGCTCCGCCAGATCAGGGCGCGAGGCCGCGCCCACACCGCTGAACACCACGCTCTCCACCGGGCGGCCGCGGGTGCTCGCCGTCGTGAACCACTCCAGGTTCGCCCGCACGTCCTCGGTGGGCATCGAACGGGTGGGAACGGGCGCACCCGCACGAACGCGGCCAGGGTAGCTGCGTTGGAGGCGGATTTGCAGCGCGCGTGGGCGCTCGACCGCGCCAGCAGGGGTCCAGGTGAGCATCGGGCCGTGGGCTAACCACTTCTCCTACAGCGGCCGGGGTGTCCGCCCGATTCGCCCGCACGAGGCGCCGCCGTGTCCTATCTCCCGCTTGTCGTGCTGCTTGGCTGCGGTGGCCCGCGTGAGGTCGTCGACACCGGGCCCAGCGATCCCCCGCAGCTCTATCTCGTGTCCCCCAAAGCCGACGCTCAGCTCCCCGCCGGCGAGCCAGTGGAATTCCGAGCCATCGTGAGCGATGACGTGGACGAGCCGCTCGATCTCGTCGTCACCGTGCGCCTCGACGATGGATCGCTCCTGACCTCGGGACACCCCGACAAGCTGGGGCAGCTCTCGCTCTCCGCCGTGTTGCCCGAAGGCTCGCAGCGCCTGACCATCGAAGTGGAGGACACCGAGCATCACCTCGCGGGCACCCACGTCGATGTCTACAGTTCTCCCTTCACCTTTGATCCACCCGTCGTACTGATTGTGCCGCCCGACGCGGTAACCGGCGATGCGCTCGTCGCCCGCATCGTCACCGATGCGGTACCCGGGGATGGGCACCTCGTCGACTACGCCTACGTGTGGAAGCTGGACGGAGTCGCGACCGAGTGGGAGGGCGCGGAGCTGCCCGCCGGCGTTCCTTTCGCAGGCGACGCATGGAGCGTGAGCGTCGTGGGCCGCTCCGAGACCGCGGAATCTGCCGCCGGCACCGCGGAGCTGACCATTGGGAACGCACCCCCGATCCTTGCCGACGCCGTCGTTGAACCCTCCGCCGATGCCTCGACGGTCACCTGCGCCCACGCTGAGGTTGAGGACCCCGAAGGCGCGCGGCTGAGCACCCGATACCGCTGGGACCTCGACGGCACCTTGATCTCCGAGACCACCGTGTCGATCGACGCTCCGACGGGAAAGCGGGGCGCAGCCGTCGGCTGCACCGTCTCCGTGTCGGACGGAACCACCGCCGTGAGCGCCACGGCCCTCCCCTGGGCGCTGCCCAACCACGCGCCCTCCGTGCCTACGGTGGCGGTGAGCCCCGAGGTCGCGACGACGGAGTCGCCGCTGAGCTGCACGCTGCCCGACGGCGTGAGCGACGTTGACGGTGACGAGGTGTTCGTGACCTTCGCGTGGTTTGTGAATGGCGCGCGGGTTCAGGGCGACGCAAGTACGTTTAGCGGCGGGATCGCGCGGGGAGACGAGGTCGGCTGCGAGGCGACGGCGGCCGATGGGTTGGGTGGGATCACCGTCGTAGCCAGCGCCGACGTGACCATCGACAACACGCCGCCGACGACGCCGGAGGTCGCGATCTCGCCGGAAGCGCCAACCGCAGGCGACACGCTGACATGCGGCATTGTCACTCCGGCCCGCGATGCGGACGGCGACCCGCTCCGGTGCGACTTCCGCTGGGAGGTCGGGCTCCCCGCCGGCGCGGGCGAGCGCTTCGACACCAGCGGCCTGAGCGGCGGCACCGCCGTATCGTGCGTGCTCACCTGCTTCGACGGCCTGGAATCCGGGCGCGGTGGCACCGACTCGGTGACGCTGGCCGCGCCGATCTCCGGTGACGGCTCGGCGGGCGACGCGATGGTGCAGATCGTCGGGACCGTGCCGAACGGTCGGTTCGGGGCACTCGTCGTGGCCCTGCCCGATCTGGACGGCGATGGCCGAACGGACCTCGGAATTGGCGCCCCGGGCGCCACGGCCGGCGGGGCCGTGTACGTGTTCCCAGCCGCCGCCCTCCAGGGCGCCGAGCAGCTCTCGGCCGATGACGCATCGGGCTCCTGGATCGGGGACAACAGCGGCGACAACGTCGGTAGCTTCGGCAGCGTAACCTCGGCGGGAGACCTGGATGGCGATGGTGCAGGCGACGTGACTGTGGCGGCGCCGTGGAGCGATGTCGGCGGTCACGACGCGGGCCAAGTATACGCGATCTACGGTGGATTTGCCTTGACCACCGACGCGCCTCTCTCCACGCTCGGGGCCTGGAGCGTGAGCGGTGAGCCCGGGGACTGGTTCGGGAGCCGGGTTGCCGGCGGGGACCTCGACGGCGATGGCATCGCGGACCTCGTAGCATCGGGGCCGGCGAGTGACCTGGGAGGTGCACACTCCGGCGTCGTGGCCGTGTTCACGGGCGAAACAACCCGGCGAACCGGCACGCTCGACCTCTCCGACGCCGACGCGATCGTGGTCGGCGGCCCCGGCGACCAGCTCGGCTGGGGGCTCGCCACCTGCCCGGACGCCGACGGCGACGGCATCGCCGAGCTCGCGATGGGCGCGAGCCGCGCTTCGACCGGAGGAGCGCCCGACGCAGGGCTCGTCGGGCTCGCGAGCGGGGCGGGCCTCGGCAGCTTCGATACCTTCGAGGCCGTGACCTGGCTGCGGATCGCGGGCGACGCCGCGGGAGATCGGGTGGGCGCCGCCGTGGCCTGTCCAGGCGATCTCGACGACGATGGGCTCGGGGAGCTCGTGTTCGGGGCCCCGCGCCACGACACGACCCGCGCCGACGCCGGCCTGGTGGCCATCTTTTTCGGCCGCGCCGAAGCCGACGGAGGCCTGCTCACCTCCGACGCGGACGCGCTCGTGTACGGGGAGGCCGCCGACGACCAGCTCGGCAGCGTCGTCGTACCGGGTGGAGATCTCGATCACGACGGCGTTTCCGACCTGCTGCTCGGCGCGCCGGGCTCAAGCTCCAGCGCCGGACTCGTCGACGTTCTGCTCTCGGCCAGCGCCGGAGACTGGTCGCCAGCGGGGGTAACCCCCGACGCTCGGATCGCCGGGAACGCCATGACAGACCGGGTGGGCGAAGCGCTGGCCGGCGGCCTCGACCTGGAGGGAGACGGCTTTGGAGAAGTCGCCCTCGGCGCGGCCCACGCGGACGCCGCGATCGTGGAGGGTGGCGCGGTCTACGTGTTCTCGGGGCGCTCCGCGATGCGTTAGCCGGCGGCATGATCTCCTCGATCGTTGCGTCCCTGCTCCTCGGCTGCGGTAGCGAGCCCACGGAGGCGAAACCCGTCGTAAGCCCCGAAGCGCCCGTCACGCCGCCCACCGCGCCGACGACCCCCGCCCCCATGGGCCTGGAGCGCCCCGTGGGCTCGGTCGTTTGGCGCGCGCTCGATCACCTTGCCGACGCGACGCTGGCGTTCCCCGCAGGCGCACCGATCGTAGGGATCGATGGTCACTTCACCCTCGATACGAAGTGGAAGGACGAGGGCGTTCGGAAGGGCGGCTGGCACGCCTTCTCCACCCCCCTCCCCTTCGCCACCAACATGCCGCGGCCCAACTATGCGCCGATGGGCGCCCGGCTCTACCGCGAGAGCACGGAGGTGCCGTTCAACACGACGCTCTCGGCGCCCACGGAGTCTCCCGTCGTCACCTGGTACGTGGATCACGGCCGAATCGTGCTCATCGCCGCCGAGAACCCGAGCACCTGGCCCAAGCCGCCCGACCTGATCGTCGAGGAGCTGGCCGCGGCCCTCAAACAACGCCAGTTCGCGAGCTCGGGGCTAGCCGCGCCGCAATTCGCCCTCACCCAGCACTCCTTCGAGCGCGTGTCGCGACCTGGCCTCTACCTCCCCGCCCCGGCCAGCGCAGAATTCAGCGCCGCTCTCCCTGCGAAGGGCAAGCTTCGCTTCGGCCTTGGTGTGCTCGAAGATCCGGTGAGCGGGCGCCCGGGCGGCGATGGAATGGACTTGACCGTGAGCGTAGACGGCGCCCAGGTATGGTCCGGCCACATCGCCGGCGAGAGCGCACACCAGGCCGTGGAGGTGGAGCTTCCGGCCGGCCAGGCCCGCAACGGAACCGTAAAGTTCAGCTCGACTGCCGGGGATACCGCGGAGGGCGACTACCTCGTCGTCACCGAGCCCTACATCGTAGACCTGGCGCCAGCGCGGGCCCCGCGGCGCGTCGTCGTCGTCGGCATCGACACCCTACGCTGGGACTCGCTCTCCGCGAACGGCTACGGCCGGTCCACCTCCCCTGAGCTCGACCAGTGGCTGGCCCAAAGCGTGCAATTCACCAACGCGTGGTCCCCGGCCCCGCGCACGAAACCCAGCTTTCGCACGGCGTTCACCGGCCGATACCCCAGCTTCGCGGGCGCCGCCCCCACCATCGCGGAGGTGCTCGGCCCCCTCGGCTTCAGCACCGCGGGCATGGTGGGAAACGTGCACCTCGTGCCCCGGTTCGGCTTCAACCGCGGCATGGATCACTGGGAGTACGAGAACGGGGCGAAGGCCAACGACCAGGTGGATCGCGCCCTCGCGTGGGCTAGCGATCACCAGGGCGAAGACAGCTTCCTGTTCGTTCACTTCATGGACCCCCACACCTTCTACGAGGCCCCTGAACCGTGGAAGGGCATGTTCCAAGAGGGGAAATCGAAGCCGAAGGCCGTGCCGCAGCGCTTCAATCGCTGGCAGATCTACAACCTGATGAAGAAGCAGCGGCTCACCGACGCGGGCAAGGCGTGGATTCGCGCCGCTTACGACGCCGAGGTGGCGTTCACCGCGCACGAGCTCTCGCGGCTGTTGACCGGGATCGAGACGCTCCCCGGCGACACGCTCACCGTGATTCACAGCGATCACGGCGAGGAGATGTGGGATCATGGCCAGTTCGAGCACAACCACACGCTCTACAGCGAGCTCGTTCACGTGGAGCTCGCCGTTCGCCCGCCGAAGGGGTGGCAAGGTGCGCCGAAAATCACGGACAACGTGGGCCTTGTGGACATCGCCTCGACGGTCTTCGACTTCGTGGGTGTGCCGGCCGAACGCCGCCCGGTCAGCGATGGCCTGAGCCTGCGCCCGCTGATCGACCCGGCCCACGCGGCCGCGGCGCCGGACCTGCACACGACGCTGTTCAACCGCCCCATGCCGCTCGGCCACATGCGTTACGGCCGTGATCGCTGGGGGGTCATCTACCAGAAGTACAAGTATATCCTACACTCCTCCAGCGGCATCCAGGAGCTCTACGATCTGGCCACAGATCCAGGTGAGAAGAAGAACCTGGCGCCCGATGCGGACGCCGCCAGCCTTGGCTTGATGCGCGAGGCCCTCGGCCGGGCAACTGGCTGGCCCGTGCGGCGCGGCTTCCGGATCCGCGTGCCCAGCACCGCGACCACGACCACCCTGAGCTTCACGAGCCCCATCGCAGCCGCCGGCGTGCTCGACCCCGAGCTGAACGCCGAGCTCCGCGCGAACCTCGAGTGGGGCGAGCACCCGAAGACCCTGCCCGCGGAGGTCGGCCTCGTCACGCTGTCGGCGGATCGCAAGACGGCCACGTTCGTCCCCGGACCGAAGGTGTTGGGCGGCGCGTTGTACATCCAGTGTGAAGCGGATCCTTGCCCTACCGGCACCCTCCGCATGGGCGAAAAGTCCGCGCCGATCGAGGGCGGCAAGTATACCGGCGGTACCAATTTCTCGCTGGAGCCCGGGTGGGTGTTGATCCCCGCCGACAACAGCGACGACGCAGAGCAGTCGGCGGCCGCCTCCGGCACCGAGACGGACCAGCTTGAGAGCCTGGGGTACCTGCATTCGGAGAAAGACGAGGCGGAGGAGCCGTAGGGTAGCGACCGACCCCCGTGTCGGCCGTGATTCGTGGCGACGAAGCTCAGCTCAGCTCGTCCAGATACCGCTCCACACCCGCGTAGGACCAGGGATCGAGCGCGAACGCGCCCGCGCCGCGGGCCGGATCGATCCCGCGCGCCGCACAGCGCTCGTTCACGAACCGGCGCCGCCCACCGCCCACGGGGAACCTCAGTAAAACCGTGGCCCGCTGCTCACACGGCAGCTCGGGGTACAGGAGCGCCACCGACGTGTCCGCGTCCCCCGCGACCAACACCGTGCGCCGCCCCGCATCCGCCCGCATGCGCAACAGCTCACCGAGGAGGCGGATGACGCCATAACGCCGGTGAAGGCAGTCCACCCCGTCGAAGATGAGCCCCGGCGAATCCGTGAGCACCTCGGCCCACTTGCGCTGGCGTGCGGCGAGGTTCAGCGCCTTGCGAAACGCCTCGGCGTCGTACGCCGGCGACCCGGAAGGAGCGAGCCGTTGGGCCACCGTGGACTTCCCACAGCCACGGTCCCCCAGCACGTACAGCACGGGCCGCTCGCGCAGTACGTTGGGCAGGGGCCGCTCCCCGAGCAGCTCCTTGGACGTGCGCGTGAGCAACGCCGCCTGCGAAGACGGCTCCGCCACGCGCGGATGTGGCTCCGAGCCTCCTCCCATGCGACGCTTCCGTTTCCTCGATTACCGGGTTCGTTCCGGGCGCGCAAGGGCTTTATTCGCGAACGGCAACATGCTCGCGGATGAACTCGGCGATGCTGTCCATCGGCGTGCCGGGGCCGAACACCATCGCGACGCCCGCTGCTTTGAGCGCCGCCACATCCGTATCCGGGATGATGCCGCCCACGATCACCAGCGCCTCACCTCGCCCTTCCGCCCTGAGGCCGGACACCACCTCCGGAACGAGCCGATCGTGCGCGCCCGAGAGCACCGAGACACCGACGACATCGACGTCCTCGTCGACCGCCGCGCGGACGATCTGCTCCGGTGTTCGATGCAGGCCCGTATACACGACCTCCATGCCCGCGTCCCGCAGACCGCGCGCGACGACCTTGGCCCCGCGATCGTGCCCGTCCAGGCCCGGCTTGGCGATGAGTACGCGGATACGACGGTCCATGGGGGCCTCAGGCGAGGTAGTTGCGCGAGATCACGATGCGCTGAATCTCGCTCGTGCCCTCGTACAACGTGGTGATGCGCGCGTCACGGAAGAGGCGCTCCACCTCGTATTCCTTGCTGTAGCCATAGCCGCCGTGGATCTGCAGCGCTTTATCGGCGCAGAAGTTCGCGGTTTCGGAAGCGGCGAGCTTCGCCATCGAGCAGTAGTGGCTCGCCCGGGCCTTGTCGCCCTTGTCCTTCGCGACGGCCGCCCGCCACGTGAGCAGCCGCGCGCTCTCGATGCGGGTGGCCATGTCCGCCACCATCCACTGGATCGCCTGATTCGCCGCGATCGGCTTGCCGAAGGCTTCGCGCTGCTTGGCGTAGTCCACCGCCAGATCGAACGCGCGCTGTGCGATGCCGAGCGCCTGCGCGGCGATGCCGATCCGGCCGCCGTCGAGCGTGGCCATCGCGATGCCAAAACCCTTGCGCTCGGCCGCGAGGCGGTTCGCGGTCGGCACGAACAGGTTCTCGAACTGCATCTCGCTGGTGGCCGACGAGGTGATCCCGAGCTTGTCTTCCGGCTTGCCCACGACGTACCCTGGCCAGTCGGATTCGAGGATAAACGCCGTGACCCCGCGGTGCCGCTCCTCCACGGCAACGTTCGCGTATGCGACGCACACTTGCGCCTTGGGGGCGTTGGTGATCCAAATCTTGTTGCCGTCGAGCCGGTAGCCGCCCTCCACTGCGGTGGCCTTCGTGCGCTGCGCGCCAGCGTCGGAGCCCGCCATCGGCTCGGTGAGGGCGTAGCAGCCGAGCTTCTTGCCCTGGGCGAGATCCGGGAGGTACTTGCGCTTCTGCTCCTCGTTCCCGAAGGCGAGGATCGGCCAGCAAACCAGGGAGTTGTTCACGCTCATGGTCACGCCCACAGAAGCATCCGCGTAGCAGATCTCCTCGAGCGCCACGACGTACGCCAACGTGGACATCCCCGCGCCGCCGTACTCCTCCGGCACGAACATGCCGAGGAAGCCCATTTCGGCGAGCTGGGCGACCTGCTCCGTGGGGAAGGCATGGTCGTGATCCCGCTTCGCCGCGCCCGGGAGCACCTCGGTGCGCGCGAAGTCGCGGGAGAGCTTCTGGATCTCCAGGATGTCGTCGGGAAGGTCGAACATGGCGGCTCCGTGAAGGGGGGTGCGGCTATCGCGGGAGGGGGGGCGCCTCCACCCGGAGTCAGCGCTTTTCGGGCACCCGGCGCAGCGGCGACGGAACGGGGTGCGCGGCGTCGGGCACGCAGTGGTGGGAGAGCGCCTCCGTCCAGGCCGCGAGCGAGGCGGGCGACGCCTCGGGGATCCAGCCCGGAGGCGGGCGATCGAGCGCAGCGCAGGGCACCGCGAGCTGATCCACGGTGGCCTCGATCTCCTTGCCGGCGGCTTCGGAGCACACCCGGGAAGCGCACGACTCCAAGGGGGGGGCATCCCCCCGATCGATGTGGGTGCGCCAGAAGCCGCGCCAGTAGGCGAAGGCGTAGCGGGGATCGGTGGAGTCCTTCAGCGTGGACCAGCGCAAATCGGCATCGGCGATGGTGTCGGCCCGGCGCGCTTGCTGGCCAGCAACGTGAGTGGCGCAGCCGACGACGTAGCGGGTTGACGCGCAGAGCTTGAAGGCGCCAGACCCATCGTCCGCGTGTTCGAGGGCTTCGGCCTGGCGAAAGCGACATTCATCGTCCCAGGGGTCCGGGACTTCGCCGCAGCGGGGCCACGCACCGAAGCGGATGACGGCCTGGGCCTGGCACTCACCGGAGGCCTCCGGGCAGGCGGCGAGCGCGGCCTCGACCGTCGGGGCACCGGCCGCGGCGACGAGCTTTTCGGCCTCGGAGGGCTGGCAGGCGCTCAAGAGCTGGACAAGCAGGGGTGCCGGGGACATCACTCGGCGGATGTAGCCGGTTGGGCGAACCCTGCGGCCCGTTCGCCTGGATCAGGCAAGGGTCGGACGGGTTCGCGACCCCAATCGGGCGCTATATGGTACCCTCCAGCGGTGCCCTGGATCGTCGAACTCAAGCGCGAACCCGCCTATCCTCCGGTGTGCCCGTACTGCCGAAAGCGTCCGACCACCACGACGATCCACGTGCCCCACAAGCAGGCCACCGGCTTCTACGCGGTGGCCGCTACCTACCAGAACTACGCGTTCTTCACTCCCTCTTGCGCGGAATGCGCGCGCGCCGTGAAGCGGCTGCAGGTCGCCTCGGTGCTCCTGTGCAGCGTGCCGTGGGCGTTCTGGTTCGCGTTGCCTTTCGTCGCCGAGCAGGCGGTGGCCGAGACCTGGGAAACGCTCGCGTTGGTGCCGCTGGCCCTGACGGTAGTGGGGATTGGGCTCTCGCTCTGGCGTTCGTACCGGCTCCGAACACTGAGAATCCTGCACGTGGGGCAGGGCGGGATCACCTACGGCTTCGCCCACGAGGGCTACGCGAAGCAGTTCGCTGCGGTGAACGGCACGGATACGACGTGGAAGCTGTTGGTGATCAAGCTGGTGTGACAGTGGGTTATCCTCAGGATGTGCGCCTTTTGGTCCCGCTCCTCGCGCTCACGGCCCAGGCGGCGCCACGACCGCCGGCGGATCGCCTGCCCTCCCCAAGGCCGGAGCCCTGCGTGGTGTTCACCGCCGATCCCGCCGAAGGCGAGTTCGCCGCCCCGGCCGGCCTCGACTACGACAGCGTCACGGTCGGCCTGAACCGGGTGCTCCCCACCGCGCTCTACTGCCCGCGGCCCGCGGGCGTTGCGCGGCTCCGGATGACGTTCGAGCTCACCATCGCGTGCGATGGCCGCGTGAGCCGCGTGGATTGCGCTCGGGATGACGGCGCGCCCGCCGACTACGTGGCCTGCGTATCCTCGGTGATCGCGAAGGCCGACTTCCCCGCCCACGATCTCCCAGACGGCATGGCCGTTACGTACCCGGTGAACGTGAGCTGGTAGCTTCGCGCGAGCCTATCCGGGAAACTCGAAGGGGTAGGTCACGATGGCGGTGCCGCCCTCGGCAGGCGTTGGGAACTGCAGAGCGAGGATGCGCGAGTTCAGGCACTCCTCTGTCGGCGGGTGCCACAGGCTCGTGGACTTCGTGCGCGCGGAGGTGACCCGGCCGTCCGCGCCGATCGCGAAGCGGACGAGCACCTTGCCCGCGAGGGCGGGGTTCGCGGCCCGCTCGCGGGTGTAGCAGGCGTTGAGCTCCGGCCGCGCGACGGCCACGACCGCCTCGACGGCGGGCGTGCCGATGGCGCCAAGCACCACGGGCGCGGGCAGGATCGGGCTTCCCGTGATGTTGCCGGGGGGCGGCGCCTCTTCGTCGGGCAACGGGGCCGAGAGGGCCGACGCTTCGGGCGCGGCCTCGCCGCCGGACGCAGCAGGCGTTTCGGCCGGCGTCGAGCAGGCTGCGGAGGCGAGCAGCAGCACCAGCATCGATGGGGCTTATCCGGCTACGCCGCGATGCGCAGCGGGGCGGCCTGACCTCGCGAGCGAGCCGCCGCATCGCCCATCGGTCATCGCGATGCCGGCGTCGCCGCGCCCATGGGGAACGAGAGCTCCGGCTCCACAACGGGGCCCGGGGCGGGCGTTCGCCAGACCGGGTGGGCCGAGGCGGCGGGTAGCCGGACTGCGCAGGGCGGGCCATTCGCGGTTCGCGCGGCTACCCTACGCCATGCTTTTCCTGCTCGCTTCCTGTGGTGGCTCCGCGCTGGGCGACATCGCCGGCTCGGCGACCGACGCCGATGCCGATGTGGACGCCGATTCGGACACCGACGCCGACACGGCCGACACGGCGGACACCGACCACTTCGACGTGATCGAGGCCGACAAGGGGCCGTACGTGCTGGGGATCGACGCAGCGTTCACCGTTTCGGGGACGGACGTGCACAACAGCGCGGAGGAGTCCGTCAGCTACGGGATCAGCGCCCAGTTCTTCGAGGTCGTAACCGAGCAGACCACGTGGCAGGAGGGCACGATCCTCGACCCCTTCGACGGGTTGGAGGACTGCGGCCTCTGGGTCGGCACCGGCAACGGTTGGGAGAGCGTGGGCGCGGTCGACTGGTTCACGGCGGGCACGGTGACCTCGATCGTAGGCCGCGAAGCCTTCGATCTGGCCTGGTCCGACGGCGGGGACGTGGAGCACTATCAGGCGTATCCTTACGATAGCGACGGTGCGACGCCCGTTTATGGCGGCAGCTATTCGTTGCGCACCACGGGCGACGAGGCGCCGGCCATGGAGGTTGCCGTTGCGGGCACACTGCCCGAGGCGGTGGCGTTGACCGCACCCGGGCTCGTGTCGGGCGGGACGGTCTCGGCGGACCAGCTCGCGACGTTCACCTGGGAGAGCAGCAGCGAGGAGTCGATGTTCATCGAGATCATCTTCACGCGCAGCGACGAGGACACCCAGGGCATCGAACTGAGCTGCGAAGTGGTGGACGACGGGAGCTTCACGTTGCCCGACTCCGTGCTTTCACAGCTCCGATCAGGGTGGAGCGGGCGCGTGGAGCTCACGCGGAAGACGGTCGCGGTGGTGGAGGCCACGGACGGGCGCGACGTGTACAGCCAGGCGTTTGCGAACTACCTTGTTTATCCGGTGTTGATCGAGTGATGAGGTGGGCACGGCGAAGCCCCGTGCTAATGTCGGCCCCATGCTCCGGCTCCTCAGCGCCCTCCTCCTGGCACACAGCGCCCACGCCGCCGATCCGGCACCGGTAAACCTGCCTTCCGGGCAGCTCCTCGTGGCCGAAGCCCCCGGCCAGCCGGCGCCGACGAACAGCCTCCCCTCGTCCATCGCCGTTTCCCCCGACGGGCGCACGGTTGCGATGCTGGCCAACGGCTTCGGCACCGCAGAATCAGGCTTACAGCAGTCGATCGTGCTGGTGGACCGCGCCACGGGCCGCATCCGGGACTTCCCGGACGCCCGACTCGCCTACGCCGCCAAACAGACCGCGTTCGTCGGCCTCGCCTTCTCCACGTCTGGCACAGAATTGTACGCCTCGTTCGCGTCCACGTCGGATCCCAACGGTGCGGCGCCGGACGCGACGGGAAACGGTATTGCAGTATATTCGGTGTCCAAGTCGGGCCTCACGCCCGCCCGCTTCTTGCACCTGCCACCACGCATCCTGCCTGTGGAGCGAACCATGGCCGCGCGGATCGGCGCCTCCCCGATGGGGACGGTACCGCCATATCCCGCGGGGATCGCGGTGATCCCAGGAAAACTGGGGGATCGTCTGGTCGTGGCGGCCAATTTGTCCGACGAGGTGATCGTGCTGAGCGCGCTCACCGGCTTCGTGGAGCGCCGGATCGACGTGGGAAGCTCGACGTGGGTGCCGAGCGCCTACCCCTACACCGTCGTAACCCGGAGAGATGGGAAACGCGCATGGGTGAGCTTGTGGAACGGCTCGGAAGTCGTGGAGTTGGATCTGACGAAGGGCACCGTGGTACGCCGGATCCCGCTGCTGGCGCCCGAATCCAAGACCGCGCCCGGCTCCCACCCCACCGCGCTGTTGTTGTCGAAGAACCAGCGTAGATTGTATGTGTCACTCGCCAATGCAGACGCCGTCGCGGTGATCGGCACGGCGGCGGGCCGACTTCGGGGGATGTGGTCCACGGCGCTCCCCGGGCAACTCTACGGAGGAAGTACCCCGAACGCCCTGGCGCTCTCGCCCGATGAAAAAACGCTGTACGTGGCCGACGCCGGCGCCGACGCCGTAGCCGTTCTGGACACCCACACGGGCGGCGCGCGCGGCTTCATCCCCACGGAATGGTACCCGACCGCGTTGGCGGCGCTGGACGACGAGCTGTTCGTCGCGACCGGCAAGGGCAAGGGCACCGGCCCGAACAGCGGCCCTCCCCTCCCCGGCTCCAAGCGGGCGCATCCGTACATCGCCTCGATCCTGCCGGGCTCGGTGGCACGCGTGCAGCTCCCGTCGGCCCTCGCGGCCCTCGACGAGCTAACTGACGAGGCGATGCGAAACAACCGGTTGACCGACACTCCGCCCACGCTCCAGGTGGCCGGCGCGATCAAGCACGTCGTGTACATCATCAAGGAGAACCGCACCTACGACCAGGTGCTCGGCGATCTTGAGGTCGGGAACGGAGACAAGTCCCTCACCCTGTACGGGGAGGCGATCACCCCCAACCAGCACGCGCTCGCCCGCCAATTTGGGGTGCTCGACAATTTCTATTGTAGCGGCGAGGTGTCGGGCGACGGGCACGTCTGGTCTACCGCCGCCACAAGCTCCGACTACACGGAACGGACCTGGCAGATAGGATACCGCAGCGACGAGCGCAGCTACGACTACGAGGGCCAGGTACAGGGAGGCTTCCCGTTCCACCAGGGCATCCCCAACGTCGACTCCCCGGCGACCGGCTACCTGTGGGCAAACGCGCATAAAAATGGCCTCACGCACCGCAACTACGGAGAGTTCGTGACGAGCGTGTGGTGCGACGACCCCGCCAGCGCCAACCCCACCGAGGGCACGCCCCTCACGGGCGGCGGGAAGTGCCCGAAGGCGTTCATCGCGCCCAAGTCGCCGCTCCCCGACGGGCGCGGCGGCACGCGGGACAACCCCTGGCCGTGGCCGATCCCCATCCTCTCCACGAACATCCCCACTGGCGCGGAGTTGGTAGGCAACTTCCACCCGGGCTTCGCCGACTTTCGGATGGACTACCCCGATCAGCTCCGCGCCGATATGTTCCTCGATGAGTTCGCGGCATGGGCGGCCCAGCGAGCGGCGGGGGGCCCCGACGAGATGCCGGCGTTCATCGTGCTGCGGCTCTCGAACGACCACACGTCCGGTACCAAGGTGGGCGCGGCCACACCCCGGGCGGCCGTGGCGGACAATGATCTCGCGCTCGGGCGCGTGGTGGAGGCGATCTCGCAGTCCAAATACTGGGAAGATACGGCGATCTTCGCCCTGGAAGACGACGCCCAGGATGGCGCCGACCACGTGGACGCGCACCGGAGCATCGCGTTCGTGGCGAGCCGGTATTCACCAGCGCGTGCCGAGGCTCCGTTGGTGGACTCTACGTTCTTCACCACCGTGAGCCTCATCCACACGATGGAGGCGCTCCTGGGGCTGCCACCGATGAACCACAATGACGCCTGGGCGCCGGTTCTGGGCTCGGTGTTCTCCGGACCGGGCGATCATCCCGGCTTTGTGGCCAACTTCAGCAATCGCGACAATGGGCTGATCTACACCATGAACGCCCCGGCGGCGCAAGGATCGGCCGAGTCCGATCAAATGGACTTTGCGCACGCCGACGCCGTGGATACCGCAAAGCTCAACGCAATCCTCTGGGCGGACGTAAAGGGCGACGAGCCCTTCCCCGAACCGATTCACACGGCGCACACGCGGAGCTGGGACGACGAGGACGATTGAGATCGGGGCCGTTACGGCCACACGGAACGGGCGGGCGCGGGGCCCGCCCCTACTTCCCGCTAAACGCCGCCTTTCGCTTCCCGAGGAACGCCGCCATCCCCTCTTTCTGGTCCTGTGTCGCGAAACACAGGCCGAAGAGCTGCCGCTCTGAGATCAGCGCCGCGCTGAGCGGCTGGCCATCGTTGTCGAGAATCGCCCGCTTGCAGAGCTGCACCGCGACCGGACCATTGGCGGCGATCTGCTCGGCCAACGCCAGGGCTTCCGCCACCACGTCGTCGCACGCCCGCAGCGCAAGCCCGATCTGCACCGCTTCGTCCACCTTCACGTTGCGCCCCGTAAAGCAGAGCTCTCGCGCCCGCTGGCTCCCCACGCGGCGCACCAGGCGCTGCGTGCCGCCAAAGCCCGGGATCACGCCCAGTTTTACCTCGGGCTGGCCAAACACCGCGGTTTTCGAGGCGAGCGTGAGATCACACGCCATCGCCAGCTCACACCCGCCGCCAAGCGCAAAGCCGTTCACCGCCGCGATCGTGGGGATCGGAAGCGCCTCCAGCTTGTCGAGCACCGACTGCCCGAAGGCAGCGAAGCCGTGCGCGGTGAGCGCATCCAGGTCTGCCATCGCGGCAATGTCGGCGCCCGCCACGAAGGCCTTCTCGCCGCCGCCGGTGAGCACGAGCGCCCGGGCGTCGTCGATCTCGTCGAGAATCGCAGAGAGCTCGTCCAGCACCAGCCGGTTGAGCGCGTTGAGCGCCTTCGGCCGATCGATGGTGACGAGCAGCACCGAGCCCCGACGCTCCGCGCGAACGAATTCACCCATGCAATCCTCCTACTTGGCCGCGTAGGTGTAGAAGCCGCGGCCCGACTTGCGGCCCAGCCAGCCCGCCTCGACGTACTTCCGCAAAAGCGGGCTCGGCCGATACTTGCTGTCCCCGAGGCCGCCGTGGAGCACCTCCATGATCGCGAGGCAGGTGTCGAGCCCGATGAAGTCGGCGAGGGTGAGCGGGCCCATCGGGACGTTGGTGCCGAGCTTCATCGTGGTGTCGATGTCTTCCCGGGTGCCGATGCCTTCGTACAGCGCTTGCGCCGCCTCGTTGATGTACGGCATCAGGATGCGGTTGGCGATGAAACCTGGGATGTCGCGCGAGAGGGTCGTGGTCTTGCCCATCTTCTCGGCGGCGGTCTTGACCGCGTCGTACGTTTCGTCCGTCGTGGCCATGCCCCGGATCAGCTCCACGAGCTGCATGAGCGGCACCGGGTTCATGAAGTGCATGCCCATCACGCGTTCGGGGCGGTTGGAGTGCGCGGCAATCGCGGTAACGGAGATGGAGCTGGTGTTGGTGGCGAGGATGGCACCCTCCTGCACCACGTTCGAGAGCTCCTCGAAAATCTTGTACTTCAGCGCTACGTTCTCGGTGGCGGCTTCAATCACGAGATCCCCGTCGCCGTGGATGTCGGCGGTGGTGCCCCAGCGGATCCGGCCGACCAACGCGGTTGCGGTGGCTTCGTCGATCGTTCCTTTCTTGACGAGGCGGCCGAGCGAGCCATTGACGGTGCTGAGGCCGCGATCCAGCGCTGCCTGCGAAACGTCCGAGACCGTGACCGAATACCCAGCCGCGGCCGCCACTTGTGCGATGCCGTTGCCCATCTGACCCGCGCCCACCACCCCGATACGAACGATGCTCATGCTGACTCCGAAGGGCGGCCGGTCTAACCACCTGGCCCCGCGGCGGGGAGGCCCGTTGTCAGCGCTTCTGGGGGGTGCCCGAGCGCCGTTTGCGCGGCGGTGGCGGCGGCGGGGGCGCCTCCCCCGTTGCGCCCCGAACCAGCCGGAGGCCCACCGCCTCGTCCTCGTAGGCCGAGGGCAACCAGCCGCGCGCGGCAGGCGTCGTAACCGAACGTGCCATCTGGGACGAACCACCGCGGATCACATGAAAAAACCCGGCGTTTGGCAGGGGGAGCGCGGCCTCACCCGGAGCGGAGCGATCGTAGACCCACTCCCAAACGCCCCCGGCGAGCGACCGAACGCCGGGCGTGCCAACGGCGCGCTCCCACTCCGCCTCCGTCGGGAGCCGATACCCGTTCGCGGAGCGATCCCACTCCACGGTGGGCGCGAGACTACCGCCCATCGGCATGCGAGTGCGAATGCCATAGGCCGGGCGAAGCCCCTCTTTCACCGAAAGCTGGTTGCAGAACTGCACCGCGCCGTCCCAGCTCACCTTGGTCGCCGGCGCGGCGGGGTCGCGCGTATCCGCGCCGTTTCGGCCGGTCACGGCGTCGAACAGGCCGGTGAGCACCTCGTCGGCACCGATCTCGAGCGGAGGAGAGCCGGAGAGCCCGATCATCGCGTAGGCAGGCGGCGCGGGCGACGGGGGCGCGGCGCGGGCGAGCCCCACAACGAGGGTGGCCACCGCGAGCACGCCTGCGAAGGAGGCTGTGTATCTCCTCACCAGTAGCCCTTCGCGCGCAAGTCCTTGAGCTGGGCTTCGTCTTCGACTGACAGCGCCGTTGGCGGGGCGGCGGGGCCAGAACGCACCGCCGTGAGCACATCTCGAAGCTTCGCCCGCGCCGAGGGATCGGCGCGGCCCTGCTCTTTTGCTTGCAGTGGGTCCTCCACGACGTTGTGGAGCACGAACGCGTTGGGACGGTCGGCCGGCGTCGCTGCGAGCGCGCGCGTGAGCTCGGGGTCGATGCTGCTGGTGCCGTGGCGCTCGGATCGAAAGGTTACGACGCTGGGGCCCTCCCGCAACAGCAACATGTCGCCGAACTCCGCGTACGCGGTGGGGTTGGGATCGGGGGTTGAAGCAAGGAGATCGTGGCCAACCAATCCGGCGGGCGGAGTCGCTCCCGCGAGCGCGAAAAAGGTGGGACCGAGGTCGATCAGCTCAACGGGGGCGTCGACATCGGCCGCGGCCCCGGCGCCGACCAGCGTGAGCGGCACATGCACGGTACGCTCCAGAAGCAAACGCGTACCGACGGCCTGGAGCTGCTCCGGGTGGGGCGTGCCGGCGTACTCTCCGATCGATTGCCCGTGGAGCGAGGTGATGGCGAGCAGGGTGGGGCGCGGTGCCGTGAGGTGCACAGCATCGAGCAAGGGGCCGAAGCCGTGCGCAGCCCCGGTTGCTGCCGCGGCGTATCGCGACCGAAGCTCTCCAAGCATGCTGAGAATGGTCCGTTCACCGTACACAAGCCGGTAGCGCTCGGGGTCGGAGAGCGGCAGGGTCTCCGCTCGGTAGGTGTCCATTGCGTCGGCGAACGCGCCCTCGTAGGAGGTCGCCGCGAGAGCACGCGTCGCCGCGAGATCGATCGGCACCTGAACAACGAGCAACCTCGGTTTGTCCCCGTGACGACCCCACCAGTCTATCGCCGCGCCGCTGGCCCACGTCCACGCAGCCTCACCCCCGCCGGCCGCAGGGTTCACCGTCACGTCAAAGCCGCGAACGACGCTGGGATCGAGCGGCTCGACCACGGAAACGAAGGCGGTTTCGTAGTCGTAGAGGCGCAGCACCTCCCCGATGGTCGGAGACTCCGCAGGCAGGCTGACACACCAGGGCTTCGTCGTGCGCAGGTCCGGAGGCCATCCGCAGAGCGGCGCTTGCGACGGGTATCGGGCCGAAAGCAAGGAACCGAGCGCGACGTACGGCTCAATCGTCGCGCTGTAGGCGCTCCGATACCTCCGGAGCTGGGTATCGGGGAGGAAGGCGGCGGATTCGAGGGCGGCGGCGGCGCGGTGGAGATCCCCTCCGCCATCCCGGAGGCCGTCCACCAGCAACAGGAGGAGATCGGGGCGGGAGCCCGGGGCGAGGAGGGAGGGAGCGGGAGCCGGAGGCGGCGCAGCGGCCGGTGCCTCGCCCGGAGCAGGTGCCTCTGCGGCACATGCCGCAAGCAGCGGGATGATCCACGATGTGCACGCGCGGGGTTCCACGCGGCCAACGTACCCCGAGTTAGGCTCGGCGGGTGACACCCCCCTGGTTGCCGCTGCCCACGACCTTGCCGGGCCGCGAGGTCACCGTTCATGTGGTTCGCAGCGCGTTGGAGGCCACGAGCATGGTCGGGCTCGGCGGCGAGCCGGGCGTCGGAAAAACGACGCTCGCGGGCGCGGTGGCGCGGGCCAGCGGGCGGGCCATCGTGGCGGTGAGCCTAGCCGGCTGCACCACCGCCGACGACGCTGTGCGCGCCCTCGGCGATGCGGCAGGCACGGCCAGGTGCGGCGACGAGGGGGCTACCCTCGAGGCGCTTCGGCGCTCTCCCCCACTGTTCTTTGTGATCGACGACGTATCGGAAGCCGCCACGCTCGCACCCGTGGAGCGGCTGCTCGCCGGGCTGGCGGACACCCGCGCGTTGGTGCTCAGCGAGCGCGCCTTCTTGCCGCGCCACATCGAGATTGGAGACGCTTCGGGGGGCGCCCCCGGCAGCGCGCTGCTCGCGCGGCTCTGCCAATCGCTCGGCGTCACCGATCCCCAGGAAGCGCTCGAGGCCCTGCCACCGGAGGCGAAGGCCCTCGCGCACTTCCCCATGGGCGTTCCCGCGGGCACCTATGGCACGCTGCCCTCCAGCATCCTCCGCCCCGATCTCCGTGATCGCCTGATCCTGCGCCGGGGAATCGCCGTCCGGCTCCTCGCGCGCGCGATGCCCAATCCGGAGCCCGCGCTCAAGGCGCTGCACCCACTGCTCGACCTGGCACGCGGCGCCCATCCCTCGAAAGTTCCCGATGTACGCGATGTGTTGCTGCTCCGGGCGTTACGCGAGCGGAGGGACGCGCACGATCCCCTCCGCGCCGAGCTCGCCGCCGCGGAAGCACGCCTGCTGGTGATCTTCGGGCAGCCGCAGGGCGCGGGCGCCGTGCTCAACGCGGAGGCAGCGACCGAGGGTTTCGCGGGCCAGGCGCTGCTTGGTCAGGCGCGCGCAGAGCTTGCGTTCGCGCTGGGGGACCTCGACTCGGCCTGGGCCAACGCGCTCACGACGGCCGAGGCGCTGGGCGCCGCTGGAGACGCGCCGGGGCGGGCGACGATTTGGCGGCGCGTCGCTGAGCGCCTGGCCGAGCGCGGCGAGGTGGAACGGGCAGACGAGGCGTGGCGGCGCGCGCGCCCCGCGCCGCG
>BJHF01000086.1 GCA_014191855.1 Deltaproteobacteria bacterium
AGGAGATGCGAGCGAAGGAGCCGGAGAGCGCGCGGCCAGCCTTGTTGAGCTGGGTCATCGCGCGGTTGGCGGCCACGTTGGTGTTCACGGTCATGGACATGGTGTTGTTCTCCCTGTTTTGGTGCTTCAACGCCGCGGGGCGCCCGTCTTTGTCCGGCCCGCAGAGCTGCGGACCATGTGACAGATGTCGGAACGTCCATCGCAGGGCGTGAGGCCCCGTGCAGAATTTCTCAGGGTCGCCGATCCTTTTCGGCGTGACGGGGTGCGACAGAATGTCGCGGCGGTTCAGCCGGCGAGGCGGCGCGCAGGCAGGATCGAGGCGAAGTTATCGACGAGCGCCTCGGCAACCGCGCCACGCTTGTCGCCGCGGCTGTTGAGGTTTCGCGAAGCCTGGATCTGCTGGGGGCCGAACTCTCCGTAGCACTCCAACACGAGCGGTGCCCAGGAGTTACTCAGCATCACCCTGGCATTCTTTGCCGTGAGGTCGCGGAACGTCTGGGCGAGGCGGCGCTGATCGGCCTCGCCGAAGCCGCCCTTCTGGTAGGCGGTGAACACGCTGGTCTTGGAAACGGGGACGTAGGGGGGATCGAAATAGACGAAGTCGCCCGAACGCACGGCGCGGGCGGCCTCTTCGAAGCCCTGGCTGCGCAGCTCGACATCCTGAAGCGCGATGGAGCACGCGCGCAGGTTCTCCTCGTCGAGGATCGGCGGATCGGAGTAGCGCCCGAAGGGCACGTTGAAGCCACCGCGGCGGTTCTCGCGATACAGGCCGTTGAAGCACGTCTTGTTCAGGTAGATGATGCGCGCGGCACGCCCGAGTCGATCCGCAGGGACCTCCGCTCGCACGGCGTAGTAGTGCTCCTCGTTGTGGCGGGCCTTGAGGTGCGCGAGCCGCTCGACGAGCGCGCCGACATCCTCCCGAACCGTTTGCCACACCTCCACGAGGTTGGGGTTCTTGTCGGAGAGCACGGCGCCATCCCGCAGCGCGCCCTGCCGATGCAGCTCGAAGAAGAGGGCGCCGCCGCCCACGAAGGGCTCGTGGTAGGTGCGAAACTCTCCCGCGGCAGACACCCGCGCCAGAAGTGTCCCGAGGAGCTGTCCTTTTCCGCCGACCCACTTGAGGAAGGGGCGGGGCAGGGTGTAGCGAGAGGGCGCGAGGCGGATCGAGGGGGAAGCGGCAGACATTCGGACCAGCGGGGGGCGAAGCTATTGTACCGTCAAGAGATCGGGTCGGCAAGGAGTGAGGTGTCTGGGCCCGCGAGGCCCGGCGATCCCCGCCTGATGAAGGGGACCGGGCCGCGGGCCTCGCCCACAACCCGCCCCGGGCTACGTTCCCCCGATGCTCCACGCCCCCCCCACGCGCGACGCGGCGCTCGCCGCCGAGATCGCCGCGTTCCGCGATTCCTTTGCCCTCGTTCGCAAGTCGGTCGGCCAGGTGATCCTCGGCAAGGACGACGTGATCTTCAAGTGCCTCGTGGTGCTCACCGCCAAGGGCCACATCCTGCTAAAGGACGTGCCCGGCACCGGGAAAACGATGCTCGCCCGCTCAATCTCGGCCTCGATCGGTGGCGAGTTCCGTCGCATCCAGTTCACGCCCGATCTGCTGCCGATGGACATCACCGGCACCAACGTGTTCGACCTGCGCCAGAAACAGTTCGTCTTCCAGCCCGGTCCCGTGTTCTGCAACTTGCTCCTTGCGGATGAGCTGAACCGCGCCACGCCGAAGACCCAGTCGGCGCTCCTGGAGAGCATGGCCGAGAACCAGGTGACGGTGGAGGGCGTGACGCACCGCCTCCCGCCCCCGTTCCTGGTCATGGCCACGATGAACCCGCTTGATCACGACGGCACCTACGTGCTGCCACAGGCGCAGTTGGACCGGTTCACCGCCCAGCTCTCGATGGGCTTCCCCTCGGCCGACGCCGAAGTTCAGATGCTTGACATCCACCTCGGGGGCCGGCCGCCGATCGACGACGTGAAGCCTGTCATCAGTCGCGACACCTTCCTGGGCTGGCAGAGCCTCTCCACGCGGGTGTTCATCGCGGTGGAGATCAAGCGCTACATCGTGAAGATCGCCAATCACATCCGGGGCGATTCCGTGGCGCTGGCCCCGCCATCCCCGCGCGCGATGCTGATGCTGGCCCGCGTCGCCCAGGTTCACGCGATGACCCAGGGTCGCGACTTCGTAACGCCCGAGGACATCCGCGCCCTCGCCCCCGACGTGCTCGCCCATCGCATGATCATCTCCGGCGATGAAGCCGGCCAAAGCTACGTTTCCCGCGTGCTGGAGAAGGTGCCGCTCGCGTGATCAAGCACCTGTTCGCCATCGCATTCAACCTGTTCGGGCTCTTCTTGCTCCCGTTCGTGGTCGGGTTTGTGTGCGCGCTGTTCTTCGAGGTGAGCCAGGTGGCCGATACGCTGCCTTACCTGCTCCTGATCTCGATGGTGGTGATCGCACCGAGCTTCGTGATGCTGATCTTCGGGGTGGCATGGAAGTCGAGGCGCGAGCTGCAGTTGTTACGAAAGAGCGGCCGCTACAATAGCACTACCGCGGTCGCGACCCTGGCCCGCCACGTGTCTGTCGTCACGCCGCGCGGCTGGGCGATGTTCTTCACGGGTTTGTTCTTCATCGTCCTCACGCTTTCGCTGAAGTGGGCCGACCTCTCGATGGTCGCCGTGCTGGCGCTCACGGTGTTCTACGGGGTGCTCGGCGTTTCGACGTTCCTGAGCGCGTTCATCGTGTCGAGCTTCGAGGCGCAGATCAAGAAGCGATCCAGCGTGGAGCGGCAGATGTCGCCCGCGGTGATCCTCGCCGGCGAGGTTGCGGAGGAGCGCTTCACGTTCCGACGGGTGCCCGTGCCGCCGTTGTACTTTCTGCTGATCGAGGATCCGCTCCCCCCGAGGCTTGCGACGACGAGCCGGTATGCGGTGGGGGCCGGAGCCCGGCGAGAGGAGCTGACCGTGGCGGGTCGGTTGCGCCGGAGTCCGCGGGGGATGTACCGGCTTGGTCCTGCCCATATCTACTACCAGGATGCGCTCGGGCTCACCCGGGTGTCCGTGGCTTCGCTCGCAACGGCGGAGCTGAAGGTACTGCCCCGCTTCCGGCACCTCACCATCGTCGAACCGCCCCGGAGCAAGCTGGAGAAGCCGGACGTGCTCACCCGACCGCACCGCTTCCCCACCGAGGACTACTTCCGTTTCCGCGACTACCACTCGGGAGACGACACCCGGCGGATCCACTGGAAGCTGTCCGTGAAGTCGGGGCAGATGCAGCTCCGCCAGCCCGAAACCAAGGAAATCAGCACGAAAAACGTGCTCCTCGTGCTCGACAGCTACCTGCCCAGCGGCCGGATGCTCGACGATGCGGTGGGCGTGGAGGAGGTGCTCGACAAGATGGTGGAAGCGTGGATCTCTTTGGCGAAGGAGCTGATCGAGCGCGGCGACCGCGTCACGCTCGTGGCCGGGGCCCGCAACCAGGAGGGGGAGCTGGTCGTGGAGGTGCTGCCTTGTCAGAAAGGCGGCCACGTACGCTGGCAAGACATCGGCGCCCGGGTGATCTGGCAGGGAAAGTTCGACATTCCGGAGCTGCTGAAGGAGGCGGGGGTCGATTCGCACGGCGTCATCGTGTCGAGCCGCTTCCAGGCGCCGCCGCCGGGAGGGTTCGACGGGCAATCGCTCACCTGGGTGTACCTGCCACCCGAGAAGGCGCTTGAGGGCAAGGATCCCTCGTTGTTGGAGGCGTTGGCGGGCTCTGCGGTGAACGCCGCGCTGTGGTTTGTGCGCCTGCCGTTCCCCGTGGGCAGCGACGAGAACGGGATCGTGGCGCAGTTCCGAATCTTCCGCGAGCAGGCGGGGCTGCTGTCGGCTCGCAAGCGGCTGAGGGAAGTGGCCAGGGCCAACGGAAAGCGCATTTTGGCGATGATCGTTTCGCGCGGGGACACGGTGTACCGCCTCGACGCCGGGCAGGGCACCCACACCCTGGTGGGGCTCACGTCGGGCACCAAGAACTACCAGAAGGGGAAGGCGGCATGAGCGCCGGCACGGGCTGGAATGGGCCGTTGGAGCTACGCTCTTCGCTCAGCATCTGGGGGCAACTCAAGGAGGCGGCGGTCCCGGTCGTGACGTACTGGGTGTGGGTGGTGTTCTCGCTCATCGTGTTCACCGTGGCAGTGCTCGGCTCGGGGAACAATGGAGGGGACGACGTCCTGTTTCTCGCGGCGTTCGTGTTCGCCACGCTGGGCGGGCTCGCGGTGGGGCAGGTGTGCGCGTTCTTGCGGGTTCGCACCTGGGTGCTCCTCGCCATCGGGGCCGGATGTTGGACGATCTTCTTTGTATTTCTGGCATCTGGCGGCACGGCCGTGATGTCGAACGAGTACTTCGCGGCGTTCGTGATCTCGTGCCTGTTTCTCGGCCCCATCGCCATGACCGGCGGCTTGTGGAGCCTAGAGACCAACCGCGCCCTGTGGTCCACGTGGCTGCCGATGGTGTTCACCGTCGGCGGCGTGGCGATCTGGGCCGACGAGCACGGGGCCATCGGCGCGTGGGAGCAGGGGCAGAAGTGGGCAGTTTGGGACCTGGTCACGCTGATGATGTTCGTGCCCTCCGTGTGTTTATTCATGTTGTACCTGGTCACTCGCGAAACCCACCGGCTCGCGATGTGGAAGCGCGGGCCAACCTCGCCGTTGATGCCTTCGGTGCAGGAGCGAGGCGTGTCGCGACCGCGGATCACGCTCCTCGGGCTCCTGGCCCTGGGCGGCCTGGCGATCGCGGTGGCGGGAACCTCGGCGGTGATCGCGCCGTTCTTGTGGCGAACGCATGTGCCCGACGACTGCGAGGAGGGGGGCGGGATCTGTACCGACGGCGGCCGGGGAGAGAACCAGCAGGCGGCGGGTGATCCCGACCGTTCCGGCGGCGGCCAGAAGGAAGGTGACGGCACGCCCCAGCTGCCCGGAGGGGTGAAAGAGATGATGGAGAAGATGGGCGAGGCCGCCAAGGAAGCGGCGGGCACCATCTGCTCGGTGCTCTCCGTCGCGATCCTCGCGGTGATTGGGGCGCTTTTGGCCTACCGACCGGTGAAACGACTGCTCGTGGTGCGCCACCTGCGCGATCCGCTGTGGCGGGTGCCGCCGACCCATCGCATCGAGCAGTGCTGGCGGCTGGTAGAGATCGCGCTCGGGGATGCGGGCGTCGAGCCGATTCCGGGGGAAGATGCGGCCGGCCTGGCGCGGCGCGCGGGGCCGGTGCTCGCGGCGCTCTCCCCAGTAGAGGTGCACGGCCTCGAAGATGTGGCGGAGGTCGCCGACCGGGTGCGTTTCGGCCTTGGGGTCGGCCCCGACGACGTGGCCGTGATGGAGCGATTCTCGAAGTGGGTGCTCGACACGGTGTGGGAGCGCCTGGACGACAAGGCCCAGATGGGGGCGATGTACCGGGGGATCTGATGAAGCTCTTGTACGGCGTGGTGGGTGAGGGCATGGGCCACGCCACCCGCTCTCGCGTCGTGATCGAACACTTGTTGACGGAGGGCCACACCCTCCGCGTGGTCGTGAGTGGCCGAGCGTTCGGCTTCCTTCAAAAAACGTTCGCGAGCCGCGCCAACATCGAGGTGGACGAGATCGCCGGGCTGCACATGGCCTACGAGGGGAACGCCGTGGCTGTGGGTCGCTCCATCGTGGAGAACCTGGGGAAAGCGCCCTCGTCCATCCTGCGAAACATCGCGGCCTACGTACGCCTCGACTTCGATCCCGACGCGGTGATCTCCGATTTTGAGAGCTGGGCCTTCTTCTACGGACTCAACCACATGAAGCCGGTGATCAGCCTCGACAACATGCAGATCATCAATCGGTGCGAGCATCCCGACGAGATCACGTCCGACCCCGACTTCAAGCTCGCGAAGGCCGCGGTGAAGGTGAAGCTGCCGGGGGCGCGCCATTACCTCATCACCACGTTCTTCCGACCGCCGGTGCGAAAGGAGCGCACAACCCTCGTGCCGCCCATCCTCCGGCCCGAGATCCTGGCTGCGAGGCGGGAGCCGGGGACGCATGTGCTGGTGTACCAGACGGGCACCTCCAACGAGGCGTTGATCCCGCTGCTGCAGAGCCTGCCCTGGGAGTTTCGCCTGTACGGCATGCGGCGCAACGAGCAGCGCGGGAACGTGCGCCTGTGTGATTTCTCGGAGGCGGGGTTTATCGAGGATCTCCGTACGGCGAAGGCAGTGGTGGCCGGGGGCGGCTTCTCGCTGATGGGGGAGGCCGTACACCTCCAGGTGCCGATGTACGCGGTGCCGCTCGACGGGCAGTACGAGCAGGTCCTCAACGCCCGCTACCTGGCGATGCTGGGATATGGCCGGTTCGCGGCAACGTTCGACCGCGACGCGATCGCGGAATTCGTGGAGTCGGCTCCGGAGGCGACGGCCTACATCCCGCGCGACAACGCCGAGCTGTTCACCGTGTTGAACGCCTGTCTATCTCACCTGAGCTGACCTTTGGATCGAGACATTGCGTGCGACCCGCGCGCACGGCGTCCGCCTCCCGCTGGCACGCAACATCCACTGGCGAGCCATCTCCCGGGCACGAACCGACCCCCCTACACGCCACCATGATCCCCACGGTCGGACCGACCACATCCGCGTCGTGGTTAGCGCCCGCCATCACCCGGGCGATCTCAACCGCGTCAGGCTCGGTTGCAGCCCACCGCCGGGCCGCATGGCCGATGCAGAAGCCGCGAAACCGGCCGGCCGCCTCGCAGAGCTTCATCTGAACCAGAACGTCGGCGTTGGGGTGGGAGTCGAGCACCGTCAGCGCGCAGTCCGGGCTCGGAGCACAGGCGGCGAGCAGCGTGGCCGCCGGAAGATCGCCCACGCGCATCCGACCATCTACCCACTCCGAGTGGCAATCCGACTGGAGCGAGCCGGTCTTGTTGCACACCTCCGTCATCATCTCAACGGTGGGAAGGCCCCGAGCCGCGGAGATCAGGCAACGCTCGTAGGCCAGCGGAATCGTGTTTCGGTACTGCTCGCACATGCCGAGCGCTGCGCCAGCCGCGCCGGCCACACCCCGCGCGGCAGACGGCGCCGGCTCCGGGGATCCGCATCCGACCCCGAGCGTCAGGGCCGCAAGTGTGGCGTAGTAAGCGAACGAACGCACTTTTCCTTTTCCCCCTGACTGTTGAGGATCGCGCAAAATCCTTCCGCATCTGGCCGCGAGAGGTCGCGATGGGCGCCGGTCCACGAGATCACGACCGTGTCGCGAAGTACCGAGTCGGTGATGCGCAGGGCTACTCGCCGCACGTCAGCGGCTTCGGTGAGGGCCGGGATCTGCTTGGCGAGGCAAACCTCGGTGTCCAGCCCGGGGTCGTCACCACAAACCGTGTCGAGGCAGGCCGTGTGCTCCGCGCCCGCCAGCGCGCGGCAGTCGGTGGGGGCGCAGGCGATGAACCACAGCAGCAACATTGCCGCCACCATTGCACGCCGCGGGGCACGGCACGGGGGCGCCAGGTCAACTTGCCGGGAATTTCGTTCACCGCATGTGCACGCCGAGCGCGGTCAGCCGCAGGAGTAGTCGGTCACCGTCAACTCATCCACGCGGTGTTCGTTCGTCTCGCCACCCGTGCCCGCGGTGAAGCCCACGTAGGCGGAGAAGCTATAGTTTCCCGGGATGTCCTGGTCGATGTACACTGAGCCGTCCACGGCCACGGTCACGTGCGGCGCCACCACGCTCACCTCCACGTAATGCCAGCCCGTATCCTCCATTTCCGGAAGGGTGGCCCAAGCCTGGTAGGCGTCGACATCCCCATCGAAGGTGAAGGCGAGGTGGTCGTCCGCGGTGGGATCCACGCCGCCGTTGTAGTACGTGTCGATCTCCAGTGTCCAACCTGGCAAAGCGGGGCCGGTTGTGCAGTCGGCGCTGCCGCCGTAGCCGATGCCACACCCGGTGCCGCCGAGGAAGCCGGTTGCGCGCGAAACGTCCAGCGCGGTGAGCGAGAGCCCGTCGGCCCCCGTGCCGCCGCCCACGTAGACGTAGAACGCAATATCAACATTGTCAGCGTTCACCGGTGCGGATGTCTCGAAGGCGGAGCCGACCTGATCCTGGGTCGCAGGTGTGAGCAACAGGTTCGCCGCCCCACCGTCCCACGCCGCAGAGCCCTCGTAGTGCCATGACGACAACGACAGCGCGTCGTAGGTGTTCGCGCCATCCTGGCACATGTCCACCGTCGCCATCGCTGTTTCCCCACAGGAATCCGTCACCTCCAACGCCACGGACTGCGGACCGCTGGTGCGCGCCGCCGCCGCCCACAGGTGGCTCGTTGTGCCGTCCGGCTGGGGCCCGCTCGTGTCGAGCGCGCCGTCCACGCTCCCGGACCACGTCACGACGAGATCTTCGAGGTCATCCTCCGCGTCAGCAACCAGGCCCACCAGGGTGTAGTCGACACCCTCGGGGAGCACTTCCGACGGCAAGGGGGCGGAGATGGTCGCCGAAGGGGGGGTGTTCGCCACGGCGCGCAACGAAACGCTCTCCTTGGGATCGTCCCCGTCGTTCGACGAAACCACCAGGCGCCCGTCTCCATCGGTCCCCTCCAACGACACGAGCGTCGACTCCCCGGAGGCGAGGTCCAGCGGCAACGCGGGGGAGGAGGTGATGGTCCAACCCGTGCCTTCAACCTCGATCGCCGTGATCTCGAGCCGACCTTCCCCCTCGTTCTGGATGAGCACGTCCCGCTCTGTGGGGGCGCACAGGCCCGTGGCCACGATGTCGCCCGGATCCACGGTGATGGCCGGCGCGTCCAGCGGCGTCGGCGCCTTCTCCTCGTTCAATCCGTAGTCGGAGCAGGCGAGGGCGACCGCAACGGGGGCCATTCGGACGAGAAGCATCGCGCGCATCCATCAAGCCTACTCCACCGCGTGCCGATCCTGCTCGCATGACCACCGAATCCCGCTCGGCCGACCGGGCTCTCCGCTCGCTCCAGAGCCTCCCCGGCATCGGCCCCTCCCTCGCCGCCGACCTCGCGCGCCTCGGCTTCCGCGAGCCCGAAGACCTCGCCGGCCAGGACGGGCTCACCTTGTTTCGGATGCTCGAAGCGCACACCGGGCTTCGCCAGGATCCGTTGGTCCTCGATGCGTTTCGCTGCGCGTGCCACTCCGCCTCCTCGCTCGAACATGACAAGGAGCTGATCAAGCCCTGGGTGTGGGCGCGCACGCGGCCAAGCCGCATGGAGCTCGCGCTGATGTAGGATGCGGCGCCCATGCGCGCCCGCCTCGCCGTTGTCCTCCTGCTCACCGTTGCTTGCCTCGCATGGGTGCTGTGGGGGCTCAACGTGTCGGCGGCGGTGGACAGCGTCGCCTCGTTCCGCTGGTGGATGCTGGGACCGATCTGGGCGCTCTACCTCCTGGCCCACGCGCTCCGGGCGCAGCGCTTTCGCATCCTGTTGCCGACGCCGCTGGACTATCGCGCGTCATTCTCGGCGTTGAGCATCGGCTATCTCGCCCTCCACGTGTTCCCCTTCCGTCTCGGCGAGCTGGTTCGTCCCTACCTCGTGCGCGAGCAGCGCCAGGTGCCGTTCGGCGACTCCCTGGCGGTCGTCGTGATCGAACGCATCCTCGACGTACTGATGTTGTTGTGCATGATCCTTGCAACCTCGTGGTTCGTGGAGCTGCCGACGAAGGTGGAGGTTTGGGGTCGGGACGTGCTCGGCCTCGCGCAGCAGGGCGCGGGCGTGCTCGGCGTTGCCGGCCTCGTCGGGGTGGCGGTGATCGTCGCCCTCGGGCCCCGGGCGCTCACCCTGACCGATCGCCTGCCCGGTGGCGCGATCTTCCGTCGCTTCCGGGAGGCGCTGGTGGCCCTGGCCAGGCGCCCGGCGGTCGCGGCGCAGTCGCTGGGGCTGAGCGTCGTCATCTGGCTGCTCACGCTGCTCGCCGTTCAGCTCCAGCTTCTCGCCTTTAGCGGCGTTCCGAACGGATTCCTGGACGCCCTCGCCACGTGGTCGGTCACCCTGTCGGGGATGACGGTGCTGCCCACTCCGGGCTTCTTCGGCGGGTTCGAAGCGGCGTGCTCAGCCGCTCTACAGCTCCTCGGGGCGCTGCCCTCCGCCGCTGCGCCTTTCGCGATCGTCCTGCACCTCACCCAGTTCGTGTTCACCGTCGTGTTGGGCGGGATTTTCCTGGCAATCGAGGGGCTGAACCTGCGGGAGGTGGTGGCGCGGAGTCGGGAAGAGGGGCGCTAATCCCTCACCGATCGCAATGCCCAAAGCTGCAGTGCCGACCGTTTGGGCACGGTGCTTCGTCCGAGCAATCCCGCGCTCCCTTCTCACAGGCGCCGTGCAAACAACGCGCGTTCTTTCCGCAGTCGGTGTCCGCGATGCACTCGCGTGCGCCAGCCTTGCACTGGTCGAACTCACAGCGTTGTTTGGCTTTGCAGTCCCCATCGGCGGCGCAGTCCCGCACCCCAGCCAGACAATTCCCGTTGTAACAGCGCTTCCCGCCGTCGCAATCGGTGTCGTACCGGCACTCCCCCGCCTTCCAGCACACGCCGCCGAAGCACTGCGCCGCCCCGGCGCAGTCCCCATCCGCGTGGCATTGGCGGCGGCCCGCCGCGCACGCTCCATCGTCGCACCGCGCCTCGCCGCCGCACGCGTTGTCTTCCGTGCACTCGGCGCCCCGATTGAGACAAACGCCGAGGCGGCAGCGCTGCCACCTGCCGCACGTCGCGTCGGTTTCGCAGACGCGACCCACATGCTTCGCTGCCTCCAACCAGGCCTCCACCGAGGGCGGGCGCGGGTCGGCGAGGTGTTGGCTGGTGGTGAAGTCGGAGCGCGGCTCGGCGGGATCGGGCTCAACGAGCGGCGTGGCGACCGGCGCTGGCGCGGCGACGGGCGCCGGAGCAACGACCACTGGCGCCTCGGGCGGCGGCAAGGGCTTCGGCTCGGGGAGGAAGAACCACGCGAGCACGCCGAGCACGACGATCACGGCGAGGCTGACGAGGAGCGGGCGCACTTGGCCCGTTAACCGGGGGATCGGCCGCCGCGCCCGCCGCCCGACCGGTAGATGGGTTATGGGGGGCGGCTTGTCTACCCCGCCCCCGCCCCCCGGTCGTCTCATCCTCGCTTACGACCCGCACTATCGGGCGGCGATGACGGTGCCGCTGGCCTCTGTGGAAGATCCGGTGGCGCTCGCCGCCGCGGCCGAAGCCCTCCCCGCTTCCGCGCGTTCGCTGCTGGACTTGCTGCTCCTGGTGAGCGTGCCGGGAGAGCCGATCCCGGAGCGCCTGCGGGACCGGGTGGCGAAGGATGGCCAGGCGCTCTGGCTTGCCGCGATGCTCCTCCCCCGCGCCTCGTCCTGGCACGAAGGCAGCCTCCACCCTCAGCACTACTCGGGCTCCTGTAGGCTCAACCCCGGTTTGGCGGGCGTAGAGATTACGATGCCGCGGGTGGCCTGCGACGCGGTGGCCTCGTTCCCACCGGCTGATGTCCGCTGGGACGCGGTCGTGGTCGCCGCCGCGCTGGAGGCTACCCCCGCCGCCCTCACCCAGGATGGCGTGATCCGGCGGGACGTGGAGCGGCGCCTCTACAGCCAGCTCGGAGACGACGATCATCGCTGGTCCCTCGCGCTGCGCTACGCGCGCGCCATCGGCCTCGTACGGGCGACCGGGGGCCGGCTCCACGGCCTGCCGGACGCGCATCCGCGCCCGGCGGGAGACATTGCGGCGCTCCTCCCCAACAGCGGCTCCGCGGCGGCGGCCACGCTGCTGCTGCGCCTGGCGCGCGCCGAGTGGACGAGCGTGGACTGGCTGGAAACGCTGTTTCAAGGCTCGGGTCGCGAAGCGCTGTACAGCCCCTTGGGCAAGAACTACCCGCAGCGCAGCGAGCCTTTCGACGACGCGGGGCTGCTCAAGGTCGAGTACCCCGCGTTGCAGATGGCGTTGGACGTGCTCCATCGCGTCGGCGTGATCGACGCGGCACGGGATCACGACCGGGTGCTGGCCTTCCGCCTGCCGCAGCCGCGCCCCAAGGCACAAGGCGGCTTCCTGCTCACGCCGGATGGCTCCGTCCTGTGCCACGTCGCCGAGCTTCGCATCGAGGTGTACTCCCGGCTCGCCCGCGTTGCCCCGTTCGTGGATGGGGACACGCTGCGGCGCCACCGCCTCACCCGCGATGGCATCGTGGCCGAGCTCGGCGCCGGCCATCGCGACACGATCGAGTTCCTCGCCGAGCACAGCCGCACCGGCGTTCCCAGCAACGTCGTGGACCAGATTCGGGAGTGGCAACGCTCCGCTACCCGGCTCTCCATCGTAACCGGGGTTGATGTGGTGGAGGAGCCCGATGGGCGCCTGCGCATCGCAACAGCGGCGGATGTGGGCCGGGTGATCGACTACACGACGAAGCCGCGCGCCCGCTTCGTCGCGATGCACGGGAAGCTGTTCGTGCCCGACGGGTGGGATCCGCTCGACCTGAGGTCCACGCTCGCCCGCATCGCGCGCCCCGCCGGTCGCGAAGGGGAATCGTGGGTGTACGAGGCCGAGCTTCGGGCGCACACGAACACGGCGCCGCTCCTGGCCCGGCTGCGTGAGTACCATGGTGGCGATCTTCCTGGGGAGATCGAGGCGTTGGTGCTCGCGGGCGCGGGGCTTCCGCCGGTCGTGGCGAGCGACGCCGTGATTGTGAAGCTGCCTATCGAAGCGGCGAGCGCGCTGCGCCGCGACCGGGTGGCCGGCGCACTGTTGCGACGTACGATCGGCCAGGATGAGAGCGTCGTGCCCCGGGCCGACCTCGAGGTGCTGCGTGCGCGCATGGCGGAGCTCGGTATCGGCTGGAGCGGGGTCGGTGAGGACTGACGGGCTCCTGACGACTCCGTGACGGCGCCCCGGTGCCGCTGTGTAACACTCCGCGCGTGCTCCCCTCCACGCTGAAGGGCCCCGGTTGGCGGGGCCGAGACGACGCCCACGTCGACGACGTGCGGGGTGGTGCAGTTTGGGCCCCGTACCGGGTGAACAGCGAGGTGGCCCGCCTCAAGGCGGTGTTGCTCACCTGGCCGAGTGACGAGCTGTCGTTTACCGGAGCACCCAACGACTGGCTGATGGCCGAGCGCCCCGACCTCGCCGCGATGCGTCGGGAGGCAGGAGCAATCGCCGCCTTCTACGAATCGATCGGAGCGGCGGTCCACTGGATCCGGGCGCGCACCGCAGCCCCCCCGAACCTCGTGTTCGCGCGCGACCTCGTGTTCATGACGCCCGAAGGCGCCGTACTGGCCCGGATGGCGGCGCGCCAACGCGCGGGGGAGGAGCGCCTCGCCGCGATCGCGCTTGCCGAGGCCGGGGTGCCGATCCTGGCCACCCCGCGCGGGAACGCGACCCTGGAAGGCGCCGATGTCATGTGGGCGCGGCCCGACCTCGTGCTGGTCGGACTTGGCAATCGCACGAATGAAGCCGGCTTTGCGACGGTGGGGCGCGTCCTTGCCGACCAGGGCGTGCGGTGCATCGGCGTGGCACTCCCGGCCAGCGTGCAGCACCTGCTGGGTTCGATCAACCTGCTCGACCACGACCTTGCCGTGGCCTACGACGCCACGCCCTCGATGCGCGAAGCATTGGCCGAAGCCGGGATACGTACGCTGGACTTCGTGGACGTTCCCGAGGTGACCGTGGCGCGCGCGCTGAACTTCGTAACGGTGGCTCCCCGCGAGATTGTGATGCCGGCGAACGCGCCGCTCACCCGAACGCGGTTGGAAGCTGCGGGCGTGCGCTGCCACGAGCTCGTGGTCGATCAGTACCTACGCGCGGAGGGTGCCCTCGGCTGCCTTACCGGCGTGCTCGCCAGAGAGGGATAAGGCCTTGCCGAGACAGCGAACGCACGCACCCCCACCGCCAAGTCGGCGGTTCAAGGCGGGAGCGGCCGCGGTGGTGCTGGCGGCAGTGCTTGCGGTCGCCGAGGGTGGCGCGAGAGCGGTGGGGGCGGCCCTTCCGGAGTGGAACGGCGGTGCCCCGCGAGGCGTGCTCATGACCGGAAGCGACACCCGGCTGTGGACGATGGCGCCGGGCACCTTCCCGAACGGTCGGGCGTCGGCCTCGATCAACTCGTGGGGCGTTCGCGGGGAGCTTCCAACGCTCCCGCGGGATCCTGCGCGCGAGCGTGTGCTGGTGCTGGGCGACTCCAGCTTCTTCGGGCACGGCATCGAGGACGACGAAACCATTGCCGTGAAGTTGGAAGCCGACCTCACCGCCGGCGGCGCGGCTGTGGACGCGTTCAACGGCGCGATCCCCGGCTATTCCACCGAGCAGACCCTGATTCTGCTCGACGAGGTGGGCTGGAAGCACGAGCCCACCCTGCTCGTGATCGGCAACCTCTGGAGCGACAACAACATCGACGCCTATCGCGACGTCGATCTGCTCCGGAGCGCCCACGCCAGTCGACACAATCCGTTGATGATCTCTGCCTTTGTACGCCTCGCCTCAAGCTGGATCGACCAGGCGCGGGGCGGCACCGGCGCGCGACTCGTGACCTGGCAGAAAAGCAGCGGCTGGCCCCAGGACCAGGACCGGCGCGTGCCGATCCAGGACTACGCCTCGAACCTCGACCAGATGGTCCGCGACGCGAAGGAGCACGGCGCGGGCGTCATCTTCGTGGCCCCCGTGAACCGCGGCTTGGCAGACGGGCGATACGACGGCGGCGCAATCTGGGACGCCTACTTCGAGGCCCAGCGGCAAGTGGCCGCCTGGCACCATGTCCCCGTGGTGTCCGCGCGGGATGCGCTCGCGCTGGATCCTGCGCCAAACGCCGAGAAGTTCATCGATGTCATGCATCCCTCCGCGCGCGGGGCCGCGCTCATCGCGGAGGGCGTCGCCAAGGGGCTCCACGACGCCGGGTGGCCCGGCAATCGCCTGCTCGGTCGCGGCGAAGCGTTCGATGCCAGTGGACTCACCGACGACGCCCGCAGCTACGCCCTCCCGATGTCGCGACAGGAGTCGCCGATGTCGATGTTGTTCCCACAAGGGGACACGGCTTCCGCCCACGTGGACGCCATCCCGGATGCGCCCCCCGGAGGGCAAGGCCCCGCCCCGGGAGGCCAGCCGCCGGGCCAGGGTCAACCGCCGGGTCAGGGTCAGCCTCCGGTTTCCGCGCCAACCCCACACAACGCTCTGCAGCGCGACGCCGTCGAGCCCCCACCAGGCCGCGAGCCGCCGCCGTTGAACGGCACGGGCCGCTGATCGCGCCGAAGTCGCGTTAACGGGGCGGTCGAGGCCCACCCCATGCTCCCCACCCTCCTCCTGTCGATGCTCGCCTGTGGCTCGGAACCGCCAGCGGAGCCCCCGAAGCCGGTTGAGCCGCCCAAGCCCGTCGGCCCCACATTCGACTACGCGGCCGACGCTGCGAACCTCAACGTCATCGTGATCAGCCTCGACGCGCTGCGCTTCGACCGCACCGGGCTTGGCGGCAGCAAGCTCACGCCCAACCTGGATTCGTTCCAGCAGGAGGCCGTCGCGTTCACCAAAGCGTCGTCGGCCGCCCCGTGGACGGTACCCTCCCACATGGCCATCTTCACCGGCCGCTGGCCCACGCACCACGGCGTCGTAAACAAGCTCAAGCCCGGCCCCGACGGCAAGGAGCTCGTATTCATGAAGTTGGCGGATGAGATTCCGACCTTCCCCGACGTGCTGGCCACGAAGGGTTGGAAGGATGTCGCCTTCACCGGCGGTGCCGGAGTATCGGCGAAGTTCGGCTATAATCGGGGCGCCTACGAGGTGTACCTCGACGACAAGACCTTCGCCGGCTTCGACTACTCGGCCCCCCCCGCGATGGAGTGGCTCACGGCCCACCCGTCCGACCACTTCTTCATGTTCCTCCATGGATATGACGCGCACGGCCAACACCCGCTCGTGGACCGCACGCCGCGTGAGGCGGTGCCCACCTACACGGGCACGATGGACGGCAGCATCGAGGAGCAGGCGAAGCTGCGCGAGGAGGGCCTGGCCGCCATCGTGAACCCGGGAGATCCCCCGAAGGGCACCATCTCCGCCGAAGACACGGCGTTCCTCACCGCGGTGTACGACGCCAAGGTGGCGGAAGCAGACGCGCGCGTGGGCACCTTCCTCGCCAAGGTCAAGGAGCTCGGGCTGCTCGACAAGAGCATCATCGTGGTCATGGCGGATCACGGCGAAGAATTCATGGAGCACGGGTATGTGGACCACGGGGCCACGCTCTGCGACCACCAGCTTCATGTGCCGCTGATGATTCGCTTTCCGAAAGGAGAAGGTGCGCGCGTCGTGGAAACGCCCGTCCGCACCATCGACATCTTCCCAACGGTCTTCGACGCGCTCGGGGTGGACTCCCCGCCCGAAATCGACGGCAAGAGCCTGATTCCGCTCCTCCAAGGCGAGAAGGTGGACCTCCCGATCCATGCAGAGAGCGACTACCGGCTGTTCGTGCACCTCCGGTCGAGCCGTGTAGACGACAAGAAGCTGATCCTCGACCTCGGGGATGGTCAGAAAAGCCTCTACGACCTCGCCGCCGATCCGCAAGAAACCAAGGACCTCGCGGCGGAGGATGCCCGCAGCGCCTACGAGCTGGAACAGGATGTTCGCGGCTGGATGGGCACCATGAAAAGTGACCCAAACCAGTATCTTGGGGCCAAAGAGGATCACATCAAGCTGTTTTGAGGTACCCTTCCGGCATGGCCTACACCCCCTCGCTGGACCCCGCGTTGTACGCGGTGGCCAACGGTCGCACCGATCAACAGTTGATGGATCTGATGGCGCAGCAGGCGCTGAGCCCCATCACGACGAGCAGCAAACTGCCACGCGTTGCGCTGGTGGTGGGCCCCTCGCCGTTCACCATGCCGCGCGGCTGGGAGTTCTTCCTCACCTCCCCGTACGAGGGCGTGTCGTACATCGCCACCGTGCTCCACAACGCGGGGTACCCCGTCAAGATCATCGACGTTCGCTATGACAAACACCCGCTGGAGAGCGCCCACCGGCAGATCCTCGAGAGCTGCGACGTGCTGGGGCTCGCCACCTACGAAGACTGCTACCCGTTCCTGGAGCAGCTCATCCGCGAGGTGAAGCATAGCCGGCCGCGGATGCCGATCATCGCCGGCGGCTCCCTGATCACCTCGGTGCCTCATGTGTTCATGCGCGAAACGCAGATCGACGTCGCGGTGATCAGCGAAGGGGAGCTCACGATCCTCGAGGTGATGGAGGCGTTCACCCAGGGACAATGGGCCACGCGCCTGCCGGAGATCAAGGGGATCTGGTTCCGCGATGGGCAAGGGGTGGTGCACCAGACGCCGGCGCGCGGCCAGATGCCGAACCTGAACTCATTGCCGGTGATGAACCTCGACTTGTGGCCGCAGTCGAAGGATCCCCGTGGGCTGCAGAAGCAGATCATCGCCAGCTACTCGCGCGGCTGTAAGATGGACTGCTCGTTCTGCTACCGCACCACCCCGCAGGAGCGGGTAAAAAGCCCGGAGAAGCTCAACGCGGAGCTGGCCGTCTACAAGCAGAAGTACGGGATCGACTTCGTGTTCTTCGTGGATCTCACGTTCACGGCCCACAAGCCGCAAACCATCGAGTACCTCGAAGTGATCAAGGAGCACGACGTGCGGTGGACCTGCCTCACGCGCAACGCCGATGTGGACGCCGAGGTGGCCAAACACATGGGCGCCGCCGGCTGCGACATCGCGTTGTACGGCGTGGAATCGCTGGGCAAAGCGGCGCTCAAGAGCGCGCGCAAGGGCAGCACGGAAAACCTCGTGGAGAAGGCGATGCGCGCCACGTGGGATGCGGGCGTGCGCTACGGCGGCCTCACCATCGTCGGCCTGCCCGACGAAAACGATGGTTCTCTCGATCATATGTGTGACTGGGCCGAAGAGAACAAGCACATCACCCGCGTGAAGTACCTTTCCGCGATGCCGGGAACCACGGTGTACCGGGACTCGCTCAAGAGCGGCGCCATCAAGGATGAGGTGCAGCACCTGCGGTGGCTCGCGGTGGAACAGGCGCTCGAACGCGACGAATACATCAACTACAACAACCTCTCCGACGAGAAGATGCGCGGCTCGTACAAGCGCCTCTACGACAGCTACCAGGAAGGCCCAGTCATGGACTTCCAGCATTTCCCCGAGCACTTCGCCTACTACGACCCGGAGCCGACCACTCCCTGGCGCGCGGAGTTCTCCTCGGCGGGCGGCGTGATCGACCCTGGCGCCGTGCAGTATCGCGGGCTCTACTCGAGCTCGCCCGGCGTTACGCTCACACGCGTGAACAGCGGCGAGTTTACCGTCCAGGTTTGAGGGATCGTGGCAGATAGAATCAAGCTCGACGAGTCCCTTACCCGAGAATCCCTGGAGGCCGCGCTTCGCGACGAAGCGGTGGCCGCCGTAGAGGCGACGTGGTTCGCCCGCATCGCGGAGATCGAGGGGGAAACCGGCGCGGCGCGCGCGTTGCGGGAGATCGCGGAACAACACCAGCTCAACGCGAAGACGACGCTCGACCTGCTGCTGCGCGCACGGGAGGCGCTCACGGGGCGGCGCGCGGGAACCACGGCCGAAAACGCGGCTGCGCTGGCTAGCTTCTACGAAAACGACGCGGAGGCGCAGGCCGCCAGGGCGGCAACGGCCCGTCGTGAGGGCTTCGCCGACATCGGGAGCTGGTTCGAGAGCATGGGGCGCCTTCGGGCGGCGCATGCGGGTCGACTCGCGGCGTTGAACCAGGATGGAGAGTCGTGAGCGACACGGTTCCCGAGCGCGGTGGGCGCTACGATGCAGGCAGCATCGTCGTTCTGGCGGGGCTCCAGGCCGTACGCATGCGCCCCGCGATGTATGTCGGCTCCACCGGCGCCGAAGGCGTGATGCAGCTCGTGGTGGAGGTGCTCCAGAACGCCCTCGACGAAGCGCTCGTGGGCCATGCCTCCCGCCTGGACGCCAGTGTGGACGACGAAGGGTGCTGGGTGATCGCCGACAATGGCCGCGGGATCCCGTTGGGCAACCACCCCGCGTTGGGGCGCCCGGTGGCCGAAGTGGTCGTGACCGAGCTGCACGCCGGCGGCAAGTTCCGGGAGGGCGCCTACCGCCTCGCGGGCGGGCTGCATGGCGTTGGGCTCACCTGCGTGAACGCCCTCTCCAGCCGCTTCGAGTTGGAGGTTCGGCGAGATGGGGAGCGGTGGCTCGGCCGGTGGGCCCAGGGCGAGCGCGTGGAGGCGTTTCACCGCGTCAGCGCGGCCGACGACACCGGAACGACCGTGCGCTTCGTGCCGGACGCCGCGATCTTCGCCACGGCGCGGGCCGACTTCCACGAGGTAGAAGCCTGGCTTCGGGCGCAGAGTTGGCTGACCTCCGGCTTGACCTGCAGCCTGGCCCGGGGTGCCGAGCGCGTGCAGTTCTCCTCCGACGAGGGACTGGCCGGCTTCGCGAGGTGGCTCGCGGGCGCCGAGGAGCGCGTGCATCCGGAGCCCATCGCGGCGGCCGGCACGGCTGGCGATGTGCAGGTAGATGCTGCGTTGTTGTGGACACGCGCGTTCGCCGAGGATGTGCAGTGCTTCGTGAACCATGTGCACACCCCGCTGGGCGGCGCCCACACGGACGGTCTGCGCGCGGCAGTGGGGCACGCGCTCACTCGCTACGCGCGGGAAGCCCGGTTGATCGACCAGAATGAGCCGCTCCAGGGTGGCGACACCATGGAAGGCCTTGTGGCGGTGCTCTCGGTGCGAATGCGCGATCCGCGGTTCGAGGGCCAAACGAAAACGCGGCTGCTCGACCCGGTGGCGGGCGCGGCGGTGGAGAGGGCGGTCGGCGCGGCGTTGTCGGCGTGGATGCGGGAACATCCCGCGGAGTCGGCGGCGATCGTGGGGCGGGCGATCGAGGCCGGGCGGGCGCGGGTCGCCTCGCGGCGGGCGAGCGAACGGGCGCGCTACGAGCGGGTGGAGCACCTCGTCGACAAGGAGATCTACCGCCAGCAATTCGGGATCCGCTCCAAGAACTGGCACGCGTCGGCCGACTGGATCACGAATGCGGGCCTGTTGGGCCTGCACGGTGGCTCCAGCCAGCTCGGGCCCGACTCGGTGATCCTCGATGTGTGCTGCGGCTCGGGCGTCGTCGGCAATTCCTTCCGGGGGAAGGTCGGGAAGATCATCGGCCTCGACCTCACGCCGGAGATGGTCGCGCTCTCCCGCACCCGACTCGATGAGGTGGTTCAAGGCGACGTATACGACATCCCGTTCGCGGACGCCTCGTTCGATGGCGTGTGCAACCGCGAGGTGCTGCACCTGCTCCCGCAGCCCGAGCGCCCGCTCGCCGAGATCTTCCGCGTCATCAAGCCCGGCGGCCAATTCGTGGTGGGGCAATGGGTGCCGTTCTCGGCGATCGACGGTCCGTGGATGTTCCAGGTCGTGAAGAAGAAGCAGCCGTTGTTCGTGAACAACCTCTACGACGAAGACATGCGCGCGCTGCTCGCCGGCGCCGGCTTCGTGAATGTGACCACCCAGGAGTTCCTCCAGTGGGAGGACATCGACAACTGGATCGACACCTGGGAAACTCCCCAGCTTCATCGCCACCAGATTCGAGATCTCTACCACCAGTGCCCAGCGGAGGTGCGCGCAGTGCACCCCTTCGAGATCTCCGCGACCGGCGCGATCCGCGACTGTTGGCGGTGGGTGATCTACTCGGCGTTCAAGCATGGATAATAGTCTTTGCGGGCGATGCGGTAGGCCCGGTCGGGGGGGCGGGCGGGCACCGCCCCGCATCGCAGCGCGGCCCGCGGGGGGCACCGCCCCGCATGGCAGCGCGGCCCTGGGGGGTGCCGCCCCGCATGGCGGCGCTGCCCCGGGGGGTGCCGCCCCGCATGGCGGCGCTGCCCCGGGGGGTGCCGCGCAACCGAACTCGGTGTTCACCACCTTGAACCCCGCGTTCGGTTGCGAAGCGAAACCGAACTCGATGTTGACGGGCACGAACATCGACTTCGATTGTGTGGTGCAACCGAACGCGGGGTTCGTGATCACGAACATCGACTTCGGTTGCACCTGCAAAAAACGCCTGCCCTCCGCTTGCCGACGGTCCCGGTGTGCCTACCCTCCGTCGCCATGAAGACCTACCACATCACCTGGGCCACCCAGGGCCGACAACCTGCCTTCCCCGCCGAGGAAGCGCGCCGCGCCGTGCTGCGCGCGCTCGCGTCCGTTGGCGGTCGCGACATAGTGCTGTTCGCGATCGTGGACGATCACGTTCACCTCGTAGTGATCGCGAGCCCCGCCCGCCTTCGCCGGCTTCAAGGCGCGCTGAGCAAAGTGCTGAACAACCGGTCTGCGGCTCCGTTCTCCCCGCCGTTCGTGAAGGAGGTGGTGACGCGGAGCCACATGAACGCGCTCGTCGGCTACTGCCTCAACCAGTTCGCGCATCACGGCCTGGCCGACGACCCAGCCACCGCAACGGGCTCCTGCTTCGCCGACTTGATCGGCGCGCGGCGCCTCCCCGGGCTCTCCCTCCCGATCTCGACTGCGCTCCCTCGCTTCCGCCTGCGCGACGCCTACGAGGCGGTCAGGTTGGGTGACGAGCTGGGGCTCGCCGACGACGCGGAGCTGCGGCGCCTCGGCGCTGCGCGGCTGGCCGAGCTGGTGGCGGAGACTCTGGGCGTGGGTCCAGGCTTTGCCGGGAACAAGGCGGGCGTCGCGGAGGCGCGCAGGGTGGCGGCGCGGCTCGCGCTCGACGCGGGATTTCGCCCGCGCGACATCGCAGAGCCGCTCGGGATCACGGCGATCGCTTCAGCCCGGCTGGCCGCGCGCCCCGTGGAGGAGGCGGATCTCCGGGCCGTGCGGAAACGCGTCACGTTGATCGCGGCGGCAGCTGGGCGGGTCCGGGCACCGGAGGTGGTTCGGGATGTGGTTCGGGAGCCCACGCCGCCCCCCTACCTGGTCACCGAGCAGGTCAGGCTCCACGAGGCGCCCGCGCTGCGCGTCGTGGGGCAGCGGTAAGCGGGCCGGCACGGGGAGTCGTCGCGGCGTGACCGGGGCGTCGCTCCAGAGCGGGCCTGCATCGTGTCGCGACACGCGGCGCCGCCCCCGACCACGAGGCGCGCTTCGCCGCCGAATCGACCCCAACCGAACTCGATGTTCACCCTGTTGAACCACGAGTTCGGTTTGAATTCGCAACCGATCCCGGTGCTGATACGGGTCAACATCGAGTTCGATTGCGCAATGAAACCGAAATGGATGTTGGCACGCGCGAACATCGACTTCGGTTGCGCAACGCCGCCCAAGACGCACGCGCGAGCCGGCGCGGTTGCGCGAACATCGACTTCGGTTGCGCAACGCCGCCCAAGACGCACGCGCGAGCCGGCGCGGTTGCGCGAACATCGACTTCGGTTTCGCCACGCCGCCCAAGACGCACGCGCGAGCCGGCGCGGTTGCGCGAACATCGACTTCGGTTGCAGCGCGGCGGCGCGGCGCGTCCTTGCGCTCACCCCAGCCCCAGCCCCAAGCTAAGCTCCCCCGATGTCCACCGGCGATCGCACCCGCATCGCAGTCGGGATGGGCGCGGGGGGTTTGGCCGCCGGCGCCATCGCGCTGATCGCGGTCGGCGCGGGGCTGGGAATCATCGCGGTCCCGATTTGGACCTTCGGCGAGAGCCTGACGCACGACTACTACGGCGCCGTGTTCGGCTTCTTCCTCATCGTTGTCGCTGCGGCGGCGGCGATGATCGGTGTGGTTGCGGCAGGGTCGGGGGGCGTGCTGCTGCTGGTGGCCGCCGTCATGGGCACCGTGGTGCTCCGCAGCAAGGGGAGGGCGACACCGTAGTCGCGCGAGGTGCCGTGAGCCGACCCTGGCGAAGGGACCGGGCGGCGCACCTCGCCCTGAGCCCGCAGCCGCAGGCGCGCTCCCCGCACCGCAGGCGCCCAGCCCGAAGCCCGTGGCCCGAAGCCCGTGGCCCGCCCCTGTGGCCCGAGCCCGCTTGGAGAATTCAGACCTCTCGGCTCTCTGTAATCCCCAATTATGGACAACTTCCCCTTGTCGTATGGATAACATATGGACACACTATGTAGTGTGTATGAACGAGAAGAACCCCAACATCTTGTGCCTCCAGCTCTTGACCGCGGAGGACTGGTTCCTTACAGTCGCGGAACGGGCAAGCCCTGTGGGCTCCGCCCTCCCCCGACGCGCAGCTCTTGCGGAGTCAAGACCCCATGCAAATTTCCCGCCGTTTCACCACCGCTTCCACCTGCCCATACGATCTCCTGCAGTGGGCCGGTCGCCGCTCCGAGATCCGGAACCCCGATGGTTCCATGGTTTTTGAGGCCGACGACGTGCAGGTTCCCGAATCGTGGAGCCAGGTCGCGGTCGATATCCTCGCCCAGAAGTACTTCCGCAAGGCGGGGATCCCTGCGGCCACCAAGACCGTAGCCGAGAAGGGCGTGCCCGTTTGGCTGCAGCGCAAGGTGCCCGACGAGGAGAAGCTCGCCTCGCTCCAGGCGGATCGCCGCTTTGGCCCCGAACGCGACGCGCGTCAGGTGTTCGACCGCCTGGCCGGTTGCTGGACGTATTGGGGCTGGAAAGACGGACTTTTCTCCGATGAAGCCCAGGCGCAGACCTTCTTCGACGAGCTGCGCTTCATGCTCGCCGCCCAGATGTGCGCGCCGAACTCGCCGCAGTGGTTCAACACTGGCCTCCACTGGGCCTACGGGATCGACGGGCCGGCCCAGGGCCACCACTATGTGGACGATCGTACTGGTAAAGTCGTGGCCTCTACGTCTTCCTACGAGCGCCCGCAGCCGCACGCGTGCTTCATCCAGAGCGTCACCGACGACCTGGTGAACGACGGCGGAATCATGGACTTGTGGACGCGGGAAGCGCGCTTGTTCAAGTACGGCTCAGGCACCGGCACGAACTTCTCGAAGCTCCGCGGTGAAGGCGAGAAGCTCTCGGGCGGCGGGCGCAGCTCGGGCTTGATGAGCTTCCTGCGGATCGGCGATCGGGCGGCGGGCGCGATCAAGAGCGGCGGTACCACGCGGCGCGCCGCGAAGATGGTGTGCCTCGACCTCGATCATCCGGACATTGAAACCTTCGTCAACTGGAAGGCCGTGGAAGAGACCAAGGTGGCCGCGTTGGTGACCGGTAGCCGGCTCAACGAGAAGCACCTCAACCTCATCCTCGCCGCCACCAAGCCGGTGGACGGACTCTCCGAAGCCCAGCGCTTCGACCCCCGCCACAACCGACCGCTTCGCACCGCCATGCGCGAGGCGCGCGCGATCGGTGTGCACGACAACTACATTGTTCGTACCGTGCAATTCGCGAAGCAGGGCTACACCGCGATCCGCTTCGACAGCTACGACACCGACTGGGATGGCGATGGGTACGCCACCGTGGCCGGCCAGAACAGCAACAACAGCGTGCGCATCCCCAACACGTTCATGGATGCGATGCTGCGCGACGAGGAGTGGAAGCTCACCGACCGCACCACGGGCAAGACTGTGAAAACGCTCCGCGCCGGCGAGCTTTGGGACAACGTGGCGATCGCAGCCTGGTCCTGCGCCGATCCCGGCGTGCAGTTCGACACGACCATCAACGAGTGGCACACCTGCCCCGAGGATGGGCGGATCAACGCGAGCAACCCGTGCTCCGAGTACATGTTCCTCGACGATACGGCATGCAACCTCGCCTCACTCAACCTGATGCGCTTCCACGACGCGGCGACCAACACGTTCGACCTTGAAGGCTACGTCCACGGCATCCACCTGTGGACCACGGTGCTCGAGATCAGCGTCGGGATGGCGCAGTATCCCTCGCCGAAGATCGCGGAGCTCTCCTACAAGTTCCGCACGTTGGGCCTCGGTTATGCGAACCTTGGCGCGCTGTTGATGGTGATGGGCGTGCCTTACGACAGCCCCGAGGGCCGGGCCATGTGCGGCGCGCTCAGCGCGATCCTCACCGGGGAGAGCTATGCCCAGTCCGCCCGGATCGCGGCCGAGAAGGGGCCATTCCCGGGGTACAAGAAGAACCGCGCGGCGATGCTCCGTGTCATCCGAAACCACCGACGCGCGGCGTACAATGCGCCCTCTTCCGACTACGAGGGCCTGCTGATCAAGCCGGTCGGCCTGGTGGGCGAGAAGGCGCCGAACCACCTCGTGGTGGCCGCAAAGAAGGCCTGGGACGACGCGCTGGCGCTCGGCGAAGCACATGGCTATCGCAACGCGCAGGTGACCGTAATCGCGCCCACGGGCACGATCGGCCTGGTCATGGACTGCGATACGACGGGCGTCGAGCCGGACTTCGCCCTGGTGAAGTTCAAGAAGCTCGCGGGCGGCGGCTACTTCAAGATCGTGAATGAGTCCGTGCCACCGGCGCTGCGCAAACTGGGCTACAGCGAGGCCCAGATCGTCGCGATCGTTGACTACGCGCGGGGCCGCGGCTCGCTCAAGGGCGCGCCGGGCATCAACCATGAGTCCCTGCGCGCGAAGGGCTTCGACGACCTCACGATCGCCAAGATCGAGAAGGCGCTCCCCACCGCGTTCGACATCAAGTTCGCCTTCTCCAAGTTCAACCTTGGCGCGACCTTCTGCCGGGACGTCCTGGGCATCGACCCCGACGCGCCAGACCTGCTCATCGCGCTTGGCTTCAGCAAGGCGCAGATGGAGGCCGCGAACTTCTGGGCATGCGGCACCATGAGCATCGAAGGCGCCCCGGCCCTGAAGCCCGAGCACCTGCCGGTGTTCGACTGCGCCAACCGCTGCGGTCGCACGGGCACCCGATACATCAGCTCCGAGGCGCATATCCGCATGATGGCGGCCTGCCAGCCGTTCATCTCCGGCGCGATCAGCAAGACGATCAACATGCCGAACGAGGCCACGGTGGCGGACGTGAAGAACGCCTACCTGATGTCGTGGCGGCTTGGCATCAAGGCCAACGCCCTGTACCGGGATGGCAGCAAGCTCAGCCAGCCCTTGTCCAGCGTGTTCGCCGATGATCTGCTCACCGCCCTGGACATGCCGGACGAGGTTCCTGGGGTCGGCGCGCCCGGCGCGGCCACGCCCGAGCCCATGGCGGCCGCTTCGCACAGCGACCAGGTGCTGCACGTCGCAGAAAAGCTCGTGGTGCGGTACCTCGCCAAGCGCCGCCGCCTCCCGGATCGTCGACGTGGCTACACCCAGAAGGCGATCGTCGGCGGCCACAAAGTGTTCCTCCGCACAGGCGAATACGAGGATGGCTCGATCGGCGAGATCTTCGTGGACATGCACAAGGAGGGCGCCGCCTTCCGCAGCCTGATGAACAGCTTCGCCATCGCCGTGAGCATGGGTTTGCAGCACGGCGTGCCGCTGGAGAAGTTCGTCGACCAATTCGTGTTCTCGCGCTTCGAGCCCAACGGCCCGGTTCGCGGCCACGATCGCATCAAGATGGCCACCTCGATCATCGACTACATGTTCCGGGACCTCGCGGTGAACTACCTCGGGCGTAACGACCTCGCCCATGTAGACGAGGAGCAGCTCCGCCACGACACCCTCCACAAAACCGGCGAAGAAACTCGCTGGAACGAAGAAGAGGAGATCGGGGTGCGCAACGTGATGTTGTCCGACAAGGCGGTGGATGTAGATGCCGCGCCGATTCACCCCTCCGCGATGAACGGATCGGCCCCGGCCCCCGCGCCGATGCACATGAACGGCGGCAGCGACATGAAGGTCGGAACCGGCAAGTTGAAGCTGCAGTTGATCCGCGACGCGAAGGCGCGCGGCTACGAAGGCGACGGCTGTCCGGAGTGCGGCGCGCTCACGATGGTACGGAACGGCTCGTGCCTGAAGTGCGTGAGCTGTGGCGGCACGAGCGGGTGTAGCTGAGCCTGCCGGAATCGGACGAAGATCGCGTCGCGGCTTCAGGTCCGTGCGGCGCTGGTTGGGCCGGAGTTAGTCGCCCACAGCATGCTCACACCCCCCGTCCCACCTTTTGAAGCGGCGCGGCTCGCGGCCTTGCGTGAGCTCGCTGTGCTCGACACCGCTGCCGACGCATCGCTGGACGACATTACGGCTTTTGTCGCGGCGTAGCTCGGGGTTCCGGTCGCGCTGGTGTCGTTGGTCGACGAGCGCCGGCAGTGGTTCAAATCACACCACGGGCTCGGCGTCAGCGAGACGGCAAGGGATGTGTCTTTCTGTGGTCATGTGGTCGCGGCTGACGCGCCGCTTGTCGTCAACGACGCGGCGACGGACGATCGGTTTTCCGACAACCCCTTGGTGGTGAGTTCGCCAAATATAAGATTCTACGTTGGCTATCCGATTCGGTCCTCCGAGGGGTTGCCGTTGGGTACGCTCTGCGCGATCGACTACACTCCCCGCGTTGTCACAGAGGCGGAGCTATCCCTGCTGAAGCTCCTGGCGGGTCAGGTGAGTGCCCACCTCGCGGCGACCCGGATGCGGACACGCTTGGCCGAGAAGAAAGCGAAGCTTGAGGTCTATGAGGAGTTCTTCATTCGGAACCTCAGCCTCCAGTGCACCGCCAACGCCTCCTTTCACTTCGTTG
>BJHF01000087.1:0-17412 GCA_014191855.1 Deltaproteobacteria bacterium
CCAGTGCCGGCCTCCGCGCCCGCGCCCGCGCCCGCGCCCGCGCCCGCGCCGGCCCCTGCGCCCGCGGCCACCCCGGCCTCGCCCCCAGCGCCGAACCCGTGGCCCGCCCTCCCCCCGCGGGGCGCTGCCGCCTCCGGGGCAGGCGCTCCGGGCCAGAAGCCAGCTCCTCCCCCAGTAAACCTCGGCCCATCGCCCTTCGACATGTTGCCGGAGATCGTGCCGGGCGTTCTCGACCCTCCTTCGGCTGAGGAGCTGAAGCCGCATCGCCAGACGGCGGCACCGACCATGGTCCCCACCGACGACGAGGTGGCCATCGGGCTAGACAGGCTTCGCGCCAACATGACGATGGTGCCGGATGATGTGGACGAATTGCCCACGACGGCGGTGCCGACACTCTCTCGCCCCCCCGACGGAAACATGACGTTCCCGATCGCGACGGGAGGGCAGTTCCGGTCCGACCCTGGGGAGCCACCCCCGGGAGCCGCGCCGGCCCCCGCGCCCGTGCCGAAGGCCGCCGCCCCTTCGGCGCCAGCCCTGCCATCGCCAAAGTCGGCTGCTCCTGCCCCGAAATCCGCGCCGCAGGCCTCGTCTCCCACGCCGCGGGCGGAGCCGCAAATCGCGCCGAAACCCAAGGCAAAGCCAGCGGCTCCGAAGCCCGCCCCGGCGCCGGTGAGGGCTGCGCCCGCTGCGCCCACGCCAGACCCGTTCGCCGACGATCCGCCGCCCGCTTCCTCGAGTTCGGGGATGATGATCTTCGGCGCGGTGATGGTGTTGGGCGTGCTCGGCGGGCTCGCGCTGGGCGGGCTGTTTGTCGGGTACCGGTACTGGGCGGCCAACCAGGTGGCGTCGCCGGTGGTGGTGAGCCCCACCCCCGCCGTCGTGGCTCCCGAGGCCACGCTTGCTGCTCCCCCCGCCGCAGCCGCGGCCGTGGCCGGGCCCTCTGACGTGGTGTTCGCCTCGGCCTCGGCCGATACCAAGTCGATCACGGCCGAGTGCGGCGCCCAGTCGAGCACCGGCGCCGCCGAGGTCGTCGTAACGGGTCCCGTGAGTGGTCCGTGCCGAGTGAGGCTGGTCAAGAAGGATCGAAGCCGATTGATGGCGGATGTCGCCGCCCCCACGGCTGGCAAATACACCTGCTTCACGGCCGACGCGAAGAGCTGCACGAAGTGAGCCGCGTCGTGATCACGGCGCTGGCCGTGCGCACCGCGAGTCGGCCGGACGCTTTTGCGGGTTCTTGCGAGCCCGATGCGGAGGCGCTGGACGTGCCGACGGTGGCCCGGGTGCCGGGCCTCGTCGAGGATCCGGAATTCCCCGACGATCGGAAGGGATCCCTCGCCAGCGCCGTGCTCGAGGAGCTGCTGCCCGGCCTTCCGGGGGGTCGGCGCGGTATTTTCCTGGGAACCGGCCTCTCGTCGCTCACGCCGGATGAGCTGGCGCGCGATCTCTTCCCCTACTTGCGGGATGGTCGCTTCGATCGGCAGCTCCTGGCCGCGGACCTCGATCCCTCACGCCCCGCCCCCCGGCGCCATATGCCAGAGCGGGTTACGGACGTGCTGGGCGGCCGGATCGGTGCGATTCGCCGGGAAACTAGCTTTTCGGCGTGCGCGGCGGCCGCCCAGTCCATCGCCGCAGCGGCGGGGGCGATTTCGCGAGGGGAGCTCGACGTCGCGCTGGCGGGCGGGCACGACTCGATGCTGCACCCCATCGGCTACCTCTCGTTCGTCGTGCTCGGGGCGCTCTCGCCGAGCCGCGGGCGGCCCTTCGATCGTCGTCGCGACGGGTTTTTGATGGGAGAGGGGGCGGCTCTCCTGCAATTGGAGCGCGAAGACGATGCGATCGCGCGCGGCGCGCCGATCCTCGCCCGGTTCCTTGGCGCGGGCAGCTCGATCGACGCGCACAACGTCACCGCGCCGCACCCCGAGGGACTCGGGGCCGCGCTCGCGATGAAGCGCGCGCTGCGCGACGCGGGAATCTCCGCTTCAGACATTGATTACGTGAACGCCCACGGCACGGGAACCCCGGTGGGCGACATCGCGGAGTCGGCGGCGATCCGGGCCGTGCTCGGGGATGTGTGGGTGAGCTCGTTCAAGGGCGCGTTCGGCCACTGCATCGCGGCCGCGGGCGCGGTGGAGCTGGCCTGGTGCATCCGCGGGATGGCGGAGGGCGTGACCTTCGGCACGGTGGGGTGCGAGGAGCTCGATCCGGCGATCCGCTGCAACACCCTCATTCAGAACCTTGGTCGGCCGCCGAGGATCCTGCTGAGCAACAGCTTCGGGTTTGGCGGGCAGAATTGCGCGTTGGTCGTGGCGGCGCCGTAGCCTTCACCCCTCGACGGCGAACACGAACGGCAACACAAACACGTGGTCCGGATCGCTCGCTCGGGTGAACTGCAGCCAGAGTTTGTAGGTTCCCGAGGCCGGAAGCACATAATGGAACGGCATATCGGGGCCGTCGTTCACGTGGGGCATGGTGTGCCCGGGCGCCACGGTTTCCATTCCGGGGTACCAGGCGTGGCTGTGGGCCGTCCAGCCCAGATCGGTGGTGGCCACGAAGATATGGGCGTCGGCGCCGAGGTATTGCACGATGGGGTCGTTCTCGATCGAGATCGGTCCCGCCGCGTCGAACAGGTAGATCGACCACGCCGCCTCGTAGCCGGGGACCGCTGGCGCGCTGAAGCTGAGCTGTCCGGTCACGCCATCAACGGTCACTTCGTCCACCAGGGTTAGGTCGGGGGCCGCGGCCTGCTGCGGCTCGCCGGCGGCGGTGAGCGTCATCGACCGGGACAAGTACTGGTTGTGGTGGGCGAAGTCGAAGACGGTGAGGTAGTCCCCGGCCAGGGGGAGCGTGAGCGGGAAGGCGAAGCTGGACGTGCGGAGGTTGTCGGCGGTGAGGGGGGCGAAGTCCTCGTTGTGCACGTGCTGGAAGCTGCTCAGATCGTGGCTGACAAACTGAACGTGAACGACGCGCTCGTGGGTCGTCTGGAGGTCCTCGATGGGCAGATCGTCCTGGTCGCGAACCTCAAGGCTGAAGGTGCCTTCTTCACCCGCGACCAACGGATCGGGGTCGGTGTGGGCGTTCACAACGTAGTCGGTGACGACGTGCTCGCCGCTGTCGGGCCCGGAGTCGGCGGAGTCGGCGTGGGTGGCGCAGCCCAGCCCGATCACAAGGAGCATGCGGAGTCCTCGGCGGTAACGTAGACGAAGTCGCCGGCGTACGGGTCGATCGGGGTGTGGTCTGCCGCGGAGAGCTCGACCTTGAGCTGGTAGGTGAAGCCGGACTCGATGTTCGGGGGGCCGAGGGTAACGGACTCGCCTTGCGTCATCTCGGCGTCCACGCCGTTGAGCGTGAGGTCTACATGCGCCGCCCCTTCCGGGAGCGGGTCGGGCGGGGTGTAGGGGTCGACCAGGATGACGCCGCGAATGTCCAATTCCACGCCGAAGGTCGTGCACACGGTCGATCCGTCGGCCGGCGCGAGGATGCTGACGCTCGCGAGCTCCTCAACCGGGCTGTCGCCCGTATCGTCGGTGGCGCAGGCGCTCATCGCGAGCAGAAGCAGCATCGGGTCTCCAGCCGATGGGATACCCGAAAACGCCCAGGAGCGCATGGTGTGGTTGGCGCTGGTGATGGAGCTTGACAAGGCGATGGCGCATTCGCCCAACTATGGGACGACATCGCTGTCCGCGGCGCCGGGGGAGGTCGGCGAATTGTGGGCGAACACCGACGGGTGGGGGCTGCTCCATTCGGTCGACGGCGGGGCGTCCTGGGGGTGGATGTGTGAGGAGTCGGTGGGCGCGGCGGGTGTGTACGACGTGCTGGCTTGGGAGCCGGGCGTGGCGTTGGTGGGCACCACCACGGGCCTCATGCGGGTGGGGGCCGACTGCACGGGCGTGTCGATCCCCGGCCTCGACGAGGGGTTTGTGCTGCGCGTTTCTCCTTGGCAGGCCCTCGCGGCCGTGGCGCTCATCGGGCCTGAAACCGGCGGGGTGTACCTCTGCGATGGCGAGACGTGCGCGGCGACCCCCCTGGTCGGCGACGCCTACTACCCAAAATCAATGGTTGTGAGCGGGGATACGCTGTGGCTTACGCTGGTGCATACCGACACCCTCGTCGCCGAGCTCTACCGCTCGCGCGACGGGATTGACTTTGAGCTTCGCTACACCTGGCCCGATGGAGACGTCGACCCGCGCCTCGTGTACGCGGAGGCGGATCGCGTGGCGATCTGGACTCGTCCGCGGAGCGACGCCGCGGTGCCGGCTTTCGAGCTCAGCGCGGACGGAGGGGCCACGTTTTCGCGGACGCTCGAGGTCGGCTACTACACGGATCCGGCGCCCGGCACGCTGGTACGGGACGGGGCCGACGTCGTGTTCGTCGGGAGCTACTATGGTGCCCGAACCTGGCGAAGCGACGATGGGGGCGACACGTTCGCGGAGGTGAGCGACACCGCGCCGGCGATCCGCTGCGGTCTCGATCTGGGCGATCGTGCGCTGGTTTGCACCGACCACCTGGCGGATGGTTTCGACCTCGCTGAAACCAGGGACGGCCTTGGGTTTCAGCCCACGACCTGCCTGGAGACGGTGGGCGCTGCGGAGTGCGCGGAAGCGGCGTGTGAGCCCTACGCGGACGCCTGGGTGAGCGCTGGCGCATACGGCGGCGGGGGATGCGACCCCGCCGCGGACGACAGCGCGACCGAGCCGCCAGCGGAGGACTGCGGGTGCGGGGCCGGCGGACAGGTCGGTGCGCTGCTCGCGTGGGCGAGCGCCGCCCTCGCGACCAGTCGAAGCCGAGGGCGCCGCTAACTACGCCGGCTAATGCTCGGTAACGACGTAGGCAGCGCCGCCGAACGCGCCGCCAGCATCGGAGTACGGTGCGCCGATCAACAGGTCCGTCAGCCCGTCCCCATCGTAGTCGCCGCCGCCGGCCACGTTGCGCCCCGCGGCGTCCCCGTCGGCCTCGCCGGTAAACCGTACGTGCCCGGTCAGGCTCTGACTGCCCGCCTCGAAGGGTCCGAACACGAGGTAGACCGCGCCAGCGTCGACGAGCGTGGTGTTCACGCCGTACGCTCCGATGAGCAAGTCTGCGCGTCCATCCCCGTCAGTATCCCCGGCCCGGCCGAGGCTCGCCCCGGCGAGGTCGTCCTGCGCCTCCCCCACAATGCTCGTTCGCGCGGAGGAAACTCCGCCGGACGCGAGCGGACCCGAGAACACCCAGCTCCGGCCGCTCAGCGACATCTCGCCAGAGATCGCCAAATCCCCGAGGCCGTCGCCATCGGTATCCCCGAGCCCCACTGCGAAGTCCCCCGCGTATTGATCCACCACCTCACCGGCGATCACCACCTCGGCGTCGCGTAGCTCCACCACGCCCGAGGGGAGGGGACCATAAAAGATCGCCGCGATCCCCGCGTTGCTGCCCCCGTCGTCTGCCCCGTTGCAGCCGATCACCAGGTCGTCCGCGCCGTCGCCGTTCACGTCTCCCGCTGAGCCGAGTACGCTCCCCGCGCCATCTCCCGCCTCCGGGGCGCCGTGTCGCACTTGTGATGTGGTCGGGCTCGAGCCGCGAATAACCGTCGGAGCGTCGGCCAGATTGCCGCTGGCGCCCTCTTCGACCGTCAGCGCGTAGACCCGTCCGGAGCCCGCCCCGTTCTCATCGTTCCCCGGCGCGCCGACCACCAGCACGGCGGGGGCATCCCCGGTTTCCAACCAGGCGACGCTGCTGCCCGCGTAGTCGTTCTCCGACTCACCGTGCAGCAACACGGCCACCTCGGCCAGCTCGTGAACGCCGGGTAACAACGCGGCGTCGGCGACGTACACCGTTCCCGAATAGGCGCCGTTCTCTCGTCCGCCGATCGCGCCCGTCGCCACCTGGGTGCTGCTCGTCGCGAGCGCATACCCCGCGTAGTCGCCGGCCGAGGAGTGCAAGCAGGTCGTGCCATCGAGCAGGGCCACGGTCCCAGACTGCGCCTCGAAACGGCATACGTAGTTGGCGAAGTACCCGCTCACCCACGCTGCGTCCGCCCCATCGCCGTTCGTGTCCGGACCGTACGCCACCGCCTGACCGGTTGCGCTCGAAGCGTTCCCGTGGATCACCAGCCGCGCGTCGGCGAGATCCCCGGAAACGGGATCGACCGCGGTGTCTGCCGTGTCGGCCTCCGCTGCGGTGTCGGCCGGGTCGATCGTGTCGGGGCAGCCGAGCAGCAAGTACAGCATCGCCCCGAGCGTACCCCGGGCCGCGCGGCGTTGCCTGCGGTCGGTTACCCGCGCGTGTGCGTCGCGTACTGCTGGTTGGCCATGCTTGCCTCGTGTCAGCGGTCCCGGGGGGGCCCGTACCCGACTTCGACCCGGTGGCCGGCGGGATCCCACGAAAGTCACTGAAAACCATGACGCGGGCAGTGCAATTGGGCGTCGTCGCTGCGCTGCGGGCGATGGCCAGCGTGCCGGGCTGGCAGGCCATTCCGCCCGAGCGCCGTGGCCTGTTCGTGGGTGCCTCGCCCCAGCAGGGAGACATCGAGGATCTCGCTGGCGCGATCGAGGCCAGCGGGCCCTTGCCCGACCTCGCGCGGCTGGCGGAGCACGGGGTTCCGTTGGTGCCGCCGCTCTGGTTGGTGAAGGGTCTTTCGAACAACGTGCTCGGATATGCGAGCGCAATGCTGGATTTTCGGGGCGACAACGGAAACTGGTGCGATGGGCGCCTCGGCGGGGCGGTGGCGCTGTGCAACGCGGTTCATGCGGTGGCGGAGGGGAGGGTCGACCTGGCGCTGGCGGGTGGCGCAGACGCGCTCCGCGGCGCCGAGCGCATCCTCGGCGGCCCGTGCGGCGAAGGCGCCGCGTTCGTGGTGCTGGTGGCCGAGGGGGTGTTGCCGGGATCGGGGCTCAGGATCTGCGCGGGGGTTCCGGAAGCGCCTCGGGCGGTGGATGCCGTCGGCGAGATCGGCGCCGCGGCTGCCCCCGTTGCCCTCCTTCGGGCCCTGGCTGCTGGCGGGCGTGCGAGCGCTGGCGGTGTGCACGTGGACGACACGCTTTCCTGACGGTCCGGCGTGGCCAGCGCCCGGCGCGACGAGTAATTGGCCGAGGCAAACCGTGAGCCCGATGTTTCAGCCCGTCGCCACCGAAGCCGAGTGTGATGCTGCCGTCCTTGAGAAAGTACGGCGAGCCTTCGCCGATGCGCTGGGGTTGGGGCTCGATGAGGTGGAGTTCTCCTCGAGTGTGCTCGGGGATCTCGGCGCCGAGAGCCTCGATCTGCTCGACATCGCCTTCCGCTTGGAGCGCGCGTTCGACATTCGGATCCCGCGTGGCGGCATCGAGCAGGCAGGTCGGCAGGGCCTTGGGGACAAGGAGCCCTACGAGGTGGGCGGCGTGCTCACGCGCGCCGCCCTCGACCGGCTGGCAGACGCGATGCCGGAGGTTCCCCGCGCCGAGTTTCGGGACGGCCTGAAGGTTTCGGAGGTTGCCACGCTGCTGCGCGTCGGCACCTTCTACAACATCGCCAGCGGCCTGCTCGCGCAGAAAGCGGCAGGGTAGGCCGGCGCCGTGGCGGTGCCGCGGTTCGCCTTCCTGGTTCACCCCCTGGTGCCGCTGGCCCAACGCCTCATGGGCGCGCGTTTCGGCCGGCCCGGACTGGCGCTTGGGCTCCGGGATGGGCGGGATCCGGACGATTGCTGCGAACTCGCTCGCTTACGTTATCGGGGCGTAGAAGGCGTCGTTATAGGCGTGCCATGGCTGCCGGAGCAGCTCCTTGCGGATCAGGAGGGCGCGCTGCGGAGCATGCAGCGCGCAGTGCAGATTGCGGGGCCCGTGTCGCACGTTGGACTCGGCAGCGTGCTGTCGGTCGTGGCCGGTCGGGGGTCGGCGCTGGAGGCGCTGGTCGGCATCCCGGTCACGACGGGGAACGCCGCGACCGCGTGGGCCGCCTGGCGGATCGCGGAGCAGGTGCGCGCGGGACAGAAGGTCGGGGTGATCGGCGCGAAGGGCACGGTGGGCCGGGCGCTGGTGCCCCTCCTGGGCGCCGATGCCGACCCCCAGGATCTGCGCGAGTATCGCGTGCTGGTTGGCACCCACACCACGGGCGGCACGGTGGCCCCGGATCGGCTCGGGCCGGGCACGACCCTTGTTGACGTTGCCTTACCGCCCACGCTCTCGGGACCTCCCGGCCCGGGCGTGACCGTCCTCCCGGGGGAGCGCCTCCCGCTGCCGGCGGGGTGGGAGCGCGATGCGTGGGGATGGGTGTTCCACGTCGCGGCCGGGTACGGCATAAACCATGTTTACGCCTGCCTTCTGGAGCCGCTCGTGGCGGTTCTGGAGGGGCGCGGTACCGCCTGGCAACAAGGCAGAAACCTCTCGCCGGACACCGTGCGAGCGTTCGGGGATGCGGCGGCCCGCCACGGGCTGGGCGGGTTCGCCTAAAGCGCGGTCCTCGCCCGCCGATGCTCGGCCATGATCGATCCCAATGAGCTCCTCGCCCTCCCGGTTGGCGCCGGCCGCGGCCAACGCAGATGGCTCGCTTCCGAGCTGGTGCACGCGCTCTGCGCGCGCGTCGGCCTCGCCCAACTGGCCCCCCACGCCACGCTGTTACGTAGGTTGTTACTGGAAGCCTGGCGGCGCGGACGTTCCCCGCACCTCGACGACCTGCTGCTCTCGGCCGTGCAGGGCGCCGGCTCGCCGGACGACGACCTTGAGATGAACTGGCGGCTGGAGCTCATGCTGCGCTTCGTGGTGCGCGCGCCGGAGTTCGCCCACGGAGGGGACCCGGCCCCGCTCTCCTTCACCGAGCGCGCGGCGGGGGCGCGGGTGGCCGTAACCGTAGCGTAGCGACGGCAGCGATATCGCCGCGATACCAGCGCGGATGCTGCTGCTCGCCTCCCTCGGATTCGCCGCCGATCTCACGGTTGATCTCACGATGAACGCCACGCACCACGCGATCACCTTCGCCGACGTGCACGTGGGCGCCCTGCCTTCAGTCATTTTGGCAGACGCGACAGGGGAGGTGCGCGTCGACCTCAATGTCCTGGCGTTCGACCTGGAGACCACGACGCTCACCTACGCCGTTACCCGGCTTGGGAAGAAGCCGAAGGCGCTCTATTCGGGGAAAGCGAGCGGCGGCGGCACCAGTTTGCCCGCGATCATGGAAGGCATGGGCGGCAGCGAGAGCTTCCAACTCCTGGCGTTTGCGGCCCCGACTGGCGGGTTCGTCGAGGCCGGCCCCCTCGGTGGGTGCCAGTGGCAACGGCAGCTTGGCTTCACCGATGTGGTCTGCCCGGCAGGGCAGATCCGGCATCACCGGATCGAGGAAACTTCGCTCGCGGAGATCGAGGCCGGCGTGGCGCGGGCCAAGGCCAGCCCGCAGGTGGCGAGCGCGACGGGACAGAAAGTTTCCTTGTCAATCGGCGGGAAAGCCTCGGAAGCGTACGAGGTGGTGGTCACGCCGGTGAACGGGGTGCGCGCGGTTACCGTCATCGCCTGGCTGGGCCGGGATGGGAAGGATGAGGTGCGGTGCACCGCGGATGACGAGGCGACGGCCGTTCGGTACTTGGACAGCTTCGCGGCGGGATTACCGGCAGAGCTGCGGTGAGGGCGATGCTTAGGCCCGCTCGCCGAGGCGTGGGGGGTGGGTAGGAGCGCATCGCGGGCCGAGCGCGATAGTTGGGCGGCATGGCCGGCTATTCTGGAACCCCGCTCCCCAAAAAGTTAGGAATCAAAACCGGAAGTCGCGTTCGGCTCCTGGGTGCACCGGGCGCGTTCCACGGGATCCTGGTCGCAGAGTTGCCCGAGGGGGCGGTGTTCACGGACGGCGTGGCGGACGTGGCCATCGTCTTCGCCGAGTGGGAGCGGGACCTGTTGGAGCGCGTCGCGGCGGTGCGGCCGACCCTGCCGGACGCGGCTTCGCTGTGGGTTGCGTGGCCCAAACGCGCCTCGAAGCGGCCCACGGACATCACCGAAGATCGGCTTCGGGCCTTGTTTCTCCCCACGGGCCTCGTGGACAACAAGGTGTGCGCGATCGACGAGGTGTGGTCGGGGCTGCGCTTCGTGCTGCGGGTGGAGCTTCGGGGGCGGTAGGGGTTTCGGGTCGCGGGTAGCGGGGAGGTTCACCACAGAGGGCGCAGAGGGCACGGAGGAAATCAGGGAGGGGAGGGTGAGAACGAAGCGAGGTATCCCCTCCAACATCGGCGGGGCGTTCGGCGTGAACGCGCGTGAGCCCCGGATGCCGACCGCTTGGGTGATAGACTCGCTCATGGTCGGCGACGCCAGTGACCTGGGCTCGGATGAGTGAGGATCGACTCCGATTCATCGCCGCCAACGGGGCGCCAACGATCGCGGTCGCGGTGGCGGCCGTCTTGTCCGCGGGCACGCCCCTGGACCGTCACGATCGTTTGCTCGCCCTGCTCGACGCTCTCGTCCGTCTCCTCGCGGCCTACGCGGGGGCGGCCTACGTCGAAGCCCGCGCAGAAGCTGGCCCCTCCGAGGACGTGGAGCGGGTGATCGAGGAGGTACACGGTAAGCCAAACCGGTCTCTTGGCGACTGGTCTCGGGCCGCGACGGCCTGCTGGAAGGGGTCGATGGGGAGGGGGCCGCTGGCGGTGGTGAGCCTTGCCAAGAACCGAAATCGGGCCGCTGCCGCGGACTTTGGCGCTGCGTGGCGGGCGGTGAAGGAGCTCTGGAAGGACCATCCGACCCCCGACGAGAACGCAGGCCTCAACTACGCGAAACTCGTGCCCAAGACCACCAAGCCGGAGGCTGGGGACACCAGCGTCGAGTCGTACCTCAGCGCATTGGTGAACTGCCGCAACGCGAAGGCGCACGCGGACGATTGGGAGATCAGCGGCATCAAGGTCAAGCTTTCGCTGGGAGAACGGTATTTCAACTTCATCAACCCCTTGGTGGAAGCCTGCCTGCTGGAGGTCATCGAGGAAGTAGCAGCGAGCGTGGGCGACCCTCGCGAGGCCCGGGTGGAGAGCGTGCTTACCGAGCACCGCGGCCCGATTGCGCGCGTTCGGATCGCGCTTGGACAGACCGCGGCGGTGCGAGACTTGCCGAATCCAGCGGGGCAATTGGCGCCGGGAGACCGCTGGTTGATCGGGGCGGACGGGGAGCTCCGGTGGAAGCTGAGCGACGACCTGCCTGCCGGGGAGGAACGGGCGCCCGAGGCCGGGTCGGCACCGGCTCCCGCGGCCGCTGCGCCAAAGCAACCCGGTGAGGGTCGCGTCGTCTTCAACGTGCCGTTCGCCTCGAAGGCCGAGACCTTCGTGGGGCGCGGCGAGGTTCTCGAACGCGTACATGCGTTGCTGTTGGCCGGCACGCGAACCGTGGTCGGGCAGACCGCCAACATCTATGGCCTTGGCGGCGTGGGGAAAACCCAGCTCGCTGTGGAATATGCCCATCGCCATCGGGGCGATTACCCCGATGGCGTGATGTGGATCTCCGCCAACGAGGAGCTCCCGGCCCAGCTTGCGGCCATGGCGGTTTCCCAGCTCGGGTACCCCCCGGATGACAAGCAGGAGAACCTGGTCGGGTTGGCTCGGCAGTGGCTCAATACCCACAGACAGTACCTGTTGATCCTCGATAACCTCGACCCGGGACAGGAGGTTGAACCGCTCCTCCCGCGGGACGTGCAGCCGCGAATCCTCATCACTTCGCGGCACGAGCTGCCCGCTCCGTACGCCGCCGTTGAGTTGGACGAGCTCGATCCCGCCGCTGCGCTGGAGCTCCTGTGCCAGATGAGCGGGCTACCCGGCGATGACACGCTCGTTGCCCTGTGTCTTCAACTATGCCATTACCCCCTGGCGATTGAGCTGGCCGGTGCCTACCTGAAGCGTCACGCACGAGTAACGACGCCGGCGCAGTACCTCGATCTGGTGAAGGCGCGTGGCTTGGAGGCGCGCGGATTGTGGGGGGACGAGAAGACGCCGGGGACGAAGCATCTCGCCAATGTCGCGGCGACGCTCTCTCTCGATCGTGCTGCACTGAAGGGTGCGCCGGAGGCGATTCGCCTGATCGAAATTCTGGCGATCTGGGCGAATCGTTCAACCAGCCTGGAGCTGTTGGGCGCGATGGCCGGGATCGAAGACGTGGAGGAAACACGGCATTTTGTGGGCGAAGCGGGGGTGTTTTGCCTCCTCAAAATCGGGCAAGACCAACGCGTACACCTCCACCCGTTCTTGAAGGAGGTCGTGGCCAAGGACCTGGCGGGGCGCGCGGAGGCGCGGCGAGAATTGCTCTCGCGCATGGTGGAGGGGGCGCTGGGCTGGATGGTCGAACGGAAGGATGAGACTCGGCAGCAGGAAGCGGCAGGGGAGTTGGAGGGGCTTCGGGGTCTGGCCCAGGCGTACCGGGCGCAGGACGACGCTGGGAATTGGTTCGCGCTTTTTCGAGAGATCGCTAGGCAGATTCTGCGAAGCGGGGCGCATCGCGAAGTGCTTGAGGAGTGGGCGCAACCCGCCTTGGACGAGGCCGTTGACCGCAGCGCTGCGGTGCTCGACGTGACGGATTGCCAGTTGGTAGTGGCTCACGGGCAATTGGATTCTGGGCGATTCTCTGACGCGCTCGCAATGGCGAATGCGGCCACCGCGGCGAGGGAGTCGGCGGGCGTGAGTGAGCTGGACGTCGCTGAGGCGCTGGAGGTGGTCGCGCGCTGTCATCAGCAGCGAGGGGAGGCTGAGCTGGCCCTAAATGCGGCGCTTCGCGTGCTGCAGGCCCGCGAGCTTGGCTTGGGCAACACTGACGCGCGCACCGCGGCGGCCCTCCAAGATGTCGGGGTTTGCATCGATCAGCTTGGGAGGCCCGGCGAGAGCATGCGGTACTTCGAGCAGGCGCTCAACGTGTGCAGCGTGTCCGGCAACGAGGCGAGCGTTTTGGCCGCACGCATCCTTGCTAACTATGCCGGGGTGCTGCAGGGGGTGGGGCGTACGGTGGAATCGAGGGTGGCTGCGGAGCGTGCCGTCGCCACTTATGCCGACACAGTGGGGCTTCAGCATCCCGAAGCGGCTCTCGGCTTGAGAGCGCTGGCACGTGCTTTGGCAGCATCCGGCGATGTCGACAGGGCCCTCTCGGCGGCAAGGTCAGCCGTCGCAGTCATTGAGGGTGCGCTGGGTGCGTCACACTTCATGTTGGGCGAGAATCTCGGGCAGCTCGGTATTGAGTTACTCAACTCCGGCGATGCTTTTGGGGCGATCCAGCCGCTGTCGCGAGCAGTCGGCCTGCTCGCTTCGGTTCAGGGGTCGCGGTACGCGGGGGCACCGTCCGTTTGCCGCGCGCTTGCGGAGGCATACTCCACCTTGGGTCGCCATAATATGGCGCTTGAGTATGCTGAGCGAGCGGTATCGATGAGTACGACGATGTTGGGTGCCCGAGCGGTCGAGACGCTCGGCTCCCGTGAGGGACTCGCCATCATCCTCCACCGCCTCAATCGCCACGAAGAAGCCCGCCGCATCCTGTTCCAGATCTGGGTGATTGGCCGGGAAGTGGAGGGGCCGAACCACAGGAACACGCGCCGCTCGGCCGACGCTTTTGAGGCCGTGTCGAAGGCGCTGAACAAGTCGCGACCCGGGAAACGACAGGTGCACACCAAGCCCGCGGACGAGCTCGCGGAGCGGGCCAAGAAGAAATAGGCGCGCGGCCCCGCTACCTCAACCGCATCACCAACGCGTTGAGCACCAGGTCCCCGTCGCCGGTGCGATACTCCGTCGTCACCACCACGCCAGCCTCCGAGATCGCGCTCACTTTTCCCCAGTTCTTCCCCACGTAGCTGCCCGGGCGCAGCACGTACGCGGTGCCCTCCGGGTCCACCACCATCGCGCGCGGGCCCGTGGCGCTGTCGAGCACGCCGGTGACGACGAGCTGCTCCGGTGCCCAGCGGAACATCCCCGTGGCTTCGGGGCCGCCTCCCTCGACAACCGGCCCGTAGATCGCGGCGAACGGGTCGCGCTTTCCCGCCGGGTTGTAGCTCCACTCTGGAGGCGTCTGGGCCTGGGCCGAGTGGGTGAAGCTGGCGAGCACGACGGGGAGGAGGGACATGGGGCGCTCCGAGGTGAGGGGAGAGGATAGCACGCAGGTGGCGGTGCACCGTCGACCGCCGCGGGCATCCGGGCTGGGGGTCGTTCTGGCGGAGCGCGGAGGCCGCGGCACCTACACGGTGGCACGCGTGGGCCCCCGGATCGAGTGCCCGTTTCGATGGGTGACGACCATCTGGTCGTCGTCGCCGCGCTCGAGGGCGAGACCGCCCGCATGCACCGCGCGATGGTGGCCTGAGCAAACGACAACGAGGTTTCGCGGCTCGTTTCCACCGCCGTCCGCACGGGCGAGCAGATGATGAATGTCCAGCCACAGCAGGCTGGAGCAGCCTGGAACTTCGCACCGCCAACCGGCGCGATTCAGCAGCTTCTTGCGGAGCACCAGCGCGATCACGCGGCTGGAGTGCCCCTGGGTGGGGCCGGGGCGCATGTCAATGACCTCGGCGTCGCAGGCCGCTTCGGCCATCACGGTGTCCGAGACCTCATCGACCGCCCCACGTGGGTCGCCGCCCTCCGCGTTGTCCAGGATCACGAAGCGATAGCGTTCGCCAGTCGCGGGATCGGCGGGTTCCGACTGGCGATGGAGAAACTGCCGGGCGAGCTCGGCGACGAGCACGCCGTCGTCGACTTCGGCTGCGTCCACTCCCATCTGGGCACGCATGAGACCGAGCGCCTGGCGCAGAACTTCGAGGTCCGAGGATTGCATCTCGAGCACGACTCGACGCCTTTCCGGGCCGCGTTCGGGCCCTGTCGCGGTGTCCGGAGGCAACTCGCCCATGTTCGCACACGCGACTTGTTTTTCCAGCTCTCGGGAAGGTACCGCGATGGCGCGCTCGACCCAAGCCGCCTCGGTCGCCGGCGTCGCGACCGACACGATCTCTCGGGCCTTGGTCCAGCCGAGTTGGCCGTCGGCGAGCGCCGCTGAGAGCGCCGGAAGCTCGGGGAGGTGCCGTCCAATCCGGATCAAGTCGCGGGCCTGACGAGCCGGGAGGTCCAGCACCCGATCGGCATACTCGAACACCGAGGAGTAGCCCAGCTCCGAATGCAGCCGCCGATCTGACAGCTCAGCCAGCAACAACGCTAGTTGATGTTCGGCCTGTCGGTGGCTGCGGCGGTTGGCGAGGAGGCGTTCGTGGAGGGTGGTGGCTTCGTCGATTCGCATGTAGTCATGTATCTCGGCGCTTTTTCGTCCAGAAGCGCTGTTGCAGAGGCCTCACTGACGCGCCGAGGAGGGCTGCGAGCCTCCCCGCGCCGCCCGGGTGCCCGCTGGCCCCATGTGGCCGCGCGAGCCGGGCCCTTCTTTGGGGGTTCCGTCCACCCTGAAATGGCCATCCAAACATCGCCGTGGAGCCGACGAGAGAAAAAGTTCAGACCCGCCCCATGTGGATCGAGGTCCGATTCCGGGCGGTGCCGCGATGGTCGCATCCCTCGGGGCGGACGGGCCCCGAAGGAGGTTCCGCGCCGCGGCGCTCCGCGCTAGTCCCGCGGCCACCCACCTTGCCACCCGGCCACCCCCGGCGTATCGTGAGCGGAGCACGGCAGGTCGCGATGACCCTGATGTTCTTCCTGGGGTGGATGGCGAGCTCGGCCCAAGCCGCCGACCGCGCGGATACCCTCGCCGCTCGTGCCGAAAAGCTGTTTCACGATGGGAAGCGCGAGCCTGCCCGCCGCGTGGCTACCCGCTCGGTGGGCCTCCGCGAGAACGTCGACGCGCTCTCGGTGCTCCTGCTGATTGAGCTCCTCGACCTCGACCAGGTCGGAGACGACGCTGCGGCGGAAGCACGCTGGGCGAAACTCGTAGAATTGAGAATTGCCCAGCTTGATGTCCTGCAGCCGAACACCGTCGCCGTGGGGATCGCCCGAACGGTCCTTACGGTGCAGTTTGAGGGCGAGCTCCTTCCGGCGCTCGTGCCCGTGTGCCCCGACCAGGCCAAGGGCTCCTTCTCCGCCGCAGAGGCTTCCTTTGCCAGGCACGAGCTGAAGGAGGCGCTCGGACACTACGACGAGGCCCTGGCCGCGTGCCCCAACCAGGCCACGTGGTGGACCTACTCCGGCGATGCCCTTCACGGTCTCGGCGACCTCCGTGGTGCGATGTCACGGTACGAGCGCGCGTTGACCGTGGACCCATGCCACTACATCGCGCATCGTTTCCTTGCGGACACGATGATCGGCCTTCCAGACCTCACGAAGGCGGAGGCGTTTCAGCTCGCGGGCCACGCCGTGGACGCGCTCGTCTGCAACCCGCGCTACGACGCTGGCTGGGGGACCCTGGGCGCCGTCTTCCCTGGGAGCGCGCGCGGCATGGACCTGCGCCTCCAGGATCCGGCCGCGTACGCGATGATCCGCGCGCGCACGGCGGCCGGCGAGGGCGACGCGCTGGATCGCAGGATCGCGGCCGTTACGGCGGTGCTGGCGGAGGGCGCGCCGGCCACGACGTTGTGGAAGGTGCTCGGGCTGGCCAAGAAGCTCGACCTGCTCACCGAGGCCGTTGCGTTCGAGACGCTGGACGAGGAGATCGCGGCCGCCTACCGGGCTCGCCGCTTGGATTCGACGCCCGGGCTCCGCGCATGGATCCTGGCCACCCGCGTGCCCGATCCCGCCGACGCGGCGCCCGCGGCGCCGTAGCGGGGCCCCCTCGTCTCCGCACCGCGATGCGCCGCGCCGCCCGTTCGGCGAAGGAAAACAGGCCTACCGCATCGCCCAGCCCCGCTCCCGGCTCACCCCGTCGGCTGCGGACACGTGGCCGCAGCGGACTCCGCCGCGAGCAGCTCCTCGTTCGTCTTGCATTCATCGGCGGTGTAGGCGGACATCTGGCACTTGTACCAGTCGCCGTACGTCTCCTCCAGATCGGCCGTCCACTCGCCGCAGATCGTGTCCGCGTCGTACGCGGTGGTGCCCCCCGCCTCGTCGGAGCACGCCTGTCGGGCATCCACGTAGTCCGCACAGGAGTTTCCAGAGGCACAACCCAAAAAGGCGACGAGCAGGAGCATCGGCACAGTCTATCCGCGGCTCAGGGCTGCAACACCGTGACCAGGACCACGACCAGCGGAAACACCACACAGGCGACGAGGAAGGTGTGGCCCATGATGTCGCGCGCTTTGAGGCCGAGGAGCGCGAGGATTGGCAACATCCAGAACGGCTGGACGAGGTTCGCGACCGCCTCGCCGAGGTCGTAGGTGACCACCATCCACCCCGCCTCCACGCCCAGGTCGCGCGCGGCCTGAAGCACGTAGGGCGCCTCGATGATCCACTTGCTCCCACCCGAAGGTACGAACACACCCAGCACGGCCGAATACACTACGATTACAGCGGGATAGGCCGCGCGACTTGAGACATTGACGAAGAGCTGCGCGAGCGTGTGGGAGAGCGCCGTGCCGGTCATGATGCCGGAGATCCCCGCGTAGAACGGGAACTGG
>BJHF01000087.1:17422-27445 GCA_014191855.1 Deltaproteobacteria bacterium
CGGACGGCGTCGCCTCCTTCACCGCCTGCATCAACGCTGCGGGGGTGCGGTGCAGCACCGCGCCGAGCAACAGCAGCGCGAGGTTGATGGTGTTGACGTCGAGCGCGTTGAGCACATCGGCGGCGGATGTGGCTTTTGCGGTGATCGAGGCGCCGAGGAAAACGAACCCCATCGTGACGACGGCGAGCAGCAGCCACGGGCTACGCTCCCAGCGTTCGCCGGGCGTTGCGCTGACATCGTTGCCAGCGCCAGGGTCGGGGTCGACGTCCGGGCCGAGCGAGATCCCCAGGTCGACCGCGCTGCGGGCCCGCGAACCACGGGGCGCGGCGGCGTACACCACGGCCCCGACAACGACCACCTCGATGAGCACGCAGAGCAGGCTTTGGGGGCGAAAAATCGTCTCGGTCAGGGGGATGGGCGGGATGCTCTCCGCCAGCGCCTTCGGCATGCTGGCGACGCTGGCCATCTGCAGCGCCGCCGAGCCGGACAGGCCTTGCGCCCACACGGTTCCCAGGCCCAGGAAGCTTGCGGCACCCAGCGCTCGATAGTCGGCGTCCGGACGACGCCGAGCGACGGCCTTCGCGAAGAGGGCCGATACAATCAGGCTGAAGCCCCAGTTGAACAGCGAGCTGCCCATCGCCACCATCGCGACGGTCCACACGGCGCCGGGGCCGCTTTGCGGCACGGTCGCCAGCCATCGGATCGCCCACGCCACCGGCCGACTCGACGCGAGCACGTAGCCGCCGATGATGATCATGCTCATCTGAAGCGTGAACTTCGTGAGGTCCCAGAAGCCGTTTCCCCACGCGAGCACCACCTTCATCGGCGCGGCGCGCACCGTGGGGTCCACCACGAACGCGGCGAGGACACACAACAGCGTGGCGGCCAGGGCGAACACGAAGGCGTCGGGCATCCAGCGCTCCGCGAGGTCCGTCGCGCGGCGGGCGAAGCGTTCGAGGCGGCCTTCAGGTGCGCTGGACATGCCGGATCACCGCGCCCGACGCCAGGTTTCGCCGATGTGCGCGGCGAGGCGAGCCACTTCGGCGGCCTCGTCCGCGTTCGCCTCGTCCGCCGGGCGCACCTCGGGTACACTGTCGTGGTTCACAAGCGCATCCCAGCCGAGGCCGGTAACGCCGCCTTCGCCGAGGCTTACGGTGGCGAGCAGGCCCACTTCGCACGGCATTGTGGCCATGGTCGTGGCGGCGTTGCCGAGGCTGTAGAGTACGGCGGCGGTGCGGGGTTCGCCGCCGTTCTCCACCGCGCAGGCGCCGACGCCGGGGGAAACGCCGCGGTTCACTTCGCAGAGCTCCACCGGCTGAACGACGTGGGGGCCCGTGCCGACGATCAGGTCGGCGCCGGCGCCGATCAGGGCCCGCGCCTGGACCATGAATCGAGGATCTGGGTAGTACTCGTACTCGTAGCCCCAGTGGGGCATCACGACGACGAAGTCCGCGGTGGAAGCCGCGATCACGTCCAGAGCGGGCGTCAGGTCTACGTCGGCTTCGTGGCCGAACGGAACGATGAACAGGGCGCGCTCGGGGGTGATGTCCTGCTGGTTGATGCCCCAGGTGAAAGAGAGGAACGCAATCGTTCGTCCGGTAACCTCGATGATCTCGTGATCGTCGATTCCGGTCCTTGCGATGCCGCGCGCGTCGACCTCGGCGAGCGTGTCGGTGAGTCCCTGCTCGCCGGCATCGAGCGAGTGGTTGTTGTTGAGCTGCAGTAGATCCGCGGGGATGCCATCCAGATAGGCGGGATCACTGTTGAACGCGTAGGTTCCCAGCGCGAACTTCTCGGAGGATTCGTTCGGGGTCGCGGGCGTTTCGAGGTTGGTGACGCGGAGGTCGCCGTCGAAGAGAGCGGCCACGGGGTCGAAGACGTGCGCCCAGTTGCCGCCGACCCACATCGTGTCTCCCGCGAAGCTCACCCGCAGTTCGCCCGTGTCGGCGAGGGGAGGGATCAGCGCCTTCATCGCGGAGAAGTGTTCAACGGACTCAACCGGGGCGCCGGGTCGGTGAAGGACCGACTTCTGTACATAGAGGCCTGTTTCTTCCTCGTCGAGCAGCGGTACCCACGTCTCGGTTTCGACTCGCACCAGCTCGTAGGGTTCGAGGCCGGTTTCGGGCGTGTACGTGTAGGGGTAGACCAGAGTCGGCGGTCCCTCCTTCGCGGTCGAACAGCCCGTCGTTACGACGAGGGCGATCACGAGGGGCCCGCGGCGATTCACAACGTCTTCTTCCGCTCGGGTGCCTCGGTCGGCGCATCCAGGGCCGCGGCGCGCTGCTTCTTGAGCTCGGCGAGCTGCTTTTTGGCCTCCTCCACGGGATCTGGCTTGGTGGGCGCCGGCCCTCGCGTGGGTGACACCTCCACGCCGTGCGCCTCTCGCACCCGATCCAGCGGGTCTACGCCTGCGTCGCGCTCGCTCGCCTCCGTTGCGCCGCCCACCTTGCCGAACAGGAACCGCTCGGCCGCGTCGAGCGCGGAATGGGCGACGGTTTCCACCGCCGCGATCGCGGTCAGCGCGGCCGCGCGCCCGGCCTCCTTGGCCGCGCGTTCTCGAGCCGCATCCAGGATTCCTGGCTCCTCCGCCCGTTTTTGAGGATCATCGGGTGGCATCGTCAAACACCAGGGGCGACCACTCGTGGGGTCGGTGGAAGTCGGGTTTGTCGGCCGTGAGCCGTGCATCCGTGAGATAGCGCCTCTTGGCAGCCGATCCGTGGCACGCCGTCGCGTTCGCGATCCACCCGGAGCGCGGGCCCGAGGGCAGCCACGCGGAGGGGATGCGCGCCACGCCGCGCCACCGATCCCCTTCGATCGTAGCCGTGAATACGAGCGGCAGCTCCCGTTCCATCACGGTTCGAACGCCGCGAAGGCGGAGCACCAGGTGGTGCCCGTGGGGACCCAGCTCCACCTCGACGTACCCCGGAACGCCGCCATCCCAGAACGCGCCAATAAACACCTCCACGACCTCGTGCTCCCACAGGCCCCACACCGGGCCGATCCCGGCTTTGGGCGGGGGATCGTTGTGAAAGGGGGCGTCCACGTCGATGCGCAGCCCGCCCACGACTTCGGTGAGCGTGACGACGGCGCGCTCGTCATCCGCGGCCGGTTGCCCATCCCACGTAAGCGCGGTGCGGAGGGTCATGAGGTGGCCGGGCATTTGGCGCCCCTGCCGGTGTTTACCAGGGCTTCGAGGCCAGCTTCCGCCATTGGTGGCTGCATCTTCTCGTATACGATCGTGGAATACACCTTCTCGGCAACGTCTACGCCAAAAAAGCGGGCGATGTCTACCAGCAGGGGCGGTTGGCCACCCAGGCGCACGGCCGCGTCCCGCGGATCGTCGAGGTGCACCACCAACATCTTCTTGTCTACGAGCTGCTCGCTGCTCAGGATCGAGGGCTCCCGCACCCCGGTTCGCGGGCTCCAGTAGGTCCAGCCGGTGGCCCGCCCGCTCTCCACGGCCGGGCGCACCTGCGCGAGCCCGTTGAGCTGGGCGTTTACCAGGGATTCCTCAACTTTGCGGCGCGTGAGCTCGAACACCGCGCTCTCGAGGGGCGCGCCGAGCGCCGCCGAGATCAGCCCGCCGGACCACGAATCGAGCACCGCCACCGGGGCGGACTGGGTAGCCGCCTCTTTCGCGTTGAGGAACACGACCTGGAGGTCGAGTTGGCAGGGCCGCGCGAGGGCGGCGCCGGCGAAGAGCAAGAGCATTCGAGGGTCTATCCCGCCGGCGAGGCCGGGTAGAAGCTATCGAACACGTGCATGTATCCGAACTCCGCGCCCAGGGCGGCATCGAGCTGCCACGCCGTTTCGCCCTCCGGCGTAACCTCCTCCAGGCGCCCCGAGGTGCTCCAGTCGACCAGCGTATTTCCGTTCGGCAAACGTTTGACGTCTCCGAGCGCATAGACGTAAACGGCGGGCGCCGGCGCGTAGCTCCACACGATCTCCGCCACCCCGGACTCCGTGTCTGCGCTCAGCTCCACGACGCGGGAGATCTTCGTGTTGCTGGCGCCGTTGTCGAACACGAGGACGTTGCCATCGGGCAAGCGCTCGAACTGGTGCTGGCCGATGAACCCTTTTTTGGGATCGGCAAGGGCAACGCTGCCGTATTCGCCGAGGGACCACAGCTCCGCCCGCGCCGCCCGGTCGACGACGGAGAGCGTGGCGAGGTTGCGCATGCCCACGGTGTACGTTTGCGACGCCTCGTCCCAGTCGAGGGCGTTGGCGTGGCTCCACCCCTCGATGTAGGCGTCGCAAGGCTGCGTCAGTCCGGCGTAGGCGTCCCAGGTGTCCCAGATGGGCTCGTAGGCGCCCCCGAAGTCGAATTCCGTCACCGCGTCCGAGATGCACTCGGCTCCAGTTTCGTCGTCGTGAAACGCGAAGGTGAGCGCGGCGAACCCCCCATCTCCGCGCTCGAGGAAGTCGTGGGTGAACTCCGGAACCTCGACGCTTCCCTGGGTGCCCGCCTGCCAATCCGAGAGGGCAATGGTCGCCGACTCACCGACGCGGGTGCCGCCGAAGCTGGCCAACATCCCGCTGCGGTCGGCGGCCGGGAGCGCCCGGATCACCTGGTCATCCGCCGAAACGTCGGTCCACCACCACACCGGACGGCCGCGGTTGTCGAGGACCACGAGGTCGGCCATCGCGCCGGCGACGCCCAACACGACGAAGCCTTCCCACGACGCCTCGCCGACGACGGTCAGGGCGGCCCAGTCGGTGGGCATCGCGCCCGTGGCGAGCGTCTGAGCAGCCCCCAACGCGCCTTCTTCGTCGAAAATCGTGAATTCGACGTCGACCCCAACGGGGAGGCCGAGGAGCGTGCGGGAGTGCGTGCGGGTAGCCTCGGCCTCGGCCGGCGTGGCGCGCCTCTCCTCGCCGACGACGGAAAACTCGACGTGGCCGCGGGAGGGCTCCGGCGTTTCCCACTCGACAATCACGACCGTGGGCACCAGCTCGGCGAGCGTACTGGTCGCGACGATGCTCGACGCGTCCTCAGCCGGCGCGCAGCCCGTGAGCGTGCCCAGGGCGACCAGGGCGTACGCTGCACCCCGGGGACCGCTCACCCTGGCAACGTGAACGAGACGGTGGCCCCTTCGCCCGGGGTGCCTTCCGCCCAAACCCGGCCGCCATGGCGGCTGATCACCCGCGCCACGGTTGCCAGACCGAGGCCGCTGCCTGGGAAGTCGCTTTCGCCGTGGAGCCGAACAAAGTCCTGGAACATCCGCTCGGCCCTCGCACTGTCGAAGCCGACGCCGTTGTCGCGTACGAAGTAGATCCGCTCGCCCTGGCCCTCGGCGAGCCCCACCTCGATACGCGCCGAAGCCCGCTTGGAGGTGAACTTCCAGGCATTGGAGAGCAGGTTCTGAAGCGCGAGGTTCACGAGGGCCTCGTCGGCTGTCGCGACGAGCGGCTCCTGCAAAACGAGCTCCACGGTACGCCCGGGCTCGGCCAGCGCGAGATCCTCCAACATCCGCCGGGAGAGCGAGGTGAGATCGACCCTGCTGAGGTGGAGCGGCGCACCGCCGGCCTGCGCCAGCTGCAGCAGGGCGTCGATCGTTCCCGTGGCGCGCGCCACGGCACCCTCGATGCGTCGGAGGTGCGCCGCCTCGGGTGGCTCTGCCGGAGGGCGCTGCAGGTTCATCAGCTCAGCGGAGCCGGAGATCACCTGGAGCGGCGTGCGGAGGTCGTGAGACACCGCGCGGGCAAAGCGTTCGAGGTCGGCGTTGGCCGCGGCCAGCGCGGCGGTGCGATCCGCTACCCGGCGCTCAAGCTCCGCCTCCAAACTGCGGCGGCGCAGCGTCTCTTCGCGCAGCAGCGTCCGTTCGAGAGAGAGACCATCGATCACTCCCGCCAGATCGGTCACGAGGCGCCCAACGGCCACCGCGAGCGCGCCGCCCAACAGGAGGCTCCCGGCCACGAACGCGAGCCAGCCAAACCCGTGGTAGGGAAAGGAGAACGCCGCATTGGGGAGCACCAGGAAACATACGGTGGCGAGCAGCAGGCTCCCCAAGTGAGCCGCGAACGCGAAACGCGCGGCCTGCGGGCCCAGGAGAGCCGCGGCGGTGACCGTGGCCGCCAGGAGCCACATGACGCCGGGACCGACGGGACCGATGCTCAGAAACAGGCTGAGCGCGACCAGATGCATCACCACGATGAGGCCGACAGCCTTGGTGCGCACGCGCACGCCGGGGGCGAAGCGCATCGCCAGCACCCAGAGGTAGCTCATCGTCGTGACGACCGAGATCATCGGTAGCTCGGCGCGAATCGACGCGAGCATCGACAGGACCCACGCAGGTGCAGCTAACACCACAGTCGTGGCCAGCATGGCGTCTACGATGCGAGCGCGGGCTCCCTCGAGCCCGCCCGTGGCCTGCTGAGCTTCCTGCTCCATTCCGCCCCTCGCTATCGCGCTTCTCCAAGGTCGGCCGCGGGAAGATGCAACGTGAACGTACTCCCCGTACCCGGCGTCGACTGCATGCTGACGTCCGCCCCCATGGCGCGGCAGTAGTGCTTCACGAGCGCGAGGCCGAGCCCGGTCCCACCCGCGTCGCGACTTCGTCCCGCATCCACGCGATAGAACCGTTCGAACAGCCTTGAGTGGTGCTCTGGGGCGATCCCGGGACCGGTGTCGACCACCGCGACGTCCACGTTCTTGCCCTCGACGCTCACCCGCACCTGTACGTCGCCGCCTTCGGGCGTGTATTTGAGCGCGTTGTCCACGAGGTTCTGCAGCGACGCGGTGAAGGCTTCAGCGTTGAGCCGAGCCATGGTCGGGCCGGGCGCATCGACCCGCAGGCGAATCTTGCGCGCCGCCGCGGTGTCGCGGAGCAGGTCCACGACCTCGTCGAGGAGCGGGACGATATCCACGTTCTCGGTCGGGAAGTCGGCGGCGCGCGCTTCCAGCACCGAGAGCGCCAGCACGTCTTCGCACAGGCGGCTCAGGCGCAGCGCGTTTCGCACCAGCGGCGCGAGCAGAGCCCTGGCCTGCGGGGTGAGGTTCTCATCCTCCAGCGATTCTGCGTAGCCGACGATGGCGGTAACCGGCGTGCGTAGCTCGTGGCTCACGTTCGCGACGAATTCCCGGCGTACGCGCTCCGCAGCGACCACACTCGTGATGTCGAGCACGACGCCCAAGGTGCCGCCGCCATCGGCGAGCGGGAGCCCGCGCACCAGCAGATCCCGCGCTCCGTACCGCGTGGAGCGCTCACGCACCTCGCGGCTGTCTGCGGCCTCCCGGAGTACCGCGGCGAGGTCGGGGAGCGGCACGGAGGCCGACGCCACGGTGCCCACCGGCTCCGAAGCCCAATCAAGCAGGTTTCGCCCCGCTGGGTTGACGCCGCGAATGATCCCGCGTCCATCCACCACCATCAGTCCGTTCGGGGTTTCTCGCAGCATCGCTTGCTCAAACACGCGATCCGGATGAATGCGTATGTGTTCGGTCCTCACCCGGTTGCCCAGCTCGTTCACGAGGAACGCCAGCTCCCCTGGCCCGCCCGGCGCGCCTGGCGCCACCACGTGGGTTTCGCCGGCCACGAGCCGTTTCGCGGCCCGCGTCACGTCTGCGAGCGCCGCTCGTTCGCGCCGAAGCGCGCTAAAGGAGGCTGCGCCCCACGCTGCGCCGGCGACTCCGACGCCCCACGCCACCAGCAGCATCGTGTGATCGTCCATTGGGCCCGATATCTCGTGGAGCCCTCCCGCGACCCTCGGACACGCTCGCTCGGATGGGGTAAAGGTGGCACCTCGTGGAGCGCGCTTGGGCTTCGTACAGCACCTGATCAAGTTCATCTTGCCCGAAGAGGGCAAGTTCTTCGACTACCTCGATGCCGCCGCAGCAGCGGCCGTCGATGCTGCGGCCCTTTTCGGGGCGCTCACCCGGGCGGAAGGGCGGGAGGCCCAGCTGGTGCTCGTGGAGCGAATTCGCGAGGCCGAGCACGCGGGGGACAAGGCGAAGAAGGACATGTCGGAGGCGCTGGATCGTACGTTTGTCACTCCGATCGACCGGGAGGATTTGTACCACCTCGTCGGTGCCCTGGAGAACGTCTCGGACTTCATCGCCGCCACCGCGAACCACCTCACGGTGCACCAGATGGACACGCTCCCCGAGGGGTCCCGGGAGTTGGGGGACATCCTGGTGAAAGCCACCCTGCAATTCGCCGAGGGGGTACGAGAGCTTCGCGACTTGCGCAACGGCGAGAAGATCCGCGCCATCGCAACCTCCCTGCACTACCTCGAGCACGAAGCCGACGTCATCTTCCGGCTTCGCCTTGGCGATCTGTTCAGTCGCGAAAAGGACGCGATCCGCCTCATCAAGCACAAGGAGTTCTTGGAGGGACTAGAGAATGCGGTGGATCGGTGCGCGTCCGTCGGCACCAGCCTCGAGGCCATCCTCATCAAGAACGGGTGACCCATGGTGACGACCACCCTCATCGTCCTCGTGGTGATCGCCGCGCTGGTGTTCACCTTCACCAACGGTTTCCACGACACGGCCAACGCCATCGCTACGGTTGTGTCTACCGGCGTGCTTCGTCCTCGCACCGCCGTGATGATGGCGGCTGTCCTCAACCTTGTCGGCGCATTCATGGGCACGGCGGTCGCCAAAACCATCAGCAAGGACCTCATTGATCCGGAGGTTGCGACCCAGCTCGTGGTGCTCGCGGCGCTGGTGGGCGCGATCGCTTGGAACCTGTTCACCTGGTACTTCGGGATCCCGTCGTCGTCGTCGCACGCGTTGGTGGGGGGGTTGGTCGGCGCCGCGTGGGCTTCGGGCGGTCCGCAGTCCATCCTCTGGGCCGGGGTGAACAAGAAGGTCGTCGTTCCCCTCGTGGTGAGCCCCTTCCTCGGGTTCTTCGCCTCCTTCGTGGTGATGGTGGCGGTCACGTGGATGGTGCGGAGGGCACGCCCCTCCCTCATCAACTCCGTCTTCCGAAAACTGCAGCTCCTCTCCAGCGCCTTCATGGCGTGGTCGCACGGCACGAATGACGCGCAGAAGTCGGTGGGCGTCGTCACCCTCGCGCTCCTGGCCGGGCAGCCGAGCTCCGATGCACACGCTCCAACCTGGGTGATCGTGGCGTGCGCGCTCGCGATGGGAGGTGGCACGGCGATGGGGGGGTGGGGCATCATCAAGACCATGGGCAGCAAGATCTTCAAGCTGCGGCCGATTCACGGCTTCGTGGCGGAGACGACGGCCGCGACGGTCATCGAGCTGTGCACCATCTTCGGTCTGCCCACCTCCACCACGCACTGCATCACCAGCGCGATCATGGGCGCCGGCGCCACGACGCGGCTCTCCGCGGTTTCCTGGGGAGTTACCCGGCGAATCCTCGTGGCCTGGGTGCTGACGATCCCGGCGAGCGCGGCCATGAGCGCGGGAACCTGGATGCTGTTGAGCGCGGCGGGGATCTAAGCAGCGCGCCCCAGGGCCGTCGCGATCCGGTCGAGCTGCTCGCGGGCCGGCGTGTCGTCAAGCCCGGTGAGCGCCTTCCGGGCGGCCCAGCTCTGACCGGCCAGCAGCTCCCGCGCCGCCTGCATCCCGCCCGCCTCGCGCACCGCCGCGCGCACCGCCGCCGCGATCTTCGCGTCGGGCGACCCCTGAAGCTGCCGCCACAGCGCGTTGACCTCCGGGTTGCGCTCCCCAGCGATCGCGATGGCGTACGACGCCGGCCGCCCCGCGAGGAGGAACGGATCATCCGCCCGTTCGAGCACCGCAAGGTCCTCGGCCACATGCACGCCCACGCCGACGTGACGGCCGTACCTTCCGAGCCCCGTGATCGCCGGGCGCTCCGCCCCGCCGAGACGCCCGCCGGCCCGGCACGCAAACGCAAAAACTGCGCCCGTATGCCCCTCGGCGAGCTGAACGGCGTCGGCGCCCGTCGCGGTGCGACCGCGCAATGTTTCACCGAGGGCCTGCCCTTCGCTCACCTCCCGCAGCGCATCCAGCGCATCGCCCAGGATGTCCGGCGCGGGCGCCCGCCGCGCGATCTCCAGCGCGCGGAGCGTGACGTGGTGCGCCGCCAGCCAATGCGC
>BJHF01000088.1 GCA_014191855.1 Deltaproteobacteria bacterium
CCGAAAGCGCTGAGGGCGCCGCCGGCTCCAGCGTGAAGGTCATCATCGGCGGCGACACCTCCTCGCCTTGGGGGCCCCTCCTGCTCGCGGGCTGATCGTCCGGAGCCTCGCCGCTGTAGACTCTGATGGCTCGTGCCCGCTTCGTCGCCCACTCCCCGCGCCCTAGGATGGATCCCTGCGATCGCGGCGCTCGTCACAGTCGCGATCGGAGGCTGCCGCTTCCGTGCGCCGCGGGAGGACTGCACCCCGGTCGTCGATCTGTCGCCGAGGTCGGGGCTTCCGACCGTCTGGAGCACTGTCGAGGGGCGCCCCGCGCTCATGATGCTCGACACAGGCTGGCCGGGAATGATGTTCCATCGCGGACACCTCGCCGATCTGCCGGCCCGGGGAGGGCCCACGTACGCGCGGAAAAGCTGGGGCAAACGCAACCCGATGGCGCGCCTCGGGCAGGTGGCGTTCTCCCTCGCGGGCCGGGAGGCGAGATTTGCCAAGCCTGAACGTAGACTTTCCCCGTCCATCCTCGAGGAGTGGGGGATCGACGGCATCATCGGCGTCCAGGTGTTGGCGGCGGTGGCGTCGTACCTGCACTTTCGCGCGCCCGACGAGGTGTGTTTCTCGGGGCCGCCCTGCGTCGGTGCCGACAAGCTCTGGATCTCAACCAGCGTCTCCGACACGGCGCTCCACACCCTCGTGGACACCGGCGCAACACGAACCTTGATTTTCGACGACTCAGTCCGGGCCAACGCCCTGGTGTTGCCGGGCGGCCGCGCTGTCGCAGCGGAAACGCCAACCGCCTACGTCGTCAATCACAACTACGGGGGCGCGATCGTTGACCGCCGCCGCGCCGGGGCGGTACTCGGCTGGCAAAGCCTGTGAACGTTGGATTGGGACTGGGATCTCTGCGGGGGCACCGTTAACTTCGGTCACGACGACAGCGACGACAGCGCCGAGGATTGAACGGCGCCAGCCTGTGCCCGCCGCAAAACCGCCCCGCCCGCCCCAAAACCGCTCGCAACCGCAGAGGCGAGCTCGCCGCTCCAGCGTCGTGAGCGCGAGTCGGCGCAGCGACATCTGGTCGCGACGCTGGCGAAGATTGCACCGGGGGTTGGGGTGTTTTGGGCACGCAACGTCCCCGGAGTACACGACGCAGCCGTTGCAGCAAGCCTCCATGGGATTCGCGGGGACTACCCGCTGGTTCCGGATGTCCGCAGACCGGCGGGCCGGGCGATGAACGGGCGGGTGACGATGCAGGCCGGCGACGCCGAGTGGCGCTTCGCCGCGAGCGCGGCGTCGGACTGCGTCGGCAGGACCCGGCGCTGACCTGGGTTCACGCGTCGGTGTCCACCGGTGACGGTGACCAACCCCGAGGCACCCGTCGTGACGGCGCCGCGTCTTGCACGGCGATCTTGCACCGGCTCAGGTCGTCTGGGCGAACTGGCTCGGTCCCCCTCTACTCCACCACCTCCTCCCCCATCACGTGCGTTTCCGTGCCTTCGAAGTAGTCAATCGTCCCCGCGATGAGCAGATCGAGCCACCCCTCGATCTCCACCGCGTCCTCGTCGAGCGGGCTCTCGATCTCGGTCCATGAGCCGTTGTACCAGACCATCGTGCCGTCGATGGGGGTCCACAGCTCGATGGTGAACCCCACGACCAGCTCGGTGCTGAAGGCGTCTGCGGGCTGTTCACCCTCAGGAACGAGGCTGATCATCGCCAGCGTGTCCCCGTGCCAGCGGTAGTCTTTGTGCATCCCGTACGCGACGGAGAAGCCGACGCCGTCCTTTTCGATCTGGTTCCACGTGTCGAGGTCGCCGCCGGCGAGGAAGTCGGCTTCGGTGCCGCCGGTGATCTCCCTTGTCCAAAGCTGGTAGCTGGGATCCGGGAAGCTCTGGTCCGGCTCAGGCACGCTTTTGGCGTAGTCGGCCACCGTGCCGCGCATCTTGGAGAACACCGCACAGCCGGTGGTGTGCTCCCAGATCGCCGCGTCGGAGTGCTCGAACATCTCGACGTCTTCGGGTTCGAGCGCATCAAAATAGAAGCCGCCTGCGTCCTCCCCGACCTCGTCGGCCACCAGATCGATGAGCGTGTCGAGCTGCTCACTGGCGTCGTCTTCATAGAAGCGTTGGAGCGTGAGAAGCGTCTGCGACTCAAGCGTCGGCGGCGACGTTTCAGTCGGCGTGGGGGCATCGCAGCCCACGAGGAGCACGAGGAGCACGATTGGGGTGGTCACGGGTGCGATGGTAGCACAGGGATCGCGCTTCGACCGGCGCCGCGATGGGGCGCGAAGCCCGCGCGGCCCGGAAACTTGGCCGCGAAGTGCGGCGAGCTACCCCATCGCCCCGACCCTTCGCCCCTGGCTCCCCGCCACATACACGGCGAAGGCGATCGTGACGCCGGTGAACCAGCCGTATGGGTAGATCGCCGCAAGAAATGCAGGGATTTCCCCCACGATCTTCGTGGCATGCAGGAAGCCCGGCAGGTTCGGCAGGATCCCCGCCGCGAGCGCCGCCATCGCGACCGGGTTGAAGCGAGGTTCGGCGCCGCCCTCGCGGAACAGCGCCCGTACATCCAGTGTTTGCCGACGGATCACCCAGTAGTCGGCGATCATGATCGCCGCCACGGGGCCGAGCAGGATGCCGATACCGCCGAGCCAACCGCCCAGGTACGTCGCCTGATCTTCCATGAGCTTCCACGGCAGACAGAGGATCCCGAGGATGCCCGTGATCAATCCGCCCGTCTTGAAGCTGATCAGCTTCGGGGCGAGGTTGGCGAAGTCGTTGGCCGGGCCGACCACGTTCGCGGCGATGTTCACGCTAAGCGTGGCGAGCACGATGCCCGCTACGGAGATCACGGCCACGATCGCGCGGGTTGCCGCGCTCGCGATGAGCGGCGCCGCGAGCCCGGCGGGCGCTTCCGCGCTGGTCATCTTCCCGAGCAGGAACTCGGGGTTCCACAGGTCAGAGGCGGGAGTTCCGGGGAGTACCACCATCGAAGCGCTGGTGATCATCACCGCGAGCGCGGAGAACGCGATCATCGTGGTGGGCAGGCCGAGCGCCTGGCCGACCATCTGCTCCCTCTGGCCCTTTCCGAAGCGCGTGAAGTCGGGGATGTTGAGCGCAAGCGTGCTCCAGAACGCAACCATGCCCGTGACAGACGGTACGAACACCGGCCAGAACTCCCCGATCGTCGCGTACTTCGACGGCTGGTTGAGCATCGACCCCAGCCCGCCGGCGCGGCCCATGACCCACAAAAGCAGACCCACGGCGAGAACGAGCACGATCGGCGCCGCCCAGTTCTCGAACACCCGAACCGCGTTCATGCCCTTGAAAATGATGAACAGGTTCATCGCCCAGAAGATCATGAAGCCGATCGCGGCGGGGAGCGGTAGGCCGACGAACGAAATGCCTGCGCCCAGGGTGGCGAATCCCGGCCAGAACGTCGTGATGAACGTCTGGATCGCGAGCCCGCCGATGAAGGTGTTGATGCCGAACCAGCCGCACGCCACCAGTGCGCGCAGCACCGCGGGCACCTTGGCGCCCTCGGTGCCGAAGCTGGCCCGCGCGAGCACCGGGAACGAGATCCCGTACTTTGTTCCTGGGTGAGCGTTGAGCAGGATCGGCACAAGCACGATCAGGTTGCCGACGCCGATGGTCAGCAGCGCCTGCCACCAGTTCATGCCACCCGCCATGAGCCCGCCCGCGAGGGTGTAGGTGGGGATGCAGTGCGCCATGCTGATCCACAGCGCGGCGAAGTTGTAGGTCGTCCAGTTGCGATGGCTCGGGGGCACCGGCGCGAGGTCGGGGTTGTAGAGCGGGCTCGCTTGAACGTCGGGGCCGAGGATCTGCAGCGCTTCGGCTTCGTAGCTGCTTTCGTGCATCTTGGGCTCGGGGGAGCGGCGGAGTGTACAGGATCGGGGTCAAAAGGGCGATGGCGCGGGGCATCAGCGGGGCGGCGGGCCCTCCGGCGGCGACCATCCCACCCTGGATGAAACCAAATCAATCGCATCCCACTCTGGATGAAACGCGAGGGCCTCAGGCAGCCGCATCCGGGGCGGAGGCCAACGAATAACGGGCGTTCACTCGTTCGCCTTCCGGGCAAATCCTGCCATCCGGCGCGCCGCGTTTCATCTGGGTGGCGATGCTCGCCTTCCCGTTTCATCTGGAGGGGGATGCTCGGTTCAGGGGTGGCGCAGGGCCTTGGGCAGACCCCGAGAGATCGCGTTGACGCGCGGCGCCCGCCCTCAGTCCTTGCTCGAAACCAGGTTCCCCGCCTCGGCCACGAAGTCCTTCTTCCCCCACTCGGTGTCCCGATTCGCGAGCGCCTCGGCTTTCGCCGCCTTCTTCGCGGCTTGCAGCTCCACGAGGTGGTGGTGGGTGGTGAAGTAGGGCAGCGACTTCCCGATCGCGGCATGCACGTCCGCGAAGGAATGTTGGGCGAGGAATGCGCCGAGCCCTTCGCCCAGCTCCGTTACCATCTCGAAGCCTTGCAGCATCGGGCCGGTGCAGCTCTGCACGGTCGAGGCGCCCATGAGCAAGAACTCGATCGCGTCTACCGCGCAGGTAACGCCGCCAATGCCGGAGATCGCGAAGCCGGGTTGGTCAGTGGCCAGCTCGCCGACCATGCGGAGCGCGATGGGCTTCACCGCCCGGTAGCTGTAGCCGCCGTACGTGGAATGCCCCTCAACCGTCGGCGTCGGACGCAGGGTTTTGAGGTTGATCCCGATTGTGGACAGGATCGTGTTGATCGCCGCCACGCCGTCCGCCCCTCCCGCCTTCGCGGCGCGCGCCGGAATGCGGATGTCGGTGATGTTGGGGGTCATCTTCGCCCAAACGGGGCGTCCGCCCGCCGCTTCCACGACCCAACGCGTCACCTCCTCCACCATCGCCGGGTTCTGCCCCATGGCCGCGCCCATGCCCGACTCGGGGTGGCCGTGTGGACACGAGAAGTTCAGCTCCAAGCTGTCGCATCCTGCCGCAAGGCACCGGCTCGCCAGCTCCTGCCAGCGCGATTTGTCGTAGCACTCCATGATCGAGCCGATCAGGATGCGGTCGGGCCAGGCGTCCTTCACCTTGCGGAAGTCCACCTCCCAGTCCTCGAACGGCCGATCGGAGATGAGCTCGATGTTCTGAAAGCCAATCGAGTCTCCCGATGGGCTGTTCAGCTTTCCATAGCGCGGCTGGACGTTTACGACGGGGTTGTCGGTCAAGCTCGTCGTCTTGGCGACCACGCCGCCCCAGCCGGCCGCGAACGCCTTGCTGATGACCGTCGCGTTCGTGGAGGGCGGGCCGCTCCCGATCACGAAGGGGTTGGGGAAGGTCATGCCGTTTACTACGACGGCGAGGCTGCCGTCGGTGAGGATCGAGGACATCCGTGAACACTCCGAGGCGGGGAGGGTACCACAGGTGGGCCTCGGCTACTCCACCACGCATTCGCCGGAAGCCACGAGGTCGATCAGCGCGTCTGCATCGAGGAAGCGCAGCGTCTCGGCGCCAGGATCGGCCGCAAAGGCGTTCCAACCCACCGAAGCCCCGGCCGCGGCGAAGTACACCGGCCACAGCACGCTTGTCGTGGGCGGGCTGAAGAACAGGCCGACCCCCTGGTACGCATTCTCTCCTTCGAAGCGGCACACTCCGCCGAGACCCGGATCACCCGTCGACACCGACTCGCTCCCATCCGCATCGGTGTACACCACGAAGGTCTCGACCGCCTCGGGGAAGCCGTCCCCATCGATGTCGAGGAAGTGACTCGGGTCTGGCGCGCCGCGCACGGACACGCCCCAGGGATCCTCGAGGACTTCGTCCACCAGCAGCGCCTCGACGGCCTCCCCCGCAAAAACGGGTGCCGGAACCAGGGCGAACCTCGTCCCGGCCGGGAGCGCCGGGTCGGCTGAGCCCGACAGCTCCACCGCATCCACGTAGCCATTGATCAAGGGCAAAGCAAGCGGATCGCCGAGGGCGGGGATCGCGGCCCCGTCGATGAGGATGCTGTTCCAGCCAAGCTGCCACCCCGCCAGCGCCATGAGCTCCGGCAGCTCCCCGCCGAGGTACAGCGCCATCCAGGAGCCCGCGGCGAACCAGCGCTCTTCGGGGTCCCACGTCAGGTTCCCGTCGTCCTCGTGGAGGCCACCGACGAAGAACGCGCCTTCGAGACCGACGATGTCCGGCAGCGGCTGCAAGTACGCCTCTCCATCGGGGCGCAGCTCGATTCGCGGCGCCGGGGCCTGCTCGAACAGCACGTCCCCCATCACAAAGCCTGCTTCGCTCGCGGGAAGCTGCACAAGTGCGAAGGCCAGGCCGTCGAGGTTCCCACTCAGGTCGAACGCGACGGTTGGGGAGGTGTCCTCGGCGGTTTCGGCGGTGTCGCCGCTGTCGCCCGTGTTGCCGGTGTCGCCCGTATCGACAGGTTCGCCCGTGTCATTCGTGTCGCGACTTGCAGTGTCGAAGTTCGGCCGGGGGAGGCCAGTACAGGCGGTGCTGAGCAGGAGCAACATGGAGCGCAGAGCGTAGCGCGGGATCGGGGCGATGCGCGGATCCCCGTTTCCTTCCTCAGACAAGCGTCGGGAGCGCATCGCGACGCCATCCGGGATACCTCGGCGCATGTCCAGGTACTTGCCAGCGTTCGTGCTGCTCTCCCTCTCCTGCGCAACCGCCCCCAAGCTCATGCCGGTGCCGATTCCCCAGTCGGAGACGCCCCTTTGTGGCGACGCGCCGGCCGTGCCCGTGTCCCTGGACGAGCGGGATCGCGCCTACGCCGCGTTCGCCGCCGCGCTCGCCGCGAAGCCGCCCCCCGTTGGCGCGCGCTGCGCCGTGAGCTGCGAGTCGGCGCCGTGCCTGGTGGGGTGTGTCGTTGAGGGTGCCGGGATGTCGTGGAGCCCGGCGGTGGATCGCGCCGAATGGGGCGGGCACCATGTCGGCGGCTACGAGGGCGTGAGCGGCCGCGGTCTGGCTCGGTCATCGGCGCTGGCGTTCGCCCCTTTGGGTGCTTTGCCTGACGATTCGGTGTGCGCCGCGCAGCGCGTCGCCGAGCTGCGCGCCACGATCGAGGGCTCGCCGCTCCCGGCTCCCCGCACGCGCGCGAACTGGTGCCCGGCACCGGCCGACTGGGTCGCGAGCGCCGAGTCGCGCGCCACGGAAGCCGCCGCGTTGCTCACGAAATTGCAGGCCGACTGTGGAGATATTGGCACGTGCTCCGTCGCATGCTCCTCATGGCCCTGCCAGGTTCAGTGTGAGTCGCCCACTTCGAGCGGCGGCCTCGGCGTCTGCGTCGAGAAAGCGAAGCTCTCCGGCGGCACGAGTAGCGTCGGGGCGGGGAACGGCCTGTTCCTCACTCACTACGTCGTCCGCGCGGAGTCCGACCCCGAGGTCCCCTTTGAGTGTATGCGGTAGCGTGGGGTCAACGCCTCCCCTGCGGTCGCAGCGTTGGACCTGCCGAACTCGAGTCGCCCCGGTTGGCCGATGCGCCGAGTCGAGTCGACCTGTTTGACCGACGGGGGCGGGTACGGCGCCTCAAAGCGCCCCTCGGCGCGGGTCGGAACCGCATCGCCCTCGGTGACGCCCCCTCGCCAACCAACGAAGCTGCGTTTTGCGCGAGTTGCATCGCCCGGGCGCGCGAGGGCGGCTAAACAGCTCGGCTCGACTCTTTCTCCCGGCCAAGCAGGGAGACTCGACTGCCCTCGCGAGGCGCGGAGGCCTCGCTTGGAGCGTCGCCGTCCTCACCCGCCTGCCCGCCGCCTGCCCCGCGCCACCACCGCTATCCCAGCCACCAACGCCAACCCCACGGAGGCGTGACCCCCGCCCGCCCCGCCACACGCGCACGCCCCCCGCCCTTCGCCCATCCCCTCTCGAAAGTCGTACGTCTCGATCGTGGCGCACACCTCGTCCAGCGGCGTTTGCAAGCTGCCATCAGGGTTTCGCACCACGGGCGCCACGCACCACTCGTTACCCGCCGCGGGCAGAGACGGCGAGAGCCACGACGCGCTGGTCGAGCTCCCATTCGCCAGGATCGCCCCTCCGAAACAGCACTCCAGCTCCCCCGGGGGGCCCTCCAGGAAGCGCACGACGAACGGCACCCCGCCGGCGCTGGCGCCTTCCACATCGAGATCGATCATCGAAAGCGTCACTTCGTCCCACGAGGCCTCGCCGGTGCTCATCACCGTGCGATGCTCGGCGGAGAGGTAGGTGACCATCGCGGAGCCTTCCGAAGCTTCGCTGAGCATTTCCCCCGTCGAGAAACCCGCGTTCTGAGCCTGGGCGGTCGCCGCGATGTCGATCACGTAGGGCGTGTTGGGCCGCAACGCTTCTGCAGGAACGAGCTCAAGAAAGCCCTGTTGGGCGTCCCCGCTCACCTGCGCGATCGACTCGCCGTCATCGGGGCTGAGCGTCGCCGTCGCGGCGATAGAGTCGTCGCACGGGTGGGCGCCGAAGATGACGACCGGCGCGGCGTCGAGGGGCACCCCCGTTCCGCCCACGGAAGGCCACGTTTCGCTCGTCAGCTCACCGCCGCAGAGCGGGTAGCCGGTGTCGGCGGCGGCGAGGGCAAGGAGGAGCAGCATTTCGCCGAGCATAGCCGTGCCCCGGTCGCTGGGCGCGCCCCGCCCAGGGAGGGCGCCGCGGGAGTCGAGTCGCCCTCATTTTCGCACTCGCGGAGTCGCGCCTCGCTATTGTTCGCGTCGCCGGCGAGTGGTTCGACGAGATCGCCAGCCCAGAATGAGCGCCACCCCCACCGTCAACACCCCGGCACCGCGTACTCAATCTCGACCATCGCCCCCTCCGCCGGCGCGGTGTCGAATACAACCGCGTTGTCCACGCTGGCGTACGTCCAGTTCGTCACCACCGCGCCGTCCACCTGCACGACCAGTGTGGCCTCGACGGGAAGGTCCGTGAGCTCGAACTCCGTTGCGCCGTCCACTCCTTGCTCAAATATATCAAGGTTGGTGCCATAGAGTTCGCCCATACCGCTGAAGGAGGCCTGCTGCGTCGGATCCGCTGGGTCGTTGCTTTCCACCACGAGGTAGCCCTCATCGGAGTAGTCGTCGAGCGGCGCGTAGGTCACGAACACCTCCCGAGATTCCCCAGGGACAAGGGTCCAGGGCAGCGGGCCGTTCGTGCGGGTGTCCTCGTCGAGGGTGAGATCGGACGAAGCGGTGAGGAATGAGAGATCACTCACGACGAGATCGTCGGTTCCGACGTTGGATAGCGTGGCGACGGCAACGGTCTCACACGCAACGTACATCGACCCGAAGTCGGTGGACGCCGGCGAAATCGAAAGCACCGGTGCCTGGCCGGCCCCGCTCAGGGGGATCGTGATCTCGGGGTTGTCCGCGTCGTTGGCGAACAGCGAGACCGTGTCGGCCCAGTCCGTGGCGAGGGGAGGCTGGAACGTCACGTCGAAGACCGTGCTCAAGCCGGAAGGGAGGACGATCGCGCCCAGGTTGCCAATGCGGAAGGCGTCGCCTGTCGCGAGGCTCAGCGCGGAGATGTTGAGCGTCCCTGCCCCGCAGTTCGTGACGGTGACCCGCTGCATGTCGGCGCTCGCGACGGGCAGACTGCCGAAATCGATGGAGGTCGGGTCGACCATGGCGCAGGCGTCCGAATCGTCCCCGCTGTCTCCGCTGTCGCCAGTGTCGTCGGAGCTGCCGGTGTCGCTCGTGCTGGCGCTGTCACCGGAGCTCGTGTCGGTGTCGGACCCGGACTCGCCAGCGTCGGGCGCGGTGCAGCCGATCGCGAGCAGGGCCAGGCCGAGGAGGGAAGCGTTCATTCGCCGAGTGTAGCCGGCCCCCGGCACCGATCGTAGACCCCGCCGTAAACGATCAGCGACGCCCACGGCTCCTCCGATGGCTCGCACTCACAGATAACCAAGGTTCATCCATTGGCACGGGGCTTGCTTTGGGTCGGTCGACGGCAATGTAGCCGCCACCACCCCTCAGAAGGCCTCCCAATGATCTCCCTCCTCCTCCCCCTGTTTCTCGCCTGCGACCCCGGCGCCGCGCTCCCTTCGGCCGGCGCCGACTCAGTCGTCGCCAACGTGCCCGATGCGGCGCACCCCGCGCTGGACGCCGACGTTCGCGCCGCCCTCGGCACCCCCGCGGTCGACGACCGCTTCGCCCTCGCCGATGGCGTGTTCCTCGGCGAGGTGGTCCGCCTCGACTACCGCATGTCGGAGCCGACGGCCAACAGCGAAGGTGTCCCCTTCACCTTCGTCACCTGGCGCGTCGAGAAGGCCTGGAAGGGCGTGGTGGCCGGCGAAGAGGTCACCGCCCGCATCGTCGGCGGGCCGATGCCCGGCAACCGCGTGCTCGCGGTGTCTGAGCAGCCGGTGTTCCAGGATGGCGACCGCGACGTCATCTTCCTCGACAGCCGCCTCGACGGGGCCAGCCCGATCGTCGGCGGCAACGCCGGCCGCTACCGCCTCCTCGAAGGCGGCGTCTACACGGATGAGGGTGGCGCCCTCGCGGTGAGCGCCGACGAGGAGCTCGCGGTGGTCGGCCACCGCGACTTCGCGCAGCTCGACGTGATGGTGATCGGCGCCGCGGTGATCGAGCGTGAGCACGACGTTCGCGACACCGCCGTGGGCTCGCCGGCGATCGGCGAGGCGTCGTTTGTGCGCTTCCTCGATGCGCGCTTCCCCCCCGTCGGCGCCGCGCCCCACGTCGTGAACCAGGATGCGTCCGCGCCCTTCACCTTCGCCTACGCCACCCACCGCTTCTCCAACTGACCCTCCCGCATCCTTTCACCGCTTCCCCCCTACGGATATCCCCATGAACCGCTCCCTCCTCGTCCTCGCCGCCCTCTTCGCCACCGCGTCCGCGCAAGCCTCCAGCACCTGGCACGGCAAGTGCGCGTCCTCCCCCAACCTCCTCATCAACTCCGCTTCGGCCATCTGGTTCTCGTCGTACAACACGTCGATCAGCACCGCCACCAGCATCGCGATGAAGAACGCTTCGAGCCTCGGATTCTACACGTCGGCCGACGACGACAGCACGACCAGTGTGTCCAACGGCGAGAACGAGCTCACCTACACCTACTCGTTCTCCGGCACCTGCGGCGTCACGGCGGGCGGCGGTTGCACCTTCGCCATCTACGACACATCCACGAACATCCGCTCGGAGATCGATGTGTTCATGGATGGGAACATCGCCTGGGACACCGACCTGAAGCTCGCCGATACCTGGGGGTACGGCGCTGCGGAACGCCCGGCGATCACCACCCTGCTGCACGAGTTCGGCCACGCGATGGGTCTCGGCCACGAAACCCGGTACTACAACATGATGGGCTCCGACTGGACGGTGATGACGAGCAACGGAGCGGCCTACACCTCCGCGCTCGGTGAGGATGCCACCACCGGCCTCCGCGCCCTCTACGGAAGCACGACGGGCAGCTACGAGGATCTCGCCGTGAGCCACTGGCGGTACAGCTCGTTCTCCGGAGAGTACAGCACCCACGCACGCAATCGCGTGCAGGACAGCGCGGGCACCGAGCTCTCGTACACCACCACGGCCGGGCAGCCGGTGTACACGATCACCAAGGGAGCCAAGGGCAAGGCGGAAGTCACGGTGGACAACAATGGCGCCGCCGCCCAGACCACCACCCTGAAGCTGTATTTGTCGGCCGACTCGACCATCACCACCAGCGACACGGCGTTGTTGAGCCAGTCCATCTACATGGCGGCCGACGTTCCGAGCACGGGTGCCTACGCGGTCACCTGGCCCTCGACGCTCACGAGCGGCGCCACCTGGTACGTGGGTGCCTGCGTGGATGCCAGCTCCACGCTCACCGAGGTTCGCGAGGACAACAACTGCGCGTACATCGCGCAACTCAAGGTGAGGTAGCGCCCCGGGGCGACGCGCGATTCCTCGTTTCCTTCCTCGGGCCGGCTTCGGGAGCGCGTCGCAGCGCCTCCGAAGCCGGCCGCTTGACGTGAGGCCCCTCCCCCCCGTACAACGGGATCATGTGGACCCTGTCGCTGATGCTCGCGTGCAACGCGGTCGGAGGCCCGTCTGTCGATAGCGCCGCCGCGCCCGACACCGGCGACAGCGGCGAACCCGCCTCTCAGACGTGTGAGCCGCTCCGCCTGGAGCTCGTGGCGAGCTGGGACGGGATGGAGATTCCCTCTGTTTCACCGAGCGATTCTGCCTGGCCCGGCGTGGCGATCGGGGACGTGACGGGCGACGGTCTCCCGGACCTCGTGGGTGCGTTCCCGGGAGGCGCGGTGCTGTTCCGCAACGTCGCCGACGGGGCCTGGAACGCCGAGCTCCTCGCCGTCGAGGGGATCGACTCCCCCTCCTCACGCTCCGTCGCCCTCGCCGATCTCGACGACGACGGCGATCTGGACGCGTTCCTCGGCGCCGACCTCGGGTCGCCGTCCTACCTGATGTACAACGACGGCACAGGCGATTTCGCCGCTTCCCCCCTGGAGGACTTCCCCCACCGCGCCTGGAGCGCCGCCTTCGGTGATCTCGATGGCGATGCCGACCTCGACCTCTTCGCCGCCACCTACGACGCCGACCTCGACCTCGACGCCATCCTCGCCGGCAGCCACGGTGGCGGCCAGTCCATCCTGCTCCAGGACGCCGAAGGGCGATTTGTCCCATCCCCGAACGCCGCCCCCCCGAACACCGACAACGCCCTCAGCCTCCAGGGTGCGCTGCTCGACACGGAAGGCGACGGCGACCTGGACATCTATCTCGCCAACGACTTCGGTCCCTACCTCGTGCCGAATCAGATGCTCGTCAACGACGGCGCCGCACGTTTCTCGACCGCCGGCACCTCCGGCAGCGAGCTCGCGGTCTACGCGATGGGCGCCGGGGTCGGCGACGCCAACGGGGACGGTTCACCCGATCTCTTCGTCACCGACGTCGGCCCGCCGCACTTGCTGCTCAACGACGGCGCCGGCCGCTACGCCGACGCAACCCAGGCGATGAACGCCTACATTCCGGCGACCTCCGCCAACCTCGTCTCCTGGGGCGCCGCCTTCGTGGACCTCGACCTGGACTCCTGGGATGACATTGTCGTCTCCTACGGCGGCCTCGGCTCGGGCATCGACGTGACCGCGCTGGAGAACGCCGATCCCACCTGGAGCGATGACCTCGATCAAGCCTCGTTGTGGCTCCACAATCAGGGTGGCGCGTCCTTCGAGCGCGACGACGCCGCCTTCACCGACCTCGCCCGTGCCCGCGGCGTTGCCGTGGGGGATCTCGACCTCGACGGTCGGCCCGAGTTGGTGATGTACGGCAAGTTGTACGTACATATCTTCCACGCGAGCGGGGGCTGCGGCCCTGGCGTCGCCGTGACCCTGCGGGGGCCGCCGGGGAACGCCAACGGCTTCGGCGCTCGGATCGACGCCATCGTGGAGGGGCGCACCACCACCCGTTGGATGCTGCCGAGCGTCACCGCGGGGCAGTCGGCGTTGGAGGTGTATGTTGGACTCGGCCTCTCGGAGGAGGCCGACCTCACCGTCACATGGGCGGACGGGGCGGTCACGCAGGTTGGCGAGGTTGAAGCGGGCTCACGCATCTCCGTCGGCCGGAACGATTGAACGCTATGCTGCTGCGGCCAATGTCCCTGCTGTCCCTGCTGTCCCTCGGCCTCCTCGCGTGTACCGCCGATCCGTCGGACTCGGAGGGGAGCCGGGGTGCCGACACGGCGGACACGGCGGACACCAGCCTGCCTCCGCGGACTTGCGAGTCCCCCTCCGTCGCCTTGCAGAACGATTTTCCTTTCGAAACCCTCCCGGCGACCTACGATCACCAACACACCCAGCAGGGTGTTGCGCTCGGGGACATCGATGGCGATGGGTGGCTGGACGCGATCTTCGCGTACGGCGGTGGCTCCGCCGGCTACCGCAACGATGGCGCGGGAAACCTCGTCTACGACTCGTCCATCGACATGGACGGCGGCCCGATGGTGAGCGGTCAGGGCGCCGCGCTCGCGGATCTCGATGGCGACGGCGACCTGGACCTCTACGTCGGCCGCGACCGCGAATGGCTCGCCGTGATCGGCATGAACGACGGCACCGGCCACTTCACCACCACCGAGCTTCCCGGCTCCGATGTCGCGACCATGACCGGCTCCTTCGCCGACTGGGATGGCGACCTCGACCTCGACCTCTTCATCGGCGCCACCATCACCGACACCGACGGCACCGACGTGATGACCGGGCTCGTCACCTCGGGCGACGGCGACCAGTTCTACATCCAGGAGGACGACGGCTCCTTCACCCACGCGAACGACCGCTTTCCGGTGGAGGACATGTTCGGCTGGACCTTCCAGGGCTCCCCGATCGACTACGACCTCGACGGCGATCTCGACGTGTACCTCGCCCACGATTGGGGGGCCTACATCCAGCCGAATCGCATGATGCGCAACGACGGAACCGCCCATTTCACACGCGACGTCGACTGCCAGTGCGAGCTGGTTCAGTACGCCATGGGCGCGGCGGTGGGAGACGCGAACGAGGATGCGATCCCGGACCTCTTCACCACCGACATCGGCGGCCCCAACCTCCAGGTCAACCTCGGGGATGGCTCGTTCGTCGATGCCACCCAGGCGCTCAACGCCTTCGTGCCGCCCGACGATACCTCGCTTACGTCCTGGGGAACGTCGTTCCTCGATCTGAACCAGGACAGCTACATGGATCTCGTCGCCGTGTTCGGCCAGCTCGGCCAGCCTGAGCTGATCGGTGAGGCGGAGGGCACGGATGGTTGGGTGGATGGCGCGTTCCAGTACGATCAGGTGCTGCTCGGCCAGGAAGGCGGCCAGTTCGCGGTTGCCGATGTCGGCTTCACGGACGGCGAACGAAAGCGCGCGGTGGCGGTGGGGGATCTCGATCGGGATGGGGACCCGGATCTGGTCACCGCGGGCAAGTATTTCATGCGCCAATGGCGCACCGACGGAGGCTGCGGCGCGGGCGTGCGGGTGCTCCTCGAAGGCAAGGGCAAGAACACCGCGGCCATCGGGGCGAAGGTCACCGTCGCGATCGGGGAGCGCGAGATCACGCAGTGGATGCTGCCTTCCGCGACCTTCTCCTCGAATGCGCCCGAGCTCTACTTCGGAGTGGGCGCCGCCCACCAGATCGACGCGATTCGTGTGGTGTGGCCGGATGGTTCTACGGGCGAGGCGGGGCGGGCGCTGCCGGGGGAGACGGTTGAGCTGGGGTGGGAGGGGGGGCTGCGGGGCTGCGGGGGGCGGGGGGGGGGGGGGGGGGGGGGGGGGGGGGGGGGGGGTGGGGGGGGGGGGGGGGGGGGGGGGGGGCGGCCCGGGCTGCGGGGGGCGCGCCTGCGGCGCGGGCGGCGCCATGGCTGTCGCGACACATTCTCACAACGTGGCGGGGGGGGCGGCCGCCCTCGACGATCTGAGAAACGCTCGGGGTGATATGGACGTCGCCCCGCCCGTTATGAGAAAATTCGAGGCCGAAATTCTCAGTTCACGCTGGGCGAGGCTCTCGCTCTGACTGATCTGAGAATTCTGGTGCTGAAACGTTCTCATTACGGGCAGGGGGAGCGGGCGCCCGGGCCTTTGTGAGAATGTGGCGGGGCGCCCCCACAAGCGGGCGGGCGGGCGGCGGTGCTCTGGGGGGGCGAGGTGCGCGGTCGGGGCGCCGGGCGCGCGGAGACGCCCATTCGCCACCCGCACGGCCACGCCTCACGGCGCGTCCCGAGCCCCTACTCCTGATCCAGCGTCAAAACCGCTCCCAACGCCACATCCTCAAGCTCCGTCGTCTCGCCCCCCGGCCACGTGACCACGATCCGATCCGCTGAAGGGTACCCCGCGAAGCCGACGAACACCTCATCGGCGTTGGAGGAGCTGGTCGTGGAGGGGAGGTGCCAGAGCGTTTGGTGAGCTCCGCCCACATCCACGTCCACCTGAGCGCCGATCACGTTCTGGCCGCGAAGTTGGAGCGTCGCCCCGGGGGGGCAGCCACCGGTGGTGTGGAATTGTTGGAGGAAGTACTTTCCCACCGTCACGATGTCGGGGCGCCCGTCGCGGTCGAGGTCTCCTGAGGCATAGGCGCGGGTGCGGGGGCCAGCGGCGAACGCCGGTGTTTCCGCATGGACGTACGCTGCGGCGCCGTCCGAGAGCAGCAGCTCGTTAGGCTGGATGGGCCCATCCTCGCCGTCGATCCCCGCGGCGTCGAAGTTCTTGCCGCTCTGCCCGAAGGTCACGAACAGGTCCTGATCGGCGTCGGCGTCGAGATCGAGGAAGCCGGCGCCCCAGCTCACCATGCTCGTGGACGTAGCAGGGATGTAGGCGTCTCCCGCCGTAAGTGTGGCGTTCACAAACGCGGCGCCGCCGGTGTTGAGCAAGAGCTCCGGCGGCCCCACGTCGGTGACGTAGAGGTCGGGCAGGCCGTCCTGGTTCGCGTCTCCGACCGCGACGCCCATCGTGAACATCGGCAGGTCGCAGGCGCAGTCCTCGGCTTCGGTGAAGCGGGCGCGGCCGTCGTTGAGGAGGAGGTGGTTGGGCTCGACGTACGGCCCGGCGTCGTTGCCGACGTAGAGGTCGAGGTCGCCATCGCCCTCCACGTCCAGCCACGCCGTGTGGAGCGTCATGCCGTAGCGAGTTTCTTCCGGCAACGCGCCGACGGCCTCCGTGAACGTGTGATCCTCGCCTTGAAGCAGGAGGAGGTTCGGATCGCCCACGCGCTCGCCGGCGGCGATCTCCTCGTAGGTCATGTCGGTGTAGGCGGCCGAAAGGTAGGCGTCGAGGTCGCCGTCGCCGTCGGCATCGCCGAACGCGATCGCGAAGGTGTCGATCGTGGTTCCCGGGATCTCCTCCGCCGAGAAGCGGCCTGAGCCGTCGTTCCAGTACGTGCTCGCGTTCCCGGTCCAGCTCCCGAGCATGGCGTCGAGGTCGCCATCGCCATCGAGGTCGGCGAGCGCCACCGCCTCGGAGGCGGGGAGCGGCGCTTCAGTGCCGAGCGAATCGTCCAAAATAAGGTTTCCAGTGCCGTCGTTTCGCATCCCGAAGGAGCCGCCGCCCCAGGCCACCAGGGCGTCCAGCCAGCCGTCGCCATCGAGGTCGCCGAGGGAAACGCCCTGCACGGTGTGGCTCGGGTCGTCCCGCATTGGGAGCGATTCTTGCTCGAACGTGGCCACTTCTTCCAGATCCAGCGCGCCGCATTCGGCCGGGAGCACCGGCTCGCCCGAGTCGGGCTCTACCGGTTCGGGCGCATCGCGAACCGTGGTGCAGGCGAGGAGCAGGATCACCCCCGGAGGTTAGCCCGCGGTCGGAGAGATCGGCTACATGCCCGGATGCCGGAGCGGTTCCGCGAGCTGAAGGTCGCCGCCTTGTTAGGGCTCATGCTGTACTTCGGCCTCGCCTATCGGGTTTCGCTCACGAACCTCGGCGTGGCCAAGCCGCCCCTGGGGCTGCCCGCGATCCAGGCGTTCACCTGGCTTGGCCGGTGGCGGATGTTCACCGAGCTGCGGGATCGCCACAGCGACCTGCTCGCGGAGGCTGGGCGCGGTGGTGCCTGGTCGGCGATCGACCTCGCCGCCCGGTACCCGAACCACTGGGACGAGGGCCCGGGCTACCTGCGCGACGACTTCTACGGCGATCCCCGCCGGCTCGAAGCGCTCGCGCTCGATCTTTGCGGCTTGAGCGACGAGGCCGTCCGCTTCACCCGTGTCACCTGGGCGAAGTCGCCCGGCCAACACGAACAACCTCACATCGCCGAGGATCGGTCCGTGCTGGGGAGCTTCGATTGCCCCTGAGCCGCGCCCTGCTCGACGAGCTGTTCCGCCCGCGCTGGGCAGGAGGCTGGGCCATTTCTCGGGTGCTGTTCGCCCTCGCCGCGATCGACGCCCAGATCGGCAGGTTCCCCCACGTTCGCGATGCGCTCGCCGCCCCCACGATCGTGTTCAACGCTGGCCCGGCGCACATCGCGGACCATGTGCTGTTCTCGCCCGTTGCGGCTTGGGGGGTGTGGGGCTTGGGCTTTGCCGGCTTGTTCGGGCTGTTTCGGGGCGGCAGCTTCGCGAAGCCGGGGCTCTGGGTGTGGGCGCTGAGCTACGCCGCCCTGGTGGCCGGATGCGGGCTTAATGTGCGGGTGCCCGAGCGCTTCATCGTGTGGGCCGTGGTGGCGCTCTCCGTCGCGCCGATCGGGGAGCCCGGCCTGCTCAAGAAGGATGCGTCGCCGTTCGCTCGGTACCTCCTCTTGGTCGTATTCGGCTCGCTGTACTTGTCCACTGGCCTGATGAAAAGCCTCGAAGAACCTCACTGGTGGGACGGCACCGCGCTCGCCTATGATCTGGTGGACCGCTGGCACGCCGGCGGCCCGCTCGCCGTTTTCCTCAGCGGCCAGCCGATCCTGGTCTGGATGGCCAGCGTCTACACCCTGGTCTTCGAGGTGGGTTTTGTCTTCGCCATCCTGTGGCCCCGGTGGTCGAAGTGGGTGTTGCTCATGGGGGTGGGCATGCATTTGGGAATCGGGTCGCTCATGGACATTGGCCCCCTCGGGGCGATGGTGCTCTCGTTGTACCCGGTACTGCTGAATCCGGAGGATGGTCGCCGCCTCTGGCGCGCCCTCGCATCGCGCTCGCCCGCGCGGCTTGGGGCGTAGGTGGATCGCCAAACCGCCGCCGCCGTGGCCCTCGCCCTTGCGCTGCTCGGAGTCTGCGCCCTGCTCGCGCGCCGCGAGGTCGCCGCCAACCAACGCGCTTACGACGCATTTGTCTCCACCGGCACCGCCCCGCCGGCGCCTCCAGCGGTGTCCGGCGCCACGCTGAACACGCAGGAGCGGCTATGAAGCTGGCTTTCGACGCGACGGACTGGCGAGGTTTCCAGGTCCTGGCGTGGACCGCCACGTTCCTGACGCTCGCCGGCGTGGCCACCGAGGCCCTGGGGCTGAAATATGTGCAGGAGGTCGAGTGGCCGACCGATCTCTTCGCGACCGCAGCGCTCCGGCGCCCCGCCGGAATCGACGTTGCCATCGTCGGGAGCAGCCGTTCCCACTACGGTTTTGCCCCGACGGCGATCGACGCCTGTCTCTCCGCCCGGCTCAACCGCCCCACCCAAACCGTCTCTTCCAACCGCCTCGCGGCGTCCACGTATGCCACGGACATCGTCGCGCGGGACCTCTTTTCGGGCGAGCGAGCCCCGAGGGTGCTGGTCATTGAGGTGGCCCCCGAGTCGCTCAACGCCAACCACTTCGAGCTGGACTACAACGTGGCCTCGAGCGCCGACGTTCGCGACGTGCCCGAGTGCGTGGCGGCGGCCGTCTCGGGGCCCCCAGCGCTCGCCGCCTGTGCGCGACCGCTGGTGCGGGGCGTCGAGAACCTCGCGTTCTTCCTGCATCGCCCATTGACAGAGCACGATCACGTCACGTGGATGGCGCTGTTTGCGGGAGGCGGCCAGTATTGTTTCGGAACGCCGGCGTGTGAGGCGCGCAACGCCGAGTACGACCAGCGTCACGCGGGGCGCTGGCAAACGCGCATCGAGCGCGTACTCCCGAAGGTGCGCGCCGAGCGCTTCGTGGACTACCAAGTCGGAAGCGGGCTTCCCTCGGCGCACTTCGTGGCCATGCTCGACCGGGCGCGCGCGGATGGCGTAACCCCGCTCGTGGTGAACCTGCCGGTGAGCGCGACCTACCAGGCGGAGGTTCCCGTCGAGGCCTACGCGGCGTACCTCGCCTGGGTCGCGCCGACGACAGCGGCCCACGGAGGGCGTTTCCTGAACCTGAACATGCCGGATTGGCAGGAGCGTCCGGAGTACCTCGACCCGGACCACCTCAACGGCAAGGGCGCGCTCCGGCTCTCGCAGCGCCTCTGCGACGAGGTGGCCGATTCGCTTCACTGATCTGCAGTACGGGCTGTTCCTCGTCGTCGCTTGGGTAGGCTTTCGTTTCCTGCGGCGCACGCGGTATTTTGGGATTGCGTGGCTCGCGGGGATGAGCCTCTTCTTCTACGGGAGCTGGAACCCTCATTATCTGTGGCTGCTCGGCGCGGCCACGATGCTCGACTACGTGGTGGGCGGCCTCATCGCCAACGAAGCGCGGGATCCCCAACGCAAGCGCCTGCTGCTGCTCAGCGTCGTGGGCAACCTGGGGATGCTCGGGGTGTTCAAGTATGGCGACTTTGTGTTGGAGAGCGTGGAGGCGGGCCTCGGGCTGGCGGGTGCGCCCGCGAAGCTCCCGCGGCTGGGCATCACGCTCCCCATCGGGATCTCCTTCTACTCGTTCCAAACGCTCAGCTACTCGATCGACATCTACCGTCGCAAGCTAAAGCCCGCCCGGAGTCTGCTCGACTTCGTGTTCTTCGTGACGTTCTTCCCCCAGCTCGTGGCCGGCCCCATCGTCCGTGCGTCGGAGCTGCTGCCACAGATCCCTGCCCCGCCGCTCGCGATCCCGGGGGCAATCGGGCGGGGGGTAGTGCTCATCTGCGCCGGCCTCGTGAAGAAGTTGATCCTCGGGGATGGGATTGGGCGTGCATTGGTGGACCCGTTCTTCGCCGCGCCGCTCCACTACAACGCGGCCGAGGCCTGGCTCGCCGACTGGGCAGCGTACTTCTCCTTGTATTGCGACTTCTCCGGCTATACGGACATCGCCATCGGCTCCGCGATGCTCTTCGGGTTCGGGCTGCCCGTGAACTTCGACCGTCCGGCCTTCGCCACCAGCCCTGCCGAGCACTGGCGGCGCTGGCACATGACCCTCGGCACCTTCCTGCGCGACTACCTGTACTTTCCGCTCGGGGGCTCCCGTGGCACTCCGGCGCGGATGTGGCTCAACCTGTTCCTGGTATTCTTCGTCTCCGGCGTGTGGCACGGCGTGGGGGCTTCGTATGTGTTGATGGGGATCTACAACGGGGTTTTGGCAGCGACGTGGCGGCTCTGGCGCCCCCGTCCCGGCCGAGGCGGCCTGGGCACAGTCGAGCGCATCGTCGCGTTCCAGCTCACGGCGCTGAGCGTGATGGCGCTGCGGCCGATCCCGCTGACGCGTTTGGGGGAGGCGGTTCGCGCATTGGGGGCGTTCTCGCGCCCCACCGGGGGACTGTTCGATCTCTGGGCGTTCGCCCTGTTGGTCTTCGTCATTGCGCTGCACCTCTCTCCCAAGGCGTGGAAGGAGCGCTTGTTGGAGTGGGGCGCGCAGGCGCCGCCGGCGGCGCTCGCGCTGCTTGTCGTCATCGTTGGTGCCGTCGCCTCCCTGTACGCGGTGGACGCGCGGGATTTTTATTACTTCCAGTTCTAGGGCGCGAGGGGGCCGGGCACGGGGGAACCGGCGCCTATGCGCCTCCTCCCGCATCCCCGCCCCGCACACACCGAAACCCATTGTTCGGATACGGCGCCATCGGGTGCTGTTTTCCGCGGTCCCAGAGCCCGAACGCACCACACGTGGAGTCGGAGCACCACCAGGAGCCGCCGCGCGCGACCCGCGCCCAGCCCGTCGCGGGGCCGGTCGGGTTCACCACCCCGGCGGCGTCGGTCGCAAACGTGTCCGCGCCGTACCAGTCGGCCGTGAACTGCCACACGTTGCCCACCGCGTCGTACAAACCCCACGCGTTCGGCGGGTAGGCGCGGACGGGTGAGGTGTAACGCCACCCGTCCGTCGCGAGGTTGCGCGCGTGGTTGATGCCCTGCCAGTTGTTGAGGCCGAACGTTCCGTCGGGCCACCGGGTGCTGTCTCCCCAGGGGTACCGCGCGTTGGATCCGGCGCGCATCGCGTACTCCCACTCGGCCTCGGTGGGCAGGCGCTTGTCATGGGCGAGGCAGTAGGCGTTGGCGTCGATCCAGCTCACGGACGTGACGGGGTGGTCGTCGCCTTGCGCGAGGTCCGCGTGCGCGGGACCCCACGGCTGGCGCCAATTTGCGCCCTGCACCGCCTCCCACTTCCAATCCTTCATCCCCTCCACGGCCACCATCGCGTAGCCGAGGCGCTCCGCGGAGGTCACGTACGCGCTCTGCTCCACCCACGTACGAAACGCGGCCACCGTTACCAGGGTTTCATCCATGGCGAACGCCGAGAGCGTCACCAGATGCGCCGGCTTTTCGTCGAAGCGCTCGGCCCCGTCGTGGCCCATGGTGAACGTCCCGGCGGGGAGGGCCACCATGCCGTCCGGAGGGGGCTCGCCGCACCCGGCCAGCACCGCAAGGAGCATTACCACCCCTGGAAGCACCAGTCCCAACACTCCGCCGGATCCTCCGGGAGCTTCTTCTTGCAGGCCTCGCGGCCCTCGTCGTAGTGCGCCATGTCGCTCATCGCGGCGGTCATGCAGTCGCCGAGCTCGGCACAGTGGGGGCAGGTTTTGGCCACCTTCGCTTCGAAGTCGGCGTAACACTTTGATTCTTCAGCGGGGCAAGTGACCGTTGCGCAGGCGGACTTCGCGGTCAGGCATGTGTCGCGACAGTCCGCCCGGTGCTCCGCGCATGTGCGTAGGCACGCCGCATCGCCCGCGCAGGCCGCCTTGCACGTGTCGCACGTCGCGACGCAGGGGGCCTGGCACCCCGTACACGTCGGGCCGCAGTCCGACTCGCAGCGCTGCCCCCGATCCCAGCAGCCCGACGGATCCTCGCCGCAGTTCTGGTCGAACTCCATCCACAGGCACTCGTCCGTGGGGTCGGACATCGCCTCTTCAGGCGTTACCGCCGCGGGAAAAACGTGATTGCACTCGGCGAGGTAAGCGGTGACCGCCTGCTCTCGCGTGGGCGCTTCGGGCACGGGTACCGCCGCCGGAAGCACAACTTCTGGAGCCGCTGCGGGAGCCGCTGGCGCGACCGCTGGAGGCGCGGGCTCCGTCACCGCCGGCGGCGGCGCCGGCGTGTTCGAGCCGCTCGATCCGCCGAAGCCGGCGCAGCCGAGAACAATGGCCCCGACCAGCGCCGCGCCCGCCCACCAACCTGCGCGGCTCACCCCGCTCGCTGCGCTCATTTGGTGAAGCTCCGCCGGTACAGCTCCGTACCGTTCGAATCGTAGAACACCCCGGTGAACATGCGATCCCGCAGCTCCACCCAGAGGAAGCCCTCGGCGTCGCTCTCGAACCACGTGGGGTTGCTCCCGCCCAGCTCGGTCGTCTTCGCGCCCGCGCCCGACACGATGAACTCTGTGCCGCAGGCACCCTCCGGCCACTGCATCGAGTGGTCGTGCCCGTTGATGTACACGTCCACGTCCCCGCACACGGCGTCGTCGATGAACTCCTCGACGGCGGCGCCGTTCACGATCGGCACCCAGTCGAGCCCCTCGTACTCGCCGGCGTTCCCGTGCGGGCCGTTGCTGATGTAGGGGTGGTGGCCGTAGGCGATCACCCAGGTTGAGCTCGCTGCTTCCGCCACCTGGTCCTGCATCCAGAGCTGCTGCGCGTCGCCGAAGCCCCAGAACACCTGCGTCGTGTCGAGCCCCAGGAACGTCGCATGCTCGTGCGTGTGGGTGTAGTACAGGTCCGGCATCGTCCACTTGTCGGAGTACGCCGAGTAATCGACGTAGATCGAGCCCTTCCACAGTTCCCAGCCGATGCCCTCGCCACCGTAGTCGTGGTTCCCGAGCACCGGGTAGAACGGGAAGTCCAGCTCGGCATAGGGCAGCTCGAACTTCTCCTCGAACTGGGAATCATCCACGTCCGCGGCGCCGGAGTCGTAGAAGTTGTCGCCGAGGTAGAGCGCGAAGTCACAGCCGTCACGCGCGCAGATCGCCGCCATCGCGTCGGCCACCTGGTACTGTTCGGTGTTGCCCTCGCCCGCATCGCCGAGCGCCACGAACCGGACGATCTGCGCCGGGGGCTGGTCGGTGTCCCCCGTCTCCCCCGCGCCGCTGTCGCCCGCTGAATCGCCAGTTTCCTCGAGCGTGCCTCCGCTATCGGCCGCGGAGTCCGCGTCGCCGCTGTCGAAGCCGCCGTTTCCGGAGTCCGAGGCCGCCTTGGGGTCGCTGCCGCCGGGGGCCGTGCAGGCGCAGACGAGGACGCAGAGGAGGATGCGACGCATCCGCTCGTGCTAACCCGGTTTAGGCGTCTTCCTCGGGGATGGGCTGCGGCCCTGCGACGATGCCCGCAAGATCGGGATCCTCCCCATCCACCACCACGCGGTTCTCGGTTTGAGACCGCCGCAAGGTGCGTTTTTCGTCTTTCTCCTTCTGGCGTTCCTGTCGGGCCCGCTCTTTTTCGCGCTTCTGGACGCTGGGATTTCCCATGATGTTGCTCCAGCGCCCCCACTACCGGGCTCGGGGCGGGTGCGCCCGTGCTGCGGTGAAATCGTGGACGTTTCGGACGCCGCGATACCTGAGCCCGATGCTGCCCCTGCTCGCCACCCTCCGTCCTGAGGCGCTCGACTGGACCGCGCCCCGGTCGCCCAGCGCGGACCTGGTGGCGGTCGCCGCCGACACCCTCCGGGCCTGGGAGGAGATGGGCGGAACCACGGCACCCGGGCTCCCGATCGCCGAGGTTGGCGCGGTGGATACGACGCTGCGGTGGATCGTTCGGATCGGGGCGGAGGACGTCGCGACCAACGCCGACCGCCTCTCCGATCCCGCCTTTCTCACCCGCTGCCTCGCGACGTCTCGTTGGGTGCCGGACGTTGCGCGGGAAGGCGAACGCCTGCGCCTCACTCGCTACCTTGTGTACAGCGTCACCGGGTCCGCGTCGTCGACCGGCCTCTTCCAGTTCCCGCTGTGGGCGCTCCCGCATGACGAGGCCGGGCTCGATCCCGCCGTGGCCGAGGCAAAGCGGGCCGACCTCGACCGGTACCGCTACACCCGCCAGGACGTCGCGAGCGGCGTGTATCGGGAGGGCGGAGCCGCGGCGGGGCACGCCGATCCGCTGGTGTGGCTCACGCATGGGGACCACGAGCAGGCGCTGCTCCAGGGCACGGTGGCCGTGACGCAGGGCGCCGATACGAAGCTCTACAACGTACATCGCAACAACGGAATCCCCTACGACAAGGCCGAGCGGGACACGACCAAACAGCGCGGCTATTGGTATTTCCGCGCGATCGATGCCGTGCGCGGCTGGGCGGTTGAGCCGGTTCGCGGCCCGGCGCTGCGCGCGGGTGTCGCGGTCGCCGGCGATCTGGAGCACATCGGGTTCGGCCGCCTGCTGGCGCTGAAGTCGGCGGACGGCCTTCGCCTCGTTGTCGTGGCCGACACCGGAGGCGCCTTCGTGAACAACCTCCATCAGCTCGATCTGTTCACCGGGGTTCACCCCAGCGCGGCAGCGTTTACCGCCGCCACCGGGTCGATCGGAGATACCGCCGCCGCGTGGGCGTTGCAGCCCCGGGCCGGCGATCCGGGCTGCTGAATCAACGGTTTCCCCCCCAGGTTTCTCCCCATCGGATGGTCTGCGGGAAGAAGTCGAACACCACCAGTCCGCGGCCCGAGTCGCTGATGGCGATGTGCCTGCCCATCGGCCATACGTGCGTGGCGCCGTTCACGTTGGGCCACTGGCTGCCATCGCCCCGGTTCTCGACATCCTCGTTGCCGGCCCAGGTGTCGTACGCGCCAACGAGCACGGGGTTCGCCGGATCCTCAAGGTCGAACACCAGCAGTCCGTCGGTGTACCAGGCGGCGAAGGCGTAGCGCCCGCGGACCACGACGTTGTGGACGGAGTGACCTGGGGTGGTCTCCACCTCGGCCACGACGGTCATCGCGTCGAGGTTCGTGATGTCCACGATCCGCACCGAACCGCCCACCGCTTCTTCGCTTACCGCGAGGGTTTTACCGTCCTCCGTGGGCCAGAGGTTGTGCACGAACGGGGTGGACCACGTGGCCGGCATGAGCCCCACCAGCTCCAGGTTGGCCGGATCGGTGGTGTCGGCGACGGCCAGGCCGAAGGTGTAGGCCACCCAGAGCTGGCCGTTCACCCAGGTCTGGTCGTGGGGGGAGGAGGGCGGCGGCGCGGTGAAGGTGCCGAGGCGCGTGGGCTGGGACGGGTCGGAAACGTCGTAGACCGCCTCGCAGCCGTTGAGGGTACTCGCCAGGTAGATCCGCCCCTCTTCGCCGAAGGTCAGGGTGTGCGCGTTGTCGTCTGCGGCCGGAATTGAGCTGACGAGCGCGGGCGCTGTCGGGTCGGCGATGTCGGAAATGGGGGCGCCGGTCGTGGCGTCAGGGTGCAGGGTGTTGTCCGTGGCGACCGCGAGGAGCGAGCCTTGTACCTCCACATCGGAGACCTCGCCAAGGCCGCTGAGCTGCCCGAGCACGGTCGCCGTGGGGCCGCCGGAGAGGTCGTACAGCACCACCTTCCCGTCGTCGGTCGTGCCGCCGCCTACAGCCACGAGATCGTCGTCGCCGTGGATCGCTCGCCCGCCTCCGGAGATCGCGGATTCGCTTCGGTAGACCAGCCGATCCTCACCGACCCACTGGTGGATGGTCCGGCCCGCATCGTCGCCGGTCGCATCGAATGCGCGCAGATAGTACTCGCCATCGGCGAGCCCAGTGACCGTTGCGGTGCCGGTCTGAGAGTCGACGCTGCCGACGAGGTCGCTGCTGATCTTGCGTACCTCCAGGTTCACGCCTTCGGTTCCGCCCTTCCAGGTGCCGGTCAGGCCGTCCGCGCCATCCCGTGTAGCGGTTTCGAGGCCGAGGAAGTCGCTGGAGGGGGTCGCGG
>BJHF01000089.1 GCA_014191855.1 Deltaproteobacteria bacterium
GGTGGGAGAGGAGGTCGCGCGCCCGTGGTCGGGGTTGCCACCGCTCCCGAAGGAGCTGGCAGGGGGGCGGTACGCCGTCGCTGTCGAATTCATATTGACCAACCCGAGGAAGGGCGCGATTGAACGGTTCAGGATCCGCGTCGGCGTCGAGCCGGCGGCCGTGCTCTCGGTGGAGCAGATGTCATCGGGTGCCATCTGCGCGAGCCTGTGGACGTGGGACCCGATCACGCGGGGAACGGGCGCGGTTTCGTTGGCGAGCAGCGGCGCGCAGCTCGATGTGCACCGTCAGACGCTGACTATCGCCACTATCGGGGCGAGCCTGGAGAGCACGCGCGCGAAGGCCGTCGATGTCGGCTACCCCAGCTTCTCGAATGCGCCAATCGGCTCGAACTATGCTGACTCTACGCGAACGGACGCGAGCGCCCACGAGCACGGATTCTACCAGGTGGACGAGGCGCTCTGGCAGCTCGACGACCTGGGGTTTGGTGCCGCAACCTACCTTGCCAACCAGGTGACGGGGGGCCGCTGGCCGCTTCCGGTGGCGGGGCTCGGGAACGTGCTCCCCGGACAGGTCATCCAGAACACGGTCGCGGGCGTCACGTTCGCCGATCTGGTCAGCTTCGGCTCCCCGGGCGCGCAGGCCCCCGTCGCCCCCGAGACGATCGTGCGGGGGGGCCTGGATCGGCGCATCGTGTACCATGAGGTGTTCGGACACGTGGTCCTTCTCAACCATATCGCCGCGGCAGAGCTGCCGTTCTGTCATAGCGCCGGGGACGCCCTCGCGGCGGTGTACGGCGATGTGGACTGTCCCAACCGGTCGATGTTCGAGACCTTCCCGTTCTCCGCACCGGTGGGGCCCGGAGTCGCCTACGTCAACGGAACGCTCGCGCGACGTCACGACCGCGCGCCTTCGCCCGGCGTGTTGTGGGGCTGGGGCGATGGTTTGGCCGCGGGCACCTCCGAAGAGAGCAAGCCCTACGGGCAGGAGCAGAAGCTCTCCTCCACGATCTTCCGGCTCTATCGGGCGCTTGGCGGAGACGACACCAGCCCTTCGCGGCGCAGGCTCGCGGCACGGACGACGGCGTGGCTCACGCTGCAGGCTATCGCGACGCTCACGCCAGGAACGATTCCCGCGAACGCCGAGATGTTCGCCGCCGATCTCATGGCTGCGGACCTCGTGGACTGGTCGACGCAGGGTTGGTTCGGCGGGGCCTTCAGCAAGGTCGTCCGCTGGGCGTTCGAGAAGCAGGGGGCGTACCAGTCCACGGGCGCGCCGGCTTACGACGCGCCCGGCAGCCCGCCGGCCATCGACGTTCACGTGACTCCGGCCCGAAACGGCGAGTACACCTACACGACCGCCTGGATGTCGAGCGCGATCTGGAACCGCCAGGCCGCCGATGGGCTGACCACGCACCAGGCGCCCGCCGCCGGCGTCCAAAACTACCTCTACGTTCGCGTCGCGAATCGGGGCACCGTGGACGTGAAGAACGTCAGCGTGACCGCCTGGGTGCGCAAGCTCGGGGTGGGCTCGTCGTGGCCCGGGTCGTTCGCGCAGGCGGGAGGGACGCTCCTTTCGTCCACGATCCCTGCAAACAACGCTGCTTCGGTGGTGATCGGCCCCTTCGCGTGGACGCCCAGCTCCAAGTGGAACCACGCATTCCTCGGCGTGGTGGATCATCCAGATGATCGGGCGAACATCCAATACTTTTCTTCCGTCAAGCCCATCGAGATCTCGCGGCTGGTGCCCTACGACAACAACCTCGCGTACCGGGCGCTGGTCTACTTCAAGCTGGTGCTGGCCATCAAGGGCTGGCACCTGCCGTATTCGCTCGCCTACGAGGTCGTGAATTCCGCATCCACGCGGGTCGCCGTTCGCGTGGAGCACCGCGCTCGTTTCTCGGGCTCACGCTGGAGCGCAACCCTCGCGCGCGGCTTGAGCCTTGCGACGGAGCAATTCTCGCTCGGCCCGGGCGCGACCGATCAGCGCACGCTGCCGCTCTCGCCCACGTGGTTGATTCCGGCCTACCGAAGCCTCACCCGGCGCGCGATCGTGATCGATACCCAGGTGTGGATGGACGGGCTGTTCGTGGGCGGCATCGAATGGCGGGGTACAACCTAAGCGATGTTCCCGACGCTCTCCCAAGAGGAACGGCGGTCGCTGTTCGACCAACGCTACCGCATGGAGACGATGATCGGCGCCGGCGGCGGTGGGAAGGTGTGGCGCGCCATCGACACGGACACGAACTTGCCGGTGGCCGTGAAGCAGATCCAGGTGTTCTCCACGGCCCATCGGGCGCGGGTACGCCGGGAGATCGGGGCGTTGCGGCTCCTTCAGATCCCAGGTGTGGTGAAGCTCGTCGACGTCGGGGAGGTGTACTCCGAGCCCTACATCGTGATGGAATTGCTCACCGGGGCACCGTTTCCGGGCAGGGTGGAAGCGGAGAACTGGCCGATCATCGTGCGCCGTGCTCTCGCGTTGTGTGAGACGCTCGATCGGGTGCACACCCTCGGCGTCGTGCATCGGGATCTCAAGCCTGGGAACGTGATCGTCGAGGACAACGGGCGCGTCGTGCTCCTGGATTTTGGCTTGGCGCGCGGCGAGGATCTGGCCAATACGGTGACCGAGGACGGCGGCATCGTGGGCACGCTCCGGTACCTGGCCCCGGAGCAGCTCCGCGGCGGCGTGCCGGAGCCGCGCACCGACCTCTACTCGCTCGGTGTGATGCTGTATGAAGCGCTGGGCGGACGCCGGCAAATTGACGACATCTCTAACCTGCGGGTGTGGGCCCACGGCCCCCCCGAGGAAGGGCGGACCACGCCGCTCCTCGATGTGCCTGAGTCGTTGTCCGACCTCGTGCTGCGGATGATGAACGTGGTGATCACGCGGCGGCCCGCGAGCGCGCGGGAGGTGGCCGAAGGCTTGGCTGCCGTGCTGGGGGAGACGCTGGCCCCGCCGGTTCAAGTCCCATTTTGTGGTCGCGCCGCGCTTGTGGACGCGCTGGTTGCGGCCGCGCAGGAGCGTCGCGCGGCGGCGATTTGGGGGCCCGAGGGCAGTGGCCGGACGCGCGTGTTGAGCGAAGTGGCGCGCCGATTGACGGAGCTGGGGCGGCCGACGGTGTGGCTGCCGGCGGGAGAGCGCCCGTTCTCGAGTCTGGAACCGCTGCTGGGTGAGCTTCCGCAAGGCCCGGGAACCCTCTCGGCGGCGCACGACCGGCTCGTCGAGCGCCTTCGGGGCGGCCTCGTGGTGTTCGCGGATGACTTCTTGAAGCTGGATCTGTGGTCGCGCCGGGCGATCGAGCGCGCGCGCAGCGAAGGCGCGGTGCTCGCCGTGGCCGACCTGCCCGGCGCCGCCCAGTTGGAACCGCTCTCGGAAGCGGACCTTCGACCGCTGTTTCGTGGGCCGGATGCGTTCCTCCACCTCGTGGAGGACGGCGCCAGCCTGCTGCATGTGCGAACTCGCGGGATCGCCTCCCGCGTGGCGCGGGAGCTGCGCACCTGGGCGGCGACCGGGCGAATGGCGTGGAACACCACGGGAGAGCGCCCGGTGCTGGAGTGTGCTCGGGCGGACCTGGAGGAATTGGAGGCCTGGCCGGGCATCGCGCTCTACGGCCTCGGCGGCGCGGTGGATGTGACGCTTGCGCCCGCCCTCGCGGAGGTGTTGGCCTGGGTGGTGGTCTCCGGCGGCGTCCAGCTCGATCCGCTTACGGAGGCGGCCGCGGTGCCGGCGTGGGAGCTCGACATGGAGCTGGAAGAGCTCGATTCGCTCGGGTACGTCGCCCGACTGCGGGATGGGCGCGTGGAAGCCAGCATTGTACCTTGTTTCTTGTAGACGTGGTCGGAGGATCGCATCGCGACTATGCACCGCCGGCTGGCGGCTGCGCGTCGTGACGAGCCAGATGCCCGCATGCGGCACTGGTTGGCGTGCGGGGAGGTGGCGCTTGCCGTGAACGCGGCGGACGAAGCGGCGGCCGAGCACATGGGCGCGGCGAGATTCGGCAAGGCCAAAGGCGCCTATGCGGCCGCGCTCCGGGCCGCGCGCGGGTGCGGGCGGGATGATCTGATGGGCCCGCTGCTCGAGGGCTACGTCGAAGCGGCGCTGTGCGACATCTCGCTCGCGGCGGCCAACGACGCCGAGCAGCACGCGGCGAGGATGGCTGCGGAGCCTGGGCCGAGGTTGGTTGCGTTGGCCCGTGCCTTTCGCCATGGGCTCATGGGGGAATGGGCGAACGCCTGGTCGACGGCCGCCGCGGTGGCGCCGTTTCGGGCCGCAGGCCTGGAGGGGGTTCGGCTCGGGGTGATGGTGCGTGCGGCGAACCTTGGAAAGGTGGCGGACGTGCACGCCCTGCTGCAGGAGTGTCGCGACGTGTTCCAGGGCACGCCGACCGCGCGGGCCACCCACCTCTCGTGGCGCGGGCTGGTGGCGTACGCGAGCGGGGAATTCGCGAGCGCGCTCGACCTGCAGCGGCAGGCGTTGGCGGAGGGGCCGACGCTGAGAAGGCGCTTGGCGATCCTCGGAAACCTCTCGGTGGCGCTCATCGACAGCCTGCACCTCGCCGAGGCGATGAAGCTCGCCGGCGAGCTGGAGCGCCTCGGGCGTGAGCTGCGGGCACCTGGCTACGAGCGCTGGGGGGCCGCCGCGCGCGCGGAGGCGGCCTATCGGCTGCGGTTGCCGCTGGAGGCGATGACGGACGATCTGCGGCGGGGAATCTCGGGCGTTGGCAATGACCTCACGTGCTGCAACATGCTGCTCACGTTCGCAGCCGCCGCGTGGCGCGAAGGGCGCGTCGCGGAAGCGCAGTTGCTTGCGAAAGACGCAGCGGCCGCGGCCGAGCGGGTGAACCGCATCGACTCCGGCGTGGTTCCACGGGCGCTCCTGGCGGCGGCCGGCGGCGAGGTGGACGCCGAGGCGCTGCTGGTCGCGGTGGAGGATCCCCGCCTCCATGTGCGGCAGGTGGGCCAGGTGCTGGCGCTGCTCGTGCGCGCGGGCGTCGCGAGGGACAAATTGCCGCAGGGCCCGTTGCACGCGGTGATCGTGGCTCCCGACAAATACTCCGAAACACGACTTGAGGTGCTTGATTGGGCGGAGGTGCTGGCGTACCTTGGCGCACCTCCTCCCGGGAATCCCGTATGACCTCGCTCCTCGTGCCCCTCGTGCTCCTCGCCGGCTGCCCAACGTGCCCCACCGGCCAAACCTGCCAGGAACCGTGCCCGCCCGTCGTCACCGCCCCTACAACCACCGCGGCGCCCGACCTCAATGCGGTGGACGCCTACATGCAGAACGACTTCTACGCTGCGTCGGGCGGGATCGGTCCGGTATTGCTCGAATCCACCGGTGCCGCGGAGGTACACGACGGCATCTACACCGTTGTCGCGACGAACGGTCAGTCTGGCCTCCCCGCGGTCGGTTTCCTGATGGCGCGCGACGGCGTCTCGCCCTCCCCGCCGTTCTCGGTCGCGCCGCCGGCCAACAACGAAGAAACCTACTGTGCGAGCCGCGGCTTTGCCTGGCCCCAGTTCCTCGCCGGCGGCGCCAACCCGCCCGTGCTGAGCTGGACGATGATGCCCATGGCGGATGCGGAGCCCGCCCAGTCGAAGTGCAACGGCGCGCCGATCCGCCTAGAAGGCACCTTCAGCCCGACGTCTCCCTACACTGAATACCCGCTCGACACCTCGCCGACCAAAGCCGGCGTGAAGCGGGTGTACGTGAAGCCCTGCGTGGCGGCGGCGTGCCCCACGGTCACGGCGGGCACGCCCGACACATCCGGCGTCCGCTCCACCATGCTCGGGGTCGGCGTCTACTCGCTGGCTTCCCGCGGGATCAAGGCCACCCCGGCGCCCGACACGGTGGTGTCCGGAACGGCCACGCTCTACGTGCGCAAGGCGGCGGACGTGAGCAAGCCTTGGACCGTCGAAACCTATTGTTACGACAACACTTTCCGCTGGCCCCGGGTGTTCACTCCGGTGCTCCCGGGCGGCGGTGCGGGTGAGTTCTGGGATGCGACGTTCACGATCACGCCCAAGGTCGGAGCGGCGGGCACCCCCGAGGTCGCGCCGGTGGCCGTTTCGTGCCCGGCGGCCCAGACCAACCGCGCCGACTACTGTTTCACGACGGACGCTGCGATCCCCTGCCCGTAGGCGGCGGGCCGGTTAGCTCCCTCGCGAACCCTGAGGCAGCATGTCCGGCACCGACGACGAAAAGCACGATCACACCCACGAGCACGACGAGTCGTGCGCCCACGAAGACGAAGAGGGAGACGACATCGTTACCCTCGTGGACGCCGACGGCGGCGAGGTCGATCACTACTGGCTCGGCCTCGTAGAGCTCGACGAGGAGCAGTTCGCGCTGCTCTGCCCGGTGGACGAAGTGGACGAGGACAGCGAAACGACCAACGTCTACGTGTACCACTACAGCGAAGACGAGGATGGCGCCGAGTCGTTCGAGGCCGTCGAGGACGAGGAGCTGCTCGCGCGCGTGCAGGCCGCGGCCGAGAAGATGTTCGACGAGGCGGAGTCGGAAGAGGAGGCGTAGTCGCGGGGCGGCGGCGGGGAACGATGCCTACGCCGCCGGATAACCCAGATTTGGGCGATCCCCACAGGCCCGGTCCCTGGCGCTACGGGCGTCGTTTGGGATCGCGGCGTGGTGGCCGTCGCCTTCGCCTTTCTTGCGATAGGGTTGTCGCGACACCACTCTTTTCGCTTCTATGCGGCCCGAATTGGCGTCGCCTGTGTCGCGACACGATTCTCACATCGTCGAGAGGGCCAGGCCGCTCTGCCGGATCTGAGAGTCGCCCCCTGCGATGTGAGAGGAATTACGGGCGAAATTCTCAGATCGAGGGGGGCGAGGCCCTCGCTACCCTCGATCTGAGAAAAATGCGCCAGAAACGCTCTCACTTCGTGGCGAGCGGGTGGCCGCCCTGGCGGATGTGAGAATCGGCGCGGTGGCGCTCGCGGCGCGGTCTGTTGCAGACCCGCGCGGGCCAGACGGGGGGCTGGGCGCCGGAACGCCGGGCCACCACCTTCCGGAAGCGGGACCCGCCTACGGCGTCGCGCCGCTCGCCGCCGCGAATCGTGCCGGCTACCCCCCCAAATTCTCATTGAACAACACGTAGGCTTCGCCCTCCTTAGTGCTGCTCGATGAGAGCTTCTCGGGGTCGCCCGCGATGAAGTCGTTGTCGCCATCGCCATCGATGTCGGCGCCGATGGGCGCGAGGCCGTAGCCGAATGCGCCGTTCTCGTTGTCGCTCGAGCCGGTGGCGTAGCCGCCCCAGTTGTCCTCGGTCGTGTAGCCACTGCCGAGAAGCTCGCTTGCGAGGTAGAACATCGCCCCGGCGCTGTGATCGGGGATGCCGATGAACATGTCGTCGATGCCATCGCCTGTGAAGTCGCCGCCGCGCCGCAGCGATGCCGCTTCCACCGAGCTGCTCCACGAGTACCGGACGAGCGCGTCGGCCGTGCTGAGCGTGGAGCTGCGCAGGTAGGCGCCGCCCGCGAACGCGTACACCGCGGTGTCGGCCTCGTAGACCCAGATGTCATCCACGCCGTCGCCGCTGATGTCCGGGCCCGCCTGGCTGACGGTGCCGAATCCATCGGACGAGCTTGCGCCGGTGCCAATGGTCGTCGCCACGCTCGTGAACGCGGTGCTCCCGCTGTAGCGGGCGCCGCCGCCCCACACGACCCACACCGAGCCCGCGTCTGTAGACGGGGAGTCGGTCGTGCCGTCGGAGAACATCACATCCGCGTAGCCGTCTCCGTCCACATCGGAGCCGACCGGGAAGTTGCGGTAGAAGCTGCTGCTTGTGCCGGTGCTGGACCACTGCGCGTCGGTGGTGTCGATCGTGATGGAGCCGCTGCCCCCGCCGTACTCCAGCGCCACCGCGTTGTTGCTGCCGGAGGCGTACGCAGCCAGCAGATCGTGCACGCCATCGCCATCGAGGTCGATGTTCGTGCCGATGCCGCGGCCGGCATACTGGCTGGAGCTGCCGGCAACGGTGAGTACCGAGTCCGACGTGTCGCGACCGCGCATCACGTCGTCGCCGGTCAAGATGTAGACCGCGCCGCCGTTGCTGTTGATCGGGCCGGCGGACATCGCGAGGTCGTTCGTGCCGTCCCCGTCGTAATCGCCGAGCACGCTCACGAAGAAGCCGAGCCCGTCTGAAGAGCCATCTCCCTGAATGGTGTACGCGGCATCACGGAGGTCGCCGGGGGAGGCCGGGAGCTCGGTGTCTCCCTCGAAGATCGCCACGATTCCGCGACCGTTCGCACCGGCGCTGCTCGCGTTGTAGTATGGGCCGCCGACGATGACTTCGGCCATACCGTCGTCATCCAGATCGCCAAGCGCCACGGCGTACCCGGCCTGGTCGTAGTCCGACTTGCCGACGTAGAGGTACTCGGAGAGCGCGGCATCGCACACCGTGTCGATGTCGCCGTCGCAATCGTCGTCTTTGCCGTTGAGTTGCTCATCCGAGCTGATGTTCACCTCGGCGTCGTAGTCGTCACAATCGAGGCCTTTGCCGTAATCTTCGGAGCGGGACCCATCGCCATCGTAGTCGTAGTCGTCTGCCCCGTCGCAGTTCGTGTCCCGGTTGTCGTACGGCACGTCGTCCGCGTTGGGGAAGTACTCGGGGTCGGAGTCCTGGCAGTCGCCGCCGCCGGCGGCCGGGTTCTCGTTGAACGCATCGGACTCGTAGCCGTCTGCATCCTGATCGTAGTCGGAGAGACCGTCACAATTCTCGTCGATCCCGTCGTACCAGATCTCGTTGGCGTCGGGGTTCACGGTGTTCAGGTCGTCGTCGCAGTCATCGCCACCCGCGTCCATCCGGTCGTGCCCGTCCCCGTCGGCGTCCACGATCGTGGCGGCGTGCAGCGCCACGCTGAGCTCCGGCGTGTCCGGATCGTCGGACTTGAACACGACGGCGCTGGTGAATTCCTCGTAGGACGTGGAGGTGATCGAGATCGTGATCTGCGAGGAGGAGCCTGGGCTGATGGTCACGCTGAGCGGATTCACCTGGAAGGGCGCCTCCACGTCGATGCTCTTGACCACGAGGTCGGCGCCACCGGTGTTGCTCAGGGTGATGTAGTCCTGATGCGGTGAGCCATAGTCGATATCGCCGAAGTCGATCTCCGAGACGTTGGCGGCGATGTTCGGGTCCAGCCCGTCGTCACCACTATCCGTTTCGCCACCGCCACCGGGGTTCTGCAAGATCCCGTCGCCACACGCCGCGAGAAGGACCAGAATCGAGTACCGAACCACACCGCCTCCACATCGTGGCCGAGGATACCTTGGATCGAGGGAGTGTGCATGTCGGATCGCCTGTCAGCCGCGCGGGATTACGTCGCCAAGAAACCAACGGACCGTTTCGGGCTCTATGCCTTGGCCATGGAGCTGCGGAAACTCAAGGCGTGGGAAGAGTGCTTCGCGGCCTTCGACGAGCTGTTGGTGCACCACCCGGGGAACGGGCCGGGGTACTACCATTACGGCATGGCGCGCAAGGAGTCGGGGGACCGGCCGGGCGCGAAAGCGGTGTGGCAGCGGGGGCTCGTCGCCTGCGCGGGTACCGATCGAAAGACCGCGGCGGAGCTGGAAGAGGCGCTGGAGGGGCTGGAAGACTGAGCTACTGCAGGAGCTCCACCACGGCGCCTGAGAGCGCAGGGTTCACGCAGCGCTCGGCGGTCGCGGTGCCGCGCCACGCTCCCAGGTCGAACGTCACCTCCGCGGTGGTGTCGCCAACGGTGGCCGACGCCGTGCCGGTGAGCGCGGTGTCCCGGGTGAACTCCGTAGGTTCGTACTGGAAGAGAGCTCCATCGCGCTGCAGGAGCACCGCTTCCTCCACCAGGAGCGCTGCCCCCCCACCCTGGCCTGCGTCCGCGCTCAGCCAGCCCTTCGGGCTCACGACGAATTCCCCTCCCTCGGCGGCGTTACCGCCCAACCACAGCGCCACCGCTGCCGCCCCCTCGCGCGTGAACGCGCTTTGAAGCTGCGCAACCCACCACGACTCCGCGCTGGCGACCTCGTCTACCGCGGTGGCGGGCACGTCCACAGTGTCCTCGGGCTCGCACGGCAGCGGCGAGTTGGCGATGACCACCATCGCGCTCCCCGGAAAGTTCGCGAACACCTCGTCGACCCATAAGGCTCCGTGAATGGGCTCTTCTCCCTGGGGGGTGGTGAAGCTGCAGCCCAAGAGCGTCATCGCGAGCATCAGAAGGCGCCCGCGGGGCGGTCGGTGGCGCGCAGGCCCACGGAAGCACAAGCGCCGGCATGCAGGCGGTCGGCGTGGGCCTGGTCTCCGGTGTTCCAGCGCCGGAGGTAGATCGCGTCGCGATCCATGGGCGGCCACTCGGTGGCCAACACCGGCTCGCGCCCAGCGGCGAGCAAGTGTCGGCGCCAGTGGTCGACGAACGCGGGAACTTCGTGGTGATTGCCGTCCTGCACGACGAAGGCGAGGTGCGCGACGGGGCGCGCGGCGCCTGCGCGGAGACTCAGGAAGCGTTCGACGTTGCGGAACACCACGTCCCGGCGGTCGGCGCCCTTCACGCGGGCGTACGCCTCGGGCGAGAACGCGTCGATCGAGAAGTGGATCGCGAGAAAGGTGTCTGTCGCCATGTTTGGGAAGGCCGCGAGCCTCAGCAGCAGGCGGGCCCGCTCTTCGGGGAGGATTACCGCGTTGGTGTGGACCTTGAAGTGCCGAAACCGGCGGTTGTTCGTGTTTTGCTTGAACGCGTACTCGGCGAAGCGGTCGAACTCAGGGTGGAGTGTCGGCTCGCCGAGCCAGTGGGGGCAGAGGGTTACGTCGCGCAGCCCCGCCAGGCCCTCGATCCCCGCAACCCAGGTTTGGAAGGGCATGAACCGGTGCGGCTCGCCGTGGGCTTCGTCGCGCAAAGATTGGCTGCACATCGTGCAGCGGAGGTTGCAGTGGTCGGTGAGCTCAAGGTTCACGTTCATGCGCGCGCGGCCTCGGGGAGGCGAGCGAGGATCGCGCGCTCGTGGTCCAGCAGGTTCTCGCTGCACTCCGCGCAGCGGGCCTGCGGAGCGCCGGCCAGCATCCCTTCGCGAACCTGTGTAAGAAAGGGATCTCCCTCCCAGACTTCGGCGAGCGGCCGGTCGGCGACGCTGCCCCCGGAGCCGGCGAGCACGCAGCACGGGGCAACGCGGCCATCGGCCGAGATCGTAAGGTGGTGCCAGGCTTTCAGGCAGGGTGCGGCGTGGTAGCCCTCACGAGCTGCGGCCAGGGGGCTGGGCGCGGCTCGTTCGCCGCGTTGGAGTGCCTCGGGCTTGAGGAGGCGCGACAGGGTGGTGCGTACGCCGAGGCGAGCTGCTTCCTCGAGCCCCTCCTGCACCCGGAGCGGGAGCCGGGCCAATTCTTCAGGGCCAAGCGCGTGAACGAGCTGTTCAGGCCGATAGGCCACGAGCGCGTCAACCTCCACCGCTTCTGCCCCGAGCGCGGCGGCGAGCCGGATGATCCCCGGCAATTCGTCCAGGTTCTCGCGGGTGAGCACCGTGTGGAGGGAGAGGCGCGGACCGTGCCCAGCGGCGTCGCGAGCGGCGCGGAGTCGGCACACGTTCCGGATGGTACGGGCGAACGCGCCGGCCTGGCCGCGGAGCCGATCGTGGGTGCGAGGGCGGGCGCCGTCCACGGAAATGTGCACCTCGTCCCACACCATCGCCACGATTGCGTCGACCGTCGTCGGCCCGAGCAGCGTGCCGTTTGTCGTCAACATCCCGGATAGCCCGAGTTCTTTTGCCCTGCGCATGACCTCGACGGTGTGCGGTGCGAGCAGCGGCTCTCCCCCGCCGAGGATCATCACCCGACGGGCGCCAAGCGCGGCCGCCTCGCTCACCAGCGCCAGCATCCGCGCCGCGCCCAGCTCCCCGACCGGACGTTGGTGCCTCACCGTGGAGTCGCAAAAGCCGCAGGACAAGTTGCACAACAGGGTCGGATAGAGCTCTAGCGTCCACGGGCCGCGCGCCCCGCCGCGGTCGCGGGCGACGATGCGGGCGGCGATGGCGTCAAGCTCGTCCACCCGCTCACCGTACCACTTCACTGCGTGAGGATGCCCAGTTGCAGCGCCTTGGCCACCGCCTCGGTACGGGTGCGTACGCCGAACTTGTTGAGCAGGTGCTCCACGTGGGTGCGCACGGTGAAGGGCGATAATTCGAGGCGGCGCGCGATTCGCGCGTTCGTGAGCCCCTGGGCGATGAGCACCAGCACCTCGTGTTCGCGCGGCGAAGGGCGGTTGTGGGGCTCAAGGTCGGGTTCCGTGCGTTCCAGCATGACGATGCGCTGGGGGCCGACTTCGCTGCACACCATCCGGTATGTACGGCCTCGCACCTTCACGCGGGTGGGTGGGCGCGGCGCCTCGTTGATGCACGTGTCCGTGCAAACATGGGTGCCATCGGGGGTGACGGCGCCGACCAGCGCCTGGCACCGTTGGCCGACTGACCGCCCGAAGGTGGCATCCGCCGCGCCCGACGCGTTGCGCACCGTGCCGTCGGGGTCGGTGATCAGGACGGCTGGAGGCAGGATCCGAGGAGGCATGTCTCCATGCGTATCCTCAGAATTGGATCGTGCGCTCCGCTTCCGAACGAAGCGCAGACTCGGGGCGGGCGGCGTAGAACTCCCGCCAAAGCCGGATGTAGCCTTCATGCAGGGCCTCCACGGTCATCTGCTTCGGTCGGAACACGACGTTGGCATCGTTGTAGTAGCGCCATTCGCGAGTAAGAATGCGGTCTTCCGCCAACAGGCGCGTCCAGGCCGGCGTGCCTGGGTAGGGCGTGAACACGGCAAACTCGGCCTTCTTGATGCCGCTTACGTTCGCGAAGTCCAACATGCGGTCGACCGTGCCTTCGTCGTCGTCATCGTTGCCGAGGAGGAACGAGGTGTAGGGCTCGATGCCGTGGTCGAACGACTTCTTGATGGCATCCACGGCGCGCTGGTAGGCACGGGGATCCTTGCCGGTGAACGCACGCGTCGTAACCGGATCGAAGCCGCCCACGAGGTAGAACAGCTCGACGCCTGCGGCGCGGGCCAGCTCGAAGGCCCGCGCCGGGGCCGCGAGGATCATCGGCATCGAAATCCCAATGTAGGAGACCCGCAGGGGATTTCCGTGCGCGTGGAGGTACTCCAGGAGCTCGGTGAGGCGGCGGGCGCCGGCGGTCCCGGGCAGCCACCCCGTGTCCTCCGTGAGGCAGGCCTGTCGTCCGCCCGCGGTGATCTGCGCGGCGACGTTGAGGATGTAGTCCAGCGGCAGGGCGCGGGCGCTTTTGCCCATCACGGTGGGGAGCGCGCAAGCGTCGCAACGCAGAGGGCAGCCCCGTGAAACCTGCAGTGGGTAGTCATCGGGCTTGAAATCCCCGCGTTCGGCCTGGAAGTAGACGTCCAGCTTGGGCGGCTTCAGCGTGCACACGTCAGCCGGCGCCGGGGCGTATCGGGGGCGGAGGGTGCCCGCGGCGGCGTCGGCCAGCACCTGCTCCCAAACCGGCTCGCCTTCGCCCACCACCACCGAGTCGACGTGCGGCTGCACCTCGTCGGGCATCATCGTGGGGAAGATGCCGCCCGCGACGACCTTTTTGCCCAGGCTGCGGAAGTAGTCCGCCAGTTCCAGCCCTCGGCTCGCAGCGGCCGTGAAGAAGGTGAGGGCGACGAGGTCGGCATCGGTAGGAACGGCCGCGTTCGCGAGGCGATCGTCGCGATACTCGATCTCCACGTTCTCGGGCGTGCAGCCAACGAGGGCCGCGATCGCCAGTGATGGCGAGCCCAGGTACTCCTTCATCGGAACGAAGGTGAGGAGCTCTGGGTGGCTCTCGGCGTGGCGGGCGAAGCGGGGGTAGACAAAAAGGACCTTCATGGTGTCCACTCCAGGCAGTGCTCGGATTGAGAGGTGTCAGGTTCGCGGCTGTCGATCGCGCTGATTCGGCTCGCCGCGATGTCGGTCCAGCGCGCGGCCAGGGCGGCCGCCGCTGGGGTGCCCTCGCGCGCGGCGCGGCGCACGGCGGCCTCGGTGACGTCCGCCAGGATGGCTCGGGCGCCGAGCGCGTGGAGCACCCGGTGATCGCCGCCCAGTCGCAAACCGAGGCGCTCCTTGGCTTGCCGGACCGCGCGGGAGGAGGCGGTGCGGACACGCGCAGCGCGCGCCCAAGCCTCGCTCGCCACTTCTGGATGGGGCGCCGCGGCACTTTCCGTGACCGCGGCGAACAAGCCACGATGGATGCGGAGAACGTCGTTCGCGCCCTCGAAGATGCGGGTGATTCGGGTGTCGCGCACCAAGAGCGCGATCCCGGTCTCCTCGATGAAGCCGTACCCCCCATGGAGCTGCAGCGCGAGGTCGCACACTTCGCCCGCCGCCTCGCTGGCGAACACCTTGGCCGACAACGAGCTGATCTCGAGCTGGGCCTCATCCCGCGAGGCGTCGTGAACCAGCGCGCCCGCGGCGAACGTGATGGCTGCCATGTCCGCGAGCTGCTCCCGCACAACCGCGAGGCGCACCAGTGGCTTGCCAAATTGTACGCGTTGTTCGGTGTGAGCTCTCGTGGCCGCCAGCGCCGCCGCCGCGGTTCCGACGCAGCCCGCCGCCATCACCGTGCGCCCCCAGCTCAGGATGTGGCGCAGCATCTCGGCCCCGGTGCCCGCCACGCCCAGCAGGCGATCCATCGGCACCGCCATGTCGTCGAGATCGAGCGTGGTCGTGGAGGATGCGCGAAGTCCAAGCTTCACTTCTTCCGCGCCGATCACCAAGCCCGCGTCCGCTCGCGACAGCAGGACCAGGCTCTGGCCTCGCCGCGCGCCGCCCAATTCGGGGCTGCGCCCGGAGACCGTGTACAGCGTTGCGAGCGCGCCGTTCGTGACGAAGATCTTGTTGCCACGGACGGAGAGGCCATCGTCGTGGGGGCCGATGGTCGTGCGCAACGCGCTGAGGTCGCTCCCCGAGTCGGGCTCGGTGGTGGCGAACGCGGCGATCGTCTTGCCGGTGGAGAGCGTCGGAACCCAGCGTTCAAGCTGCGCCGGGGTGCCGTAGCGAACCAGGCCGCGTGTGCCGAGGCCCAGGTGAAGACCCAGCGTCGTCGCAACCGAACGGTCGCGACGCGCCAATCGCTCGATCACCGCGGCGGCGGCTGAGAGTCCCAGACCCGAGCCTCCGTGAGATTCGGGCAGGGTGAGGCCGAAGAGCCCCATCTCGCCCATCTCATGAAGGAGCCCCACCGGGATGTGGTGTGCGCGATCCAGCGCGAGCGGGTGAATGCGCTGGTCGGCCCACCGGCCCACGGTTTCGGCGATGGCCTCGGTCTCGTCGTCGGTGGCAGGCGCGTCAAGCATGGGCACCTTCCTGAGGCGCCGCCCGCTGGTCGGCGAGCTGCAGGAGGGCGGCGACGGTGGTGATCTTCACGGCCTCCTCCAGCTCCACGTCGATCGCGAATTCTTCTGAGAGCATCGACACGAGCTCCATGGAGCTCACCGAGTCGAGCCCGAGGTCTTCCCGAAGCCGGTCCTCCACCTTGATGTCGCCGGCGGGGATGGCGCTCAGGTCGGAGAGGATGCGGAAAATGCGCTGGTGGCTTGGGCTTTTGGTCATGGGGTAGGCTCCGTTTGGGGCGTGAGGAAGCCGAGCGGGGTGGCCCAGCGGACAAAGTCGGTGAGGCTGTCGGCGAAGCTGCGGTAGCGGACGCCCAGCGCCCGCGTCGCGAGTGAGCCATCCACGGGAACGCCGTACACGGCGAGCTCCACGATCTCCTGACTCAACGCCGATCGTTTGCCCGCTGCGGCAGACTCCGCGGCGCGGGCGCGAGCGAGCATCGTTTCGGCGGACAGAGGCGGGGAGGGCGGCGCGACGTCGAGCAGGGCCGCCGCCTCCACGAGCAACGGGTGCAAGCCGACAGAGCGGCCGCTCAGGATGAGCCGGCTCGGCGCGTCGGCGCGGAGGGCTTGCCGAGCGATTCCGACTGCTGCATCTCGTGGATCAACGAGCGAAACGGTGCCGTCGGGGTGCGGGGGATCGTCGCCGCGGGCCAGCGCAACGAGCATCGCGCTGGTGCCGACGCGCAGGTCGCCCGGACCGATGCAGCCAGCGGGGAGGGCGACGCGCACCTCGATGTCACCCGCTTCGGCGAACACCCCTTCCATCGCCCACTTCAAGCGGTGGTAGAGCCCGAAGTTTGGAGGGGTGTCGAAGCGGTCGGCTTCGGTGGAGGCGCCCACTTCGCTGGGTGACACCGTGGCGGTGCTCGACACGTACACGATGCGACGAACACCGGCTTCCCTCGCAGCGTCGAGCACCGTTCGTGTCTGCTGCACCCCGAGCGAGAGTGTGCCGACCGGGTCGAGGGAGTGCCTCGGGTAGTGCCCCGCCAGGTGGATTACCGTGTTCACGCCGGACATCGCCCCGCGGAGGGATTCTGGCTCGTCGAGATCGGCGAGCACCCGGTTGGCGCGCCGGCTCAACAGGCCGAGCACGTTCGAGCGGCGGCGCCTTCCACAGCGCGGCTCGACGCCCTCCGCGCGGAGGGCATCCACCACGTGCAAGCCGAGAAAACCGTTTGCACCGAGCACGAGCACGTCGTCACGCATCGGCGCGCTCTGCGAGCAGGCTCGCCGCCTGGCCGCGGCGTACCTTTCCGCTCGTCGTGCGCGGAAGCTCGCCGGGGCGCAGGGGCAGCACGACATCCACGCGCACGCCGAGCGCCTCAAGAAGTGCGCCGCGAACATGGCGAACGACGTCGCCTTTGAACCCCGGCGGCACCTCCACCGCCATCACCAGGCGCTCGCCCTCCGGCCCTGCGATCGCGAAGGCCGCTGCGCCGGCGATGGCCGCGTCCACCGAATCGGCGGCGGCGCGTTCCAGGTCGTAAGGGTGGAACTTCGTGCCGTTCTGGATGAGCATCTCCTTGGCGCGCCCGGTGACGTAGAGCTGGCCGCTGCGGAGCACCCCGAGGTCCCCCGTTTCCAGCCACCCCCCCGGCAGGGCGGCGAGGCTGGCGGCTTCGTCGCGGAAATACCCGTTCATCAACGATCCGCTGCGCACCTGGATGTTTCCCTCATCCCCCTCACGGGCCACCTGCCCGCCGCCGGCGATGATCCGCACGTCCACCCCCGGGATCGGCGCGCCCGAGGAGGGCACGAGCCGCAAGGCGCCGTGGAAATCCGGTACGGGGAACGCCGGGTTGTAGAGCGTGGCGGCAAGCGTGTTCTCGGCGAGGCCGTACGCCGGGCGCAGCGTGGTGGCGGGGAAGTGGTTCTGGGCGAAGCGGGCGTGGAACGCGTCCAGCGTGGTGCGGTGAACGGGCTCGGCCCCGTCGAGGCCGATCCGCCACCGGGAGAGGTCTCCCGTGAAGTGGGGCGCGCGGCGCGCGAGCAGCCGCCAGGCGAAGTCGGGTGCCGCCGCTACGGTGCCGCCGACCTCGGCCACTCTCGTCAACCACCGCGCCGGGTGCAGGAGGAATTCTCCGGGAGTGAGGAGGTGAACCGGGAAGTGCGCGAACACGGGCGCCAGCAGGCCGCCGATGAGCCCCATGTCATGGAACAGCGGAAGCCAGCTCACCCCGACGTCGCTCGGCCCGAGCGCCATGGCCTGAACCATGGCGCGCACACACGTCGAAACGGCGCGGTGGGAGAGCTCCGCGCCGCGAGGGAGGCCGAGGCTGCCCGAGGTGAATTGAAGGAGCGCCGTCGATTCGGGGGAGGGGTTCGCGTCACGCCCGTGGGCGATGGCGGCCGGCTCGGTAACGACGGGCGCTGAGGCGAGCTGAGCAAGCACCTGCAGCGGCATCCACGGCTCGGTGACGACGGCCCGTACGTCGGCGACGCGGAGCAGCGGACCGAGCGCGAGCAGTTTTCGCTCCGCGTCCAACGCGCTGACCGGCCACGAGAGCGGCACGGCCGCCGCGCCCGCCAACAATGCGCCGAAAAACGCGCCGACGAAGGACTCCCCGTTGGGCATGCAGAGCGCAACGCGGTCTCCCTCTCTCACCCCGACGGCGTGAAGGGCGGTGCGCCACCGCCGGGCCAAGGCCAGCAGCTCGGCGCCCTCAAGCGAGCGCCGCTCCGTCTGCCCACCGGTGTGGAGCCATGCGCCGGGGAGCGATTCGAGCCCGAGGATCGCATCGGTGAGCGTGTTTGGCCCCGCCGGGTTCAGCGGGGCACCTTTCGTCCAGGCGAGTGGACGCTCAGTTACGGCGGGGCTTTCGGGGGAGGTCTGCATGGAACGGCCCGCTCCGTACCGTGGCCCCCCACCCCGCCCAATGGGTAGATCGGGGGATGTGGGAGAAGCCACAGGGTTGCGCGGGCCCCGGCGGGGGGTACAATCCGCGCATGCGCCTGGCCCTCAGCCTCCTCGTCCTCGTTGCGTGCGAAACCGCCACCGTGGACACCGAAGATTCCGGAGCGAACTTCTGCCAAACGCTCGATGACGGTGATGCGGTGTGGGTGGAGGACGCGAGTGATGCCGGCACGAACAGCGGGAGCCTCGACCTCCGGGTAATCACCGATCAAGCAGAAGATCCGCACGACCCCTACTACGTGGCCTACCGCGCCTACAGCCTCGAACCGGCCGACGTCGGCGGGGTTCAAACGACGGGTCAGACCAACGGGGATGGCATCGTGCAGAAGACGCTTGGCGCTGGAAGCTGGAATTTCGAGGCGACCTGGTCCCGCGGGAGCGTCACGTGCATGGCGACGATGACGGATCTGGCGATCACCGAGGGCCAGACCACGCATGCGTGCGTGGTGCTCACCTGCCCGGTGGATTAGCGGGCCCGCCCGTCCCCGGAGTCCCATGGCCGTTCTCGAGGTACCGTCCTACCCGGACATCCCCGCTCCGACCAAAGAGGAGCGTGTCGTTGCCTACGAGATCGCCGGTCGAAGCCGCGCAACCGAGGAGCACATCGTTCGGCTCGTGAGCCGCGGCGAAGTGAAGTTCGCGATCTGGGGCCCCGGCGAGGAGGTGCATGGCACGGCGACGGCCCTGGCGCTGCACAAGGTGTGCGACCGCAAGAAGTTTGGGATCGTCCCGCATTACCGTTCAGGCGCGTTGTGCGCGATGTGGGCGCGGCTCGGCGGTTATTCGGCGTTCACGCTCGATGTGCTTCGGCAGCAGTTCAGCAAGGACACCGACCGCATGTCCCGTGGCCGCCAGATGGTGTACCACCTCGACATGCCGGAGCTGGGCATTCTCCCGGTGCAATCGCCGGTGGGCATGCAGCTCGGCAAGGCGGCTGGGTACGCGATGGGCTTCAAGATGAAGGGCGTGGAAGGCTCGTTGTCGATGGCGATCATCGGGGATGGCACCAGCGCCGAGGGCGACCTTCACGACGCGATGAACGCCTGCTCGGTGTGGCAGCTCCCCACCTTGTTCCTCATCACCGACAACCGTGTTGCGATCAGCACCACGCCCGACGAGGGGCGCGGAATCAAAGACTTCGGCACTTACGCCGAGAGCTTCGGCGTGCACTTCATCTCGGCCGACGGGCGCAGCTTCGACGACGTGTACGAGAAGACCTACCGCGCGGCCCGGTTCATCGTGGAGAGCGGCAAGCCGGTGATGATGCATGTCCACGACCTGCCAAGGTTCAACGGGCACTCCTCGGCAGCCGATGTCACCTACGACCTGAAACAGGACGACCCGCTCATCCGCTTCGGCGACGAGCTGGTGGCCGCGGGAGCCGCGACCGAGCGCGACGTGCTGCGGCGTGTGAAGGGCGAAGGTCGCGACTTCTTCGCGCACCACGAGCTGGGCAACCTGATGGCCCGGCAGGATGAGGAGGTGCGCGCGATCCTCGACCAGGTGCGTGGCGAGGCCGACCCGCCGCCGGAGAGCGTGTTCGAGAACATCCGTGCGCCGTTCCCGGATTGTGAAGAGCCGACGCCTGGTCCGGGCCAGACCAACATCACCTACGCAGGCGCCATCCGCGCCGCCCTCAAGAACATCGTCACCCACCACAACGGCGTGATGTGGGGGCAGGACATTGGTCGCCTCGGCGGCGTGATGACCGCCACTCAGGGCCTGAAAAAGCTCTTTCCGAACAACATCATCGACGCGCCGCTCAACGAGCCGCTCATCCTCGGCACCGGCTGCGGCGCCGGCCTGCACAAGGATCTTGTTGCGCTCCCCGAGATCCAGTTCGGCGACTACACCCTCAACGCCTTCCACTGGCTCGTGCACATGGGCAACCTGTACTGGTGCACCAACGGCAAGAGCAACTTCGCGACCATCCTGCGCACGCCGGTAGACCCTTTCGGCGGCGGGGCGGTGTACCACTCCATGTCCTTGGACGGGTATTTTACCCCGATCCCCGGCCTCACCATCGTGATGCCGAGCACCAGCTTCGACGTGTACGGGCTGCTCATGTCGGCGGCGAAGTACCGCGGGCCGGTGGTGTGCCTGGAACCGAAGTGGATGTATCGGCAATCGCTCGGGCCGGCGTTCCCGGGTGAGCCCACGGATGCCGATGCGGTGGCCGCGCTCAAGAAGTCGATCATGCGCGGCGAAGTTCCGGATCTTCCGGCTGATCTCGCGGTGCCGCTCGGCAAGGGCATCGTGCGGCGGCCGGGCAGTGACGCGACGGTGGTGGCCTGGGGCCGCGCGGTGTGGACGTGTATGAACGCGGCGGAGAAGCTCGCGAAGGAGGGCATTGAGCTGGAGGTGATCGACCTGCGCACGCTCGTTCCGCCGGACATGGAGCTGGTCTATGCGAGCGTGGAGCGCACGGGCCGCCTGCTCGTGGCCGCGGAGGATCGCACCTTCTCGGGCTTCGTCCGCCAGATCCAGGGCGATGTGATCGAGCGCTTCCCGGGCCTGCCGACGAAGGCGCTCGGCCAGAAGTATGTGCCGGGGATCGCCCAGAACCTCGCGCTGGAGGAGGCGGTGATCCTCACGGCCGAGGATGTGCTGCACGCCGGTCGTGCGATCGTCGGCGCCGAGGTCTCCGTGAGCCGCACGAAGATCGTCGAGCTCGCACCGCGGTACTTCCTGGTTTGAGGGCTCCCCTTCCGCTGGTGGTCACCGTCTACCCGGGTTGTACCTGGGGAGAGGTGGCGCCGGCCGTGTCCATGGCGGACCGGCCCCTTCGCGTGGTCGGGCCGTCGCGGGAGCCCGTGCGCACCGGCGAGGGGCTCATGCTGATCCCCGACGCCGACTACGCCGCGGCCGGGGCATCGGCCGCCGTGCTCGTTCCCGGCGGCAGTCCCGACACCGTGCTCGACGACCCGGCGCTGCACGCGCTCCTCCGCGGCGCGGCGGGGCCGGTGGCCGCGATCTGCAACGGCGCGCTCGTGCTCGCGGCCGCCGGGCTCCTCGTCGGGCGGCGGTGCACGCATACGGCGCGGTCGGAGTGGGCGCCGCTCCCGGAGTTCGCAGAGCTGCTCGCCGAGGCGGAGCGCCGCTTCGAAGGGAGCGTTTATGTGGATGAAGACGTGGTGGAGGACGGGCCCTGCCTCACCGCCAAGCCCTGGGCCGCGATCGCGCTCGGGCACGCGCTCGCACGGCGCCTCGGTGTGGATGCGGCGCGCGCCGCGCACGAAGCCCGCTACCTGCGCGGCCAGAGGGAGCGTGGGAATCCCGATCTTTGCTGGGCGGTGTTCTTGTCCACGCCCCCCGGGGTCGCGACCACAACGGAGCACGTCGTCGCCCACGTCCGCTGGCTGCGAGGCCTCGAGAACCGGGGGTTGCTTGAGCGCGCCGGGCCGTTCCCGGATCACGCGGCCGGTCTGGTCGTGCTGCGTGTCGAGTCGAGGGAAGCAGCCGTTGCCCTCGCGGAGCAGGACCCGTTCGTGGCGTCCGGCGTGCGAACGTTTGAGCTTCGACGTTGGTTCTTGTCGAACGTCGAGAACGACCACCTCGGGCGACTCGCGTGATCGCGTTGTGGCTCCTGGCATGCGCGGAGGTTGCCGAGGAGCGCCAGGCGCATGCAGGCCGTGGCGGGCGTGACTCCAGCGAAGTGAGCGACACGGGGGACAGCGCAGCAGACGACACCGCCGCAGAGGACACCGGCGGACCGTGCTCGCCGGAGATGGCGCTGGTGGGGGAGTCGGTGTGCGTGGATCGCTGGGAAGCGACGATCGAAGGGGAGTCTCCCTACGAGGTGCCGAGCGGGGGCGTGGCTGTGAGCGAGGCCGGAGTATCGCCGCAGGGGTACATCTCCGGCGAGGTGGCCGCGGTCGTCTGCGCGGCTGCCGGGAAGCGCCTGTGCTCGCTGGATGAGTGGATGTTGGCGTGCGCCGGGGCCGAGGGGCGTACCTGGCCTTATGGCGACACCTACGATCTCTACGCCTGCAACGACACCTACTCGGGGGGGCACCCCGTCGTGGACTACTTCGGCACCAGCGAAGGCGTGTGGGACACCGAGCACATGAACGACCCCGGGATCAACCAACAACCGGGGACGGTGGCCGAGACGGGCGAGTTCGAGGGGTGCGTCACGCCCGAAGGGATCCACGACCTCCACGGGAACCTCCACGAGTGGGTGTCCACGCCAGACGGAACGTTCAAGGGTGGCTTCTACGCGGACGCCTCGATGAACGGCGCCGGCTGCTCATACACCACGACGGCGCACGCCTTCAGCTACCACGACTACTCCACCGGCTTCCGCTGCTGCGGAGACCCGCGGCGGTAAGGTGCCGGGTCCGACGGCGGCGGTGGCACGCCGCTTGCCATGACGCAGCCGATGCACGTACTATTTCGCGAAGGGTATCGGCTTTTTTTTCCTTGGTCGGCCCTCGTTGGGCTGGGGCTCACCGTGCTGTGGGGCGGGAGCTTCGCCGGTGGTTGGGCGATGCCGATGCCGCCGCAAACGCACGGGATGGCGATGCTGCTTGGCGTTTGGGGCGCCGCAATCCTTGGCTTCCTGCTCACGGCCTATCCGCGACAGAACGAGGCTGCGCCACCCGGCCGCGCGCTCATTGCCGGGCTGCTTGCGCTGCATGGCTTGTCGATCCTGGCGATCTTGCCCACCGGCGCGCTGCTGCCGGTCGCGCTCCGCGTCGTCGCGGCCGCAGCGCCGTGGCTCGTGGCGGCTGGGTGGTCCGCCATGATCGCCCGGGCCTCCCTTGCGCGTCGCTACGATGGCACCACCGCCGCCGTCCCGATCGCCTTCCTCGGCGCCGCGATCGCCGCAGGTTGCTTCGTCGCCGGTGCGACCGATCTCGGTGTACGCCTCGCGATCCACGGGTTCGCCGTGGTCGCTGGCCTCTCCGTACTCGACCGGGTTCTGCCCTTCTTCAGCAGCCGGCTGGTGCCGAACTACAGCGGGTATCGCGCGGCCTGGTTCGCGCCCCTGTTGGGTGTGGCCGTGGTCGTTCGGGTGTGTGTTCCCGCCCTGCCCTGGCTGGGCGATATCGCCCTTATCGCGCTCATTTTGCGGCAACTCTGGGGCTGGCAGCCGTGGCCCGCGGCGCGGGAGCCGATGTTGGGGGTGATCCATCTCGGCGTCGCCTGGCTCATCGTGGGGTATGTCCTCGACGCGGCGGGGGCGAAGCCGGCTTCCCTGGCGGCGCACGCGTGGTTGTTGGGCGGTCTGGGTACCCTTTGGGCCGGCGTGACGATGCGCGTCACGCGCGGGCACAGCGGCCAGCCGATCCACATGGGCGTGGACGGCGCCGTGATCGTAGCGGCGGTGCAACTGGCAGCCGCGACGCGCCTGTTCGCGGGGGCCACGGCCGCCGGGCCCGGCGTTTACGCGGTCGCTTCCCTGTTTTTGGCGGTGGCCTGGCTGGGGTGGTTGGTGCGGCTCGGGCCGTTGGTCGCCCGGCATGCCTGATGCGCTTCGGGTCGAGCATCTCGGCGCGAGCGGCCTGCGGGTGCGCTGGCCCGATGGGGCGACATTGTGCTTCGATCCGCCGGAACCCGTGCTCGACGCCCTAGTGCTGACGTGGTCGGAGCAGGAGCGGACTGCGGGGGTGCGCGGGGGTGCAGCGGGCGATGTGGCGGCCCACCCCGACCTGCTGCGCTGGCTGCGTCGCGACGGCACAGGGCTCGGCTCGGGGGAGGGCACCGGGGACGCCATCTTCGGCGCGTTCCGCCTGCGCGCGATGCCGTACACTCCGATCCCGTGGGCCACGCCCATCGAGGCGCTGCGAAAAACGTTGAGCGGGCTCCACTCTCCGCGACTAGCCGCGCGCCGGCTCAAGTACACCCTGCGCCGCCCGTCGGACCCACCGTTGATCGTGGAGGTGGAACATGCAGGGATCCGCGTCGCGCACATGGGGCAGGCGATTCACCGCTTCCAGCGCGAGCTCCCGGCCCTCCAGGCCCACTTCCAGGGCGCCGATCTCGTGCTCGCGGGCGCCGACTTCGACGACGAAGCTGCGGTCGGTGCAGGCCTCGCGGGCTTCCGTGGGCGGACGAACGTGATCGTGGACACGGTCGGCGCGATCCGCCGGACGCTCGGGCTTCCGACGCGTTCGCTGCGTGTTTCCCTCGCCACCGCCCCGCCCGGCACGCGCCTGCTTGAGATCGGTGAGGGCGTAGACATTCCGGTGACGCCGCGTTGACAGAGGGCGGTGAATTCCCGTCCATGCTGCCCGGATGTTCGACTCCGTCGCCCGAAACCCCCGGGAGGGCGGCGCGCGTAAAGGCGCCGCGCTCGTCTTGACCATGATTGCTTCCGCCGCGGTCGTCGGGGCGCTTGTTTCCGTGCGAGCGCCGGTGGTGGTGGAGCGCTCAGTGGTGGACTACATCTATTTTCCGAGCGATCCGGTGCTTCCGCCGGCGCCGACCCCGGCGGGAGGCGGTGCGCAGGCCCGGCGTTCGACGCCGAAGAAGGTTGAGGCGCGCGAAGAAGTAGCGCCGGCGGCTCCGGTTGCGGAGGTGACGCCCATCGTTGCCGAAGTGCCCGAGGTGCCGCCGACGAACGAGGCTGCCGTCGTGATCGAGGGTGATCCGAACCAGGGCGACCCCGAGGGGAGAGGAACCGGGCCGGGGCGTGGCCCGGGCATCAGGAAGGGTGACGGCCCTGGGGGGCGTGGCGAGGGATCCGGCGGGGGCGGCTTACGTACGATCAACGCGCACGAAGCGTTGCCGCGGGTGCGGGCCGAGCCGGAGTGGCCGCGCGCTGCTCTCGCGGTGGGGCTCACGGAGGGGCGGTGCGTGGTGCACGTCGTGATCGACGAGGGTGGCGCGCCGGCCGACGTGAGTTTCAGGGATTGTCCGGTCGTATTCCAGCGCGCGACGCGGGAAGCGGCGTTGCAGTGGCGTTGGTACCCGGTGTTGGACGGGGAGCGCCCGGTGGCGGCCCAGTTTGACATTGCGTTCTTGTTCCGGCGATAGCGCGGCGCGACGGACATCACCAGGCGCCGTGACGGAGACGAACCGGGCGTGCGCGGCGGTGTTTGCTGGGGTGATTGCGTAGGGGAGGGGCGAATAAAGCCGGCTGGGCGATCCCGGCGGGCCACGTCCCGGGGCCGAGGGGCGCCGCCCGGGATCGCGGCGCGGTGGCCGGCGGGTTCACGGCGTTTTTGAAGCTCCTGTCGCGACACGATTCTCATAACCTCGGAGGGGCCAGCTCGCCCTGGCCGTTATGGGAGTCGCCTCCTGCGTTGTGAGAGGAATTTGAGCGGAAATTCTCACATCGGGCCGGGCGAGGCCCTCGCCCTCGACGATCTGAGAATAATAGCCCTGAAACCGTCTCACATCGTGGGGGGCGAGCTGCCGCCGAATGCGTTGTGAGAATGGCGGGCTGGCGCCGGCTCACGGCACCTGAGCGTCCGTCGTAGGGGCCGCTCCCCGCGATGCGTCGTAACCCAACTCTGACGAACCCCAAGGGATCCGCATCAAATATAATCGGCGACGAACGCCGATTGTGCTTGCATTGCATTCAAGACGGACTAGGTTGGTCGCCCCCGGGAAACGTCGATAGTCGGCGTTTCCCGGGGAGATTCGCCGCGCGCATCGGCTACCAACAGG